>NZ_JBLLNT010000003.1:0-250000 GCF_048059015.1 Thalassospira sp. | reverse complement strand
GGGTAGTTTGACTGGGGCGGTCGCCTCCCAAAGAGTAACGGAGGCGCGCGATGGTAGGCTCAGGCTGGTCGGACATCAGCTTAAGAGTGCAATGGCAAAAGCCTGCCTGACTGCGAGACTGACAAGTCGAGCAGAGACGAAAGTCGGTCATAGTGATCCGGTGGTCCCGCGTGGAAGGGCCATCGCTCAACGGATAAAAGGTACGCCGGGGATAACAGGCTGATACTCCCCAAGAGTCCACATCGACGGGAGTGTTTGGCACCTCGATGTCGGCTCATCACATCCTGGGGCTGGAGCAGGTCCCAAGGGTTTGGCTGTTCGCCAATTAAAGTGGTACGTGAGCTGGGTTTAGAACGTCGTGAGACAGTTCGGTCCCTATCTGCCGTGGGCGTAGGATACTTGAGAAGAGCTGTCCCTAGTACGAGAGGACCGGGATGGACGCACCTCTGGTGTACCGGTTGTTCCGCCAGGAGCATCGCCGGGTAGCTAAGTGCGGAAGGGATAACCGCTGAAAGCATCTAAGCGGGAAGCCCCCTTCAAGACTAGGTATCCCTATCAGATCCCTGGAAGACCACCAGGTTGATAGGCTGGGTGTGGAAGCGCAGCAATGTGTGAAGCTAACCAGTACTAATTGATCGATCGGCTTGATTGATCCCTCTTGCTACTGTCCTGCATATGACTTGCGCAGCGGTAAAATCAGCAAGACCAATACAATACGCACCAAAATTAGTTCACGATCTTAGAAATATCCGATCTCTTCGCTGTGTTTTGACGGCCCGGTGGCCATAGCGGCCGGGAACCACCTGATCCCATCCCGAACTCAGAAGTGAAACCAGCCTGCGCCGATGGTACTTTGTCTTAAGGCACGGGAGAGTAGGTCACCGCCGGGCCTTCTAAACACAGCAATTCATATTTCCTATGATACAGACATCAAAAACCCTCGATCTTTGTGATCGAGGGTTTTGTCGTTTCTGGATCATGTGAAAGTTCATTGATTCAGGCCTGAGACATCATGTCGCGGGTGTGAAAACCGAAAGTCAGGCAAAAAAAGAGGGATCAGATGCTGCGATCTGATCCCTGGGCGAGTTGAAGTCCAAACTTAGATAGAGTGTTCGATCGACAGGCCGGCAACCGGGTTAGCTGCGTGGTTTCAGGTTTTCCGGGTCATAAAGTGGGGTATAGCCAATACCAACGACTTCGACCGGATAGATTTCATCGAAGTACGAGATCGTCAGCTTGCGGCCGACCTCGCAATAGTCCCATGGGAGGTAAGCAAGGGCGATGTTCTTGCCGATGGTCGGACCATAAGCAATCGAGGTCGTGTAAGAACGACGGCCCAGCTCATCAATCAGGGTCTTGCCGGTTTCCGGATCCATGACCGGAAGTTTCCCGACCGGATAACGTGCAACACCCTTGGCATCGACATTGTCGGTCATGACCAGCGTGCAGAGCATTGCCGGCTGATGTTCGCGTTCACGATATTCAACATGCTTGGCTTTACCGCGGAAGTCGGCTTCCTTGACTTTCGGACGGGCAAGGGCTGCTTCAAGCAAGTTGTATTCTGTGTGCAGATCGGCGTTCTGAAGACGCAACGATTTTTCCAGACGGCGTGAGTTGGCATAGGTTTCAACACCCACAGCCATCACACCGATACCCCGCAGCGCATCCCATACAGCAAGGCCGTCTTCATAACGCATATGAAGTTCCCAACCCTGTTCACCGACATAGGAAATGCGGAAGGCCGAAACCGACTTGCCCGCAATCTTGATCTGACGGATTGCCGCAAACGGGAAGTTTTCGACATTCAGCGCTTCTGGATCCTCGACAACCTTCTTAAGGTTCTCACGCGCATTCGGGCCCCAGATACCAATGGTGGTGAAGTTTTCTGTCACATCGGTGATGGTGACTTCCCAACCTTTATCCTGAGCCACACGACGCATGTAGGTTAGATCACGTGGGCCAGCATCGGCACCATTGACCAGACGGCAACGGTCCGCCATGCGGAAGACGGTGAAGTCGGCGCGAACCATGCCTTCATCATCAAGCATGTGGGTATAGATACCCTTGCCGATATTGGCATCTCCGCCAACCTTGGCAGCACAAAGCCATTCCATCAGTTCAACATGATCCGGGCCTTCGATGTCGGTCATGTGGAAGTGCGACAGGTTGATGATGCCGCAATCGTCACTAAGGGCAAGCTGTTCTGCGTTTGAGACGCGCCAGAAGTGACGGTTGTCCCATTCGTTTTCACGGACCGGCACACGATCGGCGTATTTTTCCAGAAGGTGCTCATTGGCAGCATAGCCATGCGCACGTTCCCAACCGCCAAGCTCCATGAAGTAACCGCCCAGTTCGACTTCGCGCTCATAGAACGGTGAGCGACGAATGCCACGCGCATTGGCGAACGGCTCACGCGGGTGGACCGGCGGGTTATAGATCTTCTTAGCCGTCTCGTAGCAACGGTCGTGGATATACTGTTCGTTCAGCTGGAACTTGTTAAAGCGCGAGAAGTCGACAGAGGCATGGTCGATATGGGTGCGTCCATGGGTCATCCAGTCGGCAATCAGTTTGCCCATACCCGGTCCGTCTTTGATCCAGATACCAACAGCATACCAAAGGCCGCGCAGGTTCTGACTTTCACCCATGGATGGGCCGCCATCGGCCGATGACTGCAGCAGACCATTGAACGAGTGGCTTTCGTTAAAGCCAAGCTCGGTCAGGATCGGGGTCAGTTCCATGGCGCGTTCAAGCGGCTCGATCACGTCTTCAAGCTCAAGATCGCGCTGGGACGGGGACAGGCGTGCCTGATCCTTTTCAAGGATGTCGCGCGGATGAACAAGACGCGGGTTTTCTTCGTAATAATAGCCCCATTCGATCTGGCCACCTTCGGTGCTTTTGGGATCACCCGTGTCGCGCATATAGGCCGAGTTGCCTTGGTCACGGAGCAGCGGATAGCCGATCTCAACACCGGTTCCTTCGAACTGGTTGTACGGCCCAAAGAAGGTCAGCGGATGGTCAACTGGCATGACAGGCAGGTCTTCACCCGCCATTTCGGCAATCAGGCGGCCCCAAAGACCGGCACAGACAACCACATAGTCGGCGTGAATGGTGCCGCGTTCGGTGACAACGCCCTTGATGCGGCCATCTTCGGTGATGAGTTCAAGTGCCGAGGTGTTGGCAAAAATCTTGAGCTTGCCGGTTGCTTCGGCCTGATCGATCAGTTTGCCGGCAACGGTCTGGGAGCGCGGGGTGACAAGACCAGCGTCCGGGTCCCACATTGCGCCCTGAATCTGGTCTTCTTCCAGAAGCGGGAATTTTTCCTTGGCTTCGGCAGCAGAGATGATTTTGACGTTGGTGCCAAATGCCTTGCCGGAATCAACGCGGCGTTTGAGTTCTTCCATGCGCTGGTCATCACCGACGCGGGCGACTTCAAGTCCGCCGATACGCGCGTAGTGGCCCATCTTCTCGTAGAAGTCCATGGAGTACATGGTGGTCCAGCAGGACAACAGGTCATGGCTGGTGGCATAGCAGAAGTCCGATGCGTGTGCGGTCGAACCGATATCGGTCGGGATACCGGATTTGTCGATGCCGACAATATCGTCCCAGCCATTCTCGATCAGGTGATGCGCGACAGAGGAGCCAACAATACCCCCGAGCCCGACGATGACGACTTTGGCCTTGCTTGGAAACGCGCTCATTTAACTCATTCCTTCTATTCGAGACGATTGTCAGCTTTGGGCATTTATGAACGCAAGAGGGGACCGGATGCCCGGTCCCATGCGTGATTGAAGATCAGATGGTGAAGACGACAGTCCGATGTTTGTTCAACATCACGCGACCTTCAAGGTGATATTTCACGGCACGTGCCAGAACGCGGGCCTCGATATCACGGCCGGTGGCGACAAAGTCGTCCGCCGACATGGCGTGGTTCACGCGTTCGGTTTCCTGTTCAATGATCGGGCCTTCATCAAGATCAGGTGTGACATAGTGTGCGGTTGCACCGATCAGTTTCACGCCACGCTCATATGCCTGATGATAGGGCTTTGCGCCCTTGAACGACGGCAGGAACGAGTGGTGAATGTTGATGATCATGCCATAGAACTGGCTTGAAAGTTCGTTGGTCAGAACCTGCATGTAGCGGGCAAGGATCACGAGCTCGGAATTGGTTTCCTTGATCAGGTCGGCCAGCTTGGCTTCCTGTTCAACCTTGTTTTCCTTGTTCACCGGCCAGTAATGGAACGGGATACCTTCCTGATCGGCGATGCGGCGCGCGTCTTCGTGGTTGGACACGATCGCGGCAACCTCGGCATCAAGCCAGCCGACCTTGATTTGATAGAGCAGGTGAAGCATCGCATGGTCGAATTTCGAGACCATGATGATGATCTTTGGTTTGCGTGTTGCAACGTCGACCTTGAGCTTCAGGTTAAAGCGATCAACTGCCGGGTTGAGCGACAGAATGACCAATTCCTTGGTCACATCTTCAGGGGTGGCAATTGCCACGCGCAAGAAGAACTGGTTGGTTTGACGATCAAAGAACTGGTTGGATTCAATGATGTTCGCGCCACGTGTTGCCAGTGCGGATGTAACGGTTGCTACGATCCCGGGCTGGTCATCACAGGCAATGCGAAGAATGAAAGAAGTGTCGCTCACTGGATTGGTTCCATTTCAAAAGGGACAAGCAGCCAAATTACAGCTGGTTTTCAAGTTCCGGCAGAACATCAAAAAGATCGCCGACGATACCATAATCAGCAACCTGGAAAATCGGCGCCTCTTCATCGGTATTGATCGCAACAATAATCTTTAGTCCTTCATACCCGCCAGATGCTGGATCGCGCCGGAAATGCCACAGGCAATATATAGGTCCGGTGCAACCACCTTGCCGGTTTGACCGACCTGAAGGTCATTTGGTGCGTAACCCGCATCAACAGCTGCACGTGATGCGCCAACGGCTGCACCAAGCTTGTCTGCAAGCGGGGTGATGACGGATTTGAATTTTTCTTCCGATCCAAGGGCACGGCCACCCGAAACAATGATCTTGGCCGAACCAAGTTCGGGGCGGTCATTATCCGAGAGGATGTTTTCCAGGAACGAGGATTTGCCGCTGTCAGCTGACGCATCAAGGGTCTTGATCGCAGCTTCGTTTGAACCGGCTTCGGTTGCAGCAAAGCTTGAGGTGCGAACAGTGATGACCTTTATCGCATCCGTGCTTTGAACGACTTCAACAGCGTTACCGGCATAGATCGGACGTTTGAAGGTATCGGCATCAACAACGTCGATAATTTCAGAAACCTGCATGACATCAAGCAGGGCCGCGACACGTGGCAGGATGTTTTTGCCATTCGCCGTTGCCGCAGCAACGATGGCGTCATAATCACCCGCCAATGAGACGATCAGATCAGCTGCATTTTCAGCAAGCTGGTTTTCCAACGCATCACTCTCAGCAACCAGAACCGAACGCACACCCGTAAGGGATGCAGCAGCCTTGGCAACGTCGCCGATGGCTTTGCCTGCGACGAGAATATCGATATCACCACCAATCTTGATTGCAGCACTCAGCGCCTTGGCGGTCTGCTCGGAGAGGGTGACATTGTCATGTTCGGCAAAAAGAAGAATAGCCATTTCTTTGATCTCCGTGCGGGTCAGATGACGCCAGCTTCGTTTCTGAGTTTTTCGGTCAGTTCGGCGACATTGGCGACTTTAACGCCAGCCTGACGCTTGGCCGGTTCTTCAACGCGAATAACGCGAAGGCGCGGGGTGACGGTGACGCCGAAATCTTCAGAAGTTTTGGTATCAAGCGGCTTCTTTTTCGCCTTCATGATGTTTGGAAGCGACGCATAGCGCGGCTCGTTCAAACGAAGGTCTGCCGTAACAACTGCCGGAAGGCTGACATTGATTGCCTGAAGACCACCGTCAACTTCACGGGTGACTTTCGCACTGTCAGAACCCAGTTCAAGTTTGGAAGCAAAGGTTGCCTGCGACCAACCCAGAAGCGCTGAAAGCATCTGACCGGTTTGGTTGGCGTCATCATCGATGGCCTGTTTGCCCAGAACGATGACACCCGGCTGTTCTTCGGTCGCGACACCCTTAAGGATCTTTGCGACGTCGAGCGGTTCGACCGGGCCATCAACCGTAACCAGAATGGCGCGGTCGGCCCCCATGGCAAGAGCGGTACGCAGCGTTTCCTGAGCCTGAGCCGGGCCGATCGAAACGGCAACGACTTCATCAGCCTGACCGGCTTCTTTCAGGCGAACGGCTTCTTCAACCGCAATTTCATCAAACGGGTTCATCGACATTTTGACATTGGCAAGGTCAACACCCGTGCCATCTGCCTTTACGCGGATTTTCACGTTGTAATCCACGACCCGTTTAACAGGTACCAGTACCTTCATCATCTTTCCCTTCGCCACAGTCACGCGCAGAAAAAATATCTGCTCCGGGGTGACCAGCACCTGTGGGCTGGTCTTAAATATTTTAAGGAATGAAAGCCTTCTCAAGCTTCCCTGACGTCTGAATTATTTTCGTTTTTTGGATGCCGCTTCCCGGAAAGGAGCATCGAGAATTAGGGGAGGGAGGCATGGATCGGGGCGCGAATGTACTGTCTGGCCATATACCATCAAATTTTCACGAACCGATTTTGGAAGCTGCCGAGTCCCTTTGTTTCTCTTGCTTGTCCAATCTCAGTGGCGGTATCATGGTAGATAATCTGGCTGCTTTTTGCGCCAAAAAATAGAATGATTGCGTCAAACCGAGATTATCGCTACGACAAACAGAATAACCTTGTCTGTATCGGAGGGACCGATGCTCAAGAAGCCTGATCCAAGTGTCAAAGTTGCGCCGCGTTTGAATGTCGGGTTTATCCTGGCCAAACGCTTTACGCTCTGCGCGTTTGCGAACTTTGTTGATGTGCTCCGATTGGCCGCAGACGAGGGGGACCGAAGTCGCCCGATCCTGTGTAAATGGACCGTCCTGTCCGATTCCATAAATCCGATTTCTTCAAGCAGTGGAATCGCTGTTCAGCCCAAAGAACGGTTGGGCGACCCGAGACGATTTAATTATATCGTCGTGGTTGGCGGTTTGATGGATGATGCCGAAAAACTAAGCCCGGCCTATCAGGCGTTCTTGCACGAAGCGGCCGCCGCTGGCGTGCCGCTGGTCGGCGTCTGTACCGGTGTTTTCATGCTGCATGAAGCAGGTCTTCTTGATGGTTATCGCTGCTGTGTAAGCTGGTTCCATCATTCCGAAGTTGTCGAGCAATTCGAAGGACTTGATCCCGTTACCGAACAGATTTTTGTCGTCGACCGGGATCGTCTGACCTGTTCGGGCGGGGTGAGTTCGGCGCACTTGGCGGCGTATCTGGTCGATAAGCATGTCGGGCGTGCACAGGCCAATAAAAGCCTGCATATCATGATCATTGATGACGCACTTCAGGCGGAAAAGCCACAGCCGGGCATCCCGTTGGATCTGAAAACCCAGGATCAGATTGTTCAGCGTGCACTTCTGATCATGCAGCAAAATATCGACACACCGATTTCCGTTCAGGAAATTGCACGCAGGATGGGTAACAGTAAACGCCAGATTGAACGTCATTTCCGGTTGGCACTTGATACGTCGCCGCAGGTTGCGTTCCTTAATATCCGACTGGATTTGGCGCAGCATCTGATTGAAAACAGCCAGAAGTCGGTGGCACAGATTGCCGTTGATTGCGGGTTCTGTGAACTCATCACATCTCAGCCGCATGTTCCGGCGCCGCTATGGCTGCACGCCACAGGCACTTCGCCGTCCGGCCGATATGGAAATGGGCAGTGAAATGATCGCCGAACTGGCCGAGGCCGCAGATCAACAACCCGCCATGGCAACCTGATCCCAAGAATTTGATGCAGAAACAAAAACGCCGCCGAAGGGGTTCCCGTTCGGCGGCGTTTTCTTATGGTCTATCGGTGATTTGATATCACCGTGGTTCGCTTGCCAATCCGCGCCAGATCGCCACGCACATCACCAGAAGAACAATGGTGAAGGGCAATCCGGTTGAAATGACCATCGATTGCAAGGACGACAATCCACCTGCCGACAGCAGAAGAACGATCGCGACGATGCCTTCGAAGATGCACCAGAACACACGCTGCGGTGCCGGGGCATCGACCTTGCCGCCTGCTGCGATCGTATCGATCACAAGCGACCCGGAATCTGATGACGTCACAAAGAAGACGATCACAAGAACAATACCGACAAACGACGTGATTGCTGCAATCGGCAAAGCATCGAGCATGGTAAACAGCTGCAGCGGAAGCGCTGCTTCGGTAACTGCGGTGTAACCATCCCGTACGACCTGGCTGATGGCAGCGCCACCAAAGATCGACATCCAGATTACACAAACCAGTGATGGTACGAGCAGGACGCTGATGATGAATTCACGCACCGTACGGCCACGCGAAACGCGTGCGATGAACATGCCGACAAACGGTGACCAGCTGATCCACCAAGCCCAGTAGAACGATGTCCAGCCCTGCATGAAGTTGACATCATCACGCCCGATCGGGTTCGACAATGCCGGCAGGTACTGAAGATATGCACCAAGGAAATCAAGGATATCGGTAAACAGATGAACGGTCGGGCCCGCCACCAGAACAAACAGAAGCAGCAAGAATGCAAGCCCCATATTGATTTCTGACAGAAGCTTAACACCTGCTTCCAGCCCGCGAATGACCGAGAAGAGCGCAATCGCGGTAATGCCGACAATCAGGACAACCTGTGCGGTCGGGCCAATCGGCACGCCAAACAGCTTGTTGAAACCGGCATTGGCCTGTGCAGCGCCAAGACCAAGCGAAGTCGCAAGACCAAACAGGGTCGCAAAGACTGCAAGGATATCGATGATGTGGCCAGGCCAGCCCCAGACACGTTCGCCAAAGATCGGATAGAATGCCGAACGGATGGTCAGCGGCAGACCCTTGTTGTAGCTAAACAGTGCAAGGCTGAGTGCGACAATTGCATAGATCGCCCACGGATGAAGTCCCCAGTGGAAAATCGATGCTGCCATGCCAAGGCGGATGGCTTCTGCTTCGTCACCGGCCGCCGCACCAAGCGGTGCCCAGTCAGTACGAATGCCGTCTTCACCAACCGATGTACCACCAAGCGATGAGGCAAAGTGGCTCAGCGGTTCGGACACGCCATAGAACATAAGGCCAATGCCCATGCCCGCAGCAAACAGCATGGCAAACCAGCTTTTATAGGTGAAATCGGGTTTGGCATCCTTGCCGCCAAGACGAATCTTGCCATAGGGGCTAACGACCAGAACAAGGCAGAGAATGACAAAGATGTCAGCCGCCCCGATAAAGAACCAATCAAATCCTTTGGTTACCTTGGAAAACAGCAACGAGAAAATCTCGCTGGCCTGATCTGGCAGCAGAAGCGTGTATAGTACAAATGCAATAACCGACACGGCGGATACGGCAAAAACTGGGTTATGAATATCAAACCCGAATGGACCAACCGAACCTTCAATATTGTCCTGACCGATATTGTAATCGGTTTCGATCAGGCCCTCTGGGGCCGGTTCGGATGATGGGGTAGACAAGTCTTCTTTGGAGTCACGTAAGTCAGTCATAAAGCCTCCTCTCGTGGATGCCCGCCGACAAGTTTCGACAGGTGTTCGTCCGTCTGAAATTCTTGTTTGAGTATTAATTTTGGTCGCAAATATCCTGCCGCGCATGTCTGCGACATGAGCGTTGGGTAGTTCTATTGCGTGGCTGTTAAGGTCGAACCGGGCTTATGCCCTAAAGCTCGACCTCCACGTCGGAAAGAGGGGTGGAACAACAAATCAGGATCTTGCCCTGATCGATTTCCCTCTGGCGGATGCCACCACCATGTTGCATGTCAACTTCGCCAGACGTCAGTTTGGATTTGCAGGTGCCGCAAATACCACGCTGGCAGGAAGACATCGGCATCAGGCCTGCTTCGCGTGCGGCCGAAAGGATGGTCATGCCCGGGCTGCACTCGACGACATGTCCCGTTTTGCTGAAGCTGACCCGGAAAGTCTGATCGCTGATTTCCGGGGCCACGGAACTATGTTCTTCAATCGTACCAGCGGTTTCAGCCCCGAAATCGAAGCTTTCCTCGTAGTACTTTTCCATATCAAAGCCAGCTTCCTGGAGCATGGTGCGAACACCTTCCATGAAGCGGCCCGGACCACAGCAAAATACCTTGCGGTCCTTGAAGTCTGGGGTCATCAGCTGCAGCATCGGCAGGCTCAAGCGGCCCGTATAGCCCGACCATGCATGGCTTGCAGATGCGCTATCAACAGTTAGCGACACCTTCAGGCTGGGGTTCTGGGTTGCCAGAAGCGCCAGCTCATCGCGGAAGATAAGATCAGCCGGGGTACGTGCTGCATGCACGAAATGAAGATCGGTCGGTTCGGACAGATCACATGCGGTACGCGTCATCGACATCATCGGCGTGATGCCGCTGCCTGCTGAAATGAACAGTACCTTGTCCGCTCCGGTCGCATCGGTGGTGAATTCACCGCCCGGACCCGAAACATTCACTTCCTTGCCCGGGAGCATATTGTCATGCAGCCAGTTTGAACCCGGACCACCCGGGACACGTTTGACCGTGATTTCAACGCGGTACGGACGGGCCGCCGATGCCGAAATCGTATAACAACGCGTGATCATGCCTTCGACAGGCAGTTCAAACGTCATGTACTGACCCGGATAGAACCGGAATGCGCGCGGCTCACGACCGGAAAACACGAATGTTTTCACATCGTGGGTTTCCTGGCGAACCTGACGGCAAACAAGCACATCATCATTTTCCGGATCCCACAGTGGCACACGTGTCACTTCGGTCAGGATTTCTTCCGGTTTGATGTCGTCAGTTCCGGCATCGGTGGTGTTCTTCGCGGTCATTCTGCAGCAATCCCGGCTTTGGACATTCCGTAGTGATCTTCAAGGCGTTTAATATACCAGTCACAGAACGCTTCAACATGCGGTTCGGTGAACTGGGAATAGGGGCCCGGCTCATATGCAGGCTGTTCACTGCCGATCTGGGCCAGACGAACAAGGTCTGCATCCTGCTGGTTGGTCATGTTCCAGACATGGGTAAGGTTATCGAGGTTATAGTCCTCGTTCTCATGCGCATCCTTGTGCACGAGCCATGTGGTGCGCACCAGCGTGCGGTTCGGACCCAGCGGCAGGACCGAGAAGGTGACGATATGATCGCTCATGAAATGGTGCCATGAGTTCGGATGTGTCCAGAAGCTCAGGCCGCCAAGTTTGGCATCGGTGAACTGACCCAGAAGCTTTTTCGAGGCTGCCTTGGTATCAAGGGTATGAGATTTACCCTCACGCATCAGCGGCAGGCGCATGGTGCGGAAACCCGTCACGTTTGACAGGTGATCGGTCTCAGCAGACGGCAAGCCACATGCTTCCCAGCGCGCATGATCAGCCTCGATCTGGCCCAGATAGTTCTTCACATCCTGTGAACGACGCTGATCCAGTTCGTCTGGCGAGAAACCAAAACCGAATTCCGAAAGCGGCACGGTCAGCTGCGGATGGTTGCCTTCGCAGTGATAGCACTCGCGATTGTTTTCCATGGTCAGCTTCCAGTTGCCTTCCTCGATCAGTTCCGAGGTATGGGCAACCTTACAGTTGGCAAGGTCATGCGGTGCGATATACGGCTCCATCACGCGGGCCATTTCTTCGATATCGGCAGGTGCGTCCTTGGCAAGGCAGATAAAGATCAGACCGGCAATCGAACGGACATGAACGGTTTTCAGACCATGACAGGTCTTGTCAAACCCGCCACCCATATGTTCGGCCAGGATCAGATCGCCGTCTTCGTTATAGGTCCAGCCATGATAACGGCAGACAATGTTGCCGATTGTGGTGGCGCGCTCGTCAATCAGCTTGGCACCACGGTGACGGCAGACATTGTGGAAACCACGAATGCCCATGTCATCGCCGCGCAGCAGCAGAATGGATGCGCTGCCGACCTCGACCGTGATGCAATCGCCCGGTTCCGGAAGTTCCGGCTCAACCGCGACAAAGATCCAGTTCTGGCGGAAAATAACGTCCATATCGAGATCAAGGATCTCTTGCGCGTTATAAAAAGGCGCTTCGAGGCTTTTGAATTTCTCGCGACGAGCAACAAGCTCTTGAATGGCAGACGGTGAAAGCATGGTCGGGTACCTCGGCGTCAAATGTTGCCTGCATATGGGAACCTGCGCAAACGGTGATGAGTGCCGCAGGGCTCAAACTTTTACTAAAGAACGTTTAGAAACTTCATGCATGTGACACCTCTATATATCGGTGTCTTTCTTCTTTTCCTGGACGTAACCCTGAAAACGTAAAAGCGGCAGGGGTCCGCATGGCTGACGTTACGGTGTGCAGTACCATCTGCACGATCGGTAAAGAAAGACCCCATCTGGCATTTCATCGCACATATATTACCACGATTTTGCGGCATGTGCGGACATTTGCCCAAACACGAATTGGCAGTCACGTGCGTCGCACGGTCCGTGTCAGGGGCTGTCAAATGCACCCAAAGTCTCCCTCGTATATGTCGGCAGGTTACCTGCTCTTTGCACGTCTTGATTTCATATATGTGACGCTGAGAAAATCTATTTCGGAATGCTCCTGCGGGGGGAGAAAAGTTAAGTCACTTTCGCAGTAGGATTGCGACGAAATGTCTCGAACGTTGTTTTTTGATCGTACATGATGCCTTTGGCGTCGTCTGACAAGGCGTTAGCTGCGATCTCCATCACAACTTTACAGCATTCTGATGCATCTCACGGAACCGTGAGCGCGGATCAAAATCTCATCACATTCCTTTGATTTCTCGTGTGTGAATGGTGCAGTGACCGGATGCTTCTTGGCCCGTAGGCTAATCTCATTGCCGCAAGGTGATGTTCAATTAACCGAAGGGAAACGACAATGAAGAATGCATTGGTATTGGGCGCTGCTTTGACTGCCGCTGTATCGCTCGCCGCTGTTGAACAGGCATCCGCGCAGGGTGCCAAAGAAAAATGCTATGGCGTCTCGCTCGCCGGGCAGAATGATTGCGCCGCTGGTCCGGGTACGACCTGTGCTGGTACCTCGACTGTTGATTACCAGGGCAATGCCTGGAAACTGGTTCCGGCTGGCTCCTGCGAAGAAATGAGCTTCACCACGGCTGATGGCCGTGAAGTGATGGGAAGCCTTGACGCGCTTGAGCGCGATGTTCCCAAAGGCTGATCGCATAAGCTTCAAGCATGATCGAGGTTCCCATGACGCAGCTTCCTGCCCGTGCCGGTGTCGGTTTCAAGGCCGAACATGCCCAAGATATCTTTGGCAATGACCCTGCTGTTGGCTGGTTTGAAATCCATCCGGAAAACTACATGGTTGCCGGTGGTCCGCGTCTTGCGATGCTTGAAAAGCTGTGTGCGCATTATCCGGTCTCCATGCACGGGGTCGGGCTGTCGCTGGGCGGCGGAGAGACGCTAAGTGAAAATCACTTGGCCGACCTCAAGCGTCTGGTTGACCGCTTCGATCCCGCCATGGTGTCGGAACATATTGCTTGGTCCTCGCACGAGGGTCTTTATATGGCCGATCTGTTGCCAACACCGATGACCAAAACGTCACTGGATCATTTGGTGCAGGCCATTGAAACCGTGCAGGATTATATCGGGCGTCGGATCCTGATTGAAAATCCGACCTCTTATATGCCGCTCCCGCAAAACTCGATCCCCGAACTTGATTTTATTACCGAGGCCGCACGTCGTAGTGGCTGTGGTTTGTTGATTGATGTAAACAATGTTTACATTTCTGCGCATAATCTGGGTTTTGATGCTGGGGCATTCATTGCTGCGGTGCCCGGTGACCTGGTGGGTGAGATCCATCTGGCCGGGCATGAGCGCGATGCCAATCCGGATGATGATGTTCTTATTGATACCCATTCCCGTCCGGTTGCCGATCCGGTTTGGGCATTGTTTGATCAATTGATTTCCCGCATTGGTCCGCGTCCGACCCTGATTGAATGGGATAATGATGTGCCGGGATGGGATGTGCTGGCTGCGGAAGCCGCCCTTGCCGATCGATATCTTGATCATGGCGCAAAACCGCTGCTTGAGGCGGCGTCATGAGGGACCTTGACGCATTCTATGCGGGTTTTTCTGCTGCGGTAACGGATTGTGATCCTGCGGCCCGTCCATCCGGGCTGGATGATGCCGGGCAGCGACGCTTTGCGATTTATCGCAACAATGTTCATCGCGGGCTTTCGGATGCCTTGGCGGCGGCTTACCCCACCGTGACCAAGCTGGTGGGCGAGGGGTTCTTTGCCGGGTTGGCGCAACAGTTCGTTGCCGC
The DNA here is from genome assembly GCF_048059015.1 of Thalassospira sp. Lineage (GTDB taxonomy): Bacteria > Pseudomonadota > Alphaproteobacteria > Rhodospirillales > Thalassospiraceae > Thalassospira. Next base: position 235,664 of record NZ_JBLLNT010000003.1, on the reverse strand, counting down.
CGAAGGTGTGCGCCCCGGATCGCTTGCGCTTTATGGTGCGGGGTTTGCGGATTTTCTGGCGAAGCACGATGTTACCAAGCGGCTTCCTTATCTTGCCGATATCGCCCGGCTGGAACGGGCGCGCCTAATTTCGCTTAATGCTGCGGATGCGGAGCCACTTGGTGCGCAACATCTGGCAGGAAAAGAAGATCAACTGGCATCCATGCGGTTTGAGGCTCATCCGGCATGCCATTTGATTGCATCAGATCATCCGATATTTGCGATCTGGCAGGCGCAAAATCCGATTGATGATGCAGCAGGCGAGAGAACCAAAATCATCCAGCGTGCTGAAACGGTGCTGATCACGCGGCCCATGATGGAGGTTGCGATACGCTCCCTCACGCCCGCGCAGGCGATCTTTGCCAAGGTACTTCTGGCTGAGAAACTTGATCTTGAAGCGGCATGTGAACGTGCAGGCGCGGTCGATGAGGATTTTGATGTAACGCGCAGTTTTGCCGATCTTTTAATTGCCGGGGCTTTTGTTGCCCCAAATGACGTGACGAAAGGAAACGCGCATGCGTTTGAATGATGTGCTTGGGACCTATGCCCGCATGGATGACAAATTGAACGGGCTTGGCGGGCGCGATCATCTTGGACTGATTGTGCGATTGATGTTCCTGGTGTTGCTGCTGCCCTATTACATCAATAGTGCGCTGACCAAGATTGATGGCTTTGGCCTCAGTGCCGGTGCATTTGCGCAAATCCTGCCGCCAATTGCCGAGCAATATCTGTATGACACGGCCGCCATTCCGTTTTTCCCGTGGCATCTGATCGTTTGGGCCGGAACGCTGGCTGAATTTGTTCTGCCGATCCTGATCATTGCCGGGGTGCTCACGCGCTTAAGCGCACTTGGCATGATCGGCTTTATTGCGGTTCAGACGATTGTTGATATCGTTTTCCACGGTGCAAGTGCCGGTGCACTTGCCAATGGCCTGCCGAACGAGCTTCTTGATCAGCGGTTGCTGTGGGTTTTCTTGCTGGGGCTTTTGGTCTTTAGCGGGGCGGGGAAATTTTCCGTCGATAAGATCATCATGAAGCTGCGCGCCTAAGCGCAGCTTTTCCCTTATTTGCCGACCGCCATGCTGGTCGGGGCGACGGCACCATCACGCAGGCTTGCCAGATAATCCTGGCTGATGTCATGGACCGCCATGATATGTCCATAAAGCAAATCTTCGGCGGCCTTCACATCGCCGCGCAGGATCGCATCAACAATGCCCTGATGTTCCTCATGTGATGATGCAAGGCGGGCAAGGCTTTGGAATTGCACGCGGCGGAACGGGGCAACGCGCCTTCGAACCGAGAGCGTTACATCGACCAGTACATCATTGTGGGTGCCGCGATAAAGCGTGTTGTGAAATGACCGGTTAAGGGTTTCATAGCTGTCGCTATCGCCCAATCGCACCGTTTCGGCCAATTCATGATGAAGGCGTTCAAGGTTGTGGCGCTCGCCACTTGTCATGCGCTTGGCGGCCAATCGGCCGCACATGCCTTCAAGCTCGGCCATGCTTTCAAACATTGCGGTCAGGCGTTCCGGGGTTGCAAGCGATACATAAACCCCGCGATTGGGGATCTTTTCCGCCAATTCGGTTGCGGTCAAAAGCTGCAACGCCTCGCGGACCGGAGTGCGTGACACGCCAAACCGTTTGGCCAAAAGCGGTTCTTCCAAACGCTGCCCCGGGGGCAGCTTACCCTTCACAATGTCATCTTCCAGCGCCTGACATAGCTGCTGGGCGATGCCAACCGGCTCGTTTTGTTCAGGCGGGGTAGAGAGCGTTTGGCGAAGCTCGATCATCTGACGTTGGAACCCTTCTTGCGAGGTTTGGTTGATCTCCTCTTATTCGGATGTATACACCAATTTTTGCATCAAGGCCAAGTTTCTCAAGGGTTGTAGAATCTATGTCTTTTTCGCTGCCATTTTTTGCATATTTTTTGTGCGATAAAAATGTGCAACGCAGAATATAGAGTAAATATTGTGCATTTTAAGTTTCCGTGAATCCGGAGAAATCTATTTAAGTCATTGAAAAATATGAAATGGCATGTGTGTTGCAAGATGTATACACAATGCGGAATGCATTCCGTTGAGATTACGTTTCATAGAAATAGCTATCTCTATCAGGGAGACATCAATGACAAACGTTAAACGGCGCGACTTTCTGACCAAGTCGGCAATCGGTGCAGCAGCGACCGGGGCCGGGGTGATTGCCGCCCCGAACATCGTCCGTGCACAGGAAACCTTTAACTGGAAAATGACCAATGCCTATGGTCCGGGATCACCATTTTATGTGACCGGTCCGGGCAGCCCGGAAGATTTCTGCAAACGCGTGACCGAAATGTCGAATGGTCGTCTGAACATTCAACATTTTGCCGCGGGTGAGCTGATCCCGGCCCTTGAAGGCTTTGACGCGGTTCAGGCCGGTACGGTCGAAATGAATGCGGCGAACGCCTATTTCTGGGCAGGTAAGATCTTTGCCGCACAATATTTCACGACGGTTCCGTTTGGCCTGAACTTCCAGGGTGTGAATGCCTGGCTGTATCATGGTGGCGGGCTTGAGCTCTGGCATGAGGTTTATCAGCCCTATGGTCTGGTGGCCTTCCCGATGGGCAATACCGGCGTTCAGATGACCGGTTGGTTCCGTGAACCGATCGAAAGCCTTGATGATTTCAATGGCCTCAAGATGCGTATCCCGGGTCTGGCGGGTAAGGTTTATCAACAGATCGGTGTCGAAGTGAAATTGCTTCCGGGTGGGGAAATCTTCCCGGCACTGGAACGCGGCGTGATTGATGCGGCCGAATTCGTTGGCCCGTATCAGGACCGTCGTTTGGGGCTGCAAAAGGCTGCGAAATACTACTACACCACCGGCTGGCATGAGCCGTCCAACGTGACCGAGCTTCTGATCAATCAGAAAGCCTGGGAAAGCCTTCCGGCTGATCTTCAGGCGATTGTCAAAAACGCGGCACAGGCGTGCAACCTTGATAGCCATTCCTGGTGCGAAGCCAACAATGCAGCAGCCCTGCGTGATCTGGTCGAGAACTTTGGCGTTACCGCTCAGACACTTCCAGACGAAGTCGTCACCAAGCTTAAAACCATCACTGCTGAAACGCTTGAAGCCGAAGCCGCCAAGGACCCGATTACGAAAAAGGTCCACGACAGCTTCATGGCCTTCCGCGATACCCACCGTGAATGGGCCGCGATCAGTGAAAAGCCTTATCACGGCATCATTTCTTCCAAAGGCGGGATGAGCTGATATGAAATCGACCCGTACTGAACCGCTGCCAGACCGTATTTTGGGTCTTATCGTTGATATCGCCGGATGGGGGGCCGCGATCAGTGGTCTTGCCCTTGTACTGGTGGTCGGAGGGAATGTGTTGCTGCGCTATCTGTTTAATTCCGGAAGTGTCGCGATGCAGGAACTTGAATGGCATCTGGTCTCCCCGATTGCCTTGATGGGGATGGCCTATGGCATGCGCCATGGCGGTCATGTGCGGGTCGATTTTCTTTATGAACGTCTGGGTCCACGGGCCCAGGCGATCATTGATCTGATCTCGGCCGTTTTGATGGCGATTCTGGGTGGGGCATTGATCTGGTTTTCGATCCCCTATGTCGAACAATCCATCATGATGGGCGAAGGGTCCCCGGATCCGGGCGGACTGCCATATCGCTTCTTGCTGAAGGCCTTCATCCCGATCGGGTTTGGCTTGCTGCTGACCCAGGCGATTGCCCAGGGCCTTATGAATTATCGTCAAATTATCGCCGGTGAAAGCGGCGAACCTGCCTTTGATGCATCCCGTGCGGTTCCGCAAAGCGGTGCAGGAGACTAATCAGACATGACCGGAAATGAATGGCTGGCCATTGGCATGGTCGGGGGCTTCTTTGGCTTCCTCGTGCTTGGTGTGCCGGTGGCGATCTCGCTTGCGATTTCGGGATTTGCCTTTGGAATTATGGGGTTTGGTACCGGTTTGTTTAACTTGTTGCCGGCCCGTATTTACGGGGTTGTTACCAACTATACCCTGCTTGCCTTGCCGCTTTTTATCTTCATGGGGGTGATGCTTGAAAAGTCAAAGCTGGCCGAAGAACTAATCGATGTGATCGGTCATGCCATGGGGCGGCTCAAGGGCGGTATGGGCCTTGCCATCGTCATTGTCGGCGTTTTGATGGGGGCGTCATCGGGTGTGGTGGGCGCGACTGTGGTGACGGTTGGTTTGCTATCGCTTCAGCCGCTGATTAATCGCGGCTATGACAAGGGGGTGGCAAGTGGCGTGATTTGCGCATCGGGCACCCTTGGTCAGATCATCCCGCCCAGTCTGGTATTGATCCTGCTTGCTGATATTTTGGGTGAGTCAGTCGGGACATTGTTTGCCGCGGCCATGGTGCCGGGCTTGATCCTGGCCGGGATGCTCGGGCTTTATCTTGTGCTGCTGGGCATCTTCAAGCCCGACATGGTGCCCGCGATCCCCAAGGATGAACGCGATGCCATGAATACGCAGCAATTGTTGATCAAAATTGCCAAGGTGGTTGTGCCGCCATTGGCGCTGGTCTTTGCTGTGCTTGGATCAATCGTTGGCGGGATTGCCGCCCCGACAGAAGCCGCATCGATGGGTGCGTTGGGCGCGCTGTTGCTGGCTTTCGTCACGCGGCGTTTGTCCTTTGGCGTCATGCGCGATGTTTTGCATGACACGCTTATCACCAGCGCCATGGTGTTCTTCATCCTGATTTGTGCGCAGCCCTTTGGTCTGGCCTTCCGGGGGCTCGGCGGTGAGGGGCTTGTTCATGCCATGTTTGAATGGGTGCCGGGCGGGGATATGGGCAACCTTCTATTCATGATGGGCGTGATCTTTGTACTTGGCTTCTTCCTTGAATGGATCGAGATTTCCTATATCGCGCTTCCGATGTTCTTGCCGGTCTTTATCAATAGCGGGATCGACATGGCATGGCTTGCGATCCTGGTTGCGATGAACCTGCAAACAAGCTTCCTGACGCCACCTTTTGGCTGGGCGCTATTCTTCCTTAAAGGTGTCGCACCGCCATCGGTTTCAACGGTTGATATCTATCGCGGCGTGATACCGTTTATCGGCATTCAGGCGCTTGCCCTGATCTTGTTGTTTGTCTTCCCGGAATTGACCAGTTGGCTGCCAAATCTGATCGGGTGGTAAACAGGATTTCGATACCGGTATTCTACGATGTGAAAAGGCGCTGAACGGAAAAGAAAAACGGCGCTATGAACAAATCAAACGGACATGTGGCGTGTTTCGCGCCCATGTCCGAACCGTTACGGCAGGGAGGCCAGAAGGCGATGCTACGTTCAAGAACTGCACTGGGTGGCATGGTCACCGCACCCCATCATCTGGCCGCAGAATCCGGGCGTGACATCCTGCGTGAAGGCGGAAATGCGGTCGAGGCCATGATTGCCGCGGCGGCCACCATCGCGGTGGTCTATCCACATATGAACGCGATTGGCGGCGATGGTTTCTGGCTGATTTCCGAGCCTGGCAAAGACCCGGTTGCCATTCGCGCCTGTGGCGGTGCAGCAGGTCTTGCGACCCCGGAATTCTATCGCGAACAGGGTAAGGCCGCGATCCCGGCCCGTGGCCCATTGGCGGCCCTAACAGTGGCGGGGGCAATCGGCGGCTGGATCAAGGCGGCCGAGGTCGCAGGATCACTTGGCGGCAATATCCCGATGGCACGCCTGATGGCCGATGCGGTTCATCATGGCAAAGCCGGTGTGCCCGTAACCAAATCGCAGGTCGAACTGACCACAACCAAAATGGCCGAGCTTAAAGGCTCGCCGGGTTTTGTGGAGACTTATGCCGCCAACGGTATTCCCGCCCTTGGCGATGTGCTGAAGCAACCAGCCCTTGGTGCGACGCTTGAGCATCTTGGCCGGGTTGGGTTTGATGATTTCTATCGCGGCGATATCGCGCGGAGCAATGCGCGCGGGCTTGAGGCGGTCGGAAGCCCGATCCGGCTTTCGGACCTTGAGGCCTATCACGCCAAAATCATGACGCCACTTTCGGTCAAACTTTCAACCGGCACCGTGTTTAACATGGTCCCGCCTACGCAAGGTGTGGCGTCCCTGATGATCCTTGGTCTGTTTGACCGTCTGGGGCTTTCCGGCGCGCCGTTGGATGGATTTGATCATATCCATGGATTGATTGAAGCAACCAAACGCGCGTTCCTAAAGCGGGATGCACATGTTGGCGATCCCGGCCGGATGACGATTGATCCGATGTCGCTGCTTTCAAGTGATTTGCTTGACGCCGAGGCCGCGAAAATCGATATGAACAAAGCCCTTCCTTGGCCGCATGTCGCTAAGCCGGGCGATACGATCTGGATGGGGGCGGTGGATGCCAATGGCGTTGCAGTCAGTTATATCCAAAGCATCTTCTGGGAATTCGGATCTGGCATTGTCGTGCCAGAAACCGGTGTGTTGTGGCAAAACCGCGGTGCCAGCTTCACGCTGCATGATGGCCCCAATCAGTTGGGCCCGGGCCGTTTGCCATTCCATACCCTGAACCCGGCACTGGCCAAGCTCAATGACGGATCGGTCCTGACCTATGGCACCATGGGAGGCGAGGGACAGCCACAAACCCAGTCGGCGATCTTCACCCGCAATGTGATGTTCGGCCAGGACCTGCAAGAAGCAGTCAGCGCCCCGCGCTGGTTGCTGGGCAAGACATGGGGCGAAGACACGACAACGCTTAAACTCGAAAACCGCTTTGACCCGGCCCTGATCGAACAACTCAAAACAGCCGGTCATACGGTCGAAGTCGTTGGGCCCTATGAGGACATGATGGGTCATGCCGGTGGCATTCGATTGAAGCCCAATGGCGTGATGGAAGGGGCGGCTGATCCGAGGGCGGATGGTTCGGTTGCGGCGCTGTGAAGCCGCGTGGAAGCCATTGGTTTCAAAAAAAAACGGCAATCGTTTCTGTTGAAGCCCCGAATGAGCTAATTGGTTGATTCGCCGGTTGGTTTTGCTACCTTTGTGTTGTGGGCCTGTTCGCTTTAAGCAACGGAGCAGTTTAGCAAAGGAAGTGATGCCTTGAGTATGACAGTTTTAGTTCTGATCGGTGTCCTTGTATTTCTGGCCGTCTTGTTTGGCTATGGGGTCAGTTTGTATAACCGGCTGGTATCCCTGCGACAGGCCGTTCAAGAAGGCTGGAGCGGGATCGATGTTCAACTGAAACGTCGAAGTAATCTGGTGCCCAACCTTGTGGAGACGGTCAAAGGTTACGCTGCGCACGAAAAGAAACTGTTCGAGGAAGTGACTGAACTCCGGGCTAAAACGTCAGCAGCCGGTCCGGAAAATGCGCCACAGAGACAGGAACTTGAAGGGCAGCTTTCGACGGCGTTGATGCGCATCATTGCGGTTTCCGAAGCCTATCCGGAATTGCAGGCCGATAAGACCTTTATCGAATTGCAGACTGCACTTACAGAGTTGGAAAATCAGATTCAGATGGCGCGGCGATATTATAACGGCACTGTTCGCGAGTTGAATATTGCCGTGCAATCCTTTCCTGACAACATTGTCGCAGGCAGTTTCGGCTTTGCCGAGTGCAGCTACTACGAGGTCGAACATGTGATCGATCGCCAGACGCCCAGTGTGAAATTCGATTAATGTTTTCCGATGCAAAAGGTATGGCGATACGCAGCTTCATGCGCCTTTTGATCCAGGGCGCTTGGTGCATTCTTGCTTTTGGGTTGGTTGCTATCTTCCCGGTTGGTCCGGCTGCCGCCCAAAGCTTTTCAGAACGCATTACTGATTTCACTGTCAACATAGTGATTGATCGCAGCGGATCGATTTCGGTGCGTGAAGACATTTCGGTCTATGCCAACGGCACCCAGATCAAGCGCGGCATCTTTCGTGATATTCCATTGGTCGTTGCGTTGCCGTCTGGTTTCTATCAGGTTAGCCAAATCGAGATCAGCCGCGTGTTTCTGGATGGCCGTGACGTTGCCTATCGCACCGAAAACATCGGCAGGGATATTCGCATCTATATCGGCGAGCCTGATCAGTTGCTTTCGTTTGGAGATCATACATTTACCCTGATCTATCGGATGAAGGATCAAGTGTCGTTTGGTGATGGCATCGACGAGTTATATTGGAACGTCACGGGCAATCGCTGGCAATTCACCATTGATAAAGCCCGCGCCACCATTCATTTGCCGGATGATGCGGTTCGGACCAGTTTTGCGGCCTATACCGGATATGAACGTGAACGCGGCGCGCAGTTTCGTGTGCCCAAACCCGATAACGGCAATGTCTTTACAGTCGAAACCACCGAAAAACTGGTGCCTGGCAAAGGGCTGACATTTGCGGTGTCATGGCCGGCTGGTCATGTTGTGCGGCCAGAAGGCCCGATCAATCTGGACCAGTTGATACGCGACAATATTGGCATTGTCATCGGCTTTGGGATTTGGTTTTTGCTGGTAGGTTATCTCATTTGGGCATGGTCCAGGTTTGGCAAAGATCCTGCTGGCCCAGCTGTTATACCGCGGTTTGAGCCGCCAGAAGGCATGTCTGCAGCCAAGGTGGGGTTCTTGTGGCGCAATGCATCGGCCGGGCGAACCTATGCTAGTCGGGCCTTTGCCGTTGTCCTGACCAGTCTTGCCGTGAAAAAGCGTCTGTCGATCAGTGTCACCGGGCATGAGGAATATGTTCTGGGCAAATTGTCGGGCAAGATTGATGACCTTTGCGATGATGAGCAAACCGTTTTCAATTCTCTGTTCCGAGAAGCAGGTTTTTCTGAAATCATCATTGGCGACGAATATCGCCAGGAAGTGCAAAGTGCCCATAACTGGTTGGCCAAAATCTATGCACCAACCAATCGCGACACTCATTTCATCCGCAATGACCGCGCCTGGCGGATCGGATGGGTGATCGGCACGTTGTCATTGCTGGCTGTGGTGTTGCTTGATCCGTCGATTGCTGCGCACGACGCAGAAAGCTATGTCGGGGCGTTGGTTGGTTGTGTGATCTTTTCAGTCGGCTTCATGATGGTGTTCAATGTCCTGCGTCGTTTCTGGTCGGGTATGTCAGCCGGGGACGGCTGGTATGTCCGGCTGATCCGCGTGCTGTTAATAGGTGCTGGTTTCATGGTGCCGTTTTTCGGGGTTGCGGTGATCTTGGCCGGGGTAATGTCACCGGTTGCCATCGGGGTTGCGGCATTGCCGGTTCTAACCTGTGCGCTGTTTGGCATCTGGCTTGAAGTTCCCAATACGGCGTTTCTCACGGTTCGCGCCGAAATCGAAGGTTATCGCCGCTATCTGACCATGGCCGAGGAAGACCGACTTAATTTTGCCAGCCGCGAAATGGGCGATGCCATTGCCTTTTTTGAAAAGCATTTGCCCTTTGCCATGGCCCTTGATGCCGAACAGGTCTGGACCGAACGGTTCGAAGCCTTTTTGAAATCATGCGCCTCGACCGATCCAAATGCGGTGCAATCCTATGATCCGGCATGGTATCGCGACAGCCGACGCGGTTGGCACGGTCTTGGTGATTTCGGATCGCGCAGTGCAGGGCGGCTTGGTGCGGTGGCAGTATCGCACGGGGCGCCATCAATACCTTCGACTGGCTTTGCATCGCGCGGTGGCGGTTTTTCCGGGGGCGGTCGTGGCGGTGGCGGTGGGGGCGGTTGGTAATAACAAACGCGCGCCGTATCCAAATGTCATCGCACTGATGCTGCCTTGCTGCTTCAGGAAAACTCCCAATCAATCACATGCCGATATGTCTCGCCGGGTTTGAGCCACGGGCTTGGAAAGTCCGGGTTGTTGGGGCTGTTGGGGTAGGTTTGCGGTTCAAGCGCAATGCCGCCTGATGTGTGAAGCGGCACATCGTTTTCGGTTTTCATCGCATCATTGAAATGCTGTGCGAGGTAGAATTGCAAACCGGCCTCGGTGGAAAACAGTTTGATCGACCGTTTGCTGACGGGGTCTGAAAGGGTTGCGATCTGGCGCAGCTCACCGCGGGGTCCGGTCAGGCAGAAGTTGTGATCAAAGCCCTGCGAAGTATGGGGCAGCATATCGGAAATCCGCGCCGGACTTCGGAAGTCATAACCGGTCCCCATCACCTCGCGGATTTCGCCCGTCGGGATCAGTTTGTCATCAACCGGAAGCCATTGATTGGCGTTGATTTGCAAGACGTGATCGCTGGCGGTTTTATCAAACGTGCCCGTCAGGTTCCAGTAGGCGTGGCTTGTCATGTTGACCGGGCAGGGCTGATCGCAGGTGGCGGTGATTTCAAGACGCAGGCGATTGTCCGCAACCAGTGAATAGGTCGCAGATGCGCTCAGAGTGCCCGGATATCCCTGATCCCCCGCGGGCGAGGTCAGTTTAAACGTAACGCTGCGTTCTGTTTGATCGGCAATGGTCCAGAGCCGCCTGTCAAAACCATCCGGTCCGCCGTGCAGGTGGTGTTCGCCTTCGTTGGCGGCAAGCTGAGCAATATCCCCGTTTTCATCCGGATAGCGCGACTTTTCGATGCGATTGGCATAACGCCCGCACACCGCCCCGATATAGCTATCCTGATCAAGATAGGCGGCATCATCGATGAGGTTGACCGCGATATTGGTTTCCGATCCGTCCTTCAGATCACGCAAATATACCCCGCAAAGGCGCGCGCCAAGCGCAGAAACCAATACGCGAATCTGAGAGCTCTCTAATGCAGCGCGGGGGGCATTTTCGCCCTTTTGAAGTGTGTTGGTGTGGGGTTTTGCCATGTATGGTATCGCGATGGTTTGTGACATTCGATTCTTGCCAAGATATTGATTTTTATTGGTTTAGCCAAGTTTTAATGTCGCTTGGCGCGATCACTCTGAAGGATGATGCACTATATGGTTGAGGGCTCAGAAATCATATTGTAATACTATATGGCTTTTAAGCAATAAGCCACTCTTAGGGAGGAAATCGTGGTAAGTTTTAAGAAGATGGCAGTTTCTACTGCCGCAATGGGTGTTGCACTTGGTCTTTCAGTCTCGGCCCATGCTGAAATGATGATCGGTTTCTCGCAGATCGGTTCGGAAAGTGGCTGGCGTACGTCTGAAACGGCGTCGATCAAGGCCGAAGCTGAACGTCGTGGAATTGATCTGAAATTCTCCGATGCACAGCAGAAACAGGAAAACCAGATCAAGGCAGTCCGTTCTTTCATCGCGCAGGGCGTGGATGGCATTCTTCTGGCACCGGTTGTTGAAACCGGCTGGGACCAGGTTCTTAAAGAAGCAAAAGACGCCGGCATTCCGGTCGTCCTCGTTGACCGTGGTGTTGATGCAAGTGAAGACCTGTATCTGACCAAAGTGGCATCGGACTTCGTGGTCGAAGGTGCACTGGCCGCCGCATGGCTGGCTGCTGAAACCAATGGCGTTTGCGACGTTGTCGAACTGCAGGGAACAGTTGGCTCGTCTGCGGCCAATGACCGCAAAGAAGGTTTTGAGTCCGTTGTTTCGAACTTCCCGGGCATCAATATCATCCGTTCGCAGTCTGGTGACTTCACCCGTTCGGGCGGCAAGGAAGTTATGGAAAGCTTCCTGAAGGCTGAAAACGGTGGTGCTAACATCTGTGCGGTTTATGCACATAATGATGACATGGCACTTGGTGCCGTTCAGGCGATCAAGGAAGCCGGCCTGAACCCGGGCGACGATATGCTGATCGTCTCGATTGATGCGGTGCCTGATATCTTCAAGGCAATGGCCGATGGCGATACCAACGCCACCATCGAGCTGAACCCGCATCTGGGTGGTCCGTCCTTCGACGCGATCAAGGCATCGATGAATGGCGAAGAAGTGCCGAAATGGATCAAGGCCAATGGTCCGCTTTTCCTGCCTGATACCGCAGCAGAAGAATACAAAATGCGCAGCAAATAACATACGAGCCGGTCGTCGTGGCCTTCGGGCCATGGCGAGCGCTTGTTGCTGACCATTTGCATCGGACGTACCCCATGCCTTACGCGTGGCGGTGCGTCCGACCGTATCAGGCATAAAAATCAGAAATTGTGGGAGAGGGGCAGAAACATGTCAGTGGGCGCACTTTCTGCCAGGGCGGAACAGGCCGATGACACTGTGCTTTCGGTGCGCGGTGCGGGAAAGTTCTTTCCGGGTGTGAAGGCATTACAGGATGTTGATTTTGACCTTGCGCGGGGTGAAATTCACGCGCTTTTGGGTGAAAACGGGGCAGGTAAATCGACCCTGATCAAGGTCATTACCGGGGTGCATCCGCGTGACGCGGGCGCGGTCCTTTTGGAGGGCACGGAAATCCATCCGCAACATCCGGGCGATGCGCAAGCATTGGGGATTTCCACGGTCTATCAGGAAGTCAATCTGGTGCCGACATTATCGGTTGCCGAAAACCTGATGCTGGAACGCCAAACCCGGAAATTCGGACTGATATCCTGGAAAAAGACCGGGGCCGACGCCAAACAGGCACTTGAGACACTGGGTCTTGATATTGATGTCAATCGGCCGCTTGGATCCTATTCGGTGGCGATCCAGCAATTGGTGGCGATTGCACGCGCCGTGGCCCTTGATGCCAAGATGCTGATTTTGGATGAACCGACCGCATCCCTTGACGGCGAAGAAATCCAGACGCTGTTTCGCATCATGCGCGAATTGCGCGACAAGGGATTGGGCATTGTTTTTGTCACCCATTTCCTGGATCAGGTTTATGCCATCACCGACCGAATTACGGTGCTGCGTAACGGTCGGTTGGTTGGCACCTTTGTCACCAAGGAACTCCCGCAGATTGATCTGATCAATCATATGCTGGGCCGTGAACTGGCCGAGGTCAGCGCACATCGTCATCAGGACGAAGGAAACTATGCCGGGCGAAAACGGCAAATCCAGATCAAGAATTTGGGCAAGAAACGCGTGCTTGAACCGGTGTCGCTTGATCTGCACGCAGGCGAGATTGTTGGTCTTGCCGGGCTTTTGGGATCAGGCCGTACAGAGCTTTCCGAGCTTGTCTTTGGTGCGCAAAAAGCTGATAGCGGTCTGGTCTTCATGGATGGGGAGCCGGTCATGCTGCGATCCCCGCGCCATGCGATCCGTTCAGGATTTGGCCTGTGCCCTGAAGACCGCAAACAGGACGGCATCGTTGCCGAACTAAGCGTGCGTGAAAACATCGTGCTGGCTTTGCAGGGGCGGCGGGGTTGGTTGCGTCCGATCCCGCGTGCCGAACAGCAGCAATTTGCCGATGACATGATCAGGGCGCTTGGCATCGCCACACCCGATAGTGAAAAGCCCGTCGGCCAGCTGAGCGGTGGCAATCAGCAAAAGGTCATTCTGGCCCGTTGGCTGGTGTCCAAGCCGATCCTTCTGATTTTGGATGAGCCAACGCGCGGCATCGATGTCGGTGCGCATGCCGACATCATCAAACTGATCAAGGAACTCTGTGACGAAGGGCTGGCATTGCTGGTGGCGTCATCCGAGCTTGAGGAAATCGTTGCCTTTGCCGACCGGGTTGCAGTGATGCGCGATCGTGAAAAGGTCACCGAGCTGGTCGGGGCCGACATTACCCAGACCAACATCATCGAGGCGATTGCACGATGACCAGTTTGCAAGACAAAAAGAAATTACGGGAAAGCAGCACCATGTCTGCATCTTCTTTGCTAAGCCGGCAATGGTTTGGCCCGGTCGCGGCACTGGTTTTGATCATTGTCGGGATTGGCGTTATCTCGCCGGACTTTTTCAATATCCGCATCGTTGACGGGCATCTTTATGGATCGCTGGTCGATGTGGTTCATCGCGGTGCGTCCACGGCCCTTGTTGCGGTCGGAATGGCGATTGTGATCGGCACGCGCGGTATTGATCTTTCGGTTGGCTCGATCATTGCCATATCGGGTGCGGTCATGGCGGTTCTGATCCGCGATACCGATTTGCATCCCGCCGTGATTATTCTCGCCGCCCTTGGGGCCGGGATATTGTGCGGGCTTTGGAATGGCATTCTGGTGGCGTTCCTTGATATCCAGCCGATCATTGCCACCCTGATCCTGATGGTGGCCGGGCGCGGCATCGCGCAAATGATCACCGGTGGTCAGATCGTGACTTTCCATGGCGAATTCTTTGAGGCAATCGGCAGCGGGTATCTTTTCGGTATTCCGTGGCGGGTGATTATTGCGGCGGCCGTGATTGCTGCGATCTTCTTTGTGATGCGCAAAACCGCCCTTGGCCTGTTTGTCGAATCAGTTGGCGGCAACGCGCGTGCAAGCCGGGTAGCCGGCATTGACGCACGCGGTATCAAACTGATGGCTTATGCCGCATCCGGGCTTTGTTCCGCCTTTGCCGGGATCATTATTGCGGCGGACATTCGCGGGGCGGATGCCAACAATGCCGGGCTGTGGCTTGAACTGGACGCCATCCTGGCGGTTGTGATTGGTGGGGCGTCGCTTATGGGCGGGCGGTTCTTTATCGCCATGACCGTGATTGGCGTTTTGATCATTCAGGCGCTAACGACGGGTATCCTTCTGTCGGGTTTGCCATCGCAATACACCCTGATTGTGAAAGCCGCGGTGGTGATGGTGGTGTTGCTGGTGCAGGCACCAAAATCCCGCGAGATGGTCAGTCAGGCGATGGAACGCTTCAAGCAGGGGAAATCAGATGAAAATTAATGAACGTTTCTATCCGATCCTTGCGACGTTGGCGGTTCTCGCCCTGCTATATGGATACGGGATTTTTGAACATCGCGCCTTTTCCGATACCTATGTTTTGGGCGCGCTTCTGACCGACAATGCGTTTTTGATCATCACCGCAATCGGCATGACGTTCGTCATCCTGTCGGGCGGGATTGATTTGTCGGTTGGCTCGATGATTGCCTTTATCGGCGTTTTGATGGCCGAGCTTGTCACCGGCTTTGGCATGCATCCGGTAATGGCGGCATTTATATCACTGATTGTCGGATCGGCATTTGGTGCCTTCATGGGCGTGATCATTGCAAAGTTCGATATTCAGCCCTTTATCATCACGCTTGCCGGCATGTTCTTTTTGCGCGGCGTGTGTTTCCTGATCAATCTGGACTCTGTTCCGATTGACCATCCGTTCGTTGCAGCCTTTAGCGGATTTAAAATTCCGCTGCCGGGGCGGGGCTGGCTGACCGCGTCAGCTGTCTTGATGCTGGCGACCGTAATCGGCGGGGTGGTGATTGCCCATTACACGCGCTTTGGCCGCAATGTTTATGCCATTGGCGGGGATCGTCATTCGGCAGAGCTTCTGGGCATCCCGGTCCATAGCACCATCATTCGCGTCTATACCCTGTCGGGCTTCTTCAGTGCGCTTTCGGGTGTGGTGTTTGCCTTTTACACCGCATCTGCCTATCCGCTGGCGGCAGTCGGGGTGGAGCTTGATGCGATTGCCGCTGTCGTGATTGGTGGCACGCTTTTGACCGGCGGGATGGGCTTTGTCTTGGGGACGTTCTTTGGTGGGATCATCATGGGTGTGATCCAGACCCTGATCGCCTTTGACGGATCGCTCAACAGCTGGTGGACCAAGATCATGATTGGCGCATTGCTGTTTGGCTTTATCGTCCTGCAACGTCTGATCACCAGGTCCTTTTCGGGCATGCGGGCCGGGGCGACATAAGGCCTTTCGCAAATCGCAGACAAACAAAAACGGGCGCCAGTTGGTGCCCGTTTTCTTATGACGCGTTCTTTAAAATGCTGCAGTCAGACCGCAGCATAAATCCTAAAGCCCGATCTGATCCCAATCGTGATCAACCGACATGCCAAGCTGCTGACGAAGCTGGCGCATGGTGCGGCGAAGCAGTTTGTGCATGGCGGCACGGGCTTCTTCCGGATCACGGTGGCTGATGGCGGCATAAACCGCATGGTGATCGGGCAGGGACTGCACATGGGCCGCCGGACCACCTGATGACAGGCGGAACGATCCGATCAGGGCTGTTTCAATCAACATGCCAAAAGACTTCATGAAATCGTTGGCCGATGCATTCAAAATCGCCTGATGGAATTCAAGGTCAGTGATATAGACCGCCTCGGTGCCTTGTTCGGCATTTTCCATGGCGTCATAGGCATTCGAGATCGCCTTGATTTCTTCTGCCGTTGCGCGAACGGCCGCCATGGCAGCGGTATTGGGTTCAATGATCAGGCGCGTTTCAAACAGCGCATAAAGGAATGCCGGGTCCGGGTCCGGGAAGTGCCAGGACAGGACATCGGGATCAAGGAGGTTCCAGCTTGAACGCGGTTTGACGCGCGTGCCGGTTTTCGGACGGCTTTCAATCAGACCCTTGGCTGATAGGATTTTGATCGCCTCGCGCAAAGCGGTGCGCGATACATCAAGCGATTCACTTAACGCCGCCTCGGTCGGAAGAACATCACCCGGTGCCAATTGGCCCGAAACAATCCGTGCCCCCAAATCGTGGGCGACGATGCTGTGCAGGCTGCGTTTGGCATAGGTTCTCGACATAGACGACATTAAATTCCCTCCGGCGCGGCCTTAGTTGAAATGCGTGCGAAAAGGCAAAGGCCCGCTTTGATATTATTCATATAATATGAATTAATTTTCGGGGCAACTTATCTGGCACCGTCAATGCCTTGTGCTGCAAAGCATATAATTATTTCAGCACGGTCCAGATGGTCACACGTAGGCGATCACGAAGGTGGCTCTGTTATAAACCACTGCGCGACAGATCGAAAGATAACTCTGTACCTGTTTGACGCTTGACAGGTCCGGATATCCTGATCATTAATGTTATTGTATGAAGAATTAAAAGGCAAAATTTTCAGGAGGAAGCATCATGGTATCGCAAAGGGCATATGATCCGGATCGCTAACCCGGATTGATCATCGGATGATGCAGCAGGGCTTTTGATGCCAAAGGGAAAGAAATTTCTGCTGCGCTGCACATTTCCGGTTTGATGCAAATTCTGTCAATTTTAGATCGAAATCACCATTGGTCGCGCGGGCGAGTCCCGATGCGCCGTGGCACACATAACCAGACGACGGGAGATGACACGATCATGTCTGATCGCATGCCGACACACTACACCAGCCTTGAAGACAAATCGGTATTCATCACCGGTGGTGCATCGGGCATTGGCGAAGCCATTGTCACCGCCTTTGTCGAGCAGGGCGCAAAAGTCGCCTTTGTCGACATCATGGAAGATTGCGGCAACGCGCTTGTTGAAAAGCTGTCCAAGGATGCGCGCAATGCGCCGCTCTTTATCAAATGTGATCTGACCGATGTCGCAGCCCTTCAGGCAGCCGTGGCCAAGGCGGCAGAGATCAATGGTCCGATCACGGGGCTGATGAACAATGCAGCCAATGATACCCGCCACAAATGGCAGGATGTCACACCGGAATACTGGGATGAACGCCAGGCAATCAACATTCGCCCGTCCTTCTTTGCCATTCAGGCGGTCGCACCGATGATGCAAAAGGCCGGTGGCGGTGCGATCATTAATTTCGGTTCGGTCAGTTGGATGATGGGGCAGGGCGGCATGCCGGGTTACACCACGGCAAAGGCGGCAACCCATGGCCTGACACGCGGCATGGCACGCGACCTTGGCAAGGATCATATCCGGGTGAATACCCTTGTACCCGGTTGGGTCATGACCCAGCGCCAACTTGATCTTTGGGTCGATGAAGCCGCAGAACGCGAAATTGATGAGCGTCAGTGCCTTAAGAACAAGGTGATGCCACAGGATATCGCGCGCATGGCGCTGTTCCTGATTTCCGATGAAAGCCGGATGGTAACCGCCCAGAACTTTATCGTTGATGGCGGTTGGGTCTGATCACCACGCAAGACCCGATTTGTCAGCAACCCACGACCAACAAAGAATGATCAGGACAGAATTCATGAGACTGGTTCAATACAAGGATACCGCAGGCGCGCAACATGTCGCCGTTGTTGAAGATAGCGACACCCTGATTGCGCTGAGTGGTGTTTCAACCACCCGCGAACTGGCAAGCATCGCGATTGCGCAAGGCACCACCATGGTCGAGGCCGCCAAGGCCCACCTTGGCGAGGAGCGCCTTGATTACAATGCGATTGCCAAGGAAGGCCGTCTTCTGCCGCCGATTACCCATGCTGATCCGGCGCATTTCCTTGTCACCGGAACGGGCTTGACCCATCTGGGGTCGGCATCTGCACGTGCAAACATGCACAAGGCCGATAACAAGGCGGCTGATGAAACAGATTCCATGAAGATGTTTCGCATGGGTGTTGAAGGCGGCAAGCCCACGGCAGGCGAAAAGGGTGTTCAGCCTGAGTGGTTCTATAAGGGCGACGGCTCCATCGTTTCAAACCCGGGTGCGGATATCCCAAGCCCGTCCTTCGCCCTTGATGGCAGCGAGGAACCCGAAATTGCCGCGATATATGTGATCGATCCCGACGGCAATCCGGTGCGCATCGGCTTTGCGATTGGCAACGAGTTTTCCGATCACGTGATGGAACGCCAGAACTACCTGTATCTGGCGCATTCAAAGCTGCGCGCATGCTCGATGGGGCCGGAACTTTTGCTGGGTGACCTGCCAAGCCACGTTGAGGGTACATCCCGCCTTTATCGCGATGGCAAGGTCATCTGGGAAAAACCGTTCCTGAGCGGCGAAGACAATATGTCCCATACGCTTGCCAATCTCGAATATCACCATTTTAAATATGACCTGTTCTGCCGCCCGGGCGATGTGCATGCGCATTTCTTTGGCACCGCAACGCTCAGCTTTGCCGATGGCATCACGACCCAGGATGGCGATGAGTTTGAAATCGAAGCAGCCCCGTTTGGCCGCGCGATCCGCAACCGGCTCAAGGTTCAGGCCGAACGTCCGGTTGTTGTGAAAACCATCTGATTTTTCGGGAATTCTTGTAATTCCAAGGGGCGTAAAAGCCCCGTCTCCCTCCGAACGACACGACCTCCCCCGGCGCAGCAATGTGCCGGGGTTTTCTTTTGCGTCATGTTGGGGGAAGCATGGTAGGTCGTTTGAAATGACAAAGGGCAGCGAATGAAGCGCTGCCCTTTGCATTGATATCCTGCGGTGGTGACGCGAAGGGGGACTATGCCTGTTCGCTTACGGCCGGGGCCGGGCGGAGCACCATCGTTACGACGATGGAGGCAACGATCAGGACGGTGCCGCCGACGGCGAACACACCCATGGCACCGGTGAAATCGACCAGAAGTCCGCCAAGAACCGCACCGCTGGCAATTGCGGTCTGGAAGCCTGCGACAACAAGTCCGCCGCCGCTTTCGGCTTCATCGGGAACCGTACGCGTGATCCAGGTTGACCATGCAACCGGAACGCCGCCAAATGCTGCACCCCAGATCGCAACAAGAACGATGGTCGGGTTGAGCGCGCCATTGATCATGACCATGCCAAGGGTTGCAAGACCCATGATAAGTGGCATCAGGGCGATGGTCATGCGAAGCGATTTTGCGATCAGCGATCCGGCCAGATGGGTGCCGATAAAGTTGGCAATCCCGAAGCCCAGAAGCACACCCGATACGCCCACGGTTGCTACACCCGTCACATTTTCAAGGAACGGGCGGACATAGGTGAACAGGGCAAAGTGACCGGTGATGATGATGACCAGTGAAAACAGGCCAAACTTCATGCCCGGACGATTGATCAAGTCAATCAGGGTGCGAAGCGACGCACGACCACGCGGCGGCAGGGACGGCAAGGTCATGAATTGCACGATAAAGGTAATCGCACCAATGCCAGCCGCCAGCATGAAGACTGCCCGCCAACTGATAATGTCACCCAGGAAACTGCCCACCGGGGCGGCAAAGACGGTGGCCGCCGAAACGCCGCTAAACATGATGGCAAGCGCGCGAGGAACGCTTTTTTCCGGCACAAGGCGCATGATGGTGGCGGCCGACATGGTCCAGAAACCACCAAGGGCTATACCAAGCAATACGCGGCCAAACAGCAGGAAGGCGAAGTTTTCGGCAATTGCCACCATGATGCTTGAGATGATCAGAAGGACTGAAAAGCTGAGCAACACATGGCGACGATCAAACTTGCGGGTGAGGGTGGCGATCAGAAGGCTTGTGATCATGGCAAGGATGGCGGTGGCCGAAATGGCCTGACCTGCGAGGCCTTCGGATACGTTTAGATCATTTGCGATGGGGGTCAGCAGACTGACCGGCAGGAATTCTGCCGTCACCAGTCCAAAAACCCCAAGCGTCATCGAAATCACGGCAGCCCACGCAGCTGGGGCGGGCGCAGATGATTGGCTTGACGCTTGTTGGGGGCGAGATTGCAGTTCACTCATGGAAAGTCCTTTGAGTTGGTGTTTTGCATTGCACCTAAAATAGTCTGGACCCGTCGGACGATCTATGACAGTTTGTCCGTAGTTGTTGATCAATCGTCCGAAATGTCATGTCACCAATCCCCAATACAGACTTCAATAGCCCGTCAGACCATATCGAAGGCCAGTTCAACACGTCTGGTCATGACATGGTTAATGAGCTTCTTTCTGGTGTTCGCCTGCGCGGTCTGGATTATCGCCGGATTGAAATTTCCGCGCCCTATGGCCTGCGCTTTGGCGAGGATCAGGATGAAACACGCGCGTGGTTTCATTTCATCGGCCAGGGCACGGTGCATTTGCGGACCAAAAGCGGGGCGACGCATGTTTTGGGGTGCGGGGATGCGGTGCTGTTGCCCTGTGCGGCCATTCACGATCTTTACAGCGAAGATGGCGTGGCACTGCGCAGTGTGGATGATTTTCAAAAGGCGCGGCTCTGTGATGCGGCATCGGAAATCCGGGCCTGTGAGGCTGATGTTTGCCGATCCAAGGACAATCTGATTTTCAGCTGTGCGATGGAGTTTGATCTGGGCTGGTTGCACCCATTGGCGCATTTAAAGCCCGAAGTCATGCATATCGAAACGGTGCCTGATCATGATCCGCAAATCCCGGCAATTCTGGATGTCATGACGGCCGAGCTTCGTGCCAAGCGTCCGGGCTATGGCGTGATCCTGACAAGGCTTGCCGATGTTGTGGCGGCCGCGATCCTGCGGCGCTGGGTTGAGGCGGGATGTGATGTGTGTGGCTGGGTCGAAGCGGTGCGGGACCCGAAACTGGCGCGCGTTTTGGCGGCCCTTCATAAGGAGCCGGGACGCAACTGGTCAGTGGCGGATATGGCAACGGAAATGGGTATGTCGCGTTCGGTCTTTGCCGAACGGTTTGTCGAGCTGACCAAATCCACCCCGCAGCAATATCTGACCAATCTGCGTATGCGTCTGGCCAGCCAGTGGATCAGCCGCGAAAACTTGTCGCTTGATGAAGTTGCAGATCGTCTTGGCTATGCCTCGGTCGCGGCATTCAGTCGCGCGTTCAAGCGCACCACTGGTAAATCGCCCGGTGCCATCCGGCATATTGATTACGCGTCGCCGTAAATGGCGTGCTGTGCACTTCGTGCCGCAGCTTGAAGCTTGGTCAGAAGGATGTCGCGGTTTTGCACGAGCGTTGCCGGGGACGCACCAAATACCGAAAAGGCCGAAATCATCTTGCCATGTTGCGTCGTGATCGGAACGGCGATGGCATAGATGTCATGTTCGCGTTCGCCATTATTGGTCGAAAATCCTTGTGCGCGGATGGTGGCGAGTTCTGATTTCAGGGTATCGATATCCGTAATCGTGTGATCGGTCTTGTTGGTCAGATCGGCATTCGTGAAATAGCGGTCCTGATCCGCCGCACTCATATGCGCCAGCCACAATTTTCCATGCGCGGTGCAGAAGGCATCGAGTTTCGAGCCAATCCGGATATCGACATAAAGTGCGCGGTCGGGCAGGGCCTTGGCGATGCAGACCGCCATATCGCGATCAAATTCGGTCGCCATGCAGGCCTCCCCGGTGTCACGTGCCAACTGATCTAAAACGGGTTGCAGCATCATCGGCAGATTATCGCCCTGCAACACCCGGTCACCCAGATCAGCAAACATATAGCCCAAGCGAAATACACCGCGTGATGTTGCGCGCAATGCACCGGCATGGACCAGTGTGTGCAGGAAACGGTGGGCTGTGATCATATTGATGCCAAGGGCATCTGCCGTTTCCTTGGCGGTCAGCTCCGACTTCCCGGCCGCAAACAGATCAAGAATTTTAAACGCCTTAAGGACAGAGCCGTTGAGCTGACTGGTCATGGTTTTCCATTCGTTGGAGGGCGATGGCAGGGTGCGCCAATTGCGCAAAGCGGTGCTGCCGGACGCTGTGCTTGACGGCGACCGGATTTCAATAATAAACTATATTATAAATCATATTTCAAATATAGAAATATAGAGCGTATAAATCAAGAGGCGTCTGATGAAAAACGACACGCAGGAAAAATCCGGCCAAATCACGCTGACCGCCGGTGGGGCGGTTCTGGCCCGGATGAAGGCCATCGGGATTGATTATATCTTTGCCAATTCGGGGACTGACTTTCCGCCGATCATCGAAGGCCTGGCCGAGGCCGCGGCAAAGGATATCGATCTTCCGCATGCCTTGATCATGCCGCACGAAAATGCGGCGATGGGCATGGCGCATGGCTATTACCTTGCGACCGGAAAAACCCAGGCGGTGATGGCGCATACCAATGTTGGTCTTGCCAATTGTGCGATTGGCGCGATCAATGCCGCGACAGAACATGTGCCGGTTGTTTTGATGTCTGGCCGAACCCCGGTGATGGAAAAGGGGCGACTGGGCGCGCGCACCGTGCCAATCGGCTGGGGGCAGGAAATGCGTGATCAGGCAGCTCTCGTGCGGGAAAGTTCCAAATGGGAGTACGAGCTTAAATTCCCTGAACAGGTTCCCGAAGTCGTCGATCGTGCCTATGCGATTGCATCATCGGTGCCCAAAGGCCCAACCTATGTCAGTTTGCCGCGTGAAGTTCTGTGCGAACCCTGTCCGGGGGATGAGATTGATGGGCCGCTTCGCATGCAGCCGGTTCCGGTAGCGCCCCCGCAGGCATCGGTCGAGCAGGCTGCAGACATTCTGGCCAATGCCAAGAACCCGGTGATCATTGCCCAGCGTGGTACAGGAACGGCCGAGGCGTTTAAACGTTTCGGTGATCTTGTTGATCAGTGGGGCATCCCGGTCGTGCAATATTGGGCGATCCAGCTTGCGATTAGTACCGAACATCCGATGTTTGCCGGGATGGATCCAGCACCCTGGTTAAAGGATGCCGATGCGGTGGTGGTGATTGATTGCCTGGCCCCATGGTCGCCCGATATCCATAGCCTGCGCCCGGATTGCAAGGTTGTTCAGATCGGCCAGAACCCGCTTTATTCCCGCTTCCCGGGCCGTAACTTTGCGGCAGACATTTCACTGGTTGGTGAAACCGGTGATGTGATCATGATGCTGGCGGAGGCGATGGATCGTCGTCACGCCGATCATGGTGCAAGCTGTTCGGATCGTCGGGGCAAGATTGCCGCGATCAATACCGAAACCCGCAAGCAGGCACTGGCAATTGCCAATGCGGGTGCAGTTGATCCGATGACCAAGGCCTATGTTTCGCGCTGTCTTTCCGATGCGATTGCCGGTCGTGCAGCCACGGTATTTTCCGAACTTGGCTGCCCGCTGGAGCCATTGTCGCTGTCTGAACATAGCAGCTGGTATCAGGAGCCGCATTCAGGTGGCCTTGGCTGGTCCTTCCCGGCATCAATGGGCTATCAGCTGGCCGATAAGGATAAGCTGGTGGTCGCGACCATGGGTGATGGATCCTACATGTTCGCCAACCCGACAGCCTGCCATCAGATTGCCGAGGCGCTGGAACTCCCGATCCTGATCCTTGTTCTGAACAATAACGAATGGGGGGCAGTACGTCAGTCGGTCGCGGGGATGTATCCGAACGGCTATGCGGCGAAAACCAACGAAATGCCGCTAACAGCCCTTAAGCCCAGCCCGGACTTCACCAAGGTCGCCGAAGCCAGCCGTGCCTGGGTTGCCAAGGCAACGCGCCCGGAAGACCTTCCGGGTATCTTGCGTGACGCGATCAAACATATCGATACAAAACGCACCCATGCCTTGGTCGAGGTAACGATTGCTCCGTAAGGTTTGAATGCCGTAACGGAAAATTAAAACGGGCATCGAACATTTGATGCCCGTTTTTTATGGTTTTGTTGGGTGTCCTGACTATGATCGGCGGCAGAATTACAAACAGGGATATGAGCAGGGCATGGCAAAGCCAGAAGTTGCGACGAAATCGGATCAGACAAAGAACGGCAAACCGTTTGTTGATGTGCATAACGGCGTGCCGTTACTTGATACCGGTGTGAATTTCATTGGCGAGCAGGTCAGCTACCCCAAGGGCAAGGCAAAGATCAAATCGATGCTGGCCACCATGGAGCCGGGGCAGAAAACCGGCTGGCACAAACATGGTGTGCCGACTTATGGCTATATCCTTGAAGGTCAGATCACGGTTGATTACGGCGATGCCGGCAAAACAACCTATGTCGCGGGCGAGGGCGTGCTGGAAGCCATGGATCACTGGCATGAAGGCATCAATGATGGCGATATCCCGGCGCGTGTGGTTGTTGTCTTTATGGGGGCAGAAGGGGCCGAGAACGTGATTTATAAACCCGAGGACGGTGCCGAGTAGGGCAGTTGCGGCTGTGTTCGGGGTGTTTGGTGCCTATTCCTGCTTGGTTTTTCGGCAATGCGAAATGCCTGCTTGCATCGCAGGCAGTTTCATTATTTCATTGGGTTAACCATTTGAATTGCCTGCCCGGAAGGAGCCATTATGGATCGTGTCGTTGGAACCTCGGGACGTATTGCGTTTGCAAGCGCGATGCGCAACCTCCTTGCGGATGTTTATCCCGAACACGATCATGCCGAACTTGTGCGCCGGGTGTTTGAGGTTCTTGATCTTCCGATCGAAGGCGACGGGCCAGAGCCGCAGGAAGAAAACCTTCGCAAATGGGATCAGCGCGATGCGTTTCTGATCACCTATGGCGACAGCATCCATCAATCCGGGCGCAAGGGGCTTCAAAGCCTTGGCGAATTTCATCGCAAGTGGCTCAAAGACTGGCTGATTGGCATCCATATCCTGCCATTTCATCCATTTACGTCCGATGACGGTTTTTCGGTCAGTGACTTTGATATGCTGCGCGAAGATCTTGGCGATTGGAGTGATGTCGAGGAACTGGCACAGCACGGCACGGTGATGGCCGATCTGGTGGCCAACCATATTTCGGCATCTCATCCCTGGTATCAGCAGTTTCTGGCCGGTCAAAAACCCGGCATTGATTACATCAAAACGGCAAGCCCGGATGATGATCTTTCCGATGTTGTGCGCCCGCGCAGCCATGCGCTTTTGAACGATGTGGTCACCAAGGTTGGTGAAAAGCATGTCTGGTGCACATTCAGCTACGATCAGGTCGATCTGGATTACGACAATCCGGAGGTTTTCTTTGAGATTCTCAAGGTCGTTTTGAATTACCTGAAGCATGGCGTGCGTGTTGTACGCCTTGATGCGATTGGCTTTATCTGGAAAGAGGTCGGGACAACCTCGATCAATCTTGATCAGACGCATAAACTGATCAAGGCAATGCGACTGGCGTGTAATGCCATTCATCCTGATGTGTTGTTTATTACCGAAACCAACCTGCCGCTTTTGGAAAATCTGTCCTATTTCGGCAATCAGGATGAAGCGCATCTGATCTATAACTTCTCGCTGCCGCCCGTGATCATTCATGCGCTGCTCAGCGGGCGAAGCGACTATATCCGCAAATGCATCATGGCAATGCCCCCGGCGCCGGCGGGCTGTACCTTCTTTAACTTTACTGCCAGCCATGATGGCATTGGCCTGCGCCCGGCCGAGAACCTTATTCCCGATGATGATATCGATGGCCTGCGCGAACATGCGATCAAGATGGGTGGGCAGGTAAGCTATCGCGCGCTTAAGGGCGGTGGACAGAAGCCCTATGAGCTAAATGTCACCCTGTTTAGCATGCTGGCCGAAAACTTCGCCGGTGAAGCCGAAATGGGGCTTGAACGTTTCGTCATGAGCCAGGCAATTGCCATGTCACTTGAAGGTGTTCCGGCGATCTATGTACAGACGATCCTGGCGACCGAAAACGATCAAAAGGCGTTTGAGGAAACCGGCATACCGCGTCGCCTGAACCGAAAAATCTGGCCGCTGGAGGAGGCGGAGCGCGCATTATCTGAAGAAGGCCCGGCCAAGTCGGCCTTTGATCAATTGCGCGCCTTGATGTCGATCCGCATGGGCCAACCGGCGTTTCATCCCAATGCGACGCAATATACCCTTAATCTGGGATCGGATTTGTTAGGCGTTTGGCGCCAGTCGCATCTGAATGAACAAAGCATCTTCTGTGTCTTTAACCTGACCGAAAAGCCAAAGGAACTGGATCTTTCAAAAATCAACCTGATCATGACGGAAGGCTGGCAGGATTTGATCACGCAACAAGTGATCGAGGATTATGACGGCATCATGAAACTGGCACCTTATCAGATTGTCTGGATATCCAATCTAGATGGGCGCAACCGCACCGAAAGCAGACTTTTGCAGCGCTATCGTGACGCGATGCCGGTTTAGGTTCTTCTATTAAAAGAAATAATACATCACTTTATGCGAATTTATCGTTGCCTCTGATCATCGGCTTTGTAAAGCTGATGTCAGAGACGAGGATATAGGGGCAAGACGCGCAATGGCTTATGCGCAGGAAATTTTCATTCCAGAATTGCCCGATGATACTGAGCATCGCGTCAGGGCGTATTATGAAACATGGTGTGAAGCAGCGACAGGCGGTGGTGTGCCTGATCGGAAGGTTTTGAGCGTCGATCGTCTTGCGCCGTGGCTCGATGATATCAGCATCTATGAATACATCCCCCGCAAACGCGATTTCGTCGTGCGTATTGATGCGCCCAACATTGTTGAGGCCAGTGGCGAAAGCTATTTGGGCTGCTCTCCGCGCCAGATTGATCTGGATTTCGGAACCACCATGCATGCGACTTTGCTTGGCGTGATCGATGATCGCAGGCCAGCCTTTCACCGTGTCGGGTTGGAGCGCAAAATTTGGGAAGAATGGTTGCGGATCATGTTGCCCGTCAGGACAACGGATCGGGATGAAAACCCGATTTTACAGGTGTTTGTAAGTCACTTTTTCTATCGCGGTTAACGAATATTGCAGCGCGATACTTGTTTTAAATGGCGGTTTTCCCACGTGTAAGAATGGGAGATCAAAAATGGCGGTAATAAAGAGCTTAGAGTCATCGGAAACCCAGCTGGATGGCCTGCCAGACGATGTTGATTTTAACGTCGTCGCCCTTGTCGATGCTTGGTACACGGCACTTGAGCAATCACCTGACAAGGATATGCCATTACGGTCCGTCTTGAATGCCGAACGGCTCAGCCGTTGGCGTGATGAGATCACCCTTTATGAATATCAGCCGATCAAGGATGACTTCCTTGTCCGGATTGATGCGCCGTCAATCGTGGCACTTAATGGTGAAAGCTTTCAGGGCAGTACACCGCGCGAGATTGATCTGAAATACGGAACCTGTCTGACAGCTGCATTGTTTCGCACGCTGCGGATAAAACAGCCGACATTTTACTTTATCAGCTTGGCCGATCTGCAGGGCAAAAGACGGCAGTGGCTTCGGATTCTGCTGCCGGCCCAAACCGTGGATCAGTTTAATGATCCGGTCTATCAGGTGCTTGGCGTGCGGTTTCGCTACGACCCGATGCATTATATCTGACGGGTGAGGGATGACGACACAGTCTGGTTCGACGGAAAAAGAGCTGCCGCAGGATAATCTGCCGGATGCGGCGCCGCGTGCTGCGCATGATCTACTCGCACTCTGGCACACGTTCGCGCAATCCGGACAAATGCCAACCCGCGATGAATTTTCCGCCGAGAACCTGACGGTTTGGCTTGATGATATCAGCATCTATGAATACCACCCGGACAAAGATGATTTTCAGATCCTGTTGGAAGGTGAAAACATCATCGCCCTGACAGGCGAGGATTGGCGTGGTGCCTTTGCCCGTGAAATTGACTGCCATTATTCAACGGCACTACATGCTGCCATGTCGCTGGCCCGCACAACGGGTTTGCCGCAAATTCATCAGATCCAGATATTCCAAAAGGAATGGCGCAATGGGATTAGGCTTTTGCTGCCCGTGACCCTAAATCGCGACGGGCATGAGGATTTGTTGCAGGTGTTTTTGGCAATCTTTCCGATGAATGATCTGATGTCTTAAGACGCTGGTTGCTGGTCGCTTGAATGAGAAAAGGCGCGCATCACTTGCGCGCCTTTATGCATTTTACTTGCCGATATCCATGTCGTTAAGGTCGTCTTCAACCGCACTTGAAAGATGCTCGAAAATATCGGTGATTGCGCTTTCAACGCGTTGCCAGCTTGGGATGAACGGGCTTTCAAGCGGGTTTTCAAGATAATGCTGTCCAGCGCTGATGATGACTTCTGACAGCACCTCGACGCATTTTTCTTCTTCGTCGCGATTGATCTTAAGGCCGTTAAACAGCGCATCGGCGCGGTATTGCTCAATCAGATCAAGCGCCATGCGGTAATAGGTCGCTTTCAGTGTTC
The DNA here is from genome assembly GCF_048059015.1 of Thalassospira sp. GTDB lineage: Bacteria > Pseudomonadota > Alphaproteobacteria > Rhodospirillales > Thalassospiraceae > Thalassospira. Next base: position 207,144 of record NZ_JBLLNT010000003.1, on the reverse strand, counting down.
TGAATGTCTCATGCGAGAAGATGGTGCCTTGGGTCGCGAGCTTGCGGAACAGGGATTTGGCAATGTCACTTGCCATGCGTGACAGGCCGTCATCCTTTTGTGCCGGATCAAATTCGCGGTGCTTGTGATCATAAATGTCAGCGATATCGACCTGTGCCAGACGATGGACCGTGTGGTTACGATACATCTCGGACAGCATCGAAATCTCAAGCCCCCAGTCGGACGCAACACGCAGGCCATAGGCAACATCGGTGCGGATCGCCATTTCACCCGACAGGGAATAGCGGAAGCAATCCAGATAGTTCAGGAAGTCTGTCTTGCCGACGACTTGTTTGAGTGCACGGATAAGCGGGGTCACAAACAGGCGGCAAACGCGGCCCTTCAGCGTGCCATTTGCAACGCGCGCGTAATAACCCTTGGCAAAGGCAAAATTAAACGCCGGATTGGCAATCGGATACATCAGCTTCGCCGGAAGATCGGGCGTATAAGTCGCGATATCGCAATCATGGATACCAATGACCGAGCTTCGCCCGGATGCTAGCGTATAGCCCATGCAATACCAGACATTTCGGCCTTTGCCCGGTTCATAGCGTGCCAGATCAAATTCTTCGAGACGGTCATGAACACCGCGCAAGCGCGGACCATCATTCCAAAGAATACGGACATGCTGGGGCAGGTCTTTGAAAAACTCGCGGGCATGGAGATATTGCTGCGCATCCGCACGGTCGAGGCCAACAACAATCTGATCAATATAGGTCGCCTGTTTTAACCCATTGAGGATGGTGGTCATCGCCGGGGTTTCAAGTTCGGAATACAGGCACGGCAGGATCAAGGTTTGACGGCGTTGTCGGGCAAAGGCGCTCATTTCATAGGCGAGTTCTTCCGGATTGCGGTCAAGAATGCGGTGAAGGGTCGTGATCGGTCCACCCTGATGGAAGTCAGCCATGAAGTACCTCGCTGTTTTTATTGCTATTTATGATCTGATCCAAAATGTCGTTCAGTGCGATATTCCATCCCTCCGGCCCGGGTTTTGGCGCGATCGTAAGATTGGAATGTTCAAGAAGTGGTGCTGTACGCACGCCGTGTTTTGAAGGGATTTGGACGGCGTAATCTGCCTCGGCCAGCATCGGGATGTCGTTTGGGGAATCCCCAAGGGCGATGGTGGTAAACCGCTTGCGCGCGCGGGTGTCATCCTGGTCAAAGCGCTGGACAGCCAGGCGCTGTAACATGCGTTTCATTGCCTGCCCCTTGCTCGATGGGCCGCAAAGTGTGTGAAAACGACCCCCCTTAACCAGATTAAGCGACCATTTTTCGGCAATGGCCCGCGCAATACCGATATCCTTCGAACTTGGTTGCCAAATCAGTGGATCCGAGCAACGCCGTTGCCCGGCGCGAATGGCATCGTCAAGTGGCAAGCCGGTCTCAGCCGCGATGACTTCGGGTTCAACAGTGCGGAAACTGTCGACCGGAACGGTGATGGCCGACTTGATTTGTTCGCGTGCCCCATCAATCTGCTCAGTGGACGGGCCATATTGTTCCACATCGTCGCCAAGGGCGATCACGCCACCATTTTCGCCAATCAGACCGTCAAAAAGGCCAGAGGCATGATTGATATGTTCAAGTTCGGCAAGGGTTTTGGACGACACGGCGATCAAGGGGATCGACATCTGGTTCAAGCGATCCAGTGCCGGGCGCGCAGGAGCCCAGCTATAGGTGTCATGATCAAGCAAAGTGCCGTCAAGGTCGGTGAAGATGGCGATGGCGCGGCTTTGTGGCATATTCCCGTTCTGTCGCGGTTTTAAAAGATTTTGCGACCTTTGAGTGCTGGTCGAAGCATCAGCTTAGCACAGCGATTGGGATGGATCGACCATTGCTGCGGTTAAATTTTGATCACAAAGGGAAAATGATCAAAATTAGGGCGATAAACCATCTGATTGTTTCATCATTCTGACTTTAAACAATTTGGCGTATCGACCATATTATAGAAGTTGAAATATATGCCGTGGGCGACAGATCGCCACGCGGAAACATATCGACTGTGTGAAGCCAATCGTATCGGAGATGCTCATGGGCCTTAAGCGAGTTTGCAAGGTCTTACCATTGCTCGCTTTTGCGGTGTTTGTTGGCATTGGTTTCACGTTTGAAAATACCCACGCACAAACCCGAAAGCCAACCGACGAAGACACTCGGACCGAAATCCGTTTCGCGGTGGCGGAGTGGCCACCGATGGTCACGGAAACCATGGCCAACTTTGGCAAGCATTCCCATCGTGTTACGGAAATATTCGCCAGAATGGGCTATCGCGTCGAATTCGTTTTCTTGTCATGGCCGCGCGCTTTTGAACTGACCCGACGGGGCTATTATGTCGGTACATTTTCATGGGTCAGAACAGAAGATCGCGAAGGCGCGTTTCTGATCCCGAGATATCCGATCGCCGAGGCAAGACAGGTGGGGTTTTATAAGAAACCCCGTTTCCCCGATGGGCTTGATGTTGATGAACTTGAAGATATCAGGGACTTTGGGCTTCGCCCGGTCGGTGTTGCCAGCTATTGGCATGAAGAAGCTTTCAATAACCTTGGTATCGAGGCTGAGATCGTAGCCAATACGGAATCCGCGTGGCGGTTTCTTGATGCGGGCAGGGCGGATATCCTGTTTGAGGAAGAAGAAGTCGGCTGGCTGGATTTGACCAATATACTCGGTGCTGAAGTTGCCCGGACTTTTGCGACGACTGCCCCGGTCACGACGGAAAACATGTATATTCTGTTTTCACGCAATCATGTCGACGGAGCACGCCTGCAGCAGGCCTATGACGATTTTATGGAATCCGAAGAAGGTCAGGAAATGTGTGGTCGATGGTCGATTTGTGAAACCAGTCATGCCCAATCCCCTGCAACGCGCAACGACCAATAGAAATATCTGATGCGGTTGGATCGACGGCAACCGTGTACCGTCATCCAGAACCACGTAGATATTTACCCATAACCAAATCCAGATACATGTTCGATTTGTCCAATCATTATCCCGGTTTGTCCATTCTGTCCAAGCCGTGACAGGCGTATTCTTTCCGCAATGGAATGGTTCTTGTTCCAATTCAAAAGAACAAACAACAACCGTGATCTTGTGAGGAAGTCGTCATGCATGTCCCTGTCGTCATCATTGGTTCTGGCCCCGCTGGCCTGTTGCTGTCCCATCTGTTGCATGTGCAGGGTATTGAGTCCGTCATTCTTGAACGCAAAAGCCGCGACTATGTCGAAGGCCGCATTCGTGCAGGTGTTCTGGAAATGGGGACCGTCGACCTTATGAAGCGCGTTGGTGTTGATGCGCGCATGAATAAGGAAGGCATCATTCATGGTGGCATCTATATCAGCGTTAATGGCAAGCGCACCCACGTCAATATCGAAGAATTGACCGGTGGTTCGACTGTGATGGTGTATGGCCAGACCGAGGTTACCAAAGACCTTATTCAGGCGCGTCTTGATCACGGTGGTGAAATCGTCTGGGAAGCAGATGATGTCAGTTTGCATGACATTGATGGTGACAAGCCACGTGTTCGATATCTCAAAGATGGCAACGAGGTCGAGCTGAGCTGCGATTATATTGCTGCTTGCGATGGCTTCCACGGTGTCGGGCGCAAATCGCTTCCGGGCGTGCAGGAGTTTGAAAAGGTTTATCCGTTTGGTTGGCTGGGCATTTTGGCCCATGCAAAACCGGTCGCAGACGAGCTGATCTATGCCAAGCATGATCGCGGCTTTGCGCTGTGCTCGATGCGGTCTGATTCCGTAGTGCGTCATTATGTTCAGGTGCCAAGCACGGACAAAATCGAAGACTGGTCTGATGATCGTTTCTGGAACGAGCTTCGCACTCGCCTTGGCGAAGAAGATGCCGAACTGGTCAATGAAGGCGAAGTGTTTGAAAAAAGCATTGCACCGCTTCGCAGCTTTGTCGCGCAGCCGATGCAGCATGGTCGCCTGTTCCTGGCAGGGGATGCTGCCCATATTGTGCCGCCAACCGGGGCGAAGGGCCTTAACCTTGCGGCAAGTGATGTGCATTACCTGTCCGAAGCCCTGATCGCAAAATACAAATCCAATCAGGAAGAAAAACTGGCGACCTATTCCGATACGGCCCTAGCGCGCGTCTGGAAGGCCGAGCGGTTCTCTTGGTGGATGACCTCGATGCTGCACACCTTTGGTGACCAGAAAGAGTTTGATGGCCGCATTCGGGATGCGGAATTGCAATATATCCTGTCTTCCAAGGCGGGATTGACGACCCTGTCGGAAAATTACGTCGGTTTGCCTTACTGACCGGCGTAACGGGGATACCCACCCCCGAAAGGAGAATTCCCGCTCTCCACATCCGCCCAGAAATTCCGACAGGTTTGAAACGGCCCGCAGCCCACGCGGGCCGTTTCTGTTTTGGGGGCTTTGGTTGTGCTGCCCCGAAATGATCACATTTGATCGCGGAACCAATTGTGATGTCAGCACGTTACCTGTGTGTAGCTGTTTTCAAAAGCCACAGGAGAAAACCATGGCGACCAAGACCGAAACGACTGCTGATACCGCAAAACTTCAGGCCGATGTCGATGCGCTTCGCAACGATCTGGCGGAAATCACCAAGACCCTGAAAACCATGGGCGGTGAGGCGGCACAGACCAGAACCCAAGCCGCAGCGGAACGCATTCGGGAAGTATCCGGTCAGGCGCGCGATCAGTTTGATCAAGCGCGTGGCGTGGCCGTGGATCAGGTCCGCGAAAACCCGCTGGCATCCGTTGCCGTGACCTTTGGTGTCGGCCTTCTGGTTGGCCGTCTGCTGCAGAAATGATTGATCAGCTTACAGATCGCCTGACCGATCTGGCAAAGGCCGCTGCCATCAAGGGCGCGGTCTTTGCCGCGGTTGGCGCAGTCCTTCTGACCGGGATCGGCTTTTTGCTGGCTGCCGTCTATATGGCGCTTGCGGCATCCTATGGGGCGGTGATCGCGGCATTCACGGTTGGCGGTACGCTTGTGACGCTGGGGCTGATTACCCTTGCGATCATGATGCAGCGTGATCCGGGCAAGGCGGTTGATCATGCAGGTCAAGGTAATGCAGAAAATTCGGGCAAGAAGTCCGAAGATGACGTGCTGTTTGATCTTTTGGTGCATTCGGCTATGACCGGTTATGCGACCGGGCAGGGAAACCGCGCGAAGATGCAAACGGGCTTTGATCAAATGATCGGTGATCTTGGCACGTTGGGTGTGTTTGATCCTACAGGATCGACCAAGCCAACGGCTGCTACGTCACAAGACACAGATAGAAAAATGGCGGGATAGCAAAGCTTCCCGCCATTTTTAATTCTTTATCACCCCGGCTTATTCGCCGTGGAAATGAACCGTGCCGATATAGGGCAGGTTGCGGTTGTTCTGGGCATAATCGATGCCATAGCCAACCACGAATTCATCGGGAATATCAAAGCCACAGAAATCAATCGGGATTTCGACTTCGCGACGCGACGGCTTGTTCAGCAGCGTGCAGATTTCCAGACGGTTCGGATCGCGGGTTTTGAGCAAACGAACCACTTCCGAAAGCGTATAGCCGGTATCAATGATGTCTTCGACCAGCAGCACATCCTTGCCGCGGATCTGACCATCAAGATCCTTGACGATGCGCACATTGCGCGAGCTTTCCGTGGAATCGCCATATGACGATGCGACCATGAAATCGACTTCGACCGGAACGGTCAGTTTGCGGGCCAGATCGGCAATGAAGACGAAAGAGCCGCGGAGCAACCCAACGACAATCAGCTTTTCGGTGTCTTTGAAGCTTTCATTGATCTTGGCGGCAAGCGCGTCGATCTGGGTGGCAATTTCGTCCGCCGTTATCAGCGGCTTGACATCATAATCGGCCATAAAATCCGGTCCTGAAGCGTTATGGTGTGATTTGCAGCTTGCTAACACAGGCAATCATTCTTGACCAGCCCGTGAATGGTAACAGAAGTATAATCCCGTAGGTCAGCCCCACGTTTATCGCGCCAATGGCGAGGCAATTGAACGCTTTTCGCCACAAGGCTGCAGCGCATCTTTTCATCAGATGGAATGTGGTTGGGCGTGTTTAAACCCCGCGCGCGCCAAATGTCAGGCCGCCTTGAAAATCACTGGTGCGTCGCCTTCGTGCCATTGATCATATTTGGTCATGGCGCGTTCAAAGAACGATGAACTCAGGAAATCATCCAGCCAACGCTGCAGATGGACAAACGGCATGGCGTCAAATGCCTCCTTGTCCGTATTGGCGAATTGGCGAATGAAGGGCGCAATGGCGAAATCGGCCAGGGCCGGGCGCGATCCAAACAGATATTTGCCAACCGCCAAACGACCATCAAGCCGGTTGAGGATCTTTTCCGCATCCCGGCGATGTTCGGCCGGATCGGCGTCTTCGTAGCGATTGAAATATTTATAGCGATCAAGATGATGTTTGAATGGACCATCATTTTGCGCAATCAGGGCCAGCATATCGTCAAGCGTCCCGCTTTCCGGGCTCAGCCATTCAAGTGGGTCATTTTCGGCCAGGGCCCAAACCATGATCTCAAGACTTTCGTCAATCACGGTGCCATCTTGCAGGATCAGCACCGGCACAGTTGCCTTGGGCGATGCGTCGATCATGCTTTGCGGCTTGTCACGCAAAACCACTTCGCGCAGTTCCACATCAATGTCGGCCGCCAGAAGGGCAATGCGGGCACGCATGGCATAGGGGCAACGACGGAAGCTGTAGAGAACCGGGCGGGATTGGTAATTTGATGCCGTGTTACCGGGTGCCGGTGAGATGTCGGCATCGGGTGCATCAGATGGTTTGGTTTGGGTCGTTACATCAATCTCGGACATATATTCGGATTAAACGCTGGTGCCGTGCATTGCAACTTCTTATCGGGGGAGTGCGCGCAATTCCCTGTGATGTCACGAAACTGTTTTGGCGTGCTTGTATCTTTGGTTGGACATCGCGCGCGCTGGTTCCCATCTGTGTGTTTGTCGATCACGTGTGAGAATGTGTTGGGCTCGAAAAATTCGATCATTAGCGCGTTTTTTATCCATGCGGGCTTGATTTCCGGGGCCGTTATATGGAAGGACAGGGGCACTGAATTCACAAGATCACGGGAAAGAGGGCAGACGCATCGGCGTGCATGCGATATCCTGTGATCTGACGGACCAAAGCAGATTGAAAAGAACGAGGGGCAAGTCCTATGACACCGACCGAAATCGCGCGCGTTACCGATTACCTGCGCCGCACCTTTGACAACAACCAGATCGCCATTGATGCGCCTAAAAGAAAAGGCCATCCGATCGAAATGCGTGTTGGCGATGAATTCGTCGGTGTCGTGCATCGTGACGAAGATGAAGGCGAAGTCAGCTACTCGCTGAACATCGTCATCCTCGAAGAGGACCTGCCGCCGGCACCATAATCGCCCGCGACGCGAGATCAAAAACGCCCCGTGCCAGAAATTGTCCGGGGCGTTTTTTTGTCTGAAATTGGCATTTTGTCGCAAATATTCTTGGCCCAAGAGGAGGTTTGGTGATCTCGGTTCAGTTCGTTTGACAGCGAAAATCCCGATAACCTACCGTTTTGATTGCACTGCATTCGCGCCTACACGCGCAGTGATTTCAGTTCGGGCATCCATCGGCACAAGAACCCAATAAGCCCGGACATCAACAACAATCCTGACAGGCACCTATCAGGGAAGAGGAAACAGAATATGAGCAGCTCAGCTAATCGTGGCGTTGTATTCAAAGGTCCGGGAAAAGTCGCAATCGAGAATATCGCCTTTCCGGAACTCGCACTGGGTCAGCGCAAATGCGACCATGGCGTCATTCTGAAAGTTGTGACCACCAATATTTGCGGCAGTGACCAGCACATGGTCCGTGGCCGCACAACCGCCCCCGAAGGGCTGGTTCTTGGCCATGAGATCACCGGCGTGATCGTTGAAAAGGGCCGTGATGTCGAATTCCTGAATGTCGGCGATGTGTGTTCCGTGCCGTTTAACATTGCGTGCGGCCGTTGCCGTAACTGCAAATCCGGCCTGACGGGCATTTGCCTGAATGTGAACCCGGCGCGTCCGGGTGCGGCTTATGGCTATGTCGATATGGGCGGCTGGGTCGGTGGACAGGCCGAATATGTCATGGTTCCCTATGCCGACTTCAACCTTCTGAAATTCCCGGATTCAGATCAGGCGATGGAAAAAATCCGCGACCTGACATTGCTTTCCGACATCTTCCCGACCGGCTTCCATGGCTGTGTCACTGCGGGCGTTGGCCCGGGCAGCACGGTTTACATCGCCGGTGCCGGTCCGGTTGGTTTGGCCGCTGCGGCGTCCGCGCACCTTCTGGGTGCGGCCTGCGTGATTGTCGGCGACATGATCGATGATCGTCTGGCACAGGCACGCAGCTTTGGCTGCGAAACCATCGATCTTAAAAAAGATGCACCGATGGAAGACCAGCTTGAGGCGATCCTTGGCGAACGCGAAGTTGATTGCTTTGTCGATTGCGTCGGCTTTGAAGCACATGGCTGTGGTTGCAACCACAATCACGAAGCCCCGGCAACGGTTCTGAACTCTGCCATGCAGGTCACCCGTGCGGGTGGTTCGATCGGTATTCCGGGCCTCTATGTAACCGAAGATCCGGGTGCGGTTGATGATGCTGCCAAAGTCGGCGCGCTTAGCATGCGCTTTGGCCTTGGCTGGGCGAAATCGCATTCCTTCCATACCGGTCAGTGCCCGGTGATGAAATATCACCGCAACCTGATGCAGGCGATCTTGTTTGAAAAGATCGACATCGCCAAGGCGGTCAATGTTCAGATGATCAATCTCGATCAGGCCCCGCAGGGCTATGCCGACTTTGACGGTGGGGCGGCGAAGAAATTCGTTATCGACCCGCATGGCACGGTTGCTGCCTGACTTCCACGATCTCGCCCGATCCCGTGTGAGCTTCCCCGGGGTCTAAACTGCTCGGGCCCCGATTTCGGGGCCCGACTTTTATGTGTGCGATGGAATATGGGCGGCTTAGGCCGCCGTCTTGGCATCCTCGGACTTGATCACCTTGTGATTGTCCTCATTCATGCCAAGCTTCCAATAGCTTGAGATATAGAAATCATCACGACCAAGCCCGCGTTCCTCGCGGAAATAGGTGCGAAGTTCCTTCATTGATGTGAATTCACACGCGGCCCACACGGACGCGCGCCCATCGCCCCAGGGGAGCTTTTTAACAACATCAGAAAGGGCGGTGTTCGTCTCGCCCGGATGCGGGTTGATCACCCATTCGATTGTGATGTTTTCAGGCTTTTCAAGTGCTTGCATGTCGGCTTCGGATTGCACTTCAATCACCGCATAGCCGCGCGCATGTTTGGGCAGGATTTCGAGATTAACCGAAACAGCCGGAAGGGCCGTCATGTCGCCGGCAATCAGGAACCAGTCAGCAGTTGGATCAACAAGCTTTTTCGGGCCGGGACCACCAATGGTGATGACATCACCCGGCGCACAATTGACTGCCCAGTTTGATGCCGGACCGCCATGATCATTGGCGTCTGATCCATCGCCATGCATGACGAAATCAATATCGATCTCGCGGCCCTGAGCGGTGATGCGGTCATGGCGCACGGTATAGGTCCGGCGCAAAACCCGGTCCTTGTCATCGCCTTCGATCGGGAAGATCAGTTTGACATAGGCACTTGCCTGATCTTCGGGGAAGTCCTTCATCCCGTCACCGCCAAGGGTGACGCGCAGCATATTCGGGGTGACGTAACCCTTTTTGATCACGACAAGATCGCGTGGGGCAGGTCTGTTCATCTATTCACTCCTTGGTCCTCGGGATCATTGTCCGCGAAGTCCAGTTTCTTGCATTTGTGGGTTTCCAGATTGTCCGACATCAGATTGGCGATCTCGACAAAATCATGGATCTGCTGTGGCGTAAGGCCGCTGGTCATGCGTGATCTGACTTCTTTTTCAACAGCGCGGAAATCTTCCATTTTCGCACTTCCTGCGGCCGTCAAATGCAGGGTTTGGCTACGTCGATCTTCGGGGTGCGGGCGGCGTTCAATCAGCCCGTCATTTTCAAGTTCTTTTAAAAGCCGTGTGATCCGGCCTTTGTCCTGACCGGATTTTTCGGCCATTTGCTGGGCGGTGATGCCAGGAATGCGGATGATCCATTTCATCACCCGCTTGTGCGAGATCGGCATCGGCATGTCGGCTGCCTGCATCGCATGCATCAGTCTGCGTTTATAGGCATGGACAAGCCGATGCAGGGTTTCACCCGGAACGTGGACCTGATCTTCTTCGGTCATGGTCGTTTATTTCCTTACACGCCAGCCGGGCTGGCAATCAATCCGCTGCGAAGGGCATGGCGACGGCCTTCGCAAATCAGGGCCGATATGATCGCGGCACCACTGGCGACAATCATGATGGTATCAAGTTCAAACCCGCTTCCCGTGCCAATCATGATGGCGGCAAGTGCCGCACCAATTGACTGACCCGTCAGGCGTGCGGTCGATAAAAGCCCGCTGGCACCACCCGAACGATCACGCGGGGCGGATGTCAGAAGCAGGCGGTTATTGGGCGCCTGAAACAGGCCAAAACCAATCCCGCAGACGGCAAGGGCGGCGATAATGCCAATATAACTTCCCTCTGCCGGGACAAAGGTTGCGCCATAGAGCCCGATGGCAAACACCGCCATGCCAAGGCCCGTCAGGCGGATTGGCGAATATTTATCAGCCAACCGTCCGGCCACCGGAGCGGCAATCGCAGTTGCCAAGGGCCATGGCGTCATCAGCAATCCGGTCGTCGTTGCGCTATAACCCAACACGTCATGGAAATAGAACGGCAGGGTGACGAACGCAATCATCTGGCCACAAAAACCAAAGATCGATGACCCGATGGAGCAGGAAAAGATCGGTAACTTCAAAAGATCAAGCGGCAACATCGGCCGATCCTTGGACAACTGACGACGCACCAGCGCAATACCGGCAACAATCGCCACACCAAACTGGCTTGCGATCAGAACCGGATTGCTCTCGGTCCCGACATTGCCAAGGGCCGCGATCAGCCCGCCGAATGTCAAAACATTGAGGAACGCACTGATGAAATCAAACCGCGTACGGGTTGGTGCATTAAATGGCAGGGCAAAGTAGCCAACAATCACGGCCAGAACCGAAATCGGCACATTGATCAAAAACAGCCAGTGCCAGCTTGATACCGCCAAAATCGCCGATGCAATGGTCGGACCGCCAGCAGCAGAAACCGATACCGTCATCGCGATCCAGCCAATCGCACGGCCGAGCTTTGCCTGCGGGAAGATATGGCGCATGACGGCACCATTAATGCTCATCAATGCCGCACCGCCCAGACCCTGCAAAACGCGCGCAGCCGTCAAAAACTCGATATTGGGGGCTACGGCACAAAGGGCCGATGCGACGCCAAAGATCACAATCCCGCTCAGGTAAACCTTGCGAAAGCCAATAGCTTCGCCAAGCGCTGAAAGCGGGAGAAGGGCGACAACAATCGCCAACTGATAGGCCGTCACGACCCAAATCGCATGGGCTGGTGAAACGCCCTGATCCTGGGCAATGATAGGAAGGGCGACATTCATGATCGTGCCATCCAGCACAGCCATCATGATGGTCAATAAAACGGCGGCGGCGGCAAAGAAACTGCGCGGGGCGGGCAGGCCGTCAGGATAAATTTTTGGGGAAACGCGTAAAACTCGTGGCATGGGGCAACAGGCTTTCAAACGGTGGTGGCGCAAGGGACGCAAGATCAAAGGCACAAAGCGCATTGGTGGCGCGCAGGGGCATACAGGCCAAAGAACAATGGGGCGAATGCACGACGTAAAAACGAAGTTGTGGTTGGGGCGATGGGCCGACATCCAAATTGGATGGGGCCGGTGGTGCCGCAACGGTCAGAAATTGGGGCGTCTGGCCTATGCGGCGGTTAGTCTTATTTGGTTGACTATATCAACTACATCAAGTTGGTTGATCATGTCAACTATATTTTTGCGAATGGATCGCAAAGAGAAAGCAGCTGGTTAAAGTCTGTCGATGGAGATGGCGGGTAAGATATTGAAAATACGCAGACTATCTTACGCGATAGACGTCATAGAAAATGCGTTTTTCTGCACCGAAATCTTCGTGATTGGGCAGATAGGGCATCGGATCGGAATGCGAAACCAGATCCCATTTACGCGCCCGCGTCGTGGCATCCAGTGCGCGAATAAAATCGCCGACATATAAATCGCACCGCTGGGTGAAACTGATGATCCCGCCCGGTTTGACCACACGGCAGAACTCGGCAAACAGCTTTTTGATCTCACGCACATAGGTCAGGGTGCCAATGCACTGAACCGCGCCAAAGCCATTATCACCAAAGGCCAGCGGCTTGTTCATATCACGCACCTTAAGATGGCGATAAACGCCCTTGGCCTCTGCCGCCTGCAGGGATTCCAGTGATAGATCAATGCCCGTAATGTCGCGATAGCCTGCTTTGGAAAGCTCAAGCCCGGTCAAACCCGTGCCGCATCCGGCATCCAGAATAGGCGCATCAACTGCTACATCCTGCTCAACCATGATCGCGGCTGCCCGGACCGGCGCGTCATAACCCATCTTGGGCAAATCCCGATCATAGCTTTCCGCCCACTGATCGTAATAGGCCGCAAGCGTCTTGGGATCGGCATCCGTCATCTTGGTCAGATCAGATGCGCTATCAGAAATATTCTCAGAATTGACTGAGTTCTCAATGGTATCCATTTAGGGGAGCATCTTTCGCAAGTATTGTTCAATTGTCCTTTGTGTGTTCAGAATGATACGAAGTATTCGCCTTATGGTTCTTCTTGATCTATTCCGTGATGGATAAACCAATCGCTCATCGCCATAGCTTCGTATGCTGCAGTTTGCCATGAATTTATTTGATGGTGGGCTGCACTTTCTGCAGATTCATATAAGCTTTTCCGTAATCCATCTGCGCCAGATGTGATTTTTGTATTTTTAAGTTCGTATTTGCGTGTGCCTAGCTCATTGGATGCAAATATCGAAAGAGTATCGTCCAGTTTAAATTTTTTAAAATGGTGTTCAATACGAATAATTCGTTTTTCTTCAAGTGAGAGTGGGGGTAATGCCTTAAATGAAAACACTATAGGTTTTGTTGGAAGAATTGAAGCATGTAGCCATCGAATATTATAGTGATGGTCGTAGTATGGATTCAATGTTTGTTGTTCGTATGACTTCGGAGTGTGACTGGACTTGTATTTGTTGCAATCCCCACAGCAAGGGATCAGATTTTCAGGTAATAAAATTAGGTGAGTATAAATCGACTCTGGAAGATAGTGGTCCAATGTCTTTGCAGCATTTGCACCGCAAATTGGACAAATGCCGTGAGGGGATCTGGTTTTTATTGTGCTGATAATATCCTTTGTTTTTGCTGACTTAATAAAAGTATTCCGATAGATTTTTGTCAACTCTACGTTCGACAGATTGCCGTATTGGTTGGTCTTAACGTGGGTTAAGAAATTGGATTTTTTCGCCAACTTATCATAGTCTACTTGGGTTTTCTCTGTAAGTGGAATATTGTTAATCAGTTTTCTTGATGTTGTCTGATCTCGGATACTTTTTGAGCATGCGGAGTAAACATCTGAATGTGCAATACTAGCTTTGTTAATCGGTCTCATTGCTTTGCTCGGTGCTTTGCTCGGTGCTTTGCTCAGTGTCTCGTTTTGTGATCAAATTTCTCGAAATTGCACGTGCCTCATAGCCTATTTGGCCGTCCAGTTTTTCTATGAGTTCGTCATAAGTCAGGTTTTGATCAACGAGACTCCTAAGTATTTGAATAAAGCCCGAGTTGGTTGCATGTAGCGCAAAAACTTCCCTGGTTAATATCCCAACGTTTTCGCCGAATGTCTCAATTTCGGGCCTTTCTGCCACGGTCAGCCTTCCGTTTCGCCTCAATTTCCAAACGCATGAGCGGGGAGTCTCCTGGAGGACTACAGGCGAATGTGTAGCAATGATCGCCACACCATTTCTCGAGCTGAGCAGGGATGATAAGCATCGAACAAATATAGAAAGTAATGGGGGGTGTAAGTGCGCCTCTGGTTCGTCAATTAAGACAATCGTTTTTTCGTCTACTAGTTCCACTATTCGTGTAATTGTTAGAAGAGTTATTGCATGTCCAGAACTTAGGCGCTTAAACACATTCTTGCAGTTTTCTCGCCATCCGTCATCTTCTTGGTCGCCTAAGTCTTGAAGTAAAGACGATATATTAGATTCTTCAAATAAATCGTCGTCTTCAAGTAATTTTATAGAATTTTCCCACCTTTTCTTTCGGACGTCAGACTTGCACTTTTGCAAGCTGCTCACGAAATCCTCTGCGAGTAGTTCAAGGTTCTTGATTATTGGGCGATCATCGCTGTCTGCCCCATGTAAACTAACTTGTTCAGCTAGCATTTTATCTCCGGGCATTGGCCGAAGTAGGAAATCGTCGAATGCACTGAAAGATATTAGTGTGAGCCCCGAAAAACCCCAATTTCCGCCGTCTGAGATAAAGTTTAATTTGCCAGAAGTGGCTCCGTTTGGCGCTGTTCGCCCAAGTAAGGCTTCAACAAAATGTTTCATTAATGTGGTTTTACCGACACCATTCCTCCCAATTAAAACTTGGACGTTAGTCGGTGGGAGGGCGTTTGGGTGAACTTCGAATTGCAGGGTTGGTACCGGTATCCCGTCAATCTCTGGGTATTCATAGCTAAATACGAAGTCGGTTAGTTCAGCATTGCCATGAGCTAATCTATGTAGGCGAGTAAGGACGGTTTTATACGGAGTGCTACGTAATAGAGATGTCTTAAGGCAAGGTTCGTCTTTGTTTTGTTCTAATAGTTCTGTATTGAATGCAATATCGTTGATCTTCCGCAGTAAATCTTCACGAATGTCTGGAATTATTTCGGATATACTGGCATAATAATCTTCGCCGACGCCAAGGGAAAAGTGAATATCCCCTAATTCATCGAACTCACTGTCAATTGTGGGGCTTCTCTTCCCAACCTCATAATCTCGAGATTCTTCTAGTCCTTTTTCTCCAATTCGTACGCTGCCTATGTGATGTAGTTCGTTATCACTACTGCAGTAGAACAGACTGTACATCGTCGCAAATACAAACCAGTCATTGAAGTAATCTTTTTCTAAGTAGAAGGTGTCTTGAGTTTTTTCTTCTAACTTTGCGATGTCATCCACGACTTTGAAGCGCATGGGATTCCTTTAGAGCAATAAGCTCGATAAACTGATCTCATCGGGTAGATTTAGTTAGGCATCATGTGTCTTAAAATAGTATTCACAGTCAGTGTTCCCGTCAACAAATACCCACCCGTAGGCGCCTCCCAATCGACCATCTCCCCAAGGCAATAGGTGCCAGGGCGGTTGATGAGTTGGAAATTCTCATCCAGTTCTTCCCAAGCGACACCGCCTGCGGTGCTGATGGCCTCGTCCAATGGGCGGGGCTTTTTGATTTGGAGTTTCAGGGTTTTGATTGCGGTGGCGAGGGCTTCTGGATCGTTCAGGGTTTCGCGCGGGGTTACCTCAAAAATGAGTGCTGTCTTGGTGGCATCAAGGCCAAGCGTTTTGCGCAGGTGATTGCCAAGCGAGTTTTTGCCGCGCGGTTTGGCGAGGCGATTGGTGACGTCATCAAGTGTGCGGTCGGGGCAGAGGTCAAGGGTCAGCATGCCAACCCCGGTTTCAAGCCACTGATCACGCAGTTTTGCGGAGATGGCATAGACTGCGCTTCCTTCGATCCCGGTTTTGGAGATGACGAATTCGCCGCGCACGGTTTGGGTGCCGCAGGCAAGCGTCACGGCCTTGACCGGTTGTCCGGCGCATTTATCGATCAGATGATCCGTCCAGTTCATCTCAAACCCGCAATTGGCCGGGCGGAACGGATTGCATTTGATGCCAGCGGCAACAAGGATATCCATCCATTTGCCATCTGATCCCAGCCGTTTCCAACTGCCGCCGCCAAGTGCGAGAATGGTGATGTCGGCCTTGGCCGTGATTTCGCCATCCGGGGTTTTGAAGATGGCGTGATCCGCATCGTTCCAGCCGGTCCAGTAATGGCGGTAATGGATTGTGCAGCCCAAGCCATCAAGGCGTTTGAGCCAGGCGCGCAAAAGCGGGCTTGCCTTCATCGCGGTCGGGAAAACGCGGCCAGAGGAGCCGACAAAGGTTTCAACGCCGAGCCCGGCACACCATTCCCGGATTTGATCAGGGCCGAATTTGCGCAGATGCGGTTCAAGCCGGGCGCGCGATGTGCCATAGCGGGTCAGGAAGGTTTCAAGATCTTCGCTATGGGTAATGTTCAGCCCCGATTTCCCGGCCATCAGGAATTTACGTCCGGCACTTGGCATGCCTTCATAAATCGTCACCGCATAATCATCAACGGCCAGCCGTTCGGCCGCCATCAAACCCGCCGGGCCAGCGCCGATCACCATGGCGGTTTTGCCATTCGGCGCGGGTTTTGAAACGGCGGAGGTTTGCGGCGTGGTTTTGGTCATTGGGGCCTGAAATATTGCGATAAATGATATTCTTGGTTCTAGCCAGTTCCGGGGGATTTGGCAATTTGTGCGGTGGTTTGTAGGTGAGCTTGTTGCATGAGATCCCCGTACCCGCCTTCGCGGGCACAGGCTCTGCGCGGGGATGACGGAACCAAACGGCAAACGGTCGCACCGTCATTCCCGCGAAAGCGGGAGCCTCACGCCAATCGCTCCACCATCAGGCGAAAGATCATTTCACGTTGGTTGCGTCCTTGGGGCAAAACCCGCCAATTTTGCTGTGTTTGGCGCTAAACATTGGCAATTTGTCGGCAATTCGGCTACCACTTTGGGGAAGGATAACCAAAGCAAAAGAAGACCTTAGGAGGAAAACATGCGTTCACGTAATTGGCTGGGCGGGGTTGGTAATGCTGCCCGTCGTTCGGTTTTGGGATTGGCCCTTGGCGCGAGTGTCTTGAGCGTCGGTGTTGCCGAAGCGGCCGAGAAAATCAATATTGCTGCGCTGACATTCGTTTCAAGCTCGCCACTGTTTATTGCCAAGGAAAAGGGCTATTTCGCTGACGAAGGGCTAGATGCAGAAATCACCTTCTTCCGCGCGGCACAGCCGGTTGCGGTTGCAATTGCAGCAGGCGATGCGGATTTTGGCGTCACGGCATTCACCGGCGGGTTCTTTAACCTTGCGGGCAAGGGCGCGCTTAAAGTGATTGGCGCGCAGCTTCATGAAGACGAAGCCTATCACGGGTCGGCGATCCTGGCATCCAACCAGGCATATGAAGCCGGTTTGACGTCGGTTGATAAGCTTGGCGGGCACAGCTTTGCATTGTCGCAGGTGGGTTCGAGCTTCCATTACATGATTGGCAATGTGGCCGAGAAGGCCGGTGTTGATATCGAAACCATGGAGCTTAAACCGCTTCAATCCGTTCCCAACATGATTGGCGCGCTTAAAAGCGGGCAGGTCGATAGCATGATCATCGTGCCCCATATTGCAAAGCCGCTGGCCAATGCCGGTGCGGCGCATATTATCGGCTGGGTAAAGGATTATGTGCCTTATCAGGTTGGCGGTCTGTTTACCTCAACCCGTAATGTTGAAGAGCGCCGCGACGTGGTTGAGAAGTTTGTGCGCGCGTACCAGAAGGGTGTTGCGGATTACCGCGCAGGGCTTTTGGCGACCGATGCCAATGGCAAGCTGATTGAAAGCGACACCACCAACGAGATCCTCGAGATCGTGCATAAATATGTTTATGCCGAAGACCCGGCCGAGAAGGCCTATCCGAAAATCCGTAATGGCGCGATGTTCATTACCGAGGAAGGCAAGCTTGATGTCGAAGACGTCAAGGCGCAGGTCAAATGGTATCAGGATCGCGGTTATGTATCGGGTGATGCCAACCCGGACAGCTTTATTGATACCAGCTTCATCGCCCCGCTGGGTCAATAAGGTCACGTGATTTCAGACCGGGCCGGAGAAGACCTTCGGCCCGGTTTTCTTTTTAAAATTCGCCACCAGTCTTACCAATTATCAAAGGGTTGAGCCATGCGGCTTACCATTCAAAATGTCAGCCATCGTTATGATCAGGTCGAAGCATTGCGCGACATTGATCTTGCGATTGAACCGGGCGAGGTCGTTGCCCTGATCGGGCCTTCGGGCTGCGGGAAATCGACGTTGCTGTCGATCATTGGCGGTATGTTGCAGCCAAGCTCGGGCGCGGTCCTGATTGATGATCAGGCAAAGCCCGAAGGGTGCCTGAACCCGCTGACATATGTGTTTCAGGATTTCGCATTGCTGCCATGGCGCACGGTTGCGGGCAATATCAGCCTTGTGCTTGAAGATCATCCGCTTGGCAAAGCCGAACGCGATGCCCGCATTGCCGAGGTGCTGGAACAAACCAATCTGTCCGATTTCCGCGATGCTTACCCCAAACAACTCTCAGGCGGGATGAAACAGCGCGTTGGCATTGCGCGTGCCCTTGCGGTGCGACCGGCCGTGTTGTTGATGGATGAGCCGCTATCGGCCCTTGATGCGCAGACGCGTATTTTGCTTTTGGACGAGTTTGCCGATCTGTTTGCCCGAACTGGCATGACGGCGGTTTATGTTACCCATAACCTGAATGAAGCGGTGCGTTTGGCCCATCGGGTGGTGGCATTGCGCCGACGTCCGGGCACGATCAAGGAAATCCATAGCATCGATATCCCGATCAAGGACCGCAAGGAGGGCATGGCAGAGCTTGTTGCGCACGAACAAGCGCTTTGGAACCTGATCCGGGATGAGGCGATTGCAGCGGATAAGGAGCTTGAAAATGTCGCATGATGTTTCAAATGACGCGGCAGAGAACAAGGTCCGGTTCCGTGCGACTGGCTTTAACCCCAAGGCCAATCCGGTTGCCGCATGGGCAAGCTTTGTTGTCGTGATTGCCCTTTGGCAATTGGGATCAAGTACGGGCTTTATTTCCGAACTTGCCATGCCAAGCCCGATTGCGGTGGCCAAGGCGCTTTGGCAATTGATTGTATCTGGTGATCTTTGGCGTCATCTTGGCGCATCTTTGCAGCGCCTTGTCGGTGGCTGGATCATGGGAACCGTGGCGGGCCTGATTGTTGGATTTTTGGTTGGTATGTTCACATGGGCGCGCTCGCCCGGTGTGGCGTTGGTATCGGCCCTGTTTCCGATCCCGAAAATTGCGCTTTTACCGCTTTTCATCATCTGGTTTGGCATTGGCGAACCATCGAAATTTGCCACCATTGCCTTTGGCGTGTTCTTCCCGACGGTTATCAATACCTTTGGCGGGGTCGATAACGTTCAGCGCAATCTGATCCGCATGGGCCAAAGCTTTGATATGCCAATGACATCGGTCATCCGCAAAATCATCCTGCCCGGTGCACTTCCGACCATCCTGTCAGGGTTTCGCATTTCATCCTCGATCGCGATTATCCTTTTGATCGCAGCGGAAATGATTGGTGCGCAGTACGGCATTGGTGCGCTTATTCTGGCGGCTGGTAACCTTTATCAGACCGATCAGTTGATCGCCGGTGTGGTGGTTTTGTCGCTGTTGGGCCTTTGTGTTTCGTGGCTTTTGGGTCGGTTGGATCGCTGGCTTCTGGGCTGGCGTTAGGATGGAATTGAAGATGACGAATAGTTGGGAAATCCCGAGCGAGGATGAGCTTCCGCGCATTGTTGCGATGATGGAAGACGAAGCATTCTATGATCAGATCGCTCGCGTGCCCGATGCGGATTTGGCAGCGGCCCTGAACGGATCGGAAAACGCGGCCCTTTGGGTCTATCGGGTGGATGGGCGTGCGGTTGCCTATGCCTATATGCTTGATATGGCAACGACATTCCCGAAACTTGACGAGTTTGGCGTGTTTGAACGCGGCCGTGGATATGGCAAGGCGTCGCTTGCGGCCCTGGCGGAGAAATGCGCACAAACGCCAAGCTATGAGAAACTTTGGCTAAACGTCGTTGATGGTAATGAGACCGCCATGGGCCTTTATCGCAGCCTTGGCTTTGGCGAGGAACTTTTCATCGCCAAAGGCTGGAAAACCAGATCGGGTAGGGTGGTTGATCAGGTCCGCATGTGGTTGACGCTTGATCAATCGCGCGGGCAAACAGCCTAGCGGTGATCAGATCGGAATTGGGCGGGCGGAAGGCCCGCCCTTTTTGCAAAGAAGCGTGAAAAATACCCGGCATCGCGAAAGCCCAGCTCGTCAGCGATTTGTTGGACGGCGATGTCGGTATAGATCAGGGTGCGCTTGGCTTCTAGCATCAGGCGGTTTTGCAAGACCTCGCTTGCGGTCATGCCATAGATATCCTTGGCGATGCGATTGAGCTGTGTGGTGGTGACGCCGATTTCGCGGGCATAGAATTCAAGCGATTTATGCTGCTTATAAAACGTCTCAACCATCATCTGGAATTTGCGGAATTTCGCGGTTTTCTGTTCCTGACGCGATAGATGTGCCGGATCGCCCTGCGGAGCACTTCGCCCGACATCCAAAAGAAGCAATCCCAAAAGATGGCGAAGGGCAAACAGCCGACCGGTGCTATGGCCGTAATATTCCGATGCCAGTTGCGATATCAGGAATGCGACCGGATTGGTGCTGCTGTCATCGTCCTGTGTACGGCTATCAACGCAAATCGCGTGATCAAGGCGCGCGAGCAGTTTGGGGGCGGGGCTCAGGATTTCCTGAAGGTGATAATCGGTCAGTGAAATCACCCAGCCATCAATATCATCGCTGAATTTGAAACCATGAACGGTACCGGGCGGGACCGTGATCAGTTGTCCGGTATGCATCGTCAGATTCTGATCATCAAAGCTGATTTCCGCCTGTCCATGGGTGATATACAGCAACTGAAACAGGTTGGTATGGCGGTGCGGTTTGATGTGCAAGTCATGTAAGCGCGATCGTTCCGGGATGCTTTCAAGATGGAAAAATTCCGGTTCGGTAATCGGCTGTGGGTCGCTGCTGCCATCTGATGCGATGCCGTCGATATCAAAGCCATTGCTCGCGCCCGATCGCTGATTGGGATCGCGTTCGCCGTAAAGCTTGTATATCGGAATGCTGTTGCGCATCAGGGCTTTGTCAGTTTCTTGTAACGCTGTTGATAAGTGCAGTTTAGCGTGTTTTCCATGCGATCAAAAGAAAAGCCCGCCATCGGGAATGGCGGGCTTTGATGTTTTATGATCGGGCGGCTATCCGCCTAGCACCGATGGCACGAACAATGTCAGGATCGGCACAAAGATCAGAAGCAGGATGCGGATGATCTCGGCGCCAAAGAACGGCATGACACCGCGGAAGGTCTGGCTCATCGGCACACCCTTGGCGAGTGCGTTGATGATAAAGACGTTCAAACCAACCGGCGGCGTGATTAATCCTAACTCCACGACAATGAGTGCCAGGATACCAAACCAGATTTTAAGATCCTCGGTCCCCATGCCATAGGCAGCGGTTGCTGCTGTCGCCCAGTCGCCACCATTGATATCAACAAGGGCCGGCCAGAAGAACGGGATCACAACCACGATCATGGAAAGGCTTTCCATGAAGCAGCCCAGAAGGATCAGGGCAAGCAACATCAGAACCATGATCAGCCACGGATCAAGACCACTGCCTGCTGCGGCTTCTGCCATATAGGCCGGAAGGTTCGCGCGGCTAAAGAAGCCCTTGAGGATTTCCGCACCCAAAAGGATGAAGAAGATCATCGACGATGTTACCGCAGTATCCTTAAGCGACTGACGAAGACCAGCCCAGGTCAGGCCACCCTTGCCGCGCCAACGCATATATGCGCCGTAAACCAGAATGGCAAACACACCCACACCGGCCGCCGGGGTCGGGGTAAACAGACCCGCACCAAGACCGAGAATGATTGATCCAAAGATCACCATCACCGGGATCAGACGCAGCAATGCTTCTTTGCGTTCTGCAGCGGGCATCGGTTCGGGTTTTGGGGCCAATGACGGGTTCAGACGGACCTGAATGGCAATCACGGCCATAAAGAACGCAACCGCAATCAGGCCCGGAATGATCGCTGCCTGGAACATCTGAATGATCGATGCTTCAACAGTCACGGCGTAAATCACCAGTGCCACAGATGGCGGGATCAGAATGCCAAGCGTACCACCAGCGGCAAGCGTGCCGGTTGCCAGACGCGGGGAATATTTCAGGCGATCGAGTTCCGGAAGGGCAACTTTACCCATGGTCGATGCGGTCGCCAGTGACGATCCACAGACCGCGCCAAAACCGGCGCATGCACCAATGGCTGCCATGGCGACACCGCCACGGAAACGACCCAGAAGCGCGTTCACACCCTGAAACAGATCGCGTGACAGATTTGCTTGGCTGGCAAGATAGCCCATCAAAACAAACAGCGGCACGACCGAGAGTTCATAGTTCGACACAATCCCGTAAAACAGGGATTTGAACTGCTGCAGATACGGGTCAAAGCGCAGGAACGGGAAGAACAGGCTAAGCACATAGTTGCCGCCAATCCCCACACCGACCATGGCCAGACCAACCGGAACACGCAGGGCAAGCACGACAAAGAGAAGAGCAAGGCCACCAAGGCCGATCAATTCGCGTTCAGACATCGGCCTCTCTTTCGAAAATCTGAGTTCCGGCAATCGCGGCCCACAGGAACATCGAAATGATGCCCGGCACGTAGAATGGCCAAATCTGCCATCCGAGAATTGCGGAAAGGGTGTTGTCGCCACGAACCTCGATCAGGCCATTGACCATCATATAACCAAGGAACAGCGCCAATCCGGTCATGCAGATGCCTGAAATCACGTCAATCGCGCGGGCAAATCCGGCCGGAAACATTTTGATGAACACATCGACGGCCACGTGACCGCGTTGTGCCTGGCAGTAGGGGAAGAACATCAAGGCGGCCGAACTGACGATCATGCTCACAAAGTCCTCATAGCCAATGATGGCAGGGACGTTGGCGTCAAACAGTCGGGCAAGTTTGTCCAGACCAAAGGCGGTAACGTTGACAATCGTTACAACGGCAATCAGCAGGGCAAGCAGGCCACCGATAACGGCAAACCATGATGCGGCCTTGTACAGCGCGTTTTTCATATGTCTATCAATCTAGCTGGGCAATCTAGCTGGGCAATCTTGCGGGAAAAACAGGGTCACGCACCGGCATGATACGTGACCCTTCAAGATTTTCCAGTAACTTGGAGAAGTTACTTGGTATGAGACATTACTGCGGCTTTGGCGTCTTCAACGAGTTTCGCGCCGTCGATGCCAGCAGATTTGGATTCTTCGATCCAGCGATCAACAACCGATGCAGCCGCATCGTCGAAGGTTGCTTTTTCAGCAGCGGTCAGGGTTACAACCTGGCCTTTGCCTTCGTTGACCATTTTCTTGCCGACTTCTTCAACGCCATTGAAGACATCGCCGATTTCAGCAGCAAAATCCTGACCGGAGTTGCGGTCGATGATTTCTTTAAGGTCGTCTGGCAGGCTCTCGTAACGGTCCTTGTTCATTGCGAACAGGAAGGTCGAGGTGCCAAAGCGCGAATTTACGCCTTCGCCTTCAACAGAATAGGAAATCAGTTCAGCCAGTTTCAGCGGCGGAACAACTTCGAACGGTACCAGACCACCATCAACCACGCCAAGCGACATTGCCTGCGGCAGTGCCGGAACCGGCATGCCAACCGGCTCTGCACCCCAAGCTTCGATTACCCAGGAACCGGTACGGGTCGGGGTACGGAGCTTAAGGCCTTTGACGTCATCCACGGTACGTACTTCTTTTTCGGTCAGGTGGATTGCCTGACCGGCATGCACGTGAACGGCAAGCGGGTGAATGTCTTTAAGGTCTTCGGCGAATTCGTCCTTAAGGTCCCACATCGCAAGGTTGGTTGCGCGTGCGTCACCAAGGTGAACACCCGGAAGTTCGAAGACTTCGATGCGCGGGAAGACGCCCGGGGTGTAACCCGGAAGGGTCCATACGATATCGGCAACGCCATCGCGTACCTGACGATACAGCTCAGGCGGGTTACCACCGAGCGACATGGACGGGAAGATCTCAAACTTGATACGACCGTTTGACTCTTCTTCGATTTTCTTTGCCCACGGTTCAATCATTTTCGACTGAGCCGGTGCTTTCGGGCCTAGGAAGTGGTGAACGGTCAGGGTAACTTCCTGCGCGTGTGCGCCGAACGACACCATGGTCGCGACAGCAGCACCAGCAAGCAATTTGGTGATGGTTTTCATTCTTCCTCCTTTGAACGTCTTGCCGCGATCTTTGCGCTGACAAACGTTTCAGCCATGATGCGCATCTAGCGTGCGAAGTTTTCCAATAGTCTTGGTTATTGTTTTTGTTGTTATTTTTTGGAATGGCCTGCGTTTAGCGCAATTCTGCCATACCGAATTGGAACCAATCTAATAGGCACGTGATGGTTATGTATAATGATATGTAAGCACATTTGCATAACCAAACGATTATGTATTAGCCCTCCGAATGGGTGGCATGATGACGCGATGCTTCTTCGCGTACTGCATTGATCAGCATTTCGACCGGCGGGGAGATGGGGGAATCAATTCGTGTGGTCAAACCCACTGGGCCAAAGGTGTCGCTTGTATCAATTGGTAATTCGACCAGATGGCCCTCGGCAATGTCGGATGCAACAGCCCCGTTCGAGATAATCCAGATCGCATCGGTTTCGCGCGTGAAGGCGCGGCCAAACGATGTCGAAACGGTTTCAATCCGGTCGGGCAGGGCGCCAATGCCATGTGCAATCAGCATTTTGTCGACAGTCGGGTGAATGATCGCGTGTTTGGGCGGTACCAGAACAGTGAATTCGCGAATACGCGAAATGTCCGGGTTCTTGTCGGCCAACAGCGGATGCCCCGGTCGCGCCACGAGCGAGATATGCTCTGAATATAAATGGATGAAGGAAAGACCCGACATCTGATCGGGCTCGGCAAGCCTGCCAACCACCAGATCAAGCTCGCCAACGCGCAATTGCCCCATCAACATAACGTTTGGGCCTGCAACGACCTTTACGGTCGTATCGGGGCTCAGCGTTTTGAAATGGCGGATGGCATTGGGCATCACGCTTGCGGCGACAGTCGGCAAGACACCAAGATTGATTGAAAGCCCGCCTTGCATGCGGACCTGGCTGATGCTGTCGACCCCTTGGCGAAGGGCGGTAACACTGGCCCCGGCATAGCGCAGGAACACTTTGCCAAAATCGGTCAGGGTGACACCGCGTTTGGATCGATCAAACAAACGGGCATCAAGATGTTCTTCAAGTTCGCGGATGGTTTTGGAAACGGCGGGCTGGGTAATAGATAAGGTATCGGCCGCCTTGACCACACTTCGCTGACGCGCGACCTCAAGAAAACAGGTCAGGTGGCGGAATTTAATGCGTTGATCAAGCATGCTTCCCTACGTCGCGACGTTGAAGAATAAAGTTATAATTGCTCAATGCATAATTATATAGTTATGCAAATTACGCAATTCCTCATTTTACATAACCAAAACCATCTGCGAATGTGTGCGCAAATAAGCAGGGTGGAAATGACATGAGTCTGCAAGTCGCCCCGATCAACGGGACACATATTCATTATCGCCAATCCGGCCCGAAAAACGGCCCGGTACTGGTCTTTGCAAATTCCTTGGGAACCGATCTGCGTATCTGGGATGACGTGGTTGGTGTTCTGTCTGAACGCTTTAACATTGTTACCTATGACAAACGCGGTCATGGACTTTCGGGTATTGGTGATGCGCCCTATGACGTGGCGCTGCATGCCAATGATCTGATTGGTCTTCTTGATTACCTTGGCCTGAATGACGTGATCATTTGTGGTCTGTCGGTAGGTGGTCTGATTGCACAGAAGGTTACCGAACTGATGCCGGCACGCGTTCGCGGTCTGATCCTGTGTGATACCGCACCGAAACTTGGCGATTATGACGGCTGGAACAGCCGGATTGAGGCGATCAAGGCCGATGGTATCGAAGTTCTCGGTGATGCGATCATGGAACGCTGGTTGTCGCCGACCTTCCGCAAGGAACGTGCTGTAGAAACCGCGATGTATCGCGACATGCTCGTTCGGACCACCGCGGCTGGTTATATCGGCACCTGCATTGCGCTGCGCGATGGTGATCTGCGCGATGCGGCGGGAAAGATTGCTGTGCCGACATTATGTATCTGTGGATCGGAAGACCTCGCCACGCCACCCGATGTGGTGCGCGCCATGGCATCAATGATCCCCAATGCCGAATTCGAATTGATTGACGGGGTCGGGCATCTGCCATGCATTGAAACCCCGGAATTGCTGACCCGGTTGATCGACCGATTTACCAAGGAGAAGAACCTTGTCTGAGAGCCGGTATGACGTTGGCATGAAAACCCGCCGTTCCGTTCTGGGTGATGCACATGTGGATCGCGCCACCCAAAAAATTACGGAAATCGACGAAGGTTTTCAGCGCTATATCACCGAGAATGTCTGGAACGGTGTCTGGACAAGCGACGCGTTCACCAAGCGTGAACGCTCCATCGTGACCATCGCGCTGCTTGCGGGGCTTGGTCACGAAGAAGAACTCGCCATGCACATCCGGGCGACCTTGAACACCGGGGCAACGCGCGACGATATCCGTGAAACCCTGATGCATGTTGCGGTTTATGCAGGCGTTCCCGCCGCCAATACGGCCTTTCGCATTGCCAAACAAACCTATGCCGAGATCGACGCGGCATCAGACGCGTCACCCAAGGGAGAGTAAGCCTCATGTCCACCTTCAAACCGCGTGACTGGGGCTCCCACGCCCCCTATATCGCACCCGGATATAAATCGACCATCCTGCGCGGCCCAACCCAGGCGCCGCTTGCCATCAAGTCCGGCCTGACCGAGGGCACCGGTCCGCGCTTTGCCCCGGCAAGCGTGCGTGAAATGGATTTCGATCTGACCAAAAACGGTGTTGTGAATGGCGAGCCGCTTGGCGAACGCATTGTGGTGCATGGTCGAGTGATGGATACCGATGGCCGCCCGCAGCCAAACATCCTTGTTGAAATCTGGCAGGCGAACGCAGCAGGCCGTTATGTGCACAAGGTTGATCAGCATGATGCGCCGCTGGACCCGAACTTCCGCGGGTCGGGTCGTTGCTTTACCGATGATCAGGGTAATTACAAATTCTATACCATCAAGCCGGGTGCTTATCCGTGGGGCAACCACTTCAATGCGTGGCGTCCGAACCATATCCACATTTCGTTGTTTGGGCCGGGCTTTGCCACCCGTCTTGTGACCCAGATGTATTTCCCGGGTGATCCGCTGCTTGATCTCGATCCGATTTTCCTTGGGACTGAGGACGCAGTGGCCCGTGAACGCCTGATTGCCAAATTCTCGATCGATAAGACCGAGGAAGGCTTCGCCCTTGGTTATCAGTTCGACATTGTCCTGCGTGGACGCAACGGCACCCCGATGGAGAATTAAGTCATGGCTTATGGTGAAACCCCCTCACAGACGGTTGGTCCGTATTTCGCCTATGGCTTGACCGCAGGCCAGTATGCATACGACTTTACCGACATCGCCGATCCGACCGTTGCCGGCCCGGATGCCAAGGGTGAGCATATTCGCATCACCGGCACTGTCTTTGATGGCGACGGCAATCCGGTCAATGACGCCATGATCGAAATCTGGCAGGCCGACGCAGATGGCAATTACACCGAAAATCCGGTTGATGTTGCCAGCACCGGTTTCCGGGGCCTTGGCCGTTGCGGTACGGGCACGGATGCAAAGAACCGCTTCTGGTTTGATACGATAAAGCCGGGTGTTGTTGCCGACGCCGGTGCGCCGTTTGTCAATGTCATCGTCTTTATGCGCGGCATGCTGGTTCACGCCTTTACCCGTTTTTATTTCGACGATGAGGCGGATCTGAATGCCAAGGATCCTGTTTTGCAGTCGGTGCCAGCGGATCGTCGCGACACCCTGATTGCCAAGCGTGTCGAAACCCCGACGGGGATTGAATACCGGATCGATATTCACATGCAGGGGGACGCGGAAACCGTGTTCTTCGACGTGTAAGTCGATCTGGCCCGATGGCTGCGTCCGCTGCTTTGGGGAAAGCCGGCGGTCGCAGCCATCGACCTGAATTTCCTGCACTACCGGGGCAATTGCCCCGCGTTTCTAATGTTTTGGATTGATGCCACAGGAGTTTTGCCGTGGTTGCACGTTTCATGTCGCTTAAAGAAGCAGTCGCATCCTGCGTTAAGGATGGCGACACCATTTCGATGGAAGGTTTTACCCATCTGATTCCGCACGCCGCAGGGCACGAGATTATCCGTCAGGGCATCAAGAACCTGACATTGGTCCGCATGACCCCGGATATGATCTATGATCAGTTGATCGGGGCCGGTTGTGCCAAGAAGCTGATCTTTTCCTGGGGCGGGAACCCCGGTGTTGGCTCGTTACACCGTCTGCGCGAAGCGGTTCAGGAACACTGGCCGCACAAGCTTGAGATCGAAGAACACAGCCATGCCGCCATGGCCAATGCCTATGACGCGGGTGCGGCTGGCCTGCCATGTGCGGTGTTTAAGGGCTATCGCGGGGCGGAACTGCCGCGTGTGAACCCGAACATCAAGTTCATCGAATGCCCGTTCACTGGTGAAAGCCTGGCGGCTGTTCCGGCGATCCGCCCAGATGTCACCGTGGTGCATGCTCAGAAAGCCAACAAAAAGGGCGACGTCCTGTTTGAAGGCATTGTCGGTGTCCAGAAAGAAGCCGTTCTTGCCGCGAAGAAATCCATTATCACGGTCGAAGAGATCGTTGATGACTTCGGTGATATTTCGCCCAATGCCGTGATGCTGCCGAACTGGGCGGTGACCGCGATTGTTGAAGTGCCGGGTGGGGCGCATCCGTCCTACGCCCAAGGATATTATAAGCGCGACAACGCGTTTTATAAGGCATGGGATCCGATTGCGCGTGATCGCGAAGCGTTCCAGGCTTGGATCGAAGAACATGTCATGAATGGCGGTCCCGAAGATTTCGCGGCCAAGCGTGAAGCAAACAAAGGCTAAGCGGAGAAAAGATCATGGTTGAATATACCCCGACTGAAATGATGACGGTATCCGCCGCACGCGCGCTTAAAAATGACGATGTGTGCTTTGTTGGTATCGGTATGCCTTCGGCTGCGTGCAACCTTGCACGTCTGACCCATGCACCTGACATCACCTTGATTTATGAAAGCGGCACCATTGGCACCAAGCCCGATGTCCTTCCGCTGTCGATCGGTGATGGCGAGCTTTGCGAAACGGCAGTGAACACTGTGGCTGTCCCGGAAATGTTCCGCTACTGGCTTCAGGGTGGCAAAATCTCGGTCGGTTTCCTTGGTGCGGCCCAGCTTGATAAGTTTGGCAATATCAACACCACCGTGATTGGTGATTACGACAACCCCAAAGTCCGTCTTCCGGGCGGCGGTGGTGCGCCGGAAATCGCAACCAGCTGTGGCGAAGTGTTCCTGGTGATGAAGCAAAGCAAACGTGGCTTTGTTGAAAAGATCGATTTCGTGACGTCCCTTGGTCACGGCAAGGGCGGTGATGACCGCGCATCCTATGGTGTGGATACCAAAGGCCCGTCGCGTCTGATCACTGATCTTTGCATCATGGAACCGCATCCGGTTAACAAGCATTTCATCGTGACCTCGATCCATCCGGGCGTAACCCGCGAAGAAATCATCGAAAATACCGGTTGGGTTGTTGAGTTTGCCGACGAAGTCGCGGAAACTGCGATCCCGTCCGAGAAAGAATTGCAGGTTCTTCGTGAACTGCATGCTCGTACCGCCAAGGCCCATGGGGACCAGCAGTAAGAGCATATAAAAGGATCTTAGAAATGGCTGACGCATATATTTGCGATTACATCCGTACCCCGATTGGCCGCTTTGGTGGCAGCCTGTCGCAGGTACGTGCCGACGATCTTGGTGCTGTCCCGCTCAAGGCACTCGTCGATCGTAATCCGGATCTGGATTTTGAAGCTGTCGACGACATCATCTTTGGCTGTGCCAACCAGGCAGGCGAAGATAACCGTAACGTGGCCCGTATGGCATCTTTGCTGGCAGGACTTCCAGAAGCTGTCACTGGCACCACGGTAAACCGTCTTTGCGGTTCTGGTATGGATGCGATCATTATGGCGGCCCGCGCGATCAAATCGGGCGAGGCGGAACTGATGATTGCAGGCGGTGTTGAAAGCATGTCACGTGCGCCGTTCGTGATGCCAAAGGCATCTTCGGCATTTTCGCGCAATGCGGAAATCTATGACACCACCATTGGCTGGCGCTTCATCAATCCGATCATGAAGAAACAGTACGGCGTGGATTCCATGCCGGAAACCGGCGAAAACGTTGCCGAAGACTTCAACATTTCCCGTGCAGACCAGGACATCTTTGCGGCCCGTTCGCAGGACAAGGCTGTTGCGGCACAGGAAAACGGAACCCTTGCACAGGAAATCACCCCGGTGACCATTCCCCAGCGCAAAGGCGATCCGATTGTTGTGTCCAAGGACGAACATCCGCGGGCGGGTACGACGGCTGAAACCCTTGCCAAGCTGCCGACCCCGTTCCGCGAAGGCGGTTCGGTCACGGCAGGTAACGCATCGGGTGTGAATGATGGTGCCGCCGCACTGATCATCGCGTCCGAAGCAGCGGTCAAGAAATATGGCCTGAACCCGATTGCACGCGTTGTTGGTGGTGCGACCGCAGGTGTTGCACCGCGCATCATGGGCTTTGGTCCGGCACCGGCATCGAAAAAGCTTCTGGCACGTCTGGGTTGGTCGACCGAGCAGCTTGACGTGATTGAGCTGAACGAAGCCTTTGCATCCCAGGGGCTGGCAACACTTCGTGATCTTGGCATTGCTGATGACGACGCACGTGTGAACCCGAATGGTGGTGCGATTGCACTTGGCCATCCGCTGGGTATGTCGGGTGCACGTATCACCGGTACGGCAGCTCTTCAGCTGAAACGCGCCGGCGGCAAGCGTGCACTGGCAACCATGTGTATTGGTGTTGGCCAGGGCATCGCGATTGCGCTTGAAGCTGTCTGATCCCGTCAGACTGTTTGATCTTTAAAAGCAAGCCCCTGTAGCGTGTTAACGGACAGGGGCTTCTTTTTGCGCTGTTGACCAATCAACATACCAGCGCGACACTCATAATCTGATTTCACACCTGTTTGGCATGGTGGATTAAGCCTGATGACGATTTCGCCTTTTGACTCGGCCCTGTTGGGTGATCTGTTTTCCGATGCGGAAATTGCCGCCCTGTTTGATGACAGCGCGCAGATTGCCTCCATGCTGCTGTTTAAATCCGCCCTTGCCGCGGCCGAGGCGCGCGCAGGCGTGATCCCCGAACAAAGTGCCACCCGTATTGCCGAAGTCTGCCGCGATTTTCGCCCTGATCCCGCGACACTTGCGGCGGGCACTGCCAGTTCCGGTGTGCCGGTACCGGCATTGGTCAAGTCGCTTAAGGCCGAAATTGGCGGCGATGATGCCCGGTTTGCGCATTTTGGTGCAACCAGTCAGGACGTGGTTGATACCGGCCTTGTTCTGCGGCTGCGTGACGCGATTGGCATCATTCGTCGTCGCATTCGCAAGCTTGCCAAGGCATTGTCAAAACATGCAGATACCCATCGCAATACGGTGATGATCGGACGCACCCGATCCCAGCAAGCCGTGCCGACCACCTTTGGTCTGAAAGCTGCGGGATGGCTTGCACCACTTGTTCGGATTGATCGCCGGATTGATAGCCTGTCATCAGAATTGCTGCGCGTTTCCTTTGGGGGGGCGGCAGGAACGCTTGCCTCCATCGGGGCCAAGGCGGGTGAGGTTGAAAGCAACCTGGCCGAAGAACTTGAACTGCCGCTATCGGATATGCCGTGGCATGCGCAGCGCGACGTTCTGGTCGATTTTGCCAGCCAACTGACCGCACTCACCGGTGCACTTGGCAAGATGGGGCAGGATTTGGTGCTTTTGGCGCAGTCAGAAATCGCAGAAGTTCAGCCGGGCAAGGGCGGTGGATCATCGACCATGCCGCATAAATCCAACCCGGTTCAGGCCGAAATGCTGGTGACACTGGCACGCTTCAATGCGGGCCAATTGGGCGTATTTAGCCAGTCACAACTCCATGATCATGAACGCTGCGGATCAAGCTGGCTTCTGGAATGGTTGACCCTGCCGCAGATCATTATGGCGGCGGGCACCGCATTGGCCCAAGCGGTGGATATGATCCCCGATCTTAAGATCAATACCGATCGGATGGCGGCGAACCTTGATCTGTCGCGTGGCGCGATGTTGGCCGAGGCTGCGACATTCGCACTGGCGGATCATCTGGGGCGTGACGCGGCTGACAAGCTTGTCAAAGAGGCGATTGCGGCTTCGGCGGCAAATGCGTCGAACCTATTTGATGAATTGCCAAAATTGACCGATACACCCGTTGATTGGGCGCATGTGCGCAATCCGGCCAATTATGTCGGGCAGGCGGATGTTTATATCGACCGCGTGCTGGCAACGGCCAAACGCGGTTTGCGCGATTAAGACAAAAGGCTGCCAGATGGCAGCCTTTTTTGTTTTTGGGTAATGATCTGGTCAGCGCGGTGTGCGCAATCGTTTTTCAACCGCATAATTGTGGATCGGCACACCGGCGACTTCGAAATCACGGCGTTCAACGACGCTAAATCCGTGCTTGAGCAAGAAGGATTTCGCAAGCTCGCTGGCTTCGGAATAAAGCTTGCCGATATCTTTTTCACGCGCCTTGGCTTCAAGGGCTTCGTAAAGCGTTTTGGCGACCCCTTTGCCCGCAACATCGGGCAGGGCATACAGAAAACCGATATGACCGTCGGCCTCGACATCGGTAAAGGCAACAACGCGGTCATTGGCATCAACCGCGACAAGGGCGACGCGGCCATCATTCATGATCTCGGCAAAGCGTTTTGCACTGGGCAGCAAATTGGCCCAGACGGCGATCTGTTCGGGGCTATAGGCCTTTGGGCCAAGTTCCGCGACCGCGTGTTTGTAAATCTCGACCAGCGCGTCAGCGTCGCTGTCCTGAAATGGGCGGATAGTGATCATTCCTGTGGACCCCAAGCGGTGTCAAAGAACTGACGTTCCAGATCAGTCGCGTGCTTGAAATAAGACAGGCATTCGGCGCGTTCGGCATCAGACAAGCCCGGCCCGATTTTATCAAGCTGGGTATTGAGATATCCAACGACGCTTTCGAAATAGTCGCCGACATGAAGATCAATCCATTCGGCATACCAGAAATCATCCGGACGTTTGGCAGTTGCCTTATTCACCCGATCTGCCCAACCAAGATAGGTGCCCTCGGCAACCGCCAGAACCGCAAGCATGTTGGCATAGCTGTTGGTGTTGGTTGCATCCTTCATCAATTTTTTGAAGTCAGTGGTCGCCTGCCAATCGGGCTGATTTTCGCGTGCATCATCTGTTACGCCAAGGGCGGCAAAGGACCGTTCGAAATAGGTGTTTTCTTCACCTGTGACGAGGGCGAGA
The DNA here is from genome assembly GCF_048059015.1 of Thalassospira sp. GTDB lineage: Bacteria > Pseudomonadota > Alphaproteobacteria > Rhodospirillales > Thalassospiraceae > Thalassospira. The sequence goes on along the minus strand of NZ_JBLLNT010000003.1, from coordinate 173,639 downwards.
AACTGACAACCCGGAATGCGATCCTTCAAGCTTGGCGCGCGTGAAACAGCAGCAGCCAGAAGGGCCACGAAGCGATCGATAAACCGGTGATCCTGAATAAGGTAATTTTCAAGATTTGCCTTTGGCAGGGCAGCATTCCCCCATGCATCGGTAAAGGGATGATGGGTAACGCCATGCCATTCATCCGCACAGCACGCGCGAAGCCAATCAGAAAAGCCGCCGGATGCGGTGCCTTGTTGCCAAGCCGGGAAGTCCGGTACGGATTTGTTCGTATCGATCGTCACTGCACGTTTCCAGTTCGTCTTTATGATTTTGCCGTTTTTTCATCTTGTTACATGACCGCCAAAATCGGGCAAGTCAGGAAGTAGGGGCGGTCGAAGATTGTCAAAAATCCACCATCTGATTGATGCGGATCAATGTGAAGCGGTAAATTATAATGTTATAAAATAATTCTGTTTGCTGCTCTTTCACAAGGAGAAAACCATGGTGAATGTTGGAACCGTTGATCGCCTTTTGCGGGCCTGTGCCGGTGTGGTGTTGCTTGCACTGCCATTCGTTCTGGCTACGCCCGAAGATGGCGGCATGGCATTTGGCGCATACGGCTGGGTCATGCTGGCTGCGGGTGCGATCATGATCACTACTGCCGCCTTGCGTTTTTGCCCGCTTTATATGCTGTTTGGCTTGCGGACCTGTCCGCTGTCCAAATAGGGCGCTTTGGTGGGGATCATATTGTCAGAACAGGTATAATTTTCTGTTCGAGCTGTTGCCAAGCCCGCGATATAGTGGCATCCGTTACATGCATGCTGTGTAAAGTACGCAACGCTCAAGACGGGCGATGTAACCGGCAACGAATAACGGAACAAAACGAATGAAACGCCTGAGCGACGACATTACCGTATCTCCGCAATTGCCGCTTGAAGCGATCGAAGAGATCGCCAATGCCGGATACAAAACCATCATTTGTAACCGTCCGGATAATGAAGATCCCGGTCAGCCGTCCTTTGCCGAAGTATCTGCCAAGGCAGAGGAATTTGGCTTGAAGGCGATCTTCCAGCCGGTTGCCAGTGGCAATGTTTCCGATGCGGATGCCGATACGTTCGCTGCCACACTTGCCGATGCGCCAAAGCCGATCTTTGCTTATTGCCGCAGTGGCACGCGTTGCACCATCCTTTGGTCTTTGGCTAGTGCTGGTGCAGTTCCGGTTCAGGATATTTTGAAATCGGCCTCGGATGCCGGTTATGACATGTCGCCGCTTTTGCCAAGGCTGGCCGCACGCGGATAACGCGTTTGACATCAGTGTGATGCGATGCGGATCTGTGCAAAAATGTCAGACTGCATCGCATAAATTGCACTATTCCTTTTTCGCGTTTCGTGACGATATATCCGCAGGATGCCAGATCAATTTTGACCTTCTGGCATCGTTTTGTCGTGTGATGCAGGTATGACTCTTAAAACGCGTGAACTTCCCGAAATTAACTTTCGATTGGCACAAGCCAGCGACATTGACGCGCTGTGTGAAATCGAAAACCAGTCCTTCGATATCGATCGACTGAACCGACGCGCCTTCAAGCGCTTTGTCGGCAGCGAAACCGCGCGCCTGTCGGTAGCCGCGAATGGCGATACGATTGTCGGTTACGCATTGGTGATTTTCCGTCGCAACGTCGCATTGGCCAGATTGTATTCGTTGGCGGTTGCACCGGAAATGCGCGGGCAGGGGATTGGTCGTGCCCTGATCGCGCGTGCCGAGGAACTCAGTCTTGATTTCGGTGCGCCGATCCTGCGCCTTGAAGTCAGTCAGAAGAATCAGACGGCAATTGATCTGTTTGCGTCGGCCGGTTACCGGGAATTCGCCCTTTATCCCGATTATTATCCGGACCATTCCGATGCGCTTCGCATGGAACGTGAACTTGTGCCAAACGCAATGGTTCTGCCGTCGCCCATTCATTTTTATCACCAGACGCTGCCATTCACCTGTGGACCAGCAGCATTGATGATGGCGATGAACGCGCTTGATGCGGATGTCGCGATGGATCGCAATCTTGAGATTGCCCTGTGGCGCGAAGCCACCACGATTTTCATGACGTCCGGGCATGGTGGCTGCGGGCCGCTTGGTTTGGCCTTGGCCGCACATAAACGTGGTTTTGACGCAGAAGTGCTCAGCAGCCGCGATGGCCCGTTATTTGTTGATACGGTGCGCAAACCCAAAAACCGCGAAGTCGTGGAACTGGTCCATTATGATTTCGCCCTTCAGGCACAGGATGCCGGTATTCCTGTCACCACCGGGCCGTTTGGCGTTGCCGAGATCGAACAACGCACCAAGCAGGGGCAAATGGCGCTGGTTCTGATCAGCCAGTATCGTATCTATGGCGATAAAATCCCGCATTGGGTGGTGGTGTCGGGTTTTGATGACCGGTTTGTCTATGTCAGCGATCCCGATATCGGTGAAGACCATGAACCATTTAATGGCAGTGATTGTTTGTCCGTGCCGATCTTGCGTCATGAGTTTGATCTGATGGCGCGTTATGGGCGTGATAAACTTCAGGCAGCAGTGTTCGTAAACAAAAAGGCCGGGTAAACCCGGCCTTTTGCATTTTGGTGTACCTGTCGTTCCCGGTTTACGGGCGCGCGATCTTGCCAAGTAAGTGGGCAATGATGCGACGATAAAGGTCCATTCCCAGAACCACGTCCTCAACACCCGCATCAACGTTCGGGTTGTCATTGACCTCAATCACCATCGGGCCGTGCGGCGTTTCCTTTACATCGACACCATAAAGGCCATCGCCCATCAGGCGCGCTGCGGCAAGGGCGGTGGACACGATATCAGCCGAGGCATCTTCGACCGGCAGGGTTTCAAAGCCACCTTCTTCAAAGCTTTTGCCGTCATCTTCATGTTTGACGATTTGCCAGTGACCGGGCGCCATGAAATAGCGGCTGGCAAAGATCGCTTCGCCGCCCAGAACACCAATGCGCCAGTCAAAGGTGGTTTCGACATATTCCTGAATGACAAGAAGTTCGGAGTTCTTGAACATCTCGGTCGCAACTTCATTGAGGTGATCGGGTGATTTCACCTTGCGCACCCCGCGCGAGAAGCAGCCATCTGGCACCTTCAAAACTGACGGGAAGCTAAATTGTTGGCCAATCTCGGCAATTCGGCGCTTATCAAAGATTGCGCTTTTCGGGGCTGGAATACGATGGGTGCGCAGCAATTCGGCAAGATACACCTTGTTGGTACAACGCAGCATCGAGTCCGGATCATCGATCACCGGAATGCCTTCCTTCACCGCGCGCTTGGCAAAGCGATATGTGTGGTGATCAAGGGCAGTGGTTTCGCGGATCAGAAGTGCGTCAAATTCCGAAAGGTGATGGAAATCCTTTGCGGTAATCAGTTCGGCCTTTGCCCCAAGATCGGATGCGGCCTGCACGAAATTGGCCAGTGCTTCCTTGTCTGACGGTGGCAGAACTTCATCCGGGTCATGCAGGATCGCGACAAGGGCCGTCGGCGGGGTGACGTTACCCTGTTTGCGCACGCGACCACGCAAATAAGCGCGAAGGGCCGCCTCGAATTCTGCAAGGTTGCTGTCATCCAACTGGCTCAGCGACGGCGCTTCGATTTCGCGCAATATCTTGCGATCCTGCTTGTTCAGATGCAGGCGCAGGATCGGGCAGCGGAACTGATCAAAGGCGCGTTCGGCAATCTGGCGGAACCGCTTATCCGTGGTACGGCCAAAATAGACATCGATATGATCAGGTGCCTGTTCCGGGCCATGACCGGATTTCGCCAGCGCGTCCATGATTTGCGGGCTAAGTTCCGAACGCGCGGTTTTCTGCAAACGCTTCCAGTTCAGATCCAACAAAACGTCTGCTTCGGGGATGACGCGTTCGGCACGTGCGGCGGCCAGAAGGCTGCAATAATATCCGCGCGAGAGATATTCATAGGATTGGCACAGGTTGATCACGCGCCGATTGCGCACACCATGATCAAGTGCGAGATAATCGCGCACCCGCATCACACGTGCGCCCGACACGTTAAAACGTTTGTCAGAGAGACGATCAACCAGGATCAGCGGTGCACCGGTGGCAACCGCCGGCGTGACATCGGTCTGCCCGACATAAAGGGCATGTTCAAGGCGAATGCCATCACTGCCGTCTTCGTAATAGCCCGGAAGGTCGGCGATTTTTTGATAGCCGTGACGCTCATACAGATTGCGTGCGGTCTCATTGGTTACGCGCACTTCAAGACGCATGCGTGTGCATCCCGCTTCCATCGCAAGGGTCTCAAGCCCTGCCAAAAGCTGCGTGCCCAGACCTTTGCCCCGCCAGTCTTGTGCAATTGCCAGTGAATAGATCCGTGCCGTGACGGTATTGGCGCGCAAAAGCAGCAAGCCATAACCAACAATCATCGGCGTGTCGGCATCCCCCGCATCGGCGACCAAAAGGCGCGCGCTTGCCTGACGCAAAAAGCGCGAAAAGGATGCGCGTGAGATCAGATCACTTTGAAAGTTGTCTGTCTCAAGGCTGCAAAGCCCATCAAGATCAGAACGAACAGCACTGCGGATAATGACGGTATTGGTCAGGGTCGAAGCCACTGGATGGACCTCCTTCGGTGGGATGTGCACACACTTTGCGCTCAACTTCCGGTACGCTCAAAGCAAAAATCTCACAAGTGCGTTTATCGTTCATAGCTATGCCATTTTTTCATGGGACATGACATAGCTGGCCCTCGACCTGCGGGGGGAATAAAAATATGCTGTTTCAAATAACTGCTATGAAACTTGTCACCATTGCAGAGCGTTATTCCCCATATATGATATTGGGGCAAAATCAAAGGTGATCAGAGCCAAAACCAACTGATCCGGCACCACGTACAAGGACACGATGTTTTTGAAAGATAGCTTCCCTCGCAACTTCCGGTCATATGGACGGCGCTTGGCTTTGGTTCCGCTTTTGATGGCGGGTACTACGCTTGCGGCCTGTTCAAGTGACGAGGGGCTTGGTGTTCTTGGCTTTGGGGCCGGATCAGATGCGCAGGTCGCGCAAAATGATCTGCAATCTGTGATCCCGTACTCGGTCGAAATCACGGGCATTGACCCGCACGAAGAAACCATGATCGCGGCATTAAATTCGGTCAGCACCGCACGCCGTTTGCAATCTCGTCCGACCGCATCGCGTGCCGGTCTGCAGCGCCGCGCCGAGGATGACATCGAACGTTTTCAGGCGGTGCTGCGATCCAACGGTTTCTATGACGGTCAGATCACTTTCGATATCCGCGAAAAGCCGATGCCTGCTGATGAAGAGGGCACCGAAGATGTTGCACCCAGCGATGCTGAGGATGCCGGCTCGGAAGGCGACGCCGTTGCTGCGGCAGATGCGCCAAAGCCGCTTTTGCTGACCTATAGCATTGATGTTGGAACGCCGTATCTGATCGGTTCGGTCGATCTGGTGATGACCTATCCTGATCAGGTGATCGAGCGTCCGGCAACAGATGCGGAACTTGAAAAAACCAAACTGCTGATCGGTCAGCGTGCCACGGCAGAACCGATCATTCTGGCCGAGCAATATGGTGTGGATCTTTTACGCGATCAGGGTTATCCGCTGGCGAAATCGACCAAGCGCACCGTAATGGCCAATACTGCCGAGAAAACCATTTCGATCACATATGCCTATGACACCGGCAAGAAAGCCAATTTTGGTGCAGTGACGGTCAATGGTGCCAATGAAGTCGATCCGGAATTCATCGCCGGTTACCGCAGCTGGCGGGCCGGTGAACAATATAGCCCCGAACAGGTGAAGGTCACGCGCCGCGATCTGGCCCAAAGCAACCTGTTTGACAGCGTGATCGTCAAGCCGGTCGGCCCGGTTGGCGAAAGCGGTGAAATCCCGGTCGAGATCAATGTGGTTGAACGCAAAATGCGATCTGTTGGCGGCGGGGTTGATTTCTCGACTGCCGATGGCCCGGGTGCCAATGCATTTTGGGAACATCGCAATCTGTTTGGCGCGGGCGAAAGACTGCGTTTGGGGGCTGATGCCTCAAGCTATGAGCAGGGCATCTCGGCAGAGTTTAAAAAGCCGCAGTTCCTGCAGCGTCGTCAGTCACTGGTGGCCAATGCCGAAGCCAAAAGCAACGATACCGACGCCTATAAGGGGGAAACGGTCGAAAGCTTTGTCGGGGTTGAACGCCCGCTTGGTGAAAACTGGTCGGCGACGCTTGGCGCGTTGGCGGAATATTCCGATCTGACGGGATCTGACGAGTCACCCGATGATCAATTCTATCTGGGTGGTGTGCGCGGTATTCTGCGTTATGACAATACCGCCAACCCGCTTGACCCGATCGGTGGTACGCGCTTTGAAATCAATGTTACGCCCTATATGGGCCTGACGGAAACGGATACCAATTTCACCACTGTCTCGATTGCGGGATCGCAGTATCTGTCGATTGATGATGACGGTGATTATGTGATGGCAGCACGTGCGCGCACCGGCACGATCATTGGCGAAGAACGCGGCAGCCTGCCATCAAACAAGCGCTATTATTCCGGTGGCGGTGGATCAATCCGGGGCTATGAGTATCAAAAGGTCGGGCCGCTTGATGATGATCATGATCCGCTCGGCGGACGATCTGTGCTGGAGCTTGGCTTTGAATTCCGCGCCCGTGTAACCGAAAGCTTTGGCATCGTGCCGTTTGTTGAAGGCGGCAATGTCTATGAACGCAGCGAGCCCGAAGACATCAGCTTGCTTTGGGCGGCGGGGCTTGGGTTCCGTTATTACACTGCTGTTGGTCCGCTTCGGTTTGACGTCGCTGTACCGCTTGATAAGCGTGACAATGTCGATGACGACTATCAATTCTATATCAGTCTGGGGCAGGCATTTTGACCCAATCTGACATGCCGACTTCCAAGGATGTGAAACCCGCCAAACGTTCCGTTTCTGCCCATAAGTGGCTGAAATATGGTGCCTATGGTGTGGGTGGTGTTGCGCTTTCCGTGATCGGGCTTACGGCCCTTGCCGGGACAGGGCCGGTGTTGCGTCTTGTAACGCCCATGATCAATGAAACGGTCGCAGCCGCCACCGACAGCCAGTTTGAAATTGGCCGGATCGAAGGCAGTCTTTGGACTGGATTGCATCTTGATCGCCTGTTGATGGATCGCGCGGCAGATGGATTTCATCTTGAGCTAAGCGACGTTGATTTTGATTGGTCGCCCATCGCACTTTTGGGCGGGCGCCTTCAAATCAACCGCGTCGGCCTGGCCAGTGCCAATGTGTTTTTGCCTGACGGATCGCTGCCCGATAATGCGCCCGAAGAAGACACTGAAAACAGCGGTGGTTTTGCCTTGCCGCTTGCCGCGTCACTGGATGCGTTGGAGCTTGGCGAAATCGCGATTGTCGATCAGATCAGCGGCAATAGTTTCCTTTATAGCCTGCGCGGAAAGGCACGCGTGGGCACGAACCTTTCGGCGGATGCTGCGATTGATTTGGTGCCGCGTGATAGCGGTACGGACCGGCTTAAACTTGACCTGTCGTTTGATGGGCCCAAACAGCAATTGGCCGCCGAAATTGATGGTGCATTGGGGCGTGACGGGCTTGTCATGACGCTTGCCGGTGTTGATCCCGAAGTTGCGAGTGACATCAAGATTGCGCTCAATGGTGATGGCCCTGCCAATGACTGGAAGGGCAAGCTTGATCTGACTGCAAATGGCTATGCCGTATTGTCATCTGATATCGGTGTGCGACTGTCATCCGATGTGTTGGCATTTTCACTTGATGGTGGCTTAACCCCGCTTGAGCGCATTACCGAACAAGTCCCCGAACCGTTGCAAAAAAACATTTCGTTGGGCATTGGCGGGGCGTTTAATCAGGCCGAACAAACCCTTGGCTTTGATCGTATCAATGTCGCGATCCCCGATGCGGTGTCGCTTGGCGGTGCAGCCGATCTTGATCTGGATGAGAGCCAGATTGCGGCAAACGTCACGGCCGATATTGATCCAAGCCTGTCAGCGCTGATTGAGGATGCGGTATCGTGGGGGCAGCTTGGTCTGTCGATTAAGGCCAATGGTAACCTGGCCATGCCCGGCGTTGAGATTGCGGTAAATGGACGTGACGTTCAAACCCCGGTCTCAATGATTTCGAATGTTGCGGTTCAGGCCAGTATGCCAGCACCTGACGAGGGTGATGCATTGATGCCGAAACTGTCGGTATCAACGGATGGCAGCGTGTGGAATGATCCAGGGCTTGGCGCGTTTCTGGGTGCAAAGCAGGACATATCGGTTGATGCGCAAATCGCACCAAGCTTCGATCAGTTCATGCTGCGCAATCTTTTGATTGCGGCACCACAAATGACGCTGCGCGGACAGGCTGATCTTGATGAAAACTTTGCGGTTTCGAACGCCAATTTGGCTGCTGATGTTTCGGATCTTGCGATCTTTGCGCCGATTTCCGGTCTGGATCTGAGCGGGCAGGGTAATGTTCGCCTTGATAACCTGATCTGGTCGACCGAGCAGGGGCTTAATACCGATATCGCGATTGCAACAACGCAAACCGGATTTGGCATTGCCGATCTTGATCGCATCGTAGGGCTAAACCCGGTGATCAAAGGGGCGGTGTTGCTCAGCCCCGATCTTGATCTTGCCGTTGATATCCCGAACCTTGAAACCGCGATGATCACGGGTCCGGTCAAGGTCGATATAAGCCAGGACTTCGCAAAACTTGCTGTGACCAGTGAGCTTGATCTGGCACCGGGTGTTGTGCCACCCGGCATTGGTGTGGCTATTGCGCCAGCAAAGCTGAATGTTGCGTTGAATGGTGATATTGCAGCGCCCCCGGGAAACATTAACTTGCGGGTCCCAAGTATCGAGGCTGGTGGCCAGAAGTTTGAGAATGTCCGGCTTGCGACAAACATGACCTGGTCGGATCAGGCTGTCCTGTCGCTGATCAATCGTGCGCAGTTTGCGCTGGCGGGTCGGGACTATGATCTTGGCGCAAATGTTATCCTGCCAAGTGATGGCTTGCGGGTCGAAGCTATTTCCCTGCGTGGCGATCATATTGAACTGACCGGTGCGATAGGCCTTCCGGACTATAGCGTGCCGATGCGCGGGGCGATTTCGCTGTCGCGACTGGATGCGCAGATGCTGGGTGATTTCGGTGTACCGTTTGCCAATGGCGCGATAACCGCCGATGTCGGGTTTGAGCCCGATGGAACAAGGCAAACTGTCAGTCTTGCTGCTGTGGCGAAGGGCCTTCGAATGGCGGGCGAGGACGATGCCAACCCGACCATGATAGAGGATATCGTTCTTGATGCGTCGGTTGGCAACACGTTTGATGCGCCTGAAATCAATGCCGAGATCAATGGATCAGATATTGCTGCAGGTCCGATGGCGATCAGCGATGTTGTTTTGCGCGTGACCGGTGGGTTGGATGCCTTGGCTGTTGCACTTCAAAGCAACGGCACGTTCCAGGGCAATGTGCCGATTAAGACCGATCTGGCGGCGGACCTGTCGCTTGGTGATGATACCAGTGTGACGGCAAGCAAACTTAACGCCGATATTGGCGATCAGAAAATCGCCCTTGATCGACCCTTGCAGTTTGTTCTGACCAAGACGGGGCGTCAGCAACTTGACGCCAGTTTGAAAGTGGGATCGGGCACGCTTACGGCAAATCTCGATCAGGAAGCAGCACAGAAATCGATCGCCGGTGATGTGGTTCTAAGCGCGGTCGAGCTGGGTCCATGGGGTCGTATTGTCGGCTTTGACGGGCTTAGTGGTACGGCGAATTTAAGTGCGTCCTTGCGTGAAACGCGTGGGGTGCTGCCAGCCGCGAATGTCACAGGCCGAATCACGGGTATTCGTGCCAAAGCGGTTCAGGACATGCAGCCATTTGAAATGGCGCTTGATGTGGACCTGGCGAAGGGGGTGCTTGCCGGGCAGGCGTCACTTGGTAATTCCGATGTGCAAATCCTGTCAGCCAAGGGCAATGTGCCACTGGCTATTTCGGTTCTGGAGCAGAACTTTAGCCCGGATATGACGGCGCCTATGTCCGCATCGGTCCGCATTGATGGCGAGATTGCCGAATTCTGGCCTTATGTTCCGGCACCTGATCATGTGATGTCAGGCGATATCGATCTTGCCCTTGATGTGGGCGGGACGCTCGATGACATCCGCTGGAACGGCAATATGGCGCTGGCGGATGGCAAGTACGAGAACCTTGTCTATGGCACCATTCTGGATGAGATGACGCTTGCGGGCACATTTGATCAAAGCGGTCTTTCGATCCCGTCCTTTACCGCAACCGATGGCGGCAATGGGACTGTAAACGCATCTGTTGATGTAACGATGGGGGATGGTGGTGCTGTTGATTATGACGTCGCAGCCAAACTTGTGAATGTTGCGCTTTCACGTAAGGACGAGCTGCAATTTTGGGCCAATGTCGATAGCAAGGTGACAGGCAACCTTGAAGGTGCCGACATTCAAAGCACGGTCGCCGTTCAGCGCGGCGAGGTGGATTTGACACTGGCATTGCCGGAATCTGTTCCAACGATTGAAGTCGCCAATCTTCCGACCGCCAAGGAAGAGGAAGCCGCCAAAAAGGCCAAAGAAAACGAGAACGGTTTCAAGGGTAATCTTGATGTCGTTGTCGACATTCCCGGTCGGTTGTTTGTGCGCGGCAAGGGCCTTGATTCCGAATGGGGTGGGCGGCTTGAAATTTCCGGCACCACGGATGAGCCGATCATAACGGGTCAACTCGCGGCCCTTCGTGGGCAGCTTGATATCATCGGCAAGACATTCGTGATAAAGGATTCCAAGATCACCTTTGCCGGGGGATCGCCACCCGATCCGATGCTTGATATCGCAGGTGTTTACACCACCGATGATCTTGTCGTGACTGCTGGTTTTCAGGGGGCAGCAAGTGATCCGGAACTGGTTCTGACATCCAATCCTTCCCTGCCAGAAGATGAAATTCTGTCGCAGGTCCTGTTTGGTAAATCCCAAGGCAGCCTGAGTGCGGTTGAAGCCGTTCAGCTTGCAAGCGCGCTTAATGAGCTATCAGGCGGTGGCACCGGGCTTGATGTGGTTGGCAGTATTCGCCGCTTTATCGGCGCGGACGTTTTGCAGGTCGGTGGTGGCGAAAGCGGGCCGGAGGTCAAGGTGGGAAAATACCTGACCGAGGGGGTCTATGTCGGCACCAAGGCGGGCGCAACGCCGGGATCAAGCGGGGTCGAGGTCGAAATTGAAATCACGCCAAATATCAGTGTGACGAGCGAGACGACCGAGATCGATAGCAAGGCAGGCGTTCAGTACCGCCTTGATTACTGATCCAGTATCAGATCGCTGATATCGACCAAGGCACCGTGACGACAAATCACGCGGCCTGCGACCTTTTGCGCAACGGCGATTGATTGTTCAACATCATGGCCCAACGTGCGCGCGGCCAAAAACGCCCCGTTAAAGGAATCGCCCGCCGATGTCGTATCAACGATGTCACTGATGGCGGGCGGGGTGACGGTGCCGTTCTCACCGTCGCGATTGGCCCAAAAGGTCGGATCACCACCGGATTTGACAATCACCTCGCGTACGCCCGCGTCAAGCCAGCGCGTTGCTGTTTGCGTAGGTGACGTATCGCCAAAAAGGGCCGCGTCGTCATCAAAGGTCGGCAGCATGGTATCGCAATGGGCCGCAACCGCCTGATAGGCCGCAATTGCAGTCTGATTATCCGACCACAGGCGCGGGCGGTGGTTGGTATCGAAATAAACCTTGCCCCCGGTGCGCGCATAATCCGCCACCAGATCGATCAGTTTTGCCCGGTCCTCAGGTGCCAGGATCGCAAGGCTGATGCCTGATAGATAAAGCCCGTCAAAACCGGAAAATTCTGCGCGAATTTTGCCGTCATGACCGCCCCCCAACATCTGTTTTGCTGCCGCCTGATCGCGCCAATAGGAAAAGCTTCGTTCGCCCGTAGCATCGGTTTGAATGGTGTAAAGTCCGGGCAGTGCACCATCGATCCGGCGCACCAGATCGGTCGCAATACCGTCATTCTGCCAACTTGAAATCATTGCATCGCTATAGGCATCGGTACCAAGGGCAGTGATATAGGACGCAACATTCTGTGCAGCCCGATCAATCAGTCGGCTGGTGCGTGCCATATAGGTCGCGGCATTTAATGTGTCCCCGGCAAAGCCGAGTTTTGCTGCACCAAAAACGGCATCCGGCTGCGCACCGGAAAGCTCAAGCATGCATTCACCGATAAAGGCGATCTTTGGCATTTGGGGACCTGTAAATTGGGGGAACGGGTTGGGCGCGATTAATCGCCAATCGGCTGGCGGCCGGTCGGCGGATTGACGGTCAGAAGCGATGATCTGATACGGCGCAGCTTTTCCTTGGCCTGATCAGGCATGCGACGCGCAACGGCAGTTGCGATCACGTCAATCGTTGCCAGAAACGCATGGCGGGTCGCGGTCGGCTTATAGATATCGGGGTTTTCGGGCATCTCGATCCCGATCACCAGATCACTTTCGGCCGCAAGAGGGCTGTCGGGATTGGTTAGCGAGATAACCTTTGCCCCATATTGCCGGGCAATGGCAGCTGAATGAATAAGCTCGGTCGGGCGACCGCTGGTCGATATGGCAAAAACAACGTCTTCCGGTCCAAGGGTGGAAGACAGCATGCGCTGCAAATAGCCATCGCTTTGTGACTGTGCGGGAATGCCAAGGCGGAAAAAACGGTTGGCGGCATCAAAGGCAACGGTCGTCGAACCACCCCCAACACCAAAGAACGCAATCTGACGCGCCTTGACCAGAATGTCGGCTGCACGGTCCACCTGATCAGAGGATATCTGATCACGCAAAAGACGCAGGTTATCGATGATGACGCCCAAAACGTGACTTGAAAGAACGTCTGCGGCAGTTGTGTCATCCGAGATATCTTCGGACGTCAGATACTGCATACTGACCGCAAGGTTTTGCGCCAGACGCATTTTGAAATCACGAAAACCGTCACAGCCAAGTGTGCGGCAAAAACGGATCACGGTTGGTTCGCTGACTCCGACATTATTGGCGAGATCAGATAGCGCAATCGTCGTCACAGCTTCAAGATTGTCGCTGACATAATCGGCAACCAATTGTTCCCGGTTCGGGAAACTGCCCGACTGGCTGCGCAGCAAGCTGATGATGTCGGCGGTCGGTTGCATGGGCTGTGTCCGGTTCTGTTTTAAAAGTCGGGCAGGGGTGCCAACAAAGGCACCCCATTGGGAATTATCACTTTTCCGGCTTATAGGCGATAGCTTCGATCTCGATCTTGGCATCGACCATCATCTGCGACTGCACGGTCGAACGTGCCGGACGCTCGCCCGGGAAGAATTCGGCATAGACGCGGTTAAACGTCCAGAAGTCGCGGGTATCGGCCAGCCAGACATTCATCTTGAACACATCATCAAGGGTGCAATCGGCAAGAGCAAGGGCCGCCTTGACGTTTTCCATGGTCAGACGGGTCTGGTCTTCGATGCCGCCATAGGCAATCTCGCCATTTTCTTTCATGGCAACCTGACCGGAAATATAGACGTAGTCGCCTGCGCGTACGGCTGGCGAGAATGGAAGTTTCTGTCCGCCGGCACCGCTGCGTTCATTGCCGTAATGTTTGATCGCCATGGAAAATCTCCCTGTCTTGGCTGATGGATGTCGGACAAATGTCTGTCCGTTTTAAAATGTAGTTTAACTACCTAAATCAGCTTTCATTTCCGGTCAAGTACGGAAAAATCATCGATGAGAGTAGAAAAATATGTAGACAAGCTACAAAAGTGATCTCAGTATGTAGAAAAATTACATAAAAGATTCATCAGCGGAGAGTTTGGCGAAGATGGCATTACGCCGTGTTGAAACCACAGCAGCAACCCTAAGCCGGTCCCTGAATTGGGTGGTGGAACGCATCATTGCAGTATTGATGCTGGTTCTTGTTCTTGACGTTTGGCTGGGCGTTGTTGATCGATATCTCTTTCATTGGCAGCTGCCCTGGCCAGAAGAACTTGCGCGCTATCTTATGATCTGGGCGGCGCTTTTGGCGATATCGGCCGGGATTGCCCGGCGTGAGCATATCGGGATTGGCATGTTTGTTCTGACCCTGCCAATGCCGATCCAGCGCACGATCCTGTTTCTGGTCGATCTGATTGCACTCGCGGCCTTCCTGTATCTGGCGATTTACGGTTTTGATTTTGCGATGGGCGGTATGCGCCGTCAGGCCATGATCTTTGGCATGTCGCTGGCACTTCCATATGCGGCCGTTCCGGTTTCGGCATTGCTGGCCGCCATTCAGCTTCTTCTTGTTGCCTTGCGTGATCAGGGCCGTTTCATCCCGGTTGATCTTGCGGAGGGCGCAGAATGATCGTCGCCATTATCTTTGTCGTTCTGATGGTTTTGGGCATGCCGATCGGCTTTGCCCTTGGTGTGGCGGGCGTTGTTGGCCTGTTTGACATGGGCGGGGGGATGTTCCTGTCCCAGGGCCCAAGCAAGGTCTTTAACGGACTGAACGTTTTCCCGTTCCTTGCCATGCCGTTCTTTATTCTGGCGGGTGAAATCATGAACCATATCGGCATCACCAGCCGATTGGTGAAGTTTGCCCAGGCCCTTGTCGGGCATATGCGCGGCGGGTTGGCACATACCAACATGCTGGCATCTGTCTTCTTTGCGGGGCTGACCGGGGCTGCAACCGCCGATGCTGCAGCATTTGGTAAAACGCTTGTCCCTGCCATGGTCGAACGCGGATATCGCCGCGATTATGCCTGTGCGGTTACGGCTGCCGGATCCATCATCGGCCCGACCATTCCGCCATCTGGTTTGATGGTTGTTTATGGATCGCTGATGGGTGTTTCGATCGGTGGTCTGTTTGCTGCGGGCATCTTGCCGGGTCTTATGATCTGTTTGATCTGCATGACCGTGATTGCGGTGACAGCACGGTCCAAGAACCTGCCGAAAAACGAACGCCGCGCGTCGCTTTTAGAAGTCTGGAAGATTTTCAAATCGTCGATCACAGCACTCATCATGCCGCTGATCATTCTGGGCGGGATCCTTGGCGGGATTGTTACCCCGACCGAGGCCGCATCGGTCGCGGTGGCCTATGCACTGTTTATTGGCGTGTTTGTGTATCGCGCACTTAGCTTTGCTGATTTCTTTTCTATGCTGGTGCGTACCGCGCGTGTGACCGGGGTGATCTTTGTCATCATTGCCTTTGCCTCGATCCTTGGCTGGTGGTTGAGCTTTAACCGCATCCCGCAAGAAGTCGCCAGTATGGTTCTGGGCGTTTCTGAAAATCCCTACATCGTGATCTTCATGATCGTCGGTCTGCTTTTGATGATCGGCATGGTGATGGATATCAATGCCATCCTGATCATTCTGGCCCCGGTTCTGGTGCCGCTGACCGTTCAGATCGGCATGGACCCGATCCATGCCGGGATCATCTTTATCCTCGCACTTAACATATCGCTGATGACGCCGCCTGTCGGGGCTTGTCTGTTCGTTCTGTCATCCGTCACCGGTGAAAAGCTTGAAAAGATTGCCGCACAACTTTGGCCGTTCCTTCTGGCCGAGCTGGGCGTGCTGTTCCTGTTTGCCTTCTGGTCGGACCTGGCACTCGCGATACCGCGACTGCTTGGTTTCCGCTAGGCCAGCGGGATGAAAGACAGCCCCGGTCAGGTCCGGGCCGGGGCGCACATCACAATAATGCCGGACAACATAAAGTCGTTAAATCAAGGAGAGGTAGAAATGAAAACCGTAAAGCGTTTGGGTGCAGCAGCCCTTGCAACCGCGATGCTGATGGGCAGCACGTCCATGGCATTCGCCGAACCAAAGGTTCTCAAATTCGCACATGACAACAAGACCGACCCGTTTGAAAACCCGGCACATGCTTGTACGGCTGTTTTCGCCAACATCGTCGAAGCTGACACAAATGGTGAAATCAAGGTCGAAGTCTATCCGTCCAACCAGCTTGGTTCGGCTGCTGAACATGTTCAGATGGTTCGCGATGGCCTGATCCAGGGCACGCTGACCTCGACCGGTGCGCTGGCATCCTACTACCCGCGCATTGATGTCCTGAACCTTGCCTTCGCGTTTGACAGCAACGCATCGACCTATGATGTGTTTGATGGTCCGTTTGGCGAAGCACTTGCAACCGACATCGAAGGCGAACTTGGCGATGTGAAGGTTCTTGGTTTCCCGGATACCGGCGGGTTCTTTGCTGTCACCAACTCGCAGCATGCGATTGCAAATCTTGATGACTTCAAAGGCATCCGTATTCGTACCATGTCGCTGCCGTCCCATCAGAAAATCATGCAGGCACTTGGTGCCGAAGCATATCCGATGGCATGGGGCGAAGTTTATGCCGGCCTTCAGACCGGTGTGATCGATGGTCAGATGAACCCTGTTCCGACCGTGACCTTTGCCAAGTTCAACGAAGTGCAGGGTTACCTGACGCTGACCAACCACCTGTTCTCGCCATACACCATGATGCTGTCCAAAGCATTCTGGGATGACCTGACTGCCGATCAGCAGAAAATCATCCGTTACGCTGCGCAGTCTTGCGTTGTTGCCAGCCGCGGTGTTTCGCGCGTGATCGAGGCTTCTGATCGCGGTCTTGCCGGTCTTAAGGACAAAATGGAAATCACCGCGCTGTCGGCTGAAGACCGTGAAAAGTTCAAAGAGGCAACCCAGCCGGTCGTGGTCAAACACGTTCAGGAAAGCCTTGGCGATGAAGGTGTGAAGCTTCTGAACCTGTTCAAGGAAGAAGTCGAGAAGGCCAACGCCAACCGCTACATGGAATAAGTCATTCCAATTGACGAAGGGGCGGGGTTCTCGCCCCTTCGGAATTCTTTAGCTGATATCAAAAGACCAATAACAAAGGCACGGGCCATGCGGATTTTTTGCGCCTCGATTGCAACCGAGACCAATACATTTTCACCTTTGCGGACTGATTTTTCCGATTTTCAGGAAAGCTTTTATGCACCTCCGGGCCAGCATCCGGTCACCCCGACGCTGTGCAGCGCCGTCTTTACCGAAGGCCGCCTTCGTGCCGCCAAAGAAGGCTGGGATCTGATCGAAGGCACCGCCACCTGGGCTGAGCCCGGTGGGCTCGTGAACCGCGAGACATATGAGCAGCTCCGTGATGAGGTTTTGGGGCAACTCCGTGCCGCCATGCCGGTTGATGGGGTGATCCTTGGTCTGCATGGTGCGATGGTGGCCCAGGATTATCTTGATTGCGAAGGTGATCTTTTAGCGCATGTGCGTGAGTTGGTTGGCCCTGATGTCGTGATCGGCACAAGCTTTGATCCCCATAGCCACCTGACGGCCTTACGTGTCGATAATTCCGACATCATCGTCGCCTTCAAAGAATTCCCCCATACCGATTTTGTCGAAACCGGACGGGCGGTTGTTGATCTTGTCCTGCGCACCCTGCGTGGTGAGATCAAACCGACCAAGGCGGTGTTCGATTGCCATATGATCGAAGTCCTGCCGACATCGCGCGAACCGATGCGATCCTTTATCGATCGGGCAAAGGACATGGAAGGTACGGGCGATATCCTGTCGGTCTCCTTCATTCACGGATTTATGGCTGGTGACGTTCCCGATCTTGGGGCCAAGGTGATTGTCACCACCAACAATAACCCTGCGGAAGCCAAGCAGATTGCACGAAACCTGGGGGTTGAGTTGTTTGGTTTCCGTGGGGCCACCCGCCCGACATTCCTGAAGCCTGAAGACGCGCTTGATCAGGCATTGGCATCTGATGCCAAACCGATTGTTCTGACCGATGTCTGGGATAATCCGGGTGGCGGTGTGCCGGGTGACAGCACCATTTTGCTGCGCGCGGTGATGGAGCGCGGTTTGACCGATTATGCGGTCGGCACCCTTTGGGATCCGATGGCGGTTCGTACTTGTTTTTCTGCGGGCGAGGGGGCGGTCTTGCCACTGCGCTTTGGCGGGAAAACCGGTGCGCGCGCCGGAAGCCCGATTGATGCCGAAGTTCGGGTTAAAAAGCTTGAACGCAATGCCTGGCAGTATTTCGGTGAAAGCATCGTACCGCTTGGCGATTGTGCGGTGATTGAGCTTCCGGGCGGTGGAGAGGTGATTTTGAACACCAACCGGTCGCAAAGCTTTGATCCCAGCCTGTTCTCGAATATGGGCATCGATCCGGCGTCAAAAAAATATCTGTTTATCAAATCGACCAATCACTTCTACGATGCCTTCGCCAAGATTGCGGGCGAGATCATCTATATCGATGTGCATGGTCCTTATCCGTCGGATCCAAAAACCAACGGATATCGTCATGTCAAACGCCCCCTTTGGCCAATTGTCGAGGATCCGTTTGCCGCAAGCAAGGCAAGCTGATCTGATGATTGTATCCTTCGCGTCACCACCGAAAGCCAAAGGACGTTTGTCATGACCAAATCACCGCAATATCCCGACCTTGATACGCCCTGTGCTGTGATCAATCTTGATGTGGTTGATCGCAATATCAGAGCCTATCAGGCTTATTGCGACAAACATGGCATCGCGCTTCGCCCGCATATCAAAACCCACAAAATCCCGGCCTTTGCCCAGCAGCAACTTGCCGCCGGGGCCAAGGGGATTACCTGCCAAAAAATTGGCGAGGCCGAAATTATGGCCGATGCAGGCATTGACGACATTCTTCTGACTTATAACGTCATTGGCGAACGCAAGCTTGCCCGTCTGCGCGCGCTTTTTGATCGCGTTTCAACCTTGCGCGTGGTTGCCGATAATGAACCCGTGATCGAGGGACTTTCGCGTGCCTTTGCCAATAGTACCAAGCCACTCGAAATCCTGATTGAATGCGATACAGGTGGCGGGCGCTGCGGGGTGCAAACCCCGAAATCCGCCGTGGCCTTGGCGCAAAAGATCGAAAGCCTTCCGGGCATTTCATTTGCCGGTCTGATGACCTATCCGGCGGCGGGCGGTGGTGCGCGCGTTGATGGATTCTTTGGTGATGCGATGGCGGGGCTTGAGGCGGTCGGGATTGCTTGCCCGATCAGAAGTTCGGGTGGCACACCTGATATGTGGAAGTCCCATGAAGTCCCCAATGCCACCGAGCATCGCATTGGGACGTATATTTATAACGACCGATCATTGATGGCGCGTGAAGTCTGTGGCGAAGATGATTGCGCGCTTCGTGTCTTGGCCGAAATCGTATCATTGCCAGCACCGGGCCGCGCGATCATTGATGCCGGGTCAAAGGTTCTGACATCTGATCTTTTGGGTCTTGAAGGATATGGCTATGTCGTTGGTCATCCAGAGGTCAATGTGGTTGGCCTTTCCGAGGAACATGGCATCCTGCATTTCGAACCCGACCTCACGCCGTTTGAAATTGGCGAGCGGATTAAGATTATCCCAAACCATGTTTGTGTGGTCAGCAATATGCTTGATCAGGTGCATCTGGTGCGTGGCGATGACATCAAAACCGTTGATGTCACTGCGCGCGGTAAGGTTTTGTAATCAAAGATTTTTGATGTCGGGGAAGACCCGGCTGTTACGCCGGGTCGTGATTGGGTAGATAGCCGGTGAATCCGGTGATCAGCCATTTCCCATCGCCCTGCTTTTCGCAGTAATAATGGGTCTTCCAAAGCAGACGGTCTTCAGTACCGTCTGCTTTTTTAATGCGCCCGTTGAAATGTTTGCGCACCAATGCCCGATTGCCGGTGATGTCGACCTTTTCAAGTTTCGTCGCACGAAAGACGCCGTCAAACAGGTCTTCGGCATAGTCGATATCTTGGGCGGCAACCGCCTGACGCAGCCATTCATCGCGATAGGCAGCAAGGTCGGGAAACATCATTTTCCAGGCATCGACATCATCGGTTTTGCACGCATCAATGGCGTAAAATCCGTCTTGCTTGAAGTCATCCTCAACCATTGACCAGTCGGCGGCGACAAAGGCCGCGATATCACGCGGAACCAGCATTTCCCAGATTTGGGTGCGATCTGTGTCAGATGCGGGGAAGGGGCTTTGATATGTGGGGCGCATGACATCTATCCAATTGATATAAAATTGCTTTCAGTCATTTTCGCACTTGGATGGCACCCATTCAATCATTGAAGGTGAAAACGCGTAAAAATACGCGTTGCTTGCGTGAAGTGATTGCAAACAGGGAAAAATTGAAGAAAGATCGATAGACACGTTTTGATCGTACAAAGATCACACCCACAAAATCCGAGGTGCCGATGAGTTGGGGCGGTTTCACTTCTGCAGAACTGGAATGGCAATATAATCCGCGCGAAACCGTGCTGGATTTCATGACCCATTTCGAACGGTTCGTAAAACTCTCAGACGAAACGCGCACCCAGCTGGGTGGAACCATGGATGTCCGGTTTGGCGACGGGCCAAAGGAAACCATGGATGTCTTTATGGCGTCTGATCCCGGCGCACCGGTGCATGTGTTTTTCCACGGCGGATATTGGCGCAGCCAGGATAAAAAAGATTACGCCTTTGTCGCGCGTGATCTGGTTGAGGCCGGATTTACCGTGATTTGCCCGAATTATGATCTGTGCCCGGATGTAACGGTTGCCCAGATCACGGACGAGGCAGTGCGTTGCATCGAATACATCTATCGCAATATCGAACAGTTTAATGGCGATCGTGACCGGATTTCGATTTCCGGCCATTCGGCCGGTGGGCAGATTGTCGCACGCCTTGCGACCCATGACTGGGCTGAAAGCCTTGATGATCCAACCCCGTTTGAGGCAGTCATTCCAATTTCCGGCGTGTTTGACCTTGAACCAATCCGCCACACATCGATTAATGACGATGTTAAGCTTGATGAAGCATCGGCTGCGGACAATTCACCGATGCTTGATGCCGTGCCGATTGGTCCCCGCATGATGGTTGTGGTGGGCGGCAATGAAAGCCCGGAATTCGTCCGCCAAAGTGATGCCTATGGGGCCTATTGCGGCAGCGCCGGGCTTAAGGTTTCGGTCTATAAGGCATGGGGTGCGAACCACTTTACCGTGCTTGAAGAACTGTTTTTGGGCACCGGATCATTGTTTGGTCATCTCAAGCGGTTCTTGCAGCCGTAAAGCTGCGCCATTTCTGCGAAAAAACAGCATAAAAAACTGCCGGTCTTCCTGTGACGGGATGGTTGTGTCGTGGTATAAGAAACGACCGCTACCACACTGAAAATCAAATAATTCTACAGGAAGGCTCATGCGTTTCGTAACGGCAGAAGATATCGACAAGTTTGTTTCGCCCCGTGATCTGGTCGAAGCCCTTCGTGACGGTTTTGCACAAGGCTGCGAAGCCCCATTGCGCAGCCATTTCAACATGGAACGCAGCAACGAAGATGACGCGACTTTCCTGATCATGCCGGCATGGCAAAAGGACGGGGCTGCGGGCGTTAAGATTGCGGCTGTCGTTCCGGGCAATTCTGCGCGAAACCTTCCGGCGGTTTCCGGGACTTATGTTTTACTCGATGCCACCACGGGCCAACCATCTGCCGTGATTGACGGCACCAAATTGACCACGCGCCGCACGGCCGCCGCATCGGCCTTGGCGGCAGATTATCTTGCGCGCAAGGATGCCAGTGACATGGTCATGGTCGGATCGGGTGCGATGGCGCCGCAATTGATCAAGGCCCATGCATCGGTTCGCCCGATCAAGAATGTCACGATCTGGAACCGCAATGGCGACAAAGCCAATGCCCTTGCCGCCGAAATCGCCGAACTTGGCTTTAACGCCAAGGGGACGGACGATCTTGAGGCCGCGTGCAAGACGGCTGATCTGATTTCCTGCGCGACCCTTTCGACCGAACCGCTGGTGCGGGGTGACTGGCTGCGCGACGGAACGCATGTGGATCTTGTCGGTGCGTTCAAGCCGACCATGCGCGAAACCGATGACGCGGTGATGGTAAAGTGCCGCATCTATGTCGATAGTTTCGAAGGGGCGAGCGCCGAAGGTGGTGATGTGGTTCAGGCGATCAAAAGTGGTGCCATTTCCAAATCCAACATTTTGGGTGACCTGTTCGGTTTGACCCGCGGTGATGTCAAAGGCCGTGAGGCGGACGATGAATGCACGGTCTTTAAATCTGTTGGTCATTCGCTTGAAGATTTCTTTGCCGCGGTTGCCGTGGTGAAAGCGGTTGATAAATGATCAGTACCGATCTGTTCGCACCCGAACCGCTTGAAGGATTTCGCGGTAAAATTAAACCGGAATGGATTGATTTTAATGGCCACATGAATGTCGGCTATTACGTGGTTGCGTTTGATCTGGGATCGATGGCGTTTCTCGATGCGGTCGGGATGGGCTACACCTATCCCGAACGACGCGGCGGATCGACTTTTGGTCTGGAAATGCACATCACCTATGACCGCGAAATCCATCAGGATGATCCATATGTGATCCATACCCGTGTGCTTGATTGCGATCAGAAACGTATTCACATGTATCATGAAATGCGCCATGGGACCGAGGGTTGGCTGGCATCGACCAACGAAATCATCACCATGCATATCGATATGGAAACCAGACGATCTGCACCGTTTCCCGATGATATCATGACGACCCTTAACCGCATCAAAGAGGCTCATGCCGATCTACCCATACCGTCCGGGGTCGGGCGCAAAATCGGCATTCGCCGCAAGTAAAATCAAAACCCCGCATCATCAGATTGCGGGGTTTTGTTTGAAATATCGGTGGGGCGCGTGAGACTGTGGGCTAGGGACGGGTTGCCATATAAAGCCTGCACATTTCACCGGACCGATTGACATCCTCGTCACGCAAATAAGTCAGGCCAAGCTTTTCAAGCATACCGACCGACGGTTTGTTATCCGGCAGGCAATAGCCATAAACCTTCTCAAACCCGTATGCATTCCAGCCATGGGCAAGAAGGGCAGAACTTACTTCATAGGCATACCCTTTACCCTGATGTTCCTCGGTCACGGCATAGCCGATATCGGGGGCATCCAGCGTATCACGCTTTACAAAGCCGATCAGGCCAATCGGACTTTGGGTATCTTTCTCCAGTGCCAGACACATGCCAAATCCAAGCTTGTCGTAATTCTCGCGAAAGCGCAGATCGATATAGTCGCGCGCGCCATCCAGATCATGGATGTTGCGATCACCGATAAAGCGGATCCAGCCCGGCTCGTTTAACAGTTTCAGGATAAAGGGGGCGTCATCATGCGTTGCTTCGCGCAAGATTGTGCGCGGCGTTTCAAGAATAGTCATCTTGTCATACCCTTGGTATCGTGGTGGCGTTACCATCTGACCATAACTGATAAATCCCGGAAGAATATAAGCTTTCTTCCCCATTAACAGGATTGCGTCGATGCCCGTAAAACCCATCAAGCTGACATTCGAAGGCGCGCATGGTGCGGAACTTGCCGCTCGCCTTGATCTTCCAACCGGGCCGGTCAAGGCATACGCCCTGTTTGCCCATTGCTTTACCTGTACCAAGGATCTGACTGCCGCACGCAAGATTGCCCAGTCGCTGACATTGCAAGGCATTGGCGTGCTGCGGTTTGATTTTACCGGGCTTGGTGGATCAGGCGGTGATTTTTCATCAACCAATTTTACCTCCAATCTTGAAGACCTTCGGCGCGCAGCAGATTTTCTGCGTCATGAATTTGCCGCCCCCAAGCTTTTGATCGGTCATTCGCTGGGCGGGGCGGCAGTGTTGGCAGTGGCCGATAGCGTGCCAGAGGCAACCGCAATCGCAACCATCGGCGCACCGGCCGATGTCGGGCATGTGACGCATAACTTTGATGAATATCTTTCTGATATCGAACGCGACGGGCAGGCGGAAGTATCACTCGGTGGTCGGCCGTTTGTCATCAAACGCCAGTTTGTCGAAGACCTTGGAAAACACAGCATCGAAAAGTCCGTCGCGAAGCTGCACAAGGCGTTACTTGTGATGCATGCGCCGATGGATCAGACGGTGGGAATTGAAAATGCCGGTCGGATTTATGACGCGGCCAAACATCCCAAAAGCTTTGTCTCGCTTGATGATGCGGACCATCTGCTGCGCAATCCCGATGACGCAGAATACGCAGCCAATGTGATTGCCGCCTGGGTGAAACGCTATTTGCCTGCTGATGCGCAAGAGGTTCCTGAAATCGCCCAAGGTGTGGTTGTGCGCGAAACCGGGCTTGGCAAGTTCCAGTCCATGGTCATTGCCGGGCAACATCGCATGTTGGCCGACGAGCCTGAAAATGTTGGCGGGTTTGATAGTGGCCCGTCACCCTATGATTATGTGGCTGCCGGGCTTGGTGCCTGCACGGTCATGACGCTTCGCATGTATGCCGATCAAAAGAAAATCCCGCTTGATGGTATCCGGGCCGAAGTCCGCCACGAGAAAATCCATGCCGAGGATTGCGCAGGTTGTGCCACAGAAAAAGTCCAGAAATCTGGCAAAATTGACCGGTTTGAACGACTGATCACATTGCACGGTGATTTCACCGACGATGTACGAAAAAGGTTGCTTGAGATTGCCGATAAATGCCCGGTGCATCGAACCCTTGAAGCCAGTTCACTGATCGTCACGCGCGAAGTTTCGACCTGATAAACAAAACGCCCGGCAGGTTTCCCCGCCGGGCGTTTGAAATTCGGTGACCTAGGAGATCAGCAATTACGGCTTTGCCGCAACCACGATGAACTCAACAAGGTAATCCGGCGTCGCAAGCTTTGCTTCGCCCGTGGCGCGTGCCGGTGCGTGACCCGGTGCAACCCATGCTTCCCATGCTTCGTTCATTGCAGCGAAGTCTTTCATGTCAGCCAGCCAGACGGTGGTCGACAGGATGTTTTCCTTGCTCGAACCACATTCTGCCAGAAGCGCGTCAACGCTTGCCAGTGCCTGTTTGGTCTGATCGGTGATGCTGCTGCCTGCTTCGCCAACCTGGCCAGCAAGATAGATGGTGTCGCCATGGACAACGGCCTGGCTCATACGCGGGCCGGAGTGAAGACGCTGAATGCTCATGAAGCTCTCCTTCGGATTTAATTGGATAATTTATTTAATAATGCCGATTAGCTAGCACGCTTTTGCACGCCGCACCAGTCGGCAATGAACAGGGCCAGGACTTCGGTGACTTCCATCATGGATGTGATGGAAACACGTTCATCAATGCCGTGAATTCGCTCGGCTTTTGGTCCATAACAGGTGGCCGGAATATTGCCGTAAATCTGGAAGAACCGTGCATCGGTCGTTGCGGTCGATGCATAGTTTCGGATTTCCTTGCCGGTGACTTCCTGATGAATATCACCGATCATGGTCATCATCGGATGGGTTGCATCCATCTCGCAGCCTTCGGCCTGAAAACCGCGATAGGTGATCTCGATTTTCGCGCCTTTGCAAGCGGGGTGATTGTCAAGCGCGCTTTGTTTGACGGCCTCGATCGTTTCGCGAACCTTTTCAAGCTCCATGCCCGGATAGAACCCAACGCGGATATCGGCCGTACAAACCGGCGGCACGGTCGATGCCCATTCACCGCCATCAATCTTGCCAAGGTTGAAGTTCACAGGGTGAACATGCGCCCCATAGGCAGAATGACGATGGGTGGGGTGGTTCCAGATTTCTTCGACTTCCTTCAATACCTCAAAAAAACCAAAGGCCGCCTCAATCGCATTGCTGCCAGCTGACGTATCCAACACATGTGCCGGGCTTCCCGACACATGGATTTGAAACCACATGACGCCAAGTTGGGCGGTCATCAGCGTCTGGTTGAACGGTTCGGGAATGATCGCGCAATCGGCCGTATAGCCTGCATGAAGGCAGGCCAGCGCACCGTTGCCCGTGCACTCTTCCTCGACAACCGATTGCAGGATGACGGGGGCGGCGGGTTCAAGCCCGATGTCATGAAGGGCCTGAAGCGCATGGCAATAGGCAATGATACCGGCCTTCATATCCCCGGCACCACGACCATAAATCCAGTCATCTTCGACATGGGGTTCAAACGGACCATGCCGCCATTTGTCGACCGGGCCGGTCGGCACGACATCGATATGACCATTGAGGATCAGGCTGCGCCCGGTCGGGTTTTTCGGACGGTGCAAACCAACCACATTTTCACGCCCGTCATAACCATCAATCACCGGCGGGGAAAAACCCGGCTGATCGCGCAGCGCATCGATATCAATCGCCACCCGTTCAACATCCAGCCCCATTTCGGCAAACTGACCCGCAATCCAGTCCTGTGCCGATGCCTCGTTGCCCAGAAGGCTGTCATGACGCACCAGCGCGCACAGATCATCAATCGCCTTTGATGTGCGATTGGCGACGGCTTTTCTTAGAGCTGCGCGATCAAAACCGGTCATGCTGAGATCTCCGTTTGATCAATTGGCTTACTTGCCGGTGACAAGGCTGGCACGGGTTGCCGAAAGCGCATCTTCGGTAATGCCAAGCCTGGTCATATGTGCCGGGATGCCGTTGCCGCAAATCATGCTGGCAGCATATTCACCCATAGCGGGGGCGGTTTGAATGCCATAGCCCCCCTGACCAGCCAGCCAATAGAAGCTACTTTCTTGCGGATCAAAGGCCGATACCGGATCGCCATCCTTAAAGAAGCTGCGCAAACCGGCCCATGATTCACCGGGACGGCGCACCTCGACACTGGTAGCTGTCATCAGGCGATCAATCGTGATCGCGATATCAAGTTCTTCGGGCTGAACGTCATGTGGTTCGGTTGGGGTAGTATCGGCAGGCGATACCAGCAAACGACCGGCGTCTTCCTTGAAATAAAGCGTCTCATCAAGGCTTGCGACAAGTGGCCAGCCATGTGCCTTCACATCAGATGGCAGATCAATCATCACCGCCGTGCGGCGCTTTGGCGTGATGCCAAGTGGTTTGACACCGGCCTTGATCGCAATGTCATCGGCCCAGGCACCCGCTGCATTGACAACGATATCGCCACGATATTCTTCGCCCTTGGAAAGGGTGACGGTCCAGCCATCACCGGATTTGCTGATCGCACTGACATCGGCCTTGGTGACAAGCGTGCCACCCATGGCTTTGAACCTACGGATAAAGCCCCAATGCAGCGCATGGACATCGATATCCATCGCATCGGTCTCATGGGCGGCAGCGGCAATCAGATCAGTGTTAATGATCGGAACGATTTCTTTAAGCTCATCGGGGGTGAGTGCGACAAAGTTCGCACCATTGGCGCGCCCCTCGGTCAGGATAGCGTCAAGTTCGGCTTCTTCACCCGGGGCGGCGGTCATAATGATGCCACGCGGTGTGAGGATCGGGTTTTCGGTAAACCCATCTGGCGGGGTGATAAAGAAATCCCGGCTGGCGGTCGACATCTTGCGGATGATTTTCGGGCCATATGTCTCGCTATAAAGGGCGGCGGACCGACCGGTGCTGTGATAGCCCGGTTGATCTTCGCGTTCGAGTACCGTGACGGATTTCCCCGCCTTGGCCAGAAAATATGCGGCCGACATACCGGCAATGCCACCGCCAATAATCAGGATGTCTGAATGGGTCATTTGGGGCCTTCTGATAACGGGACGTTATTGTTGTTTTATGCTGGTGGCGCAAAATGCGCTGATAAACTGATACAGGTTTTCTGCCAGAGTTTCACTGACATAGCCACCTTCCTGCACTAACACGGTTGGACAGGAAAGGGTGCCAATTTTTTCACCGATCCGGGCAAATCCATCGGGACTGACCGTAAGCCCGCCAAACGGATCATCGCGCGATGCATCAAGGCCCAGTGCGATCACCACCGCATCCGCATTAAACTCATCAATGGCGGCCATCGCCCGATCAAGGGCGCCAAGGAAAACGTCATCGCCACTGCCAAGGGCGATGGGATAGTTTTTGTTAAAGCCGATCCCGGCAGCCTCGCCAATTTCTTCGGCATGCCCCCAGAAGAACGGATAAAAATCGCTGGGGTCTGCATGGACTGATAAGGTCATGACATCAGAACGATCATAGAAAATATGCTGCGTGCCATTCCCGTGATGCAGATCGACATCCAAAATTGCCACGCGATCATATTTCGCACGCAGTTCCTGTGCGGCAATCGCGCTGTTATTCAGATAACAAAACCCGCCCGCGATATTGCTGCTGGCGTGATGCCCCGGTGGGCGGCACAGCGCATAGGCGGTATTGGCGCCGCCATCACGTACATGACGCGTGGCCGAGATCGCGGTTTGCGCGCTGGCATAGGCCGAATGCCATGTGGTGGGTGAAACCGGACAGGATGTATCACCCAGATGAAAACCGGCTTTGCCCGCATGATGGCGCGGGTAGGGGCCATTGCGATCAAATGGATGGATGTTGGGGATGACAAGCTCGGAGCCACCAGCGGCCTGCCATTCCGGATAGATCGTCTGCAAGAATGTCAGATATTGCGCATCGTGAATGGCAAGGATCGGATCCATCCCGGCATCAATTGGTGCATGGAGATCAAGCCCGAGGCGTTCGACCGCGCCTGATAAAATCTCGGCACGTTCGGGGACTTCGGGGATCGGCTTTTTCTCGCCGGCGACAATGAATGTCTTGCCGTGATGGCGTAACTGATCGTCTGAGAAATAGGCATGCATCATCGCTGCCGCCTTTCACTTTATGCGTGGTCTAACGGTGGTGGCTTATGTCTTCGTTGCGTGCGGGCTAGAAGGCGACCTTATCTGCCCCCTTTAAGCCCAGGGCCACGCGGGCCTCGTCTGGTGTTGCTATCTCAAGACCCATCCCATCCAGAATTTCACGAATTTTGCGCACCTGTGATGCGTTGTCCGGGGCCAGCTCACCCTTGGCGAGATAAAGGTTATCTTCCAACCCGACCCGGACATTGCCGCCAAGCTCAGCAGATAACGTTGCCAACGGCATCTGATGGCGTCCGGCACCAAGGACAGAAAACTGATATTGATCGCCAAACAGCTTGTCTGCGGTGAGTTTGAGATGGCGCAGGTTATCGGGATCAGCGCCTATACCGCCCAATACACCCAACACAAACTGAATAAAGAGCGGTCCTTTGATCAGGCCGCGCTCAACGAAATGCGACAGCGTGTAAAGATGGCCGACGTCATAGCATTCAAACTCGAACCGTGTGCCGTTGGCATCACCGAGATCAGCCAGAATGGTTTCGATGTCGGAAAATGTGTTTTTGAAAACAAAATCCCGGCTGCTTTCAAGGAATTCCGGTTCCCAGCCATGTTTCCATTCTGATCGGCTGGCGAGTGCAGGGAACAGTCCGAAATTCATGGTGCCCATGTTAAGCGACGCCATTTCCGGTGCTGCATTGGCCGCAGCCCGGATGCGATCGCGGACATTCATGTTCATTCCACCACCGGTGGAGATATTGATCACGGCATCGGTGGCATCATTGATCCGTGACAGGAATTCCATGAACAGATCAGGATCAGGTGCGGGGAAACCGGTTTTAGGATCGCGGGCATGCAGATGCAGGATCGATGCCCCGGCATTGGCCGCATCAATCGCCTGACGGGCGATTTCATCGGGCGTGATCGGCAAATGCGGGCTCATGGACGGGGTGTGAACCGATCCGGTGATGGCGCAGGTAATGATAACTTTCCGGGTCATGCGAATGCTCCGGCAATGACAAGTTCGTCCTGAAGTTCGGTCAGTGCTGTGCGCAGCGGCACAAGGATATCGTCAAACTGTTCTGGCTTGATCGACATGGGCGGGCAGACCATCACGTGATCGCCGCGATATCCGCCGCGTGTACGCCGCCAGTAAATGATCAAGCCAAGCTCATAGGCGATATCAACCAGTCGGGCAGCTGCCATATGTTTGGGATCGAGCGGCTCCATCGATTTGCGGTCCTTGACCAGCTCGATGGCGAGTAACAATCCCTTGCCGCGCACATCACCGATCAAGGTGAATTCATCGGAAAGCTTGGCAAGCTCTGACTTCAATGCCGCACCGGCACTGGCCGCATTTTCAAGCAGGCCGTCTTCATCAATCACATCAAGAACCGCATTGCCTGCCGCACAGGCCAACGGGTTCCCGGCATAGGTATAGCCATGAATAAACCCGCCATGGTCCAAAACCGGACCAACAATGCGATCAGGTGCGATCATCGCACCAAGTGGTGCATACCCCGCAGCCAAGCCTTTGGAAACGGCAAGGATATCGGGCGTAATGCCCCAATGTTCGCAGGCAAAATATTTGCCGGTACGACCGGCGCCTGTCATAACCTCGTCATAGATCAATAGGATGCCGTACTGATCGCAAATCTCGCGAATGCGGCCATAGTAACTGTCAGGCGCGACAAGGGCGCCGGTTGCGGCCCCGCCAACCGGTTCCATGATGAAACCAAGAACGGTTTCAGGACCTTGTTTGATGATTTCGGCTTCCAGCACGTTGGCATATTTGATGCCGCGCTCATGATCGGTCAGGTCATCACGATCCAGATAACAGGTCGGCGCCGGAATTTTCGGCTGATCAACCATCATCGGGGCAAAGGGCGCATGCATCGGCGTATAGCCGGTCAGCGCCAACGCACCGAGGGTGGAGCCATGATAACTTGGAAAACGTGAGATAACCTTGGTGCGCTGCGGTTCGCCCTTGGCCAATGCATATTGCCGGGCAAGCTTGATGCAGCTTTCAACCGCTTCAGAGCCGCCCGAAACAAAGAACACCCGTTCAAGATCACCCGGTGCGCGTTCGGCCAATCGCCAGGCCAGGTTTTCAGCCGCGTCATTTTCAAAATGCAGGCGATACGCAAAGCTTGCCTTTTCAAGCTGCGCATTCATCGCGGCAATCACGCGCGGGTCGCTATGGCCGATATTGCTGACCATCGCGCCGCTGGATGCATCGATATAACGTTTGCCATCGACGTCCCACATATAGACGCCAAGGGCGTGGTCAATCAGCGGGCGGCGTGACCGACTTTGATAGAATAAACGGGATTCCCGGTTATGACCGACCGGGTTTTTAGCATCATGCGTCATTTATGGTGGCTCTCCTGAACCGGCATCAGTGATCCTTAGTCCTGATGTCCGGGCAACAACACACAATTACGTGCCGCGATATGCATATAGATATCGGCACCTTCCTGATGGGGGCGGGCATCAATCGGATTGATTACCTGCCAGTCGCGACCATTGGCCTCGACGAAATAACGGGCCTGCTGACCCAGATAATCCACTGTTTTGATCTTGCCGGGAATGGCAATTACGCCGTCTTGGGCACCGTTCTGATCAGACAGATCAATCTTTTCGGCACGGACAACCGCGCGCACATCCTTTGATCCATTGGCTTTCGCAGCTTGTTCGCCCGTGGTTAGAAGCGTCTCACCACTATTAAGGTTCACACTGGTAAAGGCGGCATCGGGACTGCCAAGGTTTGCTGGAATGATATTGGAATGGCCCAGGAAGTCGGCAACAAAGGCAGAAGCGGGATTGTTATAAACATCCTGCGGTGCGCCTTCCTGTTCAACGATGCCATTGTTCATCACAACAAGCTTGTCAGACATCGCCAAGGCTTCGGACTGATCATGGGTGACAAAGACCGTGGCGATGCCCAGTTCGCGCTGAATGCGTTTAAGCTCAACGCGCATTTCTTCGCGCAAGTTTGCATCAAGGGCTGATAGCGGTTCGTCCAACAACAGCACATCAGGTTCGATCACAATGGCGCGGGCAAGGGCAATACGCTGCTGCTGGCCGCCTGAAAGCTGATTGGGATAACGTTCGGCAACATGGGGCAGTTGCACCAGATCAAGCGCTTGATTGACCTTTTGCGCAATGTCGGTCTTGGACACCTTGCGGTATTTCAGGCCAAAGGCGATGTTGTCGAAAATCGTTTTATGCGGGAACAGGGCATAGTTCTGAAACACAAGGCCAAGATTGCGCTTATGGATCGGCAGGCTGTTGACCCGTTTGCCGCGGATCAAAAGATCGCCCTCGGTAATGTCGGTAAGCCCCGCGATCATACGCAAAGTCGTCGTCTTGCCACAGCCCGATGGTCCCAAAAAGGTGACGAAGCTGTTGTCGGGCACGGTCAGGTCCATGCGTTTTACCGCAGTGATTTCACCGTAACGTTTAACGACATTTCTCAGTTCAACGGCGTTGTTGGCATCGGCCATTGTTAAATACCCTGTCAGAATAAGTATGCCTGCATCGATAAAGGGCAGGGGTGTCCTTGCCGGTTGTGCGAAGGCAAGGACACCGGATCAGGTGTGCAAGGCGGGCTTAGTAGCCGCGCTGCACACGTGAGAAGGTCTTTGACCAGTCTGCTTCGTTCTCGTTCCAGTAGGCCGGATCAAAGAAGCTGAGCGACGCCAAGGTGCCTTTCGGATCAAACGCCGGCAGGGTCGGGATGGTGTCGCCAAGGGCAACTTTCTGCGGATCAAGGGCAGGCGGGTAGCTCTGACCTTCGGCAACGGCAATCGCGACTTCCGGTTCGAGCATGAAGTTCAGAAGTTCTTCACAGGCCGCCATCGGGCTGCCGCGCAGAACAAACAGACATTCCTGCCAGCCAAGCCCGCCGGTCGGATCAAGATAACCAATGTCATGGCCCTGATCCTGAAGCGCCTTGATGCGGCCAGACCAACCTTCGGTGACATAGATCTCTTCTTCTGCCAGAAGGCTCATCAGTTCCGCGCCCGAACTCCAATATTTAAGCGCAAGGTCACGGTGCGAACGGATCATGTCCCAAACCGCATCGATATCGGAAATCGCATTCGGGTCCTGATCAGACTGAAGGGCGCCATACCAGATGCGGGTTTTCCATTCACCCCAACCGCCGATCTTGCCTTTATAGGCCTCATCGACCATCAGCTTGGCACCTTTGGCCTTGGCTTCATCGTCGCTGATATATTTGCGGTTATAGGCAATACCGGTGGTGCCATAGTCATACGGAACAGCTGAAAGTGTCCCGCCAGTGATTTTGCGCAGCGGATCAATCAGGGTCGGGATGACGTTTTTAAGGTTCGGAATGTTGGCTTCGTTCAGTTCCGATGTCAGTTCCAGACCATGATAGCGGGCATAGTCAAACACGCCTGACAGGTGGGCGAGGTTAAACTCACCGGGCTGACCAGCTTTGACGCGGGCAATATATTCGTCCGCTCCGCCAAAGGTGCCTGATACGACTTCGATGCCGGTTTTCTTGGTATAGGGCGCAAATGCATATTTTTCGAATGCTTCGGAAACAACACCGCCCCAACCATCAAAGCGAACCTGTTCCGGGGTGGCAGCACGCGCGCTTTTGGCAAGCATGCCCATCGGGCCACCGGTGACACCGGCAACGACACCGGCTGCACCCAATGCAGTCAGGAAAGTACGGCGGTTGATGTCACCATCGCGGTAACGGTTAAGCAGGCGTTCATAGCGTTTCGTATCGTCCATTTAAGGCCTCCTGATAAAACAATTTATCCGTTGATCGGTTTTGTTCTTGGTCGTTGGTCTGTTGGTCTTGTTGTTGGTCTTGGCGGTTGCCCGCGATATTCGAAACTTGGTTTGCGCCTGATTTCAGGCGGTCCGGGTCGTTTTGTTTGATGCGCGCAGTTTGCGCATCGACATGACGCGTGCGATGGATGCGGCAACAAGGGGTAGGGCAATGGTGAAGATCACCATCACAGCCCCAAGGGCGTTGATTTCCGGGCTGATGGAATTGCGCAGCATGGCAAAAATCTGGGTCGGGACGGTTTCAACACCACCCGGTTTCCAGAACAGGGTTCCGGTAATGTCATCAAAGGAAATCGTGAACGAAAACAGCATCCCGGCCATGACCGCAGGCAGCATCAAGGGCAGGGTTACTTCAAAGAATGTCTGCACCGGTGTTGCGCCCAGGCTCATGGCGGCTTCTTCAACATCGCGGCGGATCGATACCAAGCGTGCCTGAACCACCAGCACCACAAAGGGCAGGGTAAAGACAACATGGCCCATCAAAAGCAGGCCAAAGCTTTTGGGCATAGACAGGAACTGCAAAAACAGCAGGAGTGCGACAGCCAGAACGACTTCCGGGATCAGGATCGGGGCAATCAACAGGGTCGAAATGGTCCGTTTGCCCGGAAAGTCGTATCTGACCATCGCAAGAGCGGCCAGCGTGCCAAGGGTTGTTGAAATCGCACTGGTCAACAGCCCTAGCAGCAGTGAAGTTTTAAACGCACGCACAATCGCATCATTGTTCCAAAGCGCTTCAAACCAGCGCAGCGAAAACCCTTCAATTGGGAAGCCGCCAAACTGATTGGCATTGAATGCCAGCAGGATCACAACCGCGACCGGTGCAAACAGGAACAGATAAACAAGGATCGTGGCAATTCGGATCATCGACCAACCGGACATCATCTGATCACTCCCTTATTTGAAGCTCTTGGCGATCTGATCGATGCCGAGATAGCGGGTGTAGATGACGACCAGCGCACCCAGAAGGGCGAGAAGGACGAGTGAAAGCGCTGAGCCAAGCGGCCAGTTCAACTGTGTGACGATGGCTTCGAACACCAGATTGGCAAACATCGCATCACGCGGCCCGCCCAGAACAATCGGGGTGATATAGGTGCCCGCCGCCAGCACAAAGCAAAGCAGCGAACCTGCGGCCAGACCGGGCAGTGATAATGGCAACGTGACTTCGCGAAATGCCTGCCAACCTGTGCAGCCAAGGCTTTGGGCGGCCTCAGTCAGGTTCTTGTCGATGCCATCAAGGCTGACATAGACATTGAGGATCATGAAGGGCAGTAGATAATGCACCAGACCCAAGATCACGGTTGTCTGGTTATACAGCATCTGGATCGGTTCATCGATGATGCCAATCGACAGCAACACGGTGTTAAGTGCGCCTGATGTACCAAGGATGTTGATCCAGGACATGGTGCGGATGATGTAGCTGATCCAGAACGGCAGCATCAACATCAACAGCAAAAATGCCTTGGACTTCATAGGTGTATTGGCAACGAAATAGGCCGGGATATAGCCCACCAGCGCACAGATCACGGTGGTGTAAAGGGCAATGGCAAAGGTCTGAAACAGGATATCGCGATAGAAACGGTCGCCAAGGACTTCGACCCAGTTATCAAGGTAGAAGCCAACCTGATCGGCACCGGTCGCTGTGCGCAGCCAGAATGAATAAACCACGATGAATAACATCGGGATGATCAATAACAATCCGACTGTCGCCAATGATGGCGATAACAGCATCCACGGGGCTCTGCGTTGCCCTGCGATATCTGCGGCCATTTATGCCTCCCGTTATTATGCTCCGGCGATGCCGAGCGCGGTTATTTGGCCGTTGAAATTTGTCTTGTCGCTATTCCACCCCAGACTTGCACATAGCACAAATAGATAAGTAGAATAGATCTCATAGTCATTGGCTATGGGTATGTCTCAAGCTGTTGAAATCCGGGGGATGCGATGAATGAATTGATGCGGCGCCAGTTTGACTGGAACCTTCTGCATACCTTTACCGTCATCGTCGAAGAACGATCCATCACCGGGGCCGCCAACCGGTTGCTGCTGCGCCAACCCAGTGTGAGTAACGCGCTCAAACGGCTTGAGGATCAGATTGGCGCACGCCTGATTGACCGCGAACGTGGCCGGTTTGAGGTCACCGAACAGGGATTGGCGCTGTATCACGAATGCCGCGAAATTTGCGGGGCCATCGGCCGATTGTCCGATGTGATGTCAGATAGCGGAAGCCAATTGACCGGGCATTTGCATTTGTGGCTTGCCAGTCACGTGGTGTTTCCGCCGCTTGATGATGCATTGTTTGATTTCAATCGATCCCATCCCGAAGTGACCTATGAGATCAATGTCGCGACCTCGATGCATGTGATTGATCAGGTGCTATCGCAGCAGGCCAGTTTCGGCATTTGTCTGGTCAAGGAACAGCATCCGAGATTGGAATATCGCAGGCTGTATCGCGAACATTTCGGCTTTTTCTGCGGGCCGACCCATCACTTGTTTGGCAAAGACAACCTGACATTGGCAGATCTTCGGTCAGAAGCATTCGTGTCGTTTTCAACCGACCAGCTCTCTGACGCATTGGCACCGGTTGCTGTTCTTCGTGCGCAAGAAGGCATGAAGGGCAAGGTGGTCGCGGTTAGCCCGCATCTTGAAGAAGTCCGGCGTTTGATCAATGCCGGGCTTGGTATCGGGCCGTTGCCGATCCATGTGGTGCAAAACGCAACCGAACGCGGGCAGCTTTGGCGTTTGCCGCCCTATATTGCGCCGCCAGCCATTGATATCTATCTGGTGACCAACCCGCGCATGTCGCTTAGCCGTGCGGAGCGCTTCTTTATCGATAATTTGACTGCACGTCTGGAAAATGCCCCGGACGGGTATTTTGTTTATCCATAAAACTGCCCTTCACGGCATCGGGACTTGCGCGCATCAAGTGTTTGCGCAAGCATGCGGGAAACAACACACAAGCCATCAGGATTGAATATGAAGCTGGTCTATTTTTCGTGGGTGAAGGATCGCATCGGTGTTGCCGAGGAAACGGTGGATTTGCCGGGTCATGTCAAAACCGTCGCCGATCTTCTGGCGTGGTTGCCCGGTCGTGGAGCAAATTTTGCTGATGCGCTGGCCGAACCTGCCATCATTCGTGTGGCGGTGGATCAGGAATATGCGACCCCAGATGTTGATGTTACCAAGGCAAGCGAGATTGCCTTGTTCCCGCCCGTGACAGGCGGCTAAATCACATTCTTCATACAAAAGGGCGCCCTGAAATCAAGGCGCCCTTTATTCATCAGATGATAGATTTCCGGTCTGCGATTATCAGTCGTGAACCGATGCCGTCTGGGTAAGGCTGTCAAAGAATTCCTTGCGGCCCAGCGTTCCGGAAATCTTGCCCTCGCGGGTCAGGATGACCGGGTTTTGCGTGATGGAACGCATTTCAATCAGGTCTTTAAGCAGCACATCATCCTGTGCGACGAAGATCACTGAATTGTTGGTGGAATCCAGTTCCGAGGGAAGCTCACCTTCGTAATTGATCAGCTTGAGCTCGCCGCGTTCGCCGTTATGCGCACCCGTTACAACACCGTCTTCAAGCGAGATGCGGATATTCTCGTCCTCGACCGCGATCTGACCCGTGGTGGATCGGTCATCGGGCGAAACACGATGCATGATCGCACGACCGCGCAGGATGTTGACCGGGTTCATATGCGCCACGAAGTCTGCGACATATTCATTCGCCGGGCGAAGGGCGATGTCTTCTGGTGTGCCATGCTGCACCACGTAACCGCCTTCCATGATCGCGATGGAGTTGCCAAGTTTCATGGCTTCATC
The DNA here is from genome assembly GCF_048059015.1 of Thalassospira sp. GTDB lineage: Bacteria > Pseudomonadota > Alphaproteobacteria > Rhodospirillales > Thalassospiraceae > Thalassospira. Next base: position 136,488 of record NZ_JBLLNT010000003.1, on the reverse strand, counting down.
AAGGTCATGGCTGACAAACAGGATGGTTTTGTTGAGCTTTTCCTGAAGATCAAGAAGCTCGTCCTGCAGGCGGTTACGGATCAGCGGATCAAGGGCCGAGAATGGCTCATCCATCAGAAGGATCGGCGCATCGGTCGCAAAGGCACGGGCGAGGCCCACGCGCTGCTGCATGCCGCCTGAAAGTTCATGGGCATATTTGTTTGCCCATTTATCCAGACCAACTAACGCCAGCTTTTCCTCGACGATTTCGCGGCGTTCCTTTGGTCCCATGCCACGCAGCTCAAGACCAAAGCCTACATTCTCGGCAACGGTCCGCCACGGCAGAAGACCAAATTGCTGGAACACCATCGCCACACATTCACGGCGCAATTTGCGAAGGGTAGGGCCGTCACATTTGGTGACATCGGCCATCCAGTCGCCATCACGTACGCGAAGCGATCCGCGTGAAACGGTATTCAGACCGTTCACACAGCGCAGCAGCGATGATTTACCCGATCCCGACAAGCCCATCAGAACGCAAATCTCGCCCTGTGGGACATTGAAGGTCACATCGGCCACACCAAGAACATTGTTGGTGATGGCAGCGATTTCTTCGCGGGTTTTGCCCTGATCAAGAAGGGCCAGTGACTCTGCCTGACGATCACCAAAGATCACGTCAATATTATCGAATTCAACAGCATTGGTCATGATCAGTGCCCCGACGTTTCGTTGTTGTCACGGCGGCAGATGCGATCAAGTACAATGGCCAGGATCACGATTGCCAGACCGGCTTCAAACCCTTGGGCGACATTCACGGTGTTCAGCGCACGAACAACCGGTTTACCAAGGCCATCCGCCCCGACAAGGGCTGCGATCACCACCATCGATAGGGACAGCATGATGCACTGGGTAAGGCCCGCCATGATGGATGGCATGGCAGAGGGCAGTTCGACCTTGAACAGCAATTGACGCGGGGTGCAGCCAAAGCTTTTACCCGCTTCGATCAGTGATTTCGGTGTGCTTGAAATGCCCAGATGGGTCAGGCGGATTGGTGCGGCGATGGCAAAGATCACGGTTGAAATCAGACCCGGTACAACCCCCAGACCAAACAGGATCAGGGTCGGGATCAGATAAACAAAGGTCGGGATCGTCTGCATCAAATCAAGAACCGGACGCATCGCCTGATAAAGCCAGGGCCGATGAGCCGACGCAACGCCAAGCGGCACACCAATGATCATGCAAAATAGCGATGCATAGATCACAAGGGCCAGCGTCTCCATGGTTTCTTCCCAATAGCCGAGATTAACGATCAACAGCAGGGACAGAACCGTAAAGGCCGTCAGTTTCCAGGATTTGTGCAGAACAGCAGCAAGAACGCCAAAACCGGCAATAATGACAAAGGCCGGCAGCCACACCAGAAAATCGATGGTGTTTTCGATAATAAATTCAAGAACATCCGAAATGGTATAGAAAACGAAATCGGCATGTTCGTTAAGCGCATCCATAAGGGACGATATCCACTGTCCCAGCGGAATCTTCGTTTCCGTGAGCCATTCCATGGGGAAATTTCCGTTCGTTTAAAGAATTAAACTACGCGATACGCCCGCACAGCATAGATGTGGGACTGTGGGGCGTATCGGTTGATCACATATGCGGACTAATACCCGATCACATGGTTGGCTTAGAGACCAAGCGCGCCTTTAAGCGCTGCCTGTGCATCGCCACCGTCAAAGGTGGTAACGCCGTCAAGCCATGCATAAGCTGCATCCGGGTTGGCTTTGAGCCATGCGGTTGCTGCTTTGGCCGGGTCGGTACCTTCGTTCAGGATAGCGTCCATGATTTCGTTTTCCATGGCGAGGCTGAATTTCAGGTTGGTTACGAATTTACCGGCATTCGGGCAATCGTCGGTGTAACCTGCACGCAGGTTGGTGTGAACCGTTGCACCACCGAAGTTCGGGCCAAATACGTCGTCGCCACCATCAAGATAAGCCATTTCGTATTTCGCATTCATCGGGTGCGGTTCCCAACCAAGGAACACGATGAACTGGTCACGCGCAGATTTGCGTTTCACTTCTGCAAGCATGCCCTGTTCGGATAATTCAACCAGTTCAAAGCCGCTCAGGCCGAACTGATCACCATCGATCATGTCCTGGATAAGACGGTTGCCATCGTTGCCCGGCTCGATGCCGTAAATTTCGCCATCAAGCTGGTCTTTGAATTTGGCAATGTCAGCGAAGTCTTTCAGACCTGCATCAAAGGCATTCTTGGAAACCGCAAGCGTGTATTTCGCACCCTCAAGGTTGGCACCGGTGGTCACAACCGTACCCTTGTCGAGGTAAGGCTGAATATCGGCTGCCATGGTCGGCATCCAGTTACCCAGGAATACGTCAACGTCGCCATTGGCAAGGCTGGTATAGGTAACCGGGACCGACAGAAGTTCGGTCTGTGCAGAATAGCCCAGTGCTTCAAGAATTACCGATGCGGTCGCCGTGGTTGCAGTGATGTCGGTCCAGCCAACATCAGAGAAAGTCACGGTTTTGCAGGCATCGCTGTCGGCTGCCTTGGCGGATGCCGCACCCAGAAGGGTGGTGGCAATGATGGTGCTGCCAAGAAGTCGGCCGAACGTGGAAAGTTTGGTCATGTTTCTGGTTCTCCCTTGTGTAAACCTAACGTTACCAACCACCGCAAAGCGGAAGTCGGAAGATGTCTCGGTTCCGGAGGCCAGACGAACATCAACGCAACAAAATATGTCGCTAACACTCGCCCAGAGCCATGCGATCCGTTCCCCCGAACGAAATCCATGGACCGGAACAACCACAAAAACAGCCGCAAAGCCGCGCAGCAAAGGTAGAAGCCCCTTGGGAACGCGCCGCTCATGACGGCGTGTTTTTATTGATTGATTGTTCAATTAAATTACAGCATATTCGGGATACGTCAATTGCGAAGGGTTAAAAACTGCGTCTTATGCTGTTGCAGTGGCGTTAAACCCCTCGGAACGCAACTGAATTGGATGAGTGATGCCCAAGGTTGGTATGCAGCCTGTACGCCGCAGGCAGTTAATCGACGCGACGATTGAAACCATTCATCGCCACGGATTTGCCGATACAACAATCGCGCGGATTTCCAAGGCGGCGGGGATGTCGTCTGGGATCATCTCGCATTATTTCGGTGGCAAGAATGCGTTGCTTGAAGCGACCATGCGCTTCCTGATGCAGGAATTGCGCAGTGATTATCTGGCCCGTATGCCCAAGGCAAAGACGCCGATGGATCGCCTTGAAGCAATCATCGACACGAACTTTAACAGAGAACAGTTCACCCCGCAGGTAACCGTGGCGTGGCTGTCTTTCTGGGCGCAGGTGCCGTTCTCAGAAGATCTGAGCCGTATCAACAATATCTATTTTCAGCGACTGGCGTCGAATTTGCGCCATGAGCTGCGCCAACTGACAACCGATCAGCGGGCAGAAGAAATTTCGGCTGCAATTGCGGCCATGATTGACGGCATCTGGGTGCGTACCGGTCTTTCGCTGGGCCGTTCCGATGTCAGTGCAGCGCGCAAAATGGTGCTTAGCACCTTGCGGTTATATCTGGCGAACTCGCCGGAACGCTGAACGCAATCGCCACATATTCACGTTCATGGTCGCCCGGTATCGAGGCGGCCTGCAGGAGTTTTGCTATGAGCCTTTATCAGATTTCAGAATTTCATCAACGGCAAGAAAACCAGCGGTTCTGGCGCGGACATGGTAACGCTGAACCCGGCGACCAACACCGTTCTTGCCAAGGGCAAGGAAAGCACGGCAGCTGATGTTGATGCAGCAGTAAAGGCGGCACGTGCCGGTTTTGAAATCTGGAAAAACACGCCGGCTGCTGAACGTGCGCGTGTGTTGTTCAAGGCTGCCCAAATCCTGCGTGATCGCAATGATGAACTGGCCATGGTTGAAACCCGTGATACCGGCCGTGCCATTCAGGAAACAGAAATCGTTGATGTGATTTCCGGTGTCGAGTGCCTTGAATATTTCGCCGGTGTCGCAGGAAGTCTTGCGGGCGAGCATATCGATCTTGCCGGTAACTTTGCCTATACCCGCCGCGAAGCGGTTGGCGTTTGTGCGGCTATTGGTGCCTGGAACTATCCAATCCAGATTGCCTGCTGGAAAGCAGCACCGGCATTGGCATGTGGCAATGCGGTTGTCTACAAGCCATCCGAAGTCACCCCGCTTTCAGCCATTGCCGTTGCCGAAGCGCTGCAGGAAGCAGGTCTTCCTGATGGTGTTTACAACGTGGTGCAGGGCGCGCGCGAATGCGGTGCCGCACTGGTTGATCATCACGACGTTGATAAAGTTTCCCTGACCGGGTCGGCTGCCACGGGTGCCAAGGTTGCGGCAGCTGCTGCAGGCGGCATGAAGGCGGTCACCATGGAACTGGGCGGCAAGTCGCCGATGATCGTGTTTGAAGATGCCAATCTTGATAACGCTGTTTCGGGCGCGCAGATGGCGAACTTCTATTCATCAGGTCAGATTTGCTCGAACGGAACGCGTGTGTTTGTCCATGAAGACGTTGCTGATGCCTTCATCGAAAAACTGATCGCCCGTTCGAAGGACCTTGTTCTGGGCGATCCGGAGAAGCCGGAAACCCAGGTCGGCCCGATCGTCACCAAATCCCAGTACGATCAGGTGATGTCCTATATCGAAATCGGTAAGAAAGAGGGGGCTAAATGCGTTCTTGGTGGTCATGCGGTGACCGAAGGCATGCCGGAAGGTGGCCTGTTTGTTGCGCCGACCGTCTTTGCCGATTGCCGTGATGACATGACCATCGTGCGTGAAGAAATCTTTGGCCCGGTGATGTCGGTTCTGACATTCCGTGACGAAGAAGACGTCATCAAGCGCGCTAACGATACTCAATATGGTCTGGCCGCAGGTGTCTTCACCAAGGACTTGTCGCGTGGTCATCGCGTGGTTGCCAAGCTTGAAGCAGGGACCTGCTGGATCAATACCTACAACATTACCCCGATTGAAATGCCGTTTGGCGGTGTGAAGAAGTCCGGTGTCGGTCGTGAAAACGGTCGCGCTGCGATCGAACATTACACCCGCATCAAATCGGTTTATGTCGAAACCGGCGATGTCGCAGCACCTTACTGATTGGTTGTGCCGATCAGAAACAGGCTGCCCACACAGCATTGAAATTAAAGGGATCATGTATGACGACCCCAACGACGACTGAAAAATACGATTACGTGATTGTTGGTTCCGGTTCGGCCGGTGCTGTTTTGGCCAACCGCCTGACCGAGGATGCCGAGGTCAAGGTGCTTGTGGTTGAAGCAGGCCCGAAAGACCATTGGTGGGATTGGCGTATTCATATGCCAACCGCGCTGTCATATCCGATGCAGTCGGAAACCTACAACTGGGCCTATTGGACGACGCCGCAGCCCAACCTGAATAACCGCCGCATGGAAACCCCGCGCGGTCGTGTTTATGGCGGATCAAGCTCGATCAATGGCATGGCCTATGTTCGTGGTCATGCACTTGATTACAACCGTTGGGCCGAAGAAGACGAAGCACTCAAGGAATGGGATTATGCGCGCTGCCTGCCATATTTCCGTAAGGCCGATACGCGTAACGAAGACACTGACGGTGACGAATATCATGGCGGCGATGGGCCGCTGCATGTAACGACCGGCAAATGCCAGAACGACCTGCACAAAGCTTGGATCAAAGCCGGTCAGCAGGCGGGGTACGAATTCACCCCGGACCAAAATGGCTATTGCCAGGAAGGTTTGGGAACCATGGATATGACGGTCTATAAGGGCCGTCGCTGGTCAACGGCACGCGCTTATTTGCGCCCGGCAATGACGCGTCCGAACTTGACCGTCTATCACAATGCACTGGCGCAAAGCATTGTTTTCGAAGGAAAACGTGCGATTGGTCTTGATTTCACCCATCAGGGCGAAACCAAACGTGCCGTGGTGGATCGCGAAGTAATTGTCTCGGCCGGTTCGATCAACTCGCCAAAGCTTTTGATGCTTTCAGGTGTTGGTCCGGCAGCCCATATTCGCGAACATGGTATTGATCTTGTCCATGATCTGCCAGGTGTTGGTGAAAACCTTCAGGACCATCTGGAGCTTTATGTTCAGATGGAATGCACCAAGCCGATCAGCTTGAACAGCAAACTTGATTGGTGGAACAAGCTTAAGATCGGTGTTGAATGGTATCTGTTCAAAACCGGTCTTGGTGCGACAAACCATTTCGAAGCCGGTGGTTTCATCCGGTCCAAGGCAGGGGTCAAGCACCCAGATCTGCAATATCACTTCATGCCAGCCGCGATTAATTATAACGGCTCCAAAGCTGCAGAAGGTGATGGTTTCCAGGCCCATGTCGGTCCGATGCGGTCCAAATCGCGCGGTACGGTACGTTTGGCATCTGCCAATCCGAAAGATCGCCCGATCATTGATCCGAACTATATGAGCCACCCGGAAGACTGGGAAGAAATGCGCGCATCGGTTCGCCTGACCCGCGAGATTTTTGGTCAGGAAGCCTTTGCAGACCTTCGTGGTCGCGAGATTTCACCGGGCAAGGACATCATGACCGATGATGAGATCAATGCCTGGGTCGCTGATCACGCCGAAAGTGCTTATCACCCGTCATGCTCGTGTAAGATGGGCAGTGATGATATGGCTGTGGTCGATGAAAACACCCGCGTTCATGGCATCGAAGGCCTTCGCGTGGTGGATAGTTCCATCATGCCGTCGATTGCCACGGGCAACCTGAATGCACCGACGATCATGATCGGTGAAAAGGCTGCTGATATCATTCGTGGCCGTCAGCCCCTGGCACCATCGAATGCGCCATATTTCGTGCATCCCGAATGGGAAACCAAGCAGCGCTGATAATCCAGCCCGCTTGGAATAAATCAGAAATCCCCGATCCACGGTTTATGTGGGTCGGGGATTTTTCGTTTGGGTGATTGCATTTGGCAAACGGGCAGGTGATGATCGGAGAATATTGTATGCAATCCCCGCGACATACACGCCAAAAGAAGAAAAGCCGCCATGCAAGAAATCAGTCTGCTTAATTCCGTTATCGGTCCGGTTATGCGCGGGCCATCAAGTTCGCACTGTGCCGCGCCCTACATGATGGCAAAGCTTGTGCGTGAGCTGTCCTGTGCAAACGGCGAAGTGCTTGAAAACGCTGTGATCCGGTTCGACCCGCGCGGGTCTTTTGCCCCGGTTTATAAGGCACAAAGCTCGGACGAGAATTTTGCTGCTGGACTGGCGGGCGCAAAGCTGACCGATGCGGATTACCGCGAAATCCTTGGTCGGGTTGAGCGCGGTGAGGGCTTCAAATTTGCGGTCGAAGTGACCGAGCTTGAAAACAACAACCATCCTAACCGTGTTGATCTGGAACTCAGCGTTGTTGCACCGGATGGGACCAAGCGTACCGATCTTTATACTGGGGCCTCTGTTGGCGGCGGGATGTATTACATCGACAGTATGAATGGAGAAGCGCTGTTTCTGACCGGTAAGACGGCGACCGTGTTTGTTTGGGGACCCACTGTTGTTGCAAACGCGGATGAAATTGCGGCCAAGCTTTCAGCAGGCGACAATAGTCTGCTTGGCGTATCGGTCGATCCGGCGCATGAGCGGATCGAAATTTCCCTGCAGGCGTTACCAAGTTCAATGCAGCTATCCGATCTTCGCGCACGTGATGGCATTGATAATGTGCGTTTTGCCGATGCATCACAATATCCGGTCTGTGCGACCGATGATCTGTTTTCAACCACGGCAGCGGTGATTGAAGTTGCTGACAAGCAGGAAGGCGGATCGATTGCCGATGCGGCATTGGCGTTGGAGGCCAAGCGACTTGGCCTGTCGCGTGAGGCAACCCGCGAACTGTTCCGGGAGCGTTGCGAGCTGATGCTGCGCGTGGTGGCCGAAGGGTTTGATGCCAAGCCAGAAGACAATGTTATGCGGTTTCTGACCCTGCGCGCGCGCAATGTCCGTGATGCCAACCTGCCAGCAGGGCTTGGCGGCCCGGTGTTGCAAGATGCGATGGCCGGTGCATTATCGGCGATGGAACGCGACAGCAACCGTGGTCTTGTGTGTGCCGCACCAACGGCTGGCAGTGCCGGTGTTGTGCCCGGAACGCTATATGGTTTGATCCGGCATGGCATTGATATTGAAGGGGCGACCGATGCGCTTCAGGTTATGGCGCTGATCGGGGCGGTGTTTGCGGTGCGCGGTACCTTTGCTGCGGAATGTGGTGGCTGTTCGGTCGAGACCGGCGCCTCGGCCGCCATGGCTGCAGCCGGTGTGACCCAGGCTTATGGTGGATCGGCCAAGCAATGCTTTGACGCAGCCAGCATGTGTTTGATGAACACCTTGGGTCTTGTGTGTGATCCGGTGGGCGGGGATGTGGAAATCCCGTGCCATGCGCGTAATGTGGCCGGCGTTTCGCATGCCTTTTCATCGGCGATGGCGGTTTTGGCGGGCTTTGACGCGGTTCTGCAATATGATGAACTCGTCGATCAGACCGTGAAAATTGGTGCGATGATGCATCCTGATTTGCGCTGTACGGCACGTGGTGGCTGTGCGGCAACCAAAACAGCCCTTCGTATGGTCGAGGCCGTGACGCAGGGCGTGTAAGAATCCCGTGAGAAAATGCGTTCTGATGATTGGAAATACCATCAGAGCGCCTTGCATTTATCGCGTTTTGGGCGTGGGTTTGCGCAATCCTTTTTCCCGTGGGTTGCCTGTTTTGGCATAATCGGTGAAATGATGTCAAACCCGTGCGAAATCGTTGGTTTTTCCTTGATAGATGCCCCTGATCGGTCAGGATAAGCCCATAATTAACAACCAATAGAGGCACTCCGTGTTTACCCCGAATTTGCTGACCGCCAATGACAAGGCCGGCGCATATCCCGCGTCCTATTACGCGGCATCTGCCAATGCGACGGAACCATTTGCAAAGCTTGAAGGGGACCAAACCTGCGACATTGTCGTCATCGGTGGGGGCTTTACCGGTTTGTCATCCGCTCTGCATTTGGCGGAGCGCGGATTTGACGTTGTGTTGCTTGAAGCGCATCGGGTTGGTTGGGGCGCATCGGGCCGTAATGGCGGTCAGGTCGGTTCGGGTCAGCGCCGCGAACAGGACGATCTTGAAAAGATGGTCGGGCGCGATGATGCCAAAAAGCTTTGGGATATTGCCGAACAGTCCAAGGACATTGTTAAATCCCTGATCGCCAAGCATGACATCAAGTGCGACTGGAAACCGGGTATCCTACATGCCGATCACCGGGCGCGCTTTGTCGATGATACCCATGCCTATTGCGACAAGCTGCGCGAAGAATATGGCTATAACGATATCCGGTCCGTCGACCGTGCCGAAATTCGCGAGATGCTGGGTACTGATTTTTATCATGGCGGATCGCTTGATATGGGGGCGGGGCATATACATCCGCTGAACTTTGCCCTGGGGATTGCCAATTCTGCCCGTGCGGCAGGTGCGCGCATTTTTGAAAATGCGTTTGTCACCGGCTATGAAAACAAGGCGGGCAAGGTCACGGTCAAGACCAAGGATGGCGCAACCATCACGGCCAACAAACTGATCCTTGGCTGCAACGGTTATCTGGATGCGCTTGATGATCGGGTTGCGCGCCGCGTCATGCCGATCAACAATTTCATCATCGCGACCGAGCCGCTTGGCGATGATCTGGCGCGGGAATTGATCCGTGATGATGTTGCGGTCGCAGATTCCAAATTCGTGATCAACTATTACCGATTAAGTGCAGATAAACGCATGGTGTTTGGCGGTGGGGAGACCTATGGCTACACCTTCCCAAGTGACATCAAGGCGTTTGTCTCGCCGCATATGCTTGAAGTCTATCCGCAGCTGAAAGACGTCAAGATCGATTATGGCTGGGGCGGGACCTTGGCGATTACGATGAACCGCATGCCGTTCTTTAGAAAGATCGACGACAATACCTTTACCGCGTCAGGCTATTCCGGGCACGGGGTTGCCATGGCAACCCTTGCCGGGCAGATCATGGCCGACGCAGTTGCCGGCACGATGGAACGGTTTGACGTGATGTCGAACCTTAAGATCCCGGTCTTCCCGGGCGGGAAGGCATTGCGCTTCCCGCTTCTGGTCGCGGCCATGCTCTGGTATTCGATCCGCGACAAGATTTAGGCTAGCGACGGTCAGGCAGGCTCGTTTTCCTTTGCTCTGTCTGACTTGGTCGGCTTATGATTTAGCGAAATCCCGTCTTTTGCACCTGCGGCAATGAGGCGGGATTTTACTTTCTGCCAGTTGGCTGAGTTCAGTGTAAGCGTGGTCGCGTCACTGAACGAGACGTCATAACCGCGATTAAGCGCGCCGGTAATCGTCGCATTCACGCAATATTCCCCATCCAGCCCGACGACAATCAAATTGCCAACACCGTGCTGGGCCAAAATGCGATCAAGTTTTTCCTCGTGAAACGCATCGGCGCGTGATTTGACTATGTCATGATCAATATCACCATCAATCCGTGCATCCAGATTAAGTCCATCAGACGAGGCTCCGCCACGGCCTTCGTTCAGAAGCCGGACCAAAAGATTGATGTACCAGCCATCAAACTTTTGGCGCACCGAAATGACAGGGGTGCCATTTTCATTGGCGGTTTCGACCAGTGCATTGATTGCCGTAAGGGTGCTTTCCATCGCGGCAGGTGGATAGGCCTGCTTGGCGGAGGCAGTAGTAAAATCCTCCTGAAAATCAATGATCAGAAGCGCGGTATTTGGCCGTGATGCCGGATCAATGGATGTGCCCGTACTCGCGGCCAAATGGCGATGGTGGCCGTAAGCTGTATAGGCTATAAGGGTTGCAATCACGGCGGCAATAATCAGGATCGCTGACCACATCGTCACGTTCTCCGTTCGTGGGGCAATTGGTGCTATGTCACGGTTTCGGCGTGGTTAACCTGTCGGCAAACCAACGGTTCATGACCTGCTGAACTCGGTAATGGGTTTCAATTTCTTCAACGGTAAACAGCGCTTCAAGTTCCAAAAGCTTCTGCATTTCATGATCACGGATGCGTGCGATCGCGCCATGCCCGGCATCGGTCAGAACATGAAAATGGGCACGTGCATGTTCAGGGTTGGCTTGTTGGGTTACCAGCCCCGCATCCGTTGCCTCGGCCAACATACGGGCGACAAACTGACGTTTAAGTTCCAGCTTTTGGGTTAATTGCGGGGCGGTCATCGCGCCGTCAGTGTAAAGAACTTCAAGGACGGCACGCTGCCCAACTGTAACGCCGCTATCACCCAGTTCCTGCTCTACATATGCGGAGATATGGCGCAGCAGGGGGCGGGTAAGCTGAATGGCGCGGTAAAGCTTTTCGGTATGTGAGTTCGGTTTGTTTTCCATGGGGCCATGAAACCCGATGATGAATATAATGTCAACTGGGTTGACATTATATTCATGTGACAGTTCTGACGGGCAGGGGGGGATGTCCCGGAAGAGTTATGAATGTTGTTGAGTTAAAGCCGAAGCTTATTTCGGATCCCAGCTTGAAACCGGATCATAACGTTCGCCCTTGCCAAGCAATACGCCATTGTGGGCGGCAATCCCGATCTCAAAGCTTGAAGCAATGCGAAGGGCGCGTTCCATGAAGTGCTTTGCAGCTGGTTCTTGGCAATATTCCGAAAGCGTCTGGGCAAACAGTTGCAGCCAGCGATCAAAATGATGTCGGGTTATCTTAAGAGGCAGATGCTTTTGCATCGGGCGGCCGTCGTAATTGCCGGTGGCCAAGGCGACCGATGACCAGAACATCACCATACGATCAAGATGATGATCCCAGTTCTCGACCTTTTCATCAAATGCCGGTCCCAGCAGATCGTCATCGCGGACCTTTGCATAGAAGCCGTGCACGATGTTTTTGATCATGTCCTGATCGATCCCGGTATCTTCCTTGATACGGCGGGTGGCGATTTCGCGGCGTTCCTTGATTTCGGCAAGGGTCGGCTGTTGGTCGGACATGATGATGGTGCCTATAGGTCGTTCAGAATGCCAGTTCAGTAGCGCAACTGGCCACTGCGCGACATGACATAAGTCACTTTTGATGCTGACGCAAATGGATCGCTGAATTTAAGCGCGCGAACATGGCCTGCTTAGGCGTAATTATCGCGCAGCCCGTAATAGCGATAGGCAACCGATCGCGCCAAGCGACGCAGGCTTGGCATCGGGAATTTGCCCATAGGGGTGCCAAGTACGGATCCGATATCATCATCGTCAATCGTGCCCAACATCCGTTCGGCCAACATCTTTCCGCCCTGACTTGCCAATGCGACCCCATTGCCATGCCAGGCAAGGGCTGTCCAGGCATCATGATGGCCGGGCACACGTCCGATATAAGGCCGCCAGCTTTGTGACAGGCACGCCAAACCATTCCAGTGATGGGAGAATTCCACATCCCGCCATGCCGGGAACATGCGATTGAAGTTATCTAGCAAGTCGCGTTTGCCCGCGGCAAAGGCGGCCTCGGTCGCGGTGATGCCGCCACGCCCGCCAAACAGGAACCGGTTATCGGGAAGCTTGCGGAAATAGTGCAAAAGGATGCGGCTATCAAAGGCCATTAAATCGCTTGTCCAGCCTTGTTCGGCAAGCTCATCCTCGCTAAGAGGGCGGGTGACAAGGATGCCTGAAAAGACCGGCATCAATCTGCCACCAACCCAATCGGGCAGGTTTTCCGCGCTATAGCCGTTGGTGGCGATGATGATCTTTCCTGCCGAAATCTGCGTGTTTCCGGCATGAAGGCGGTATCCTTCGCCGTCTTCGACCAAGCGATCAATCTTTGCCTGTTCAAATATCCGAACACCTGCTGCCACACACTGTTGATGCAGACCCACCAGATATTTCATCGGGTTTAGGCCAAAGCCCATTTTAACATGCAATCCGCCATGGGTGTCCTTGGCGTGAAGGCCGCGTTCATCAAGGGCTTCCGGGCTTAAAAGCTCGGTCTTGATCTTGGTGAAATGGGCCAGTTCGGCTGCTTCGTGTTTAAGTTCTGCTATCCGGTTTGGCTTATGCGCAAGGATGACTTCGCCATCAGAATGGCGGTCTGCATCGATGTTCCAATCCGTCAGGCGTTTTTCAACCAGATGAATGGCGTCGCGTTGAATGCGGGCAAAATGCCGAACTGCATCTTCGCCAAATCGTTTGGCAAGATATCCGTAATCCTTGCCACTGCCACCCATGCAGCAAAAGCCACCATTGCGCCCCGATGCGCCCCAGCCACTGCGCCCGGCATCAAAAACCGCGACATCTGCGCCGTTCCTGGCCAGTTCCAATGCGGCCGACAGACCACAATAACCGCCGCCAATGATCGCAACATCGGCCCTGATCGTGCCTTCAGCAGGCATTTCCAGACACTCGGGCAGGGGCGATGCGCTGGCGACCCAAAAGCTTTTGGGCATGGTATCGGTTTGATAGGCCGCAGGCTGGTAGATGCGTTTAAGCATGGGAAACTCGCTGGCGCGTGGGGCAGGGTGATTGGGCGGATAAGAAAATACCCGGCAATGATATCTCACGCCGGGTATTTCGTTAAGGCACTGTAATCAGATGATGATTACATTTTTCCGATTTTCTTCGCGGTCTCGTCAAAGGCAGCGCGTGCGCGTTTGACCAGCTCGTCGATTTCTTCTTTGGTGATGCAAAGCGGCGGGGACAGAACCATACGGTCACCACAGGCGCGCATGATCACGCCATTGGCAACACAGGCATCACGGCAAATCGTGCCAACCGTGCCCGGCTTATCAAACATTTTGCGCGTTTTCTTGTCATCAACCAGCGGCATGCCGGCAATCAGACCAACGGTTTCAACCGCACCGACCAGCGGGTGGTCTTCAAGGGTTTTAAGCGCTTTGGCGAAATAGGGACCGATATCATCCTTGACGCGTTCGACCATTTTTTCTTCGCGCAGGATACGAATGTTTTCAAGCGCCACAGCCGCACATGCAGGGTGACCTGAATAGGTAAAGCCGTGGGTAAACTCACCGCACTCATTGATCAGAACGTCGGCTACGCGATCACCAACCATAACGGCCGAGATCGGAAGGTAACCCGACGACATGCCCTTTGCCATTGGCATCAGGTCCGGCTTGATGCCAAACGTGTCAGAACCGAACCATTCGCCGGTACGACCAAAGCCACAAATGACTTCATCGGCAATCAGAAGGATGTCGTATTTTTTGCAGATACGCTGGACTTCCGGCCAGTAGGTTGACGGCGGAATGATCACGCCACCAGCACCCTGGATCGGTTCACCAATAAAGGCACCAACACGGTCAGCACCAAGTTCTTCGATCTTTTCTTCAAGCTTGCGTGCTGCAATCAGGCCGAATTCTTCCGGGGTGTGATCGCCACCTTCGCCGTACCAATAAGGCTGATCGATATGAACGATGTCGCGGACCAGCGCGCCGCCCTGTGCATGCATGCCAGACATCCCGCCAAGCGACGCACCGGCAACGGTCGAGCCGTGATAGGCGTTCTTGCGGCTGATGATGGTGGTGCGCTCAGGCTTGCCTTTAAGGTTCCAATACTGGTGAACCATACGAACAACTGTGTCGTTCGCCTCTGAGCCGGAATTGGCATAGAAAACGTGGTTCAGGCCTTCTGGCGTGATTTCCGCGAGAACTTTGGAAAGCTCGATCGCAGGCGTATTCGCGCACTGGAAGAAGTTATTGTAATAGGGCAGTTCCTGCATCTGCTTTAAAGCAGCTTCTGCAAGTTCCTTGCGGCCATAGCCGACATTCACACACCACAGACCGGCCATGCCATCAAGGTAACGTTTGCCGTTGGAATCTTCGATAAAGACACCTTCGGCGCGCGTGATAACCCGGGTGCCACGGTTATTCAGATCCGCCGTATCGGTGAACGGGTGAATGTGGTGAGCCTGGTCAATGTCCTGCCAATAGGCGGTTTTGTCGAAATTATTCATAACGTCTCCTGACAGCGATGCTTGTCTGTTTTGTGCGATATGTTGAACATCTGTTTTTAGTGTTCGTTTTTTTGAACACCTTTGCAAGAGGATTTTTCGACAAAATTTTTCGGCCTGAAAACTCGTTTTTTGTTATCTGGTGGTTGCTGTGGGATGCCTGTTGGTAACGAGTTGATCGGCGTGGAGATTTCTTTTGCACTGCATGATTTGCACGATATATCGAACGAAGGGGCTTGACCGGGGCATTTCGGCACGGCACGATGAGTTTCAGGGATAAAACCCGTTCGTCGGGGATCAACCCTGTAATAAAAGGCCTTTTCTGGGAGTATAAGACGATGAACAAGTCGTTCGTCGAAGACAGTAGGGCAGAAGCCCAACGATTCTTTGAAGAAAATCCGGATGTTGAACTTGTCGAGTTGCTCATTCCCGATGTCAATGGCGTGTTTCGCGGCAAGCGAATCAGCAAACAAAAGTTTCTCAAAAGTTTTACCGAAGGTGTGACGCTGCCGGGTTCGATGTGCCTGGTGGATATCACGGGGGACACCCCCGAAGGTACGGGCCTTCTTTGGTCGAGCGGTGACCAGGACAATCTGGCAAAACCGATCCCGGGAACGCTGTGCCGTGTGCCGTATGGCGAACTGCCATTGGCGCAGGTCATGATGAGCCTGCATAACCTTGATGGTACAAAATTCTTTGCTGATCCGCGCAATGTGCTGCAGGGCGTAGTTGATCGCATGGCTGCTGACGGTCTTTATCCGACTGTCGCACTTGAGCTTGAATTCTATCTGGCAGACCAGAACGAAAAAACCGCAGAACCGCTTCCGCCTCAGCCACTTGGCGGCGGGATCGCATCTGATGGTGTTCAGGTTTATGGTCTGCAGCAGATCGAAGATTTCGAAAAAGTCCTGCATGACGCGGTTGCCGAACTGAACCGTCAGGACATTCCGGCTGACACCATCGTTGCCGAAGCTGGTCCCGGCCAGTTTGAAATCAATCTGGGTCACGTCAATGATCCGATGATGGCCGCAGACCACGCTATGCAGCTTAAGCGTACCGTTAAAGGTATTGCTTGGGATCACGGTGTGACCGCGACCTTTATGGCAAAACCATATTCCGATCAGGCCGGTAACGGCTTGCATGTTCACGTGTCGCTGCGTGATGCGGATGGCAATAACGTGCTTTCGCCGGTGGCGGATGAGGAAGTTTCAGACAATCTGCGTTTCGCGATTGGTGGATTGCAGGAAGCCATGTTTGAAAGCATGGCGGTGTTTGCGCCCAACCCGAACTCGTTCCGCCGGTTCCAGAACAAGGCCTATGCGCCGATGTCGCCGAACTGGGGTCTGAATAACCGTACAGTTGCGTTGCGTATTCCGGCAGGCAGCCCGAAGGCCGCCCGTGTGGAGCATCGTGTATCTGGTGCGGATGCCAACCCGTATCTGGTTCTGGCATGCGTTCTGGCCGGGATGCATCACGGCATGAAGAACAAACTTGATCCGGGTGAACCCACTGTTGGTAACGGTTACGAGCAGCATGGTGGCCGGATCGTTCCGCGCAGCATGATTTCCGCACTTGATCGCTTCGTTGATGGTGAAATCGTCAAGGAATATCTGGGCGAACGCTTTGTCGAGGTCTTCGATATCTGCCGCCGTGCCGAATATGACGAATTCTTCGCCGAGGTCACCCAGCTTGAATATCGCTGGTACCTTGATGCGGTCTAGTCGCACATAAACAAGAATAAGTTCGATAGGGAATAAACGGGAATGTCGCAAAAGGTAGGGGATCGTTTGAAAGCGGTGCGCAGCATGTATGGGCTGTCACAGCGTGAACTGGCGCGTCGCGCCGGTGTTACAAACAGTACGATCTCGACGATTGAACAGAACCGGGTCAGCCCGTCTGTTGACAGCCTTGCCAAGGTCTTGGCCGGCATTCCCATGAGCCTGATCGATTTCTTCACCATCGATCTCGATAACGGTGAAGAAATCTTCTTTAAAAAAGAAGAGCTTGTTGAACTTTCTGACGGGACGATGTCGATGCGTCTTGTCGGGGCATCGCGCAAGGATCGTAAATTGCGCGTGCTCCATGAAACCTATCCAGCGGGTGGTGACACCGGTGACAATCTGATCGTCCAGAAGGGCGAGGAGGCCGGCGTCATCATTCGCGGGAAACTTGAAGTAACGGTCGGTGAGAGGGTCAAGGTGCTTGGCCCCGGTGATGCCTATTATTTCAATGCGGAAATTCCGCACCGTTTCCGCAATGTCGGCGATGGTGAATGTGAAATCGTTAGTGCCGCGACACCGCCGTCCTACTGATCACCTGCACAAAAGATCCGCCGATAAAAATATCGGCACCGAAATTTCAAAACTGAACAAGGCCCCAACGCGCCATCCGTCAGGAGACTTCCGATGACCAATCCGTTGAATTTTGAACAACTGACCGCCCAGGCCGCCGCCCTTGATATTCGCAACAAGGCGTTCATCAACGGTGCCTATGTCGATGCCGCATCGGGCAAGACATTTGATTGCATCAGCCCGCGTGATGGCTCGGTCCTGACACAAGTTGCCGAATGTGACGTTGAAGACGTCAATCGCGCTGTGGCATCGGCACGTGCGGTGTTTGAAAAAGGAAGCTGGTCGGAAGCAGCCCCGGCAAAGCGCAAGGCGATACTGCTTCATTTTGCTGATCTTCTGGAAAAGAACGCGGCGGAACTAGCACTTCTGGAAAGCCTTGATATGGGCAAGCCGATCACGCTTGCCGTACGCGATGATATTCCGCTGTCATACAAATGCATTCGCTGGTACGCCGAGGCGATCGACAAGATCTATGACGAGATTTCCCCGTCAGGAACCAATGAAATCGGCATGATCACCCGTGAACCGCTGGGCGTGGTTGCGGCAGTGGTTCCGTGGAACTTCCCGCTTATGATGGCGGTCTGGAAGCTTGGACCGGCCTTGGCGATGGGAAACTCGATTATCCTTAAGCCAGCCGAACAATCACCGCTGACAGCACTTCGTGTTGCGGAAATCGCGGTTGAAGCCGGTATTCCGGAAGGTGTTTTGAACGTTGTTCCGGGCTTTGGTCCGACGGCGGGCAAGGCGCTTGGCCTGCATGAAGATGTGGATTGCGTGACCTTTACCGGGTCGGGTGAAGTCGGCAAGCTGTTCTTGCAGTATTCCGGTCAGTCGAACATGAAACGCGTATGGCTTGAATGTGGTGGCAAAAGCCCGAACATCGTTCTGGCCGATTGCCCGGATATGGATGCGGCTGCGGCGGCTGCGGCCGGTGGCATCTTCTATAACCAGGGCGAAGTTTGCACTGCGGGTTCGCGTTTGATTGTTGAAGAAAGCATCAAGGACGAGTTCATCGAAAAGGTCATCGCCGCTGGTTCGAAAATGCAGCCGGGCGATCCGCTTGATCCGAAAAGCCAGATGGGCGCAATTGTCGATGAAAACCAGATGAACCGTGTTCTGGGTTATATCGAAAAGGGCTCGGCCGAAGGTGGCGTTCTGCGCACCGGTGGCAAGCGTGCACGTACCGAGTCTGGTGGATATTATGTCGAACCGACCGTGTTTGATGGCATCAAAAACGACATGACAATCGCCAAGGAAGAAATCTTTGGCCCGGTTCTGTCGGTAATTTCGGTCAAGGATTGGAAAGAGGCTGTTCAGACCGCAAATGATACGCCATATGGTCTGGCGGCTGCTGTGTGGACGCGCGATATCAACAAGGCCCATATGACCGCAAAGAAACTGCGTTCGGGTCTTGTCTGGGTGAATTGCTGGGACGGTGGATCAATCACCATGCCGTTTGGTGGTTACAAACAGTCCGGTACCGGTCGCGACCGTTCGTTGCATGCGCTCGACAAATATTGTGAAGTCAAGTCGACCTGGATTGCACTGGGCGACGCGTAAGGATCCCGTCGACCGCTGACAGGCAGACGGTCCGGGTTTGATACGGGAAGTGAGAAGGGTTTTAAAATGAGCAGCACCGGGGTCATTGACACCAAGGGCGGTGATAACGCCTTTACTGCAAAATCTGTGCATCAGAACACCAGCGAGCCGATGTATTCCGGTGCGCTGTCATTCATGCGCCGCAGATATTCCCGCGATCTCAATGGTATTGATGTCGCGGTTACCGGTATTCCCTATGATCTTGCAACGTCAAGCCGTCCGGGGACGCGTCTTGGCCCGCAGGGTGTGCGTCGTGCATCGACCAACCTTGCATGGGCGCCGCATTTCCCGTCTGGCCGTGATATCTTTGCCGAAATGGCTGTGATTGATTATGGCGACATGGTCATTGATCCGGGCCATCCAGAAAAGCTGCCGGAGATGATCGAAGATCACGCACGTGACATCGTTCAGTCGGGCGCAAAAATGCTGACAATCGGTGGCGATCACTTCATCACCTATCCGATCTTAAAGGCGCATGCGGAAAAGTATGGTGATGGCATTTCCCTGATCCAGTTCGATGCGCATTCCGATACCTGGGAAGATGATGGTGATCGTATCGATCACGGCACCATGTTCTGGCATGCCGCCAAGAAGGGCATCGTGAACCCGTCGAAATCCATTCAGGTCGGTATTCGTACCCATAATGAATCGACGCACGGCTATAACATCATCTATGGCCCGGAAGTTCAGTCCATGTCGATTGACGCCATTGTCGAACAGATCAAGGCAACGGTTGGCAACAATCCGGCCTATATCACCTTTGACATTGATGGTCTTGATCCGTGCTATGCACCTGGTACCGGTACGCCGGTTCTGGGCGGTTTGACCAGCCATCAGGCGGTGTCGATCCTGCGTGGTCTTGCCGGTCATGTGAATCTGATTGGCAGTGACGTGGTCGAAGTTTCTCCGCCATTTGATGTTTCAGACATCACGTCGCTGGCCGGGGCGACCATGGCTTGGGAAATGCTGAACATCCATGCGGTAAACCGCGCGAAGTAATCGCTGACTTGTCGGATACGCTGACACTGCATGATGTGTCAGTTCGACGAAAAATACTGGGCTGGCACTTTTTACGAGTGTCGGCCCTTGTTTTTTCATTTTCCTGTGGTCTTATTGCCCGAAGCAAAAAGAAACGATGTATGACAGGAGAATGAAATGAAACCGATCGCCATCACACGCCTGACCATCTGTGGGATTGATGAATTACCAACCCATCGCAGCCAGGGCGTTTCCCATATCCTGTCTGTGCTTGACCCTGAACGCGAAGATCCGACCATCTTTGCTGATTACGCCCCGCATGAACGTACCATCCTTCGTTTCCATGACGTGATTGATGACAAGGAAGGCCGTCCGATGCCGGTGAAGGCCGATGTCGAAGCCATTCTGGCCTTTGGTGAAACCCTTCGCGAAGGCCATCAGGATCGCCGTGACGGGCATCTGCTTGTCCATTGTCATATGGGCGTGTCGCGCTCGACTGCTGCCATGATCACCTTGATGGCGCAGTGCGAACCGGACCGTGATGAAGACAGCATCTTTACCACTATTCGCGAAATGCGTCCGATTGCCTGGCCAAATTCGGTCATGATTGCGATTGCCGATGAACTACTGGGCAGAGAAGGGCGTCTGAGCGCAGCACTTCATCGTCACTACGCCATTCAGCTTGAACGCGATGACAGCTTTGATGGCTGGATGAACAACCTTGAACGTGGCCGTGAAGTTGAATTTGGCCGTGCACTCTCCAAGCAAACCGCTTAATTTGGTTCTGACACGCAAGCCATCGGTTATTTGGTTTGCGTGTCAAATTGAATCGATTTAAAAGCGTGCGTCCCACAGATCGCTAATACTGAAAACGGGTCCGCCTGATGGTGGACGATCCGAACGGAGAAACGTCATGGCAGCCAAAGCTGTATGTCTTGGGGAACTTTTGATCGATTTTGTGCCGACCGTTACTGGTACCGGCCTTGCGGACGCACCGGCCTTTGCCAAGGCTGCGGGTGGCGCTCCGGGAAATGCGGCAGTGGGACTGCAGCGTCTGGGCATTGAAACCGGTTTTATCGGTAAACTGGGCGATGATGCATTCGGCCATTTTCTGGTCGACACACTCAAAGACGCTGATGTTGATATATCGGGCATCGTTCTGACCAAAGAAGCGCTGACTGGTCTTGCATTTGTGTCTTTGCGCGCCGATGGCGAACGTGAGTTTTCGTTCTATCGTAGCCCTTCTGCCGACATGCTTTTGAGCCCGGCCGATCTTGATCAGGATATGCTGAAATCGACCGATCTGTTCCATTACGGAACCCTTTGCATGATCGATGATGATCCGCGTGCGGCAACGCTTGAGGCGATCAAGATTGCGCGCGAAAATGGCGCAATCATTTCGTGCGATCCGAACCTGCGTTTGCCACTTTGGCCAAGTGTTGAAAAGGCCCGCGAAATTCTGCGTCTGGCAATCAGTCAGGCTGACGTCGTTAAAATGTCCGACGAAGAAATTACCTTTGTTTCGGGCAAGGATGACCTTGAAGAAGGCATCAAGGATCTTTGGTGTGATCAGTGGCGTGCCTTGGTTGTGACTTATGGCCCGAAAGGATCGCGCTTTATCACCCCGGAATTTGATGGTTTTGTCCCGTCATTTGAAATTACTGCGGTGGATGCAACGGGTGCCGGTGATGGCTGCACGGCAGGTTTCCTGTCGCGTTTGCTTAAGGACGCAGACCTTTTGAAGTCCGAAGAGAAGCTTGCCGCAGCGTGCCGTTTTGCCAATGCAGTCGGTGCGATCACGGCGACCAAACGTGGTGCGATCAATGCACTTCCGACCGAAAAAGAGGTCGAAGAGTTTCTTTCGAACCGCTAAGATCGAGGCCTTAAACGAAAATTCATGCGGCGGCCATAATCTTGCCGCCGCATGCTGCAAACTGTCCCACACATGGTTTGTTTCAGGGCTGCCGCAAATTGCGGAGCGACTGTTTCGTATGGATGAAATTTTGAATGGACCGAGGGTGGAATGTCTGCTGATACCATGACCGCAAGCTGGGACAAACTTGATCAACTGGGTGCCGAGGTTTCTGAAAACCTGAACCTGCGCCGTGCATTTGCCGAAGACCCGGCACGGTTTGAGCGCTATAGCGTCGCACTGAACGACCTGTTTGTCGACTATTCCAAAAACCTGATCACCGATGATGTCATGGCAGCCCTTGTCGAGCTTGCCAAGGCGGCCAATGTCGAAGGTTGGCGCGACCGGATGTTTGCCGGTGACAAAATCAATGTGACCGAAAATCGTGCGGTGCTGCATACAGCCCTTCGTAACCTTGATGGCGCACCGGTGGAAGTTGACGGCGAAGACGTCATGCCTGCCGTCAAGGAGGTGCTGGGCCGTTTGAAAGACTTTGCCGCGCGTGTGAATTCAGGCGAATGGAAAGGCCATACCGGCAAGAAAATCACTGATGTCGTCAATATCGGGATTGGCGGGTCTGACCTTGGCCCGGTTATGGTCAACGAAGCCCTTCGTCCGTACCATCTTGATGGCATTCGCTGCCATTTCGTTTCCAACGTCGATGGCGCGCATATTGTCGATACGCTGAAGTTCCTAGATGCGGAAACGACGCTTTTCATCATCGCATCAAAGACCTTCACGACCGATGAAACACTAACCAATGCCTATTCCGCGCGTGACTGGCTTGTCGGTATGCTCAAAAGCGAAGCCGCAGTTGCCAAGCACTTTGTCGCGGTTTCAACCGCCCTTGATAAGGTCGCAGCTTTCGGGATCGATACCGACAATGCGTTCGGCTTCTGGGACTGGGTTGGCGGGCGTTATAGCCTGTGGTCGGCGATTGGCTTGCCGATCATTCTCGCCGTCGGGTATGACAAGTTCGAAGAATTGCTGCGCGGTGCGCAATCGATGGACAACCATTTCAAAACCGCACCAATTGAAACAAACATTCCGATGATTCTTGGTTTGATTGGTGTTTGGTATCGCAATGTTCTTGGCGCATCGAGCCAAGCAATCCTGCCTTATGATCAGCATCTGTCGCGCCTTCCGGCCTATCTGCAGCAGGCCGATATGGAAAGTAACGGCAAGTCCGTAACACGCGATGGCAAACAGATTGCCTATGAAACCGGTCCGATCATCTGGGGTGAGCCGGGCACCAATGGCCAGCATGCGTTTTATCAGCTGATCCATCAGGGCACGGAACTGATCCCGGTTGATTTCATCATGGCGGCCAATGCGCTTCATCCGCTGGCAAACCATCATGACAAGCTGGTTTCCAACTGCCTGGCACAGGCCGAAGCCCTGATGCGGGGCAAGACCGAGGAAGAGGTACGTGCGGAACTGGCGGGAAGTGACCTGTCACCGGCCGAGATTGACGTTCTGGCACCGCAAAAGGTGTTTGAAGGCAACAAGCCCAGCACCATGATCCTATATAAGCAGCTTGATCCCTTCACCCTGGGCCGCTTGGTTGCGATGTATGAACATAAGATCTTTGTTCAGGGCATCATCTGGAATGTGAATTCCTATGACCAGTGGGGGGTTGAGCTTGGCAAGCAGCTTGCCATGGAACTGCTTCCGATGGTTGAGGGCAAGGAAGATGCCGGATCGCGCGACGCATCTACCGCAGGCCTGATCAAACATTTGCAGTCGCTGCGCGGTTAAGCCGCCAAAGATGAAGTCATGATCCCTTGTCGGGGATGATGCGCAGACGATAGTGACCTGAAGGACGGCGTTGGCCATGGCTGACGCCGTCCTTGCAATATTCAAGCTGACCTTCCGAACATAATTGATCTGCAACCTGATGCACACGTGGCATCAAATCGCGCCAGTATGATCCGAAAGATCGCGCGACTTCGGATGGGCAGATGGTTTTCTCGACACCGTGTTCTGTTGCCAGATCGATTGTGCGCTGACGCAGGATGGCGTAGGTCGGGATATCTTCATCGCTTTGATCAAACATCATGGCGATAAACTCTGTTGTTCAGTGTTCGTTACGGCCTTTCGATTGCCCCGACACCGCTCAGAGCAATAACGAACGTCGTCCCAGCAATCTTTCCATTTGCGCCGCCATGAAAACGGGCGCGCGCAACTTGCACAGATTTTCTCTGGCAGGTGGGATTTGCTTTGGCGATGTCCGTTGGCATTGCGTGGCATGTCACAGGGCCCTGATTGGCGCGATCAACCGATAAGCGTTTCGATCATGGTGTGTGCGGCAGACTGACCACTGCGCCATGCGGCTTCGACACGCGCACCAAGGCACCAGTCGCCTGCGGCAATCACGCGACCATTCATGCCATTAAGCTGCGCACGGCCAAGTGGCGTTTTGGTCCGGGCATAGCGCCAACGATGCGCCTGAACCGAATGCAATTCAGGCAACTTCACGCCACTGACATCGCGAAGGGCGGCCAACAGCTTTTCAATCACGCGTTCCTTGTCTTCTTCCAGATGGTCGCGTGACCATTCCGGGCTTGCATGCAGGACCCACGGATCAGGCGTTCTGCGATGGAACATGTCATTGCTTTGACTGCTGCGTGCGGCCCAACTGATATCGGGGCAGGGATGGATCATCGCATCAAACGCGGTTGGTAACGGCTTTTCAAATGCCACCATCACAGCCCAGCACGGCGCCATCACCACATCGCCAATCGGATCAAAGCGTGGGCTGAGTGGGCGCAGAAGATCAGCCGTTTGCGGGGCAGGAGCGGTGACGATCACGCCATCGAACGGGCCAAATTCACCATCGAGATCATCATGCAGCATAAAGCTTCTTGGTGTTATCGCATCGATTTTGGTGATGCGGTGCTGTTTTCTGATTTCAAACGGTTCGACCAGTGGACGGATAAGTTTGTTCATCTGCGGCGCGCCCTGATACCATTTTTCCAGCGCGAGGTTGCCGCTGACTTCTGGGATGGTATCGCCAGAATACGCGCCATGATCACCGCCACGATGCAGGTTGGGTTGCCAGTTCTGTGCCGCGTTAAATTCAGCAGCCTGATGAAGGTAATCGTTAAAGCCCGGATGGCGCGCGGTTACATACTGCGCACCATGATTGAAATGTCCGAACTCGGTCCGCCGTGATGCCAATCGTCCGCCAAGGCCGCGGCTTTTTTCAAACACGGTTACATCCATGCCGATTTTATGAAGGGTGCTGGCAGCTTTAAGGCCGGCCATGCCAGCCCCGATAATGGCGATCTTGATCATGCTCATTTGGCGTTCCTGTCTTGCATTTGGTCGGACAAAACCGGCTCTTGCATAGTGGTACGGGACGGCGCGCGTTTTGGAGCAGTCAGTGCCATAAGATATTTATGAAACTGTCACCGCGTGGTCATTAAACTGTTACAGCAAATCAGGAAGTTGTCTGCACTGACGAACCATTTACCAAGGGGGAATTTATGCGTTCTTCACTGCTGGCAACTGCTGCCGTTTCTGTACTTCTGACTGCCTGTGTAAGCACTGCTGAAAACAATGCGATGATGGTTTCTGGCGCTGCCAATCTTGGCGCGCATCCGCTGACCATCGTGCCGATGGGCGAATACCGCACCGGTATGCTGGACGAAGGTGCTGCTGAAATCCCGGCTTTTGATCCGATCTCCAAGCGCATCTTTGTCGTGAACGGTGCCGATAAGGCGATTGATATTCTTGATATGTCTGATCCATCCAAGCTGACCAAGATCGGCTCGATGGAGCTTTCGACATGGGGCAAGGGTGCCAACAGTGTTGCAATCAAGGATGGCATCGTCGCGGTTGCGGTTGAAAACAAGGACAAGCAGGCTGCAGGTCAGGCTGTATTCTTTGACACCGAAGGCAGCTTTATTTCTGCTGTAACGGTCGGCGCACTGCCAGACATGATCAAGTTCACCCCGGATGGCAAATATGTTCTGGTCGCCAACGAAGGTGAGCCGAGCGACAATTTCAAAAACGATCCGGAAGGCAGCGTTTCGATCATTTCGCTGGCGGGAGGTGTGAACAACCTTAGTGCTGCAAATGTTCGTACTGTTGAATTCTCGTTCCTGAATGATGGTGAACTGCCTTATGGCATGCGCACGTCCAACCCGGGCACCTCAAGCGTTGCCCAGGATGTTGAGCCGGAATATATCGCCGTCTCCAAGGACAGCAGAACCGCCTATGTCTCGCTTCAGGAAAACAATGCTGTTGCGATCATTGACATCGATGGCGCATCGGTCAAACGCGTTGCTGGGCTTGGTTTCAAGGACCATTCGGTTCACGCCTTTGACGCAAGTGACAAGGACGGCAAGATCAACATTCGTACCTGGCCGGTCATGGGCATGTATATGCCTGACACCATCGATGCGATCGAAATCGGTGGCAAGGAATGGGTCCTGATCGCCAACGAAGGGGATTCACGTGATTATGACGGTTACAGCGAAGAAACCCGCGTTGGTAAGCTGAAACTCGATCCGGTTGCCTTCCCGACCGCAAGCACGCTTCAGAAGGACGAAAACCTTGGCCGTCTGAAAACCACGACCGCACAGGGTGATACCGATGGCGATGGTGACGTTGATGTCATCTATAGCTACGGCGCGCGTTCGTTCTCGGTGCTTGATGCAAATGGCGAGATGGTCTTTGACAGCGGTGATGCCTTCGAGCAACTTCTGGCATCGAAATATGCCAACGTGTTCAACTCTTCCGACACCGAAAACTACAGCCGTGACAACCGTTCGGACGACAAAGGTCCGGAACCCGAAGGCATTGCATCAGGTTACGTCAATGGTACGCCTTATGCCTTTATCGGTCTGGAGCGTCAGGGTGGTTTCATGGTTTACGATCTGACCAACCCGACCAACCCGCAATTTGTTACCTATCACAGCGATCGTCGTTTCTCGGGCAGCCCGGAACATGACAGCGCAGGTGAGTTGGCCCCGGAAGGCATGCAGTTCGTTGATGCCAAGGATAGCCCGACCGGTAATGCGATGCTGGTTGTTGCATCCGAAGTATCAGGCAGTACCAAGGTTTACGACCTGAAATAATCGGCAAGTTTGATTGCATCATCTGATCAGGGAAAGCCGGGTTTTGCCCGGCTTTTTCTTTTATGCGCGTTGCGTGGTAAAATGTTTCAATCCATAGGCAAATTCGACTAAACTCCGCCCACGGTCAGGAACATGGCCGGTTGATAAATAGGGGAGTTCGGGACACTGACTACGCGACGTGAACCACATATCCTGGTCGTGGATGACGATCAGGAAATCCAGAAGCTTTTAAAGAAATTCCTGCTCCAGCATGGTTTTCGCATCACGACCGTTTCAGACGGCAACGAGATGCATCGTGCATTGCGTGACTGGAAGATTGATCTGGTCATTCTAGATATCATGCTTCCGGGCGAAGATGGCTTTGCGCTGTGTCGCGATGTGCGCCGCACGTCCAAGGTGCCGATTGTCATGCTAACGGCTGTTGGCGAGGATACTGATCGTATTCTTGGCCTTGAACTGGGGGCGGATGATTATCTGACCAAGCCGTTCAATCCGCGTGAATTACTGGCCCGTATCCGGGCGGTGTTTCGCCGGTTTGAAACCGGGACGGTGGGGCCGGTCGAAAATGAAATCGCCCCGACGCGCAAGATCATCTTTGGTGAATGGACCCTTGATATCGGATCACGGGAATTGCGTGATGCCGATAATGTTGCAGTGCATTTGTCGACCGGCGAGTTTTCGCTTCTTTTGGCATTGGTGAAAAACAACAAGCGTGCGCTTTCGCGTGAGCAACTGGTGGATATTGTCCGTGGTCAAAGCTCCTTGCCGTTTGATCGCAGCATCGACATTCAGATCAGCCGTCTGCGCCGCAAGATTGAAAAAGATGCCAAGAACCCGAAACTGATCAAGACCGTGCGTGGCATCGGCTATCAGTTCTGCGCTGACACCCAGTCGATTTAAGGACTGGCGATGGCGGATATGTTCGCAGATTTCAGCAACTATCTTCGTCGCTATAAACCGCGCACCTTGGGTGGGCGGATTTTCATCCTGATGATGGTCGGCGGATTGATCATCGCGACGCTAAGCGCGATGGCATCCTATTACGTCATTGAACGTGGCGAGCGCATCAGTCGCGCCTATACACTGGGCTTCACGCTGCGTGAACTGGTTCGCATTGCCGAAAACCCGGAGTTCGAAGCCGATATCGTCAGTATTGCGGCCCGTGACGGGATGACGTTAAAGCTGTTGCCGCCAGATGATTTGGGCACGCTGCTTTTATTCTCCCGCCCGGCACAGCATATCGCCATGCCGGCACGTCTGGCCGATACCGGTTGGCCGACATCGGTGAAAGTGCATTTCCTGCGTGGGCGGCTCAGTGCCGAACAGCGTGAAATCATCGAAGCGGCCGAAAACCCAAGCCTGTTCTTTGCCGAACTATCGCGTGAGATTGCCCGTTTGGGCCTACAGGCGCAGATCGAAATCATGATGCCGTCAGGCAAACGCATTTTGGTCAGCCATGGTGAACTGTGGTCAAGCTATTCAAGCCCGTCACTGGTGTTCCTTGTTTTCCTTTTGGGCGTCGTTGCCGTCCTTGTCGTGTTTGCGACATTGGCCGATTTACTGGCGGGACCATTCAAGAACCTGACACGTGCAATCATTGATCATGGTGATGAAGTCGATGGCCCGCCGGTTGAAGAACGCGGCCCGACGGAAGCCAGGTCAATGGCAGCTGCCTATAACGATTTGCGGGAGCGTATTTCGCGCATGTTGGGGGACCGAACCCGGATGCTAGCCGCCATTTCGCACGATCTGCGCACGCCCAGCACGCGCCTGCGCTTGCGTGCCGAGTTCATTGAAAATGACGAACTGCGCGAGACGATCTTGCGCGATCTTGATGAGATGGACGGGCTTTTAAATGATGCGCTCGACTTCCTGGGGGACTGGATCCAGAAGGAAGAAGAACGCACCGTTGATTTCGTCTCTGTCCTTGAAGCGATCTGCGATGATTATGCCGATCTTGGTCGTCCGGTGACGTTCGCCGGGCCGCAGCCCTTACAATTCAGTTCGGTCCAAACTGTATTTGGCAGTGGCGATGAAATGCATTCCTTTGATGGTAAGCGCAGCATTCGGCTGTCCTGTCGTCCGGGAACGCTCAAGCGTGCCTTTACCAACCTGATTGAAAACGCGCTGAAATATGGTCATCGCGCGCGTGTCAGTCTGGAAGCAACGGCGGACACCGTCCTTGTCACCATCCGCGACGAAGGACCGGGCATTCCGGTTGAGCATCAGGACAAAGTATTCCTGCCGTTTTACCGTGTTGAAGGATCACGCGCACGCAGCACCGGGGGCAGTGGCCTTGGGCTTTCGATCGTTAAAACCGTCATTGATGCCCACGATGGCCGGATCGAGCTTCGCAATATGCCGGGTAAGGGGCTGGAAGTTTTGATCTCCCTACCGCGTCGCGTATAGAGCACAAAAAACGGCCCGGATTTCCGGGCCGTTTTTCGTTTGCGGTGCTTGCGCATCATCCTTGGCGAATATCGGCTAGGAAGTTGTCGACTTCGCGCTGGATGTTGGTCGCCTGACTGCTGAGATCCTTGGCAGAGGTCAGCACATCATTGGAAATCTCGCCGGTCTCAATCACCACCGATTTTGCTGCCATCACGTCATCGGCGGCACGCCGGGTCGTGTCGTTGGCCGCCTGGGCGTTCTGGGTGATTTCATGGGTGGCGGATGCCTGCTGTTCCACAGCACTCGAAAGGGCCGAGGTGATGTTATCAAGCTCGTTGATCGATGCGGTGATCGCACCGATTTCATCTGATGCACTTTGCGTGGCGTTTTGAACCGCCTTGATCCGTGCGCTGATATCGGCTGTTGCCTTTGCCGTTTGATCGGCCAGATGTTTGACCTCGTTGGCGACAACCGCAAATCCCTTGCCGGCATCACCGGCACGGGCAGCCTCGATCGTGGCGTTGAGTGCCAGCATGTTTGTCTGTTCGGCAATGTCGGAAATCAGGGTCACAACATCACCGATTTCATCGGCCAGTTTGTTCAAAGCCTGAACGCTTTCCGCACTTTGGGTTGCACGTTCGGACGTATCACGTGAAATCCGCGTTGAATCTTCGGTTTGACGACGGATTTCACTAATTGATGCAGCCAGTTCTTCGGCTGCTGCGGCAACGGTTTCAACGCTGTGTGCCGTTGCCTGCGTTGCGCTTGCCGCACTTTCTGAACGGGATGCACTGGTCGTGCTGCGATCTGACAAGGTTTGGGCGGATTTATGCATCCCTTCGGATGCGGTTGCGATGTCTTCGGCAAGCGATTTGATCCGGCTTTCGAAGTCATTGGCCAGCGCATTCAGTGCTGCCTGACGTTCCTTGGCAGCGGCTTCACGTTGCGCTGCTTCGCGATGTTGTGCTTTGGCGACGTCAGCCGCATTGGCGCGGAAGACTTCAAGCGTCTTGCTCATTTCCGTCAGCTCGTCACGGCCATTGTCATTAATCGCAACGTCGGTATTACCTGATGCGATTTCGGCCATGGCAATGCGGATCCGTTCAAGACGCGTGATAAGACCACGGCCGACATAAACCCATGCCAAAAGCCCGGCCAGAACCAGCGATCCAATGCCAAGGGCGATCAGGATAATGCGGCCCTGCGTGATCGCTTCGGCGGACTGGACCGTGACGGCAGCTGATTGCTTGCTAGCCGCACCTGCCACACCCTGAACACCCATCTGTTCGACCGCAACCCGGACCTCATCAAGTGCAGTTGTTGCTAATTGCTGTGCGCTGATGGCTTCGCGTTTTGGTGTTACGACCGAAAGGCCGGTCAAAGTTTCAGCTGTTTTGGCAATGTCGGATGCCTCTGGTGTGTTTGCAGCAATCGCCTTGCTTGATTTTGCAACATCCGACAGACGGCTGGTTAATTGATCAAGGGTGCCAAGCGACGTTGTTGCGGCGGCCTGGTTTTGATAGCCGATGGCCAAGTTCCCGGCAGCTTCAAGACGCACCATTGTAATAAGGGCCGCCAGTTCCTTTTCCATCAGACCACTGATTGCAGACCGGCTTTGATCCTGAATGGCAGCTGATCGATCACGAAGACCGCTATCGGCGGCTTCAACGACCGGTGCGATGGCATCGCGGAATGCCTGATGGGCCGCAAAAAGTTGTTCTTTGCGTTCAGAAGCCAGTCGGGACCATGTTTCGGTTGCGCGCTGAATGGCTTCGAGTTCCTGTTTGCGCAAATCAAACAACGCACCACGGGTGATGCCCAGCCGGAAGAAATCACCCACGGGCTTCTTGAAATCCGGATTGATGGTTTCAGGGATCTTGCGATTGGCGCTGTAAAATTCGCGGAACTGATCCTTGGTCGCGTTTACGGTTTCGATGTCATTG
The DNA here is from genome assembly GCF_048059015.1 of Thalassospira sp. Classification (GTDB taxonomy): domain Bacteria; phylum Pseudomonadota; class Alphaproteobacteria; order Rhodospirillales; family Thalassospiraceae; genus Thalassospira. The sequence goes on along the minus strand of NZ_JBLLNT010000003.1, from coordinate 105,290 downwards.
GCGGCAATGCCCGATACCATCATCGCGTAGGCTTGGGCGATCATTGCCTTCATCTGGAAACCGTCGGAGGCGGGCAGGGTGGTGGTGTCGATTAACGTGACCAACTCGCCATATGCTTCATGCAGGCGGCCTTCCAGACCAAGGCGTGCCTTGCGGAACACCTCACTGGATTGGGTGGTTGCAGTCAGCTCGTTGCGACGGATCGAAAAGATGTTGTTGTCACCGACACCAAAGCCCAGAAGGTTTTCGGTGATGTTACCAAGCGCTTCGGAGCCGGATGCCTGACCCAGCTCGGAAAGCGTGGCACTGGTGGTGTCAAACCGGGCCTTGAGCGCGTCGATGGTTTTGGCATCAACGGCATTGGCGGCTTCGATCAGGATGCTGACCAGAAGATTGCCTTCGGCCTGAAGGGTAAGCGCCGAGCGAAGCGTGCCAACCTGATCCGTGATCAGGGTATTAAGGTTATCAGCAGCCGAGCTGATGACGTCATTGCTGCCATCAATCAATTCACGGTTGGCTGTTGTGACCTTGCCTTCGATGGTTTTCAGGAACCCGTCATGCTGGCTGCGCAAGTCCGTAATTGCGCCATCGACCTTGGTGTCAAATTCCTTGCGGCTTGCCGAAGCATCAATCAGCGATGTCAGGTCCGGACCAAGTGTTTTGGCCGTTTCTGCAAGTGGCGAGTTCTTGGTTGCCTCGGTCAGGTCCGTCATCCGACTTTTGGCCGTCGCGGAAAGGGCACTGATATCGGCGTTCGGGTTGGTTGCCATCTCGGATGCAAGAACTGCGATGGCGCTGCTTTCTTCTGCTGCGCGCAGGGCCTGTGCGACCGAAGATGTTTTGGTCACGGTATCAAGGGCGGAGCTGATCCGTTCAATCGATACGATGCCGACAATGGCTGCAATCGCGGTCATGGCTGCGATCGCGCCAAAGGAAGCGCCGAGCTTGAAGCGAATGCCAAGGCCCTTGGTTTCTGAATTGGTTTTTGAGGTCGCCTTTTTCGTGGTCGTCATGGACCGTTCTCCCTAACTACGTGAAAATATTGTGGTTTTCACGTGGATTTATGATCGACCGACTTCTTTGTGTCCGGTTCGATAATCTGTGCGTCTAAACGTTTTGAAAAAGCGTGGATCGGGAAATGATTGGGTGAGGGGCATGGTGAGATACCCCGGATAAAAGAATGGCGGGTGGCCCCCAGAACCACCCGCCAGTCAGATCAGATCCGCAACTCGGTGTCCGGGTCAAACAGACTGATCTGAGACATATCGGCCGAGAACGTCATGCTCTCGCCCGGCGTCGGTGCCCGGTCAGGACGGACACGTGCGACGATTTCTTTGCCGGCAATTTCGATCACCGTCATGGTGTCGGCACCGGTCGGCTCAATGACTTCGACCTTGCTGTCGAAATTGACATACTGGCTGCCAGCTTCGCCCGAACCGGTACGCTCGTGTGTAAGGGCTTCAGGACGGATACCAAAGACAACCTTTTTGCCGACATAACCACGATAGCTTTCCGGCGCCTGGAACAGCGGAAGGACAATCGGGCTGCCTGAACGTTCGATGGTGACTGCAAGCTGACCGTTCTCATCGGTCAGGGTTGCATCCACGAAGTTCATCGACGGAGAACCGATGAAGCCTGCAACAAACATGTTGTTGGGGCGTTCATAGATGTTCTGCGGGGTATCGAACTGCTGCAAGATACCGTCTTTCATGACTGCGATACGCGAAGCCAAGGTCATGGCTTCGATCTGATCGTGGGTCACGTAAACGATGGTCGAGCCAAGACGCTGATGCAGCTTCTTGATTTCGGTCCGCATGTCGACGCGCAGTTTCGCATCAAGGTTCGAAAGCGGTTCGTCAAACAGGAAGATATCCGGATCACGAACAAGCGCACGGCCCATGGCAACACGCTGACGCTGACCACCCGAAAGCTGGGACGGCTTACGATCCAGCAGCGGTTCGATCTGAAGCAGTTTGGCGACATCGGCAACAGCCTTGTCACGTTCCTGTGCAGATACGCCGCGAATTTCCAAACCAAAGGTGATGTTCTTGCGAACAGTCATGTTCGGGTAAAGCGCATAGGACTGGAACACCATGGCGATGTTACGGTCTTTGGGATGCACGTCGTTAATAACGCGATCGCCGATGCGGATTTCACCGTCAGTGGCCGTTTCCAGACCTGCAATCAGGTTCAGAAGGGTCGATTTACCGCAACCTGACGGACCGACAAGGACGAGAAACTCGCCATCTTCAATCGCCAGATTGATTTCCTTGAGAACTTCGACAGGGCCAAAGGCCTTGCGAACTTTATCGAGGGTGAGTGATGCCATTTGCTTATCCCTTCACCGAACCGGCGGTCAGGCCGCGGACGAAGTATTTGCCTGCGAGGACATAAACCAGCAGCGTCGGGAGACCGGTCAGCAGGGCTGCCGCCATATCAACGTTGTACTGTTTCACGCCAGTCGTGGTGTTGACGATATTGTTAAGTGCGACGGTCATTGGGGCGTTGTCGCCAGAAGCGAAGGACGCGCCAAAGAGGAAGTCGTTCCAGATCTGGGTGAACTGCCAGATGACCGAAACCACGATGATCGGGGTCGAGATCGGCAGAATGATGCGCCAGAAAATGGTGAAGAAACCCGCACCGTCGATGGTGGCTGCTTTAACCAGTTCATCCGGGATCGAAACATAGTAGTTCCGGAAGAACAGGGTGGTGAAGCACAGGCCGTAAACCACGTGGACCATAACCAGGCCGGTTGTGGAGCTTGCAAGACCAAGCTTGCCAAGAACCTGCGACATCGGCAGCAGAACGACCTGGAACGGAATGAAGCAACCAAACAGCAGCAGGGCAAACACGATGTTCGCACCCTTGAAACGCCATTTGGTCAGAGCATAACCGTTGATCGCACCAAGGAAGGTCGAAATCAGAACGGCCGGGATGGCCATTTTGACCGAGTTCCAGAAATAGACTTTGATCCCGGTGCATTCCACGCCAACGCATGCCTCGTTCCAGGCATAGTTCCACGCATCGAACGTCACAACGCGCGGCAGGGAAATCAGCGACCCTTCACGGATCTCGTCAAGCGACTTCAACGAGGTTGAAATCATGACGATAAGCGGGAAAAGATAGTAGGCCGCAAACAGGATCAATACGAGATACAACAAGCCGCGCAGTACGGTATTTTTCCAGCCTGCGTTGTGGCTATAGGTCTGAAGATCAGCCATTTTTCTTGCCTCCACGCAGTTCGGAATAGAGGTACGGCACGATGATTGCCATGACGGTCGCCAGCATCATCATCGCACTGGCCGCGCCAACACCAAGCTGGTTGCGCTGGAATGCCATCGTGTACATGAAGGTTGCCGGAAGATCCGATGAGTAACCCGGACCACCACCCGTAAGGGCGATGACAAGGTCAAAGCTTTTAACGGCCAGGTGGGCCAGAACGACAATCGCACTCAGGAAGACCGGACGGATCGACGGGATGATAATGCCGAAATAGATACGGGGCAGGCTGGCACCATCCATATAGGCTGCGCGAATGATGTCCTGGTCGACGCCGCGCAATGCCGCAAGGAACATTGCCATAACAAAGCCCGATGCTTGCCAGACAGCAGCGATAACAACCGTGTAGATCGCCATGTCAGAATTGACCAGCCAGTCGAACTTGAAGCTCGTCCAGCCAAGATCATGCATCATGCTTTCCAGACCAAGGCCCGGATTAAGAAGCCATTTCCAGACGGTACCGGTCACAATGAAGGACAGGGCCATCGGATAAAGGAAGATCGTGCGAAGTACGCCTTCGGCGCGAATGCGCTGATCGAGAAGAACTGCCAAAAGGCACCCGATGATCAGGCAGGTCACAATAAACAGACCACCAAAAATCAGCAGGTTTTCAATGGCAACATGCCAGCGTTCCATCTGCCACAGACGTTCATACTGTCGCAGGCCTGCCCAATCCCAAACGGGAAGCATGCGCGACTTGGAAAACGCCATATAGCCGGTCCACAGGATAAACCCGTAGACGAAAAACAGGGACGCAGCAAAGGACGGAGCAACAACGATCTTGGAAAGATGACGCTGAATGCGGGCCGTCAGGTTGCTTTCGGTGCTTTGAGAAGCCCCCATACCCTTTGCCTCAAAAGTTAGATGTAGCGGGACGTAGGCCCCGGAAAATCCGGGGCCCACAAACTATTCAGACAGCAAAACTGTACTGATCAGATGAGATTAGTCTTTGGCCAGTTCAACAGCTTCGACAAGGCGAGAGACAGCTTCGTCAGACGACATGTCGGAGTTGAAGTGAGCGGTCACAACGTCAACGATCGCACCCGAAAGGTGGCCGCGAAGCGCCATGCCGTGTGCCATGGACGGAAGGAACCCGCCAGCTGCCTGAGCTGCTTCGAGGTCAGCCTCAGATTTCTTTGCGCAATCGTCGAATTTGTCGAGCGATACGCCCGAACGTGCCGGGATCGAACCTTTGAGAAGGTTGAAGGTTTCCTGGAACTTCTCACCAACGATCAGTTCAGCAAGAAGCTTCTGGCCAGCAACTTTGTCGTCGCCCGAAACGTTGAACATTGCAAAGCTGTCAACGTTGAACAGGTAACCGTTGTCAGACGGGGTTGCTGCACAGATGAAGTCTTTGCCCGGTACTTTACCAGCAGCAAGGAATTCGCCTTTTGCCCAGTCACCCATAATCTGCATGGCGGCTTCGCCATTCATGACCATTGCGGTTGCGAGGTTCCAGTCACGGCCCGGGAAGTCTGCATCGACATAACCGCGGATTTTACGCATCTGGTCGAAGACAGCCTTCATGGTGTCGGACTTCAGCGCGTCTTCGTCGAGGTCAACCAGAGCTTTCTGGAAGAATTCCGGGCCACCAAGGCCAAGAACGACGGTTTCAAACACGGTTGCGTCCTGCCACGGCTGACCACCATGTGCGACCGGCGTAATGCCAGCAGCCTGGAGTTTGTCAGCAAGAGCGTTGAACTCTTCCCAGGTGGTCGGAGCCGCTTCGGCACCAACTTTTGCCAGAAGGGTCGGGTTTGCCCAGATCCAGTCAACGCGGTGTACGTTTACCGGAACAGCAACATAGTCGCCTTCGTATTTCATAACGTCCTGGATGGCACCCGGGATTACATTGTCCCAGCCTTCAGCAGCAGCAACGTCGTTCAGATCAGCGAGTGCACCCTGTTCTGCCCAATCCTGAATAGCCGGACCTTTGAGCTGAACAGCTGCCGGTGCGTCACCGGACAGAACGCGCGAACGCAGAACAGTCATGGCTGCATCGCCGCCGCCGCCAGCAACCGGGCTATCAACCCAGGTGCCGCCGTTTGCTTCGAAATCTTCTTTAAGGGATGCGACAGCTTTTGCTTCGCCGCCCGAAGTCCACCAATGCAGAACTTCAGCGGTCGGCTCTGCATGAGCAAAGCTTGCAGTCGCGAGAGCAGAGAACGCCACACCTGTGGCGAGGATGGTTTTGCGCAGATACATTTAGGTTTCCTCCCTGGCATTTAACCATTTGCAGCAACACCATGCTGCGAGAGGCCTTTGATTGCATCCACAAAACTGTAACAGGGCGTTTCCAAAATACGAACTGAAACAATCTGTTACAAAAATGGTAAAATAGACCCTAAGTATATTGCAAAGCAGCAAAAACAATTAGGGCGTTTGCGTGCATTAAAGCTGTGACCGCGCGGAATAAATCACCAGCTATATGTGATGATTGGGCCGTTCTGACAGGGAAGTTGGGCAGCATTATGTGGAATAACCAGCCGATTATTGACTGGATCAGCAGGGAAGGTCGCCTGTTTGAGGATCCGGTTGCATTGCTTGATGGTCTGATGGCGACACTTAATGGCAATGGATTTGAAATTGCCCGCATGCGTATCGCATTACAGGCGCTGCATCCACAAGTCGCGGTTTGGTCTTATACATGGGATCGACAAACTGGCGCGCGATTGCGCGAAGTCACGCACAGCATCCATGAAAGCAATTCCTATTTCGGAAGCCCGATCGAAGAAGTGAACCTGCATGGCAAGCCGGTCCGCATCCGTCTGGCAAAGATAAATCGCGCAGACCATCATCATGTGGTTGGCGAACTGATTGATATGGGCCTGACGGATTATTACTGCACGCGTGTTACATTTAGCGGCAACCGTTGGTGCGTGCTGACAATCGCGACCGAGAACCCGGAGGGGTTTAGCGATGATGATGTTGAACGGTTTGAAGCCCTGCTTGATCAGGTCGGGCTTATTCTTGAAATCCACATCACCAAACGGATCGCCCAGTCACTTCTTGATACATATCTCGGGACTCGCACCGGGAAACGCGTGATCAATGGACAAATCCGGCGAGGGGACGGGGAAACAATCCGTGCAGCGTTGTGGTTTAGCGATGTGCGGGACTTCACGGTGCTTACCGAAACACTCTCAGCCGATCAGTTGTTACAAAGTCTGAATGCCTATTTCGAAACCGTCGAAGGGGCTGTGCGCGAGAAGGGCGGCGAAATCTTGCGCTTTGTTGGTGATGCAATGCTGATTGTCTTCGCCCAGGAAGATGGCGATACGTCTGAGACCGTGTGCGAACGTGCAGTCGCCGCCGCCCAAGAGGCGCTATCAGCCCTTGAAATAACCAATACAAACCGCGTGGCTGACAGTTTGCCGCCACTGAAGTTTGGTGTGGGACTCCATTACGGCGAGGTGATCTATGGCAATGTCGGTGGTGCGCATCGCCTTGATTTTACCGTGATGGGGGTTGCTGTTAATCGGACCGCGCGGCTCGAAACCCTGACCAAACAGATCGGAACACCGCTTTTGATGTCTGATGTTCTGGCCCGCCATATTGCGGCACCCACGGTTTATTGCGGTGAATATCCCGTCAAAGGGGTTGCCGAACCACTTAAGGTTCATGCGCTTGAAAGCGCGATGTCAACGCACAGCGAAAACCGCCAAAAAGGGTAATAATCCTGACTTTGTAAGGTGTTGAACGGGTGTGATATGTTGCGGTGCAACATTCCCGTGCGGGCATAAATCAACCGGAAATTTCCAGATTTAAACGATGATAAGCCACTCAGGGTGGTTTATTACAAGTTGATGACGGAATATATGTGACGTTTTGGAATAGATGATATGCATAGTTTGGTGGTTGAGGATCAAGTGCCATTTGGGCATATTGCATCGCGAAAGTACTGCGATGGATGCGCCAAACAGCTGGTCGCCGAAACATCAATACGGTTTCCTCGGCTGCATCCGATTTCTGTAACCTAAAGGAGGTTCAACATGTTCCTGTCCAGTATTCTTGTTGCTGTTCGCCGTTGGGCCTATGCACGCTCTGTTGCGAATGAACTTTACGGTCTTGATAAGCGCGATCTTGATGATGTCGGGATTTCCCAGTGGCAGATCAAAGACGTTGCACGTAAAGCAGCACGCGACGCGATTGCATAATGCTCGCACTACCTAGGCACCTGTAAATCGGGATTGCCAATGCGGAAGCCGGACAGAAGTCCGGCTTTTTGTGTTTCTGGGCAACAACACGTGCCGGTTCGATACCCAAACCAATCCGGACAACAGCCCCCAGCGTATCGAATGCAATACCATTGTGATTGCGAGATACGTTTGCATGCCGCTGTTCCGTCACCTGATTTTGTTGTTGCTAAGCGCCACCCAACTCCGACCGATCGCGGAGGGTCGCTAAGATGCGTCAGAAACTCTCGATTGTTTGGCTAAAACGTGATCTCCGCCTGCATGACCATGCCGCCCTGAATGCCGCGATTGCGGATGGCGTTCCGGTACTTCTTCTTTATGTGGTCGAGCCTGATTATTGGCGACTGCCGGATACATCTGCGCGCCATTGGCAATTCATTCGCGCATCGCTCCATGAACTTGCAACAGAGGCCCGAACGATGGGGCAGTTGCTTACCGTGCGTGTTGGCACTGTGGTTGATGTGCTGACCGCACTTTCCGAACAGTTTGATATCGTTGCCATCCATGCGCATGAAGAAACGGGCAATCTCTGGACATTCAAACGTGATCTGGATGTTTTGGTCTGGGGGCGGCAGAATTCCATTCCCATTCACGAACATCGCCAGTTTGCGGTTGTTCGTGGCAGGCTTGATCGCGATCATTGGCATCATGCGTGGCAGGATTTCTTTGCTACGCCACCATCTGGTCTCGCCGAGTTTGAACATCCCACGGTCAATCTTGATCCGGGTGTCATCCCGGAACAGCCTGTTCCCCAAATGGATGCGTCCTGTTCTGATCCGCAAAAGGGCGGTCGGGCGTCCGGCATTCGATTGCTTGATGGATTTCTTGGCTATCGCGGGCAACGCTATCATCGTGAAATGTCATCACCGCTAACCGCCTTTGAAAGTTGTTCGCGCCTAAGTCCGCATATTGCCTATGGCACCGTATCACTGCGCGAAATCATTCATGGGGTGCGTGCGCGTCGGCGCGATATCTATGCGTTGCCTGCCAGTGAACGACCCAAAGGGTTTCTATCAGCGCTCAAGGCCTATGAAAGTCGGCTACACTGGCATTGCCATTTTGTGCAAAAACTTGAAACCACGCCGGAAATCGAGATCGAAAATCTGCATCCGGCCTATGACGGTTTGCGACCCGATAATCCAAATGATCAGGGGCTTCTGGCGTGGGCAGCGGGGAAAACCGGCTTTCCGTTTATTGATGCTTGTATGCGCGCCCTTGATCACACCGGCTGGATCAATTTTCGTATGCGCGCGATGCTGACCGCCTTTGTCAGTTATCAGCTTTGGCAACATTGGCGATCTCCGTCGCTGCATCTGGCGCGCCAGTTCGTCGATTACGAACCGGGCATTCATTATCCGCAAATCCAGATGCAATCGGGGACAACCGGGATCAATACGCCACGCATCTATAACCCGGTCAAACAGTCCCATGATCAAGACCCGAACGGGGAGTTCATCCGCCGTTGGGTGCCAGAGCTTCGTTCAGTCCCAGACGAGTTCATTCATGAACCGTGGCGTCTGGCCCCGATTGAACAAATTGATCTGGGGTTGGAGATTGGCAAACACTATCCCGCACCGATCATTGACCATATGGCGGCCGCCCGCCACGCCAGAACAGAAATCTGGGCCATTCGCAAAAGCGATAATTTCCGCGATCAGGCGCAGCAGATCGTCGTTGCGCATGGCAGTCGGACCTTCAAACAAAAACGCCCGCCCGCCGGTGCAGACAAAGCCAACAAGCAGATTGCCTTTGATTTCTGATGCCTAGAACAAGCTGGTCTGTGCCGGTTTGGCAGCAAGCTTGCCGTTATCAAGCTTGGTCAGGAAATGTTCGGCCTGCGCGATCAGTTCGCGCTTATTGTCATCTTTCATCCGTGCCCAATTGCGATACGGCATGCCAAGTCTCGGGTTCTTGCCAAGCTGATCGGCATTACGATCAAGAAAATGCCAATAAAGCGCGTTATAGGGGCAAGCATCTGTTCCGCTATTCTTGCGCGGATTGAACTGACAGCCCTGACAATAATCAGACATCCGGTCGATATATTTGCCACTGGCTGCATAGGGTTTGGACGCCATCTTGCCGCCATCGGCATAAAGCGCCATGCCAAAGGTGTTGGGAAGCTCCACCCATTCAAAGGCATCAATATAGACTGCCAGATACCAGTCACACACGGCCTTTGGATCAAGGCCTGCCAGCAACGCGAAATTACCGATCACCATCAAACGCTGAATGTGGTGTGCATAGGCATGATCAAGCGTTTCGCCAATCGCCTGTTTCAGACAGTTCATTGACACGTCCCCATCCCAGAAAAACTCGGGCAGGGGGCGTTTGGCGTCAAAATGGTTATCGGATCCATAGCTGTCGCCCATGAACCAGTAAAGCCCGCGGACATATTCACGCCAGCCAAGGATTTGGCGAATAAACCCTTCAACCGCGTTTAAGGGCGCCTTGCCATCATAATAGGCCTTCTCTGCCGCCCGGCAGACTTCATTGGGCAGCAGAAGGCCAACATTGATATAGGGGCTGATCAAGGAGTGATAGACCGTCGCACTTCGTACTGTCATCGCATCCTGATAGTCGCCAAATCTGGGCAATCGATGGGTGATGAAGTGATCAAGCGCGATCAGCGCATCGTCCCGCGTTACCGCCCAGCCAAAGGACGCCACACTGCCCAAGGCATCGGGGAAATCATCATGGGCGTGATCAAGAAGATCCCGGGTCGTCGCATCCGGGGTGAATGATTTCGGGGCAGGCGGCGTAATGTCATCAGGCAGGCGTTTGCGGTTATCGTGATCAAAGTTCCATTGACCACCGACCGGCTTTCCTTCGGGTTCCATCAATATGCCGGTCTTGCGGCGAAGCCCGCGATAGAAATACTCCATTCGGAGTTCCTTGCGGTTTTCCGCGAATTCCGCAAACTCGGAAAGTGGTGCAAAGAAACGATCATCCGGGCGAACTTCAACTGATACATCAAGTTTGGCGGCCCATGCATCGATCTCTGCCTTGACGCGCCATTCACCGGATTCTGTGATGATGACCTGCTTAATGCTGTGCTGTTTTAGCGATGCTTGCAGGGCATCGGTGAAGCTTCGTGTCGGACGGGATTGGTAATCGAAATAGTCGACGCTAAATCCGCGTTCGCGCAGTTCATCAGCGAAAAGGCGCATGGCTGAGAGGATCATGACGATCTTTTGACGGTGATGGGGCACATAGGTTGCCTCATCAGCGGGTTCTGCCATGACGATCAGATCCGTTGTTGGATCTGCGTCCGCAAGGCTTGAGACCGCGTGGGTCAGCTGATCGCCAAGGATAAATCGGATGGTGTTAAAGCGCGACATTATGATGTGTATCAGTTGGTTGTACGTATCTGACGAGTTGTACGAAATGATCCGCGCAAAGGATCGCAGCCGGGTGGATTTTTGATGAAGCGATTTTCATTCTCAGGCGTTTTGCTGCGAATGATTTTTACTCATTCCGTCTGAATGGTGAATTTCAAAAAAATCGCCTAAATTATTGATAATGGTAATCAAAGGCGCGTTTTTCCCTTGAAACCAACCGGTGGCAATCCCACAATTTGGGTAGCCCAACCCATCAGGAGAGCCATGATGAAAGGTGATCCGAAGATCATCACATATCTTAATCGCATTCTGACCAACCAGTTGACTGCGATTAACCAGTATTTCCTGCATGCCCGAATGCTGCGCGACTGGGGCGTCGAAGAAATGGGTGAGTACGAATACAAACTTTCCATCAAGGAAATGAAACGTGCCGATGACACCATCGAACGTATTCTGTTTCTTGAAGGTCTGCCCAATCTTCAGAACCTCAATAAATTGATGATCGGCGAGAACGTCGAAGAAATCGTCAAATGCGACATGAAGTTCGAACTGGCTTCATTACCGCTGCTGCGCGAAGCAATTACGGCCTGCGAAAAGGCCGAGGATTTTGTCACCCGCGATCTGCTGGTGAAATTCCTTGAAGATCAGGAAGAGCACGTTGACTGGCTTGAGACCGAAGAATGGCAACTCGAGAATGTCGGCCTGCAGAACTATATCCAGAGCCGTTCAGGCGACGGCGATTAATCAGATCAGGAGCTTTACGCCATGAAGGGTAGCAAGAAGGTTATCGCCGCACTGAACAAGCAGCTTACGGCTGAGCTGTCGGCGGCTGACCAGTACAACACCCATGCAGAAATGTATGCCGACTGGGGTCTGCATTCACTCTATGAACGCATGCATCACGAAAAGGACGAAGAGCTTGAACACGCAAAGCGTTTGATCGAGCGTATTCTGTTCCTTGAAGGTGTTCCTGACACCGCATCGCGCGAGCCGATCAAGATCGGAAAAACCGTGCCGGAGATGATGAAAAACGATCTCGAGCACGAATATCACGTCATTAATCTTCTGAAAAAGGCGATCAAGATTGCCGAAGCAGAAGATGATTTCCAGACCCGCCAGATGCTGGTCGGCCTGCTTGATGATAGCGAAGAAGATCACGCATACTGGATCGAACAGCAGATCCGTCTGATCGAAATGATGGGCTTGCCAAACTATATTCAGTTCCGCGCAGCGGGCGAACCCAACCCGCATGGCTGATCGCCGATCACGATTTTTCAAAAGCCCCGGCATTGTCCGGGGCTTTTTTGTTAAAAATCAAGGCGATAATTCTGTTTCGCGATGGTGGCAGTTTTTGCCTTGACCTTCCAGTTGCTGGAAGGTCTATCTTGATCCATATCTTGTGATAACCCCTTTTATTGAGGTCAGTGATATGGATAGCCGTACAGAACAGTATGACACCGCATCAGGCGGTGGGGCATCCGCGCAGCCAACTGCCAACACCCGTGAAGTCACCCTTCAGATTGAAGGCATGACCTGTGCCAATTGTGCTGGTCGCGTTGAAAAGGCGATCGCCGGTCTGGACGGTGTTTCTGATGTGACCGTGAACTTTGCACTGAACAATGCAAATGTGCATTTCGACGACAGCAAACTTGATACGTCCAAAATCGCCGATGCGGTGACGGATTCAGGTTATACCGTTGTCACTAACCAGCTTTCCTTCGATGTTGATGGCATGACCTGCGCGAACTGCGCGCTGCGTGTTGAAAAGGCCTTGGCAGGTTTGCCGGACGTGACGACAGCAAGTGTCAATTTTGCCCTTGAACGTGCCGATATTTCGGCGCTTTCGGGCAAGGTGAATGATGCTGTCGTGATCAAGGCGATCGAGGATGCTGGCTATCATGCGACGTCACGCAACAAAGTGACATCCGACGATGACAGCGCCGAAGAAGCCGCGCGTAGTGCAAGAAAACAGGATAAATCGCTAATCCTTCTGGGGATCTCTGCACTTTTGACTGCTCCGCTGGTTCTGCAGATGGTCTGGATGAACCTTGGTGTGTCTTATCATCTTCCGGCGTGGCTTGAGCTTGTTCTGGCGACACCTGTGCAATTCTATATCGGTGCGCGTTTCTATAAGGGGGCTTATGCCGCCCTTCGTCATCGCAGTGCCAATATGGATGTGCTGGTCGCGCTTGGGACCTCAGCGGCTTATTTCTTGAGCCTTTATAACGTTGTGATGACTGATGCTGGCCAGATGCATCTTTATTTCGAAGCATCTGCTGCGATCATTACCCTGATCCTTGCCGGTAAAATTATGGAAGAGCGCGCCAAACGCGGTGCGTCGGCGGCCATCCGTGAATTGATGGCATTGCGCCCGCGCCGTGCACGCAAAGTTGTCGCAGGCGAGGGCGAACAGGATGTCGCAATCGAAAGCCTGAAAGTGGGTGACATCGTCCGTGTCCTGCCTGGCGAACGTGTTCCGGTCGATGGTACCGTGCAGGCAGGCGAAAGCGAACTTGATGAAAGTCTGATCACGGGTGAAACCCGACCGGTTGCACGTGTCCGCGGTGATGACGTGGTTGGCGGTGCGGTGAACGGTACCGGTCGTCTTGATATCGAAGTCCGTGCTGTCGGTGATGATACCACTTTGTCACGCATCATTCGTCTGGTGGAAAAGGCGCAAACCGGCAAGGCACCGGTTCAGAAACTGGTTGATCGTGTGTCTGCCGTCTTTGTGCCGATCGTTGTCGGTATTGCCATTGTCACCATGATTGGATGGTTGCTGGCTGGCTTTGATCTTGAGGCGTCGATAGTTGCGGCTGTGTCCGTCCTTGTGATTGCGTGTCCTTGTGCGCTGGGGCTGGCAACGCCAACTGCCTTGGTCGCCGGTACAGGCAGTGCCGCGCGCAACGGTATTCTGATCCGCAATTTTGAAGCCCTTGAACAGGCGCACAACGTTGATACCGTCATCTTTGATAAGACCGGCACACTGACCGAAGGTACCCCGACGGTGCGTGACGTTTGCCCGGTGGACGGTATTGAGCGTAAAGACTTCCTGCGTCTGACTGCAGCCGTTCAGGCCGCAAGTGAGCACCCCTTGGCCCGTGCCGTTGTGTCACTTGCCAAGGAAGAAGGTGTCTCGTTGCCCGAGATCGATAATTTCAAAGGCAAAACCGGTGCTGGTGTCATGGCCGAGACCGAAGGCCGCAAGATTGCCATTGGCAGTGAGGCGTTGCTCAGCGATCTGGAAATTGCCGGTCCGTCAGAAGACTTTGCCAAGGATATCAAAAAGCATGAGGGCGAAGGCCGCACCGTTATTCTGGTTGCGATTGATGGCAAGTTTGCCGGTTACTTGACCCTTGAAGACCGCATTCGTGCCAATGCCAAACAGGCGATTGCTGATCTTAAGGCACGCGGTATTTCATCGATCATGCTTTCGGGTGACAGTCAGGATGTGGCAAGCCACGTTGCCCGTGAACTTGGTCTTGAGCGCGGGGAAGGTCGCATTCGTCCGCAGGATAAGGCGCTTGAAGTTGAAAAACTGCGCAAGCAGGGCCGTCGTGTCGCGATGGTTGGCGATGGCATCAATGATGCACCTGCCTTGGCGGCAGCCGATGTCGGAATTGCCATGGGCGGTGGAACCGACGTTGCCATGGAAACGGCCGGTATTACGCTGATGCGTTCTGACCCGGCGCTGGTTTCTGCCGCAATTGATATTTCCATCGCCACCCGTCGTAAAATCGCGCAGAACCTGTTTTGGGCATTTGCCTATAACGTGGTTGGCGTGCCGTTGGCAGCGTTCGGCGTGCTGAGCCCGGCGATCGCCGGGGCGGCGATGGCGTTGAGCTCGGTTTCAGTCGTTGGTAACTCGCTGACGCTGCGGCGTTGGAAAGTCCGGAAGTAGGAGAAGGCGATGAATATTTCTGATGCTGCTGTCGAAAGCGGTCTTCCGGCCAAGACCATCCGCTATTACGAGGATATCGGTTTGGTATCGCCGGGGCGATTGGCAAACGGGTATCGTGACTATGGCGAGAACGATCTGCATAAGTTGCGGTTTTTGCAACGCGCGCGGGGGCTTGGTTTTTCGGTCGAGGAATGCCGGGTTTTGTTGTCACTTTATGAGGATCGCAACCGTGCGTCGGCCGATGTAAAACAAATTGCCCAGACCCACTTGGTCGAAATCGAACGCAAGATTGCGGAGCTCCAAAGCTTGCAAAAGACATTGTCGGAACTGGTTCATGCCTGTCATGGCGATGATCGTCCGCATTGTCCGATTATTAACGATCTGGCACGCTAATACACAGCGCCAACAAAAAGCAGAGAGAGAAAAGTGCAAAACAAAGGCGTTATGGTAATCGGAGCCGCGATCGGTGGGGCGATCATGTATGGCATCATTTCATTCTTCGGGCCCGGTTCACCCGACACGTTCGATGAAAAGAATATCCAGCTTCGTGCCGATGATCTGAAAATCGTTGCCTATGGCAAGAAGGTCTATGACGAAAACTGTGCGTCCTGCCACGGTGTAGATTTGGCTGGTGAAGCCAATTGGCGCGAACGAAATGCAGATGGTCTTTTGCCCGCGCCGCCGCATGATGAAACCGGCCATACATGGCATCACCCGGATGCGGTTTTGTTTGCACTGACCAAATATGGCCCGGCCAAGATGGCAGGTGATGGGTATAAATCGGCCATGCCGGGTTTCGAGGACATATTGCCCGATACCGATATTCTTGCCAGCCTGTCTTACATCAAAAGCCGCTGGTCAAAGGAAATTCAGGAACGCCACGACCAGATCAACCAATCTGCCGCGCAATAGGATTGCTACAAGGTCGGAACGACAAAAGAAAAGGCCGCATCGGATATTCCTGATACGGCCTTTTGTAATTGATCGATCAAATGCCTATCGGTTGCGCGGCAGTGTAATGCGCACCGTGGTGCCTTTTCCAAGAGCACTTTCGATGCTCATATGGCCGCCATGCAGTTCGACCAGAAGTTTCGCCAGTGGCAAGCCAAGGCCGGTACCGGCACTTTCCTTAACCCCGGATGGATGCAACTGCGAGAAGCGCGCCAAGGCACGGGGAATGTCGTTCGGACTTATGCCAACGCCGTTATCTTCGATGGCGATGGTGATGTCCTCAAGAGTCATCGATAGGCTGACATTGATCTTGCCGTGATCCGGGGTGAATTTTGCAGCGTTGCTCAGGATATTGATCAGGATCTGTTTAAGCTTCAGCTTGTCACAACGCAGCGAAACAGCTTCGCGCGGCAGATCAAGATGAAGATTATGTCCACGACGTTTGATATCGTCGCGCACAAGCTTTGTGGTCTCGGTAATGACTGTCGGAAGATCAATCTCTTCTTCTTGCAGGGTCATTGAACCCGCAGAGAGTTTTGAGACATCAAGAACGTTGTTTACGAGCTCAAGCAGATGCTTACCGGCTTCATAGACGTCACGCCCGCAATCGCGATAGCCTTCTGACAGTTCACCAAGAACACCTTGGGCAATCAGTTCGGAGTTCCCGATGATCGCGTTTAGCGGTGTGCGCAGTTCATGACCCATATTGGCGATGAAGTCGGATTTCGATGCATTGGCGTCGGACTGATTGCGGTTTTGTTCCATCAGACTACGTTCAGCCTGTTGCTGGCGATCATTTTCCAGCAGCGTCATCAGGACAGCCGTGCGGGTCTCGTTATTCTGGAAATATTCAAGCGGCGCAATTGACAGATCACAGACATGATTTTCCTTGGACGCGCCAACAAGAATGATGTCGCCCCGCCAAGTCCGGCCAGAGGAAAAGACATCTTCAATGTCGTTCATCAGGCCCTTGGAGATAAAGCCTGCCTTGCGTCCCATCATCCGTTCGCGGGTAACACCGATCAGTCTTGCAATGGCTTCGTTACATTGCAGGACAAGACCGGTACGGTCGCAAATAACCGCCGCATATGGAAGGGCGTTTAGCACAACCTGATCGGCCAATGGTACGCTGGTTGTACCAATCGGAGTATTGGTAGTCATGTCAGCCCCTGGTCCCATGGTTAAAGTAACGTTCGTTTAAAACGTTCGATACCTAGCCCGGTAAGTGGGATGTCAGGGTTTCGATTGCTAATCAAATCGGCGATTGCCTTTGCCGATCCGCAACTCATTGTCCAACCCAGCGTCCCGTGCCCCGTATTTACATATAGATTACCATATTTTGTCCCGCCAAGAATAGGGGCAGAATCGGGCGTAACCGGGCGTAATCCGGCCCAGAATTCGATACTGTCGCGGTCGCCGGAATTTGGGAATAATTCCAATGCTTTGTTGACGATCAGCTGCTTTCTGCGCGGAGGCATTCGCAGGTTATAGCCATCAAGCTCGGCCGTTCCTGCAACTCGAAGCTGTGCGCCAAGGCGTGAATACACCATCTTTACGCTATCATCGATCAATGCTGTCTGTGGTGCGCCGTTATGGCCCGTGGTGTCGATGCTGATCGAATAGCCTTTGCAGGGATAAACAGGCAAATTGATGCCAAGTGGCTTCAATAAAAGCGGGCTGTAGCTGCCAAGGCATACGAGATAGGCGTCTGCTTTGACCTCGCCCTCATCTGTTTGAACTGCTGTGATTTTACCCTGATCATGGGTGATGCCAGTGATCCGCGTGTTGAACTTGAACGTCACGCCGCGATCAATGCAGTACTGGGTCAGAAGTTCGGTGAACTTCCGTGCATCCCCACTTTCATCATCAGGCGTGTAACTGCCGCCGACAATCGGGGCGGTGCTTTGACGAAGGGCCGGTTCAATCTCGTAGCATTCTTCGGCTGTCACGGTCCGGCGGTTCAGGCCAAACTGTTGCATCTGATCGGTGGCCGCCGCGACAGAGGCCAATTCACGTTCATCACGACAGATATGAAGAATGCCGCGTTCGCTGTGATCGTAATCAAGGCCAAGCTCAGTACGCAGATCACGCAGGCAGTCGCGGCTATAGATCGCAACGCGCAGTGCCTTTTCCAGATTGATCCGCGCACGGGCATCGGTGCAGTTGCGCAGGAAGCGAAGACCCCATGCGAATAGTTGGGGGTCGAAGCGTATGCGCACCAAAAGCGGCGCTTCTTCGCGCCCCAACCATTTAAGGATATGTCCCGGCGTGTCCGCATTGGCCCAAGGTGTTGCGTGGCATGCAGAAATCTGACCGCCATTGGCAAAGCTTGTTTCCTGCGCACTGGCATGTTGGCGGTCAATGACCGTGACCTGATGGCCATTTTGCAAAAGATACCAAGCCGCTGTTGTCCCGATGACACCAGCGCCCATTACGACAACATGCATACGGGCAAAGCCTTGTTGCGGAAAGTGCGTTCACATTGCGGGCAAGCAAGATAATTCTGACTATCTGACTCGCGAATTTGGTTGCAATATACTGATGTGAAAAACAAATGGCTACCTGTGACTGATGCTGTTTTTCCAGGCATTCAGATAGCGCAGCACCGCGTGCCAAAGTCCTGAATACTGATGGGGTGACATGTTTGAAATCCTGACCACGGACCAAATGTATGATGCCGACCGCCGCACCATCGAAGGCGGCGTTTCCGGCGATCAATTGATGCAAAATGCCGGGCGCGCGGTGTTTGACGAAATTGTCCGTCACTGGTCGCCACGGTCTGTATCGGTTCTGTGCGGTCCGGGCAATAATGGCGGGGATGGGTTTGTCATTGCCAGATTGCTCCGCGAACAGGGCTGGTCGGTTCGGTTGGGGTTGCTTGGTGATCTGGCTGATCTTAAGGGCGATGCCGCCCTGCATGCCGCGCGCTGGGACGGTGCGACGGAACGTTTATCACCAGCCCTTGTAGTCGGGGCCGACATGGTGGTTGATTGTATCTTTGGCGCAGGTTTGGCCCGCGACATTACGGGCGAGCTGGCTGAGCTCGTGACAACCATCAATTCAAGCATGTGCGCGGTGGTTGCTGTTGACGTGCCATCGGGTGTGGATGGCAATAGCGGGCAGGTGATGGGCTGTGCGGTTAAGGCCGATCTGACGGTGACCTTTGCCCGGGGCAAACCGGGACATTATCTTTTGCCCGGTCGGTTGATGTGTGGGGAGCTTGCTATTCGCGATATTGGCATTCCTGATTCTGTGATCACGGAAATCCGTCCGAACTGTTGGCGCAATGACCCTGTTCTGTGGCGGGCAGGGATCCATTGGCCGGGGCTGGACGGGCATAAATATCATCGTGGTCACATGCTGGCCTTTGGTGGTGCCAATATGTCGGGGGCGACGCGGCTTGTGGCACGTGCTGCGCGGCGTTCTGGTGTCGGGCTTTTGACTGTGGTGGCGGACGCATCCGTGCTTCCGGTCTATGCCGCAGATACGCCGGGCAATATGACAGCGCCGATTTCAGCACTTGATGCGCTTTTGAACGATTGTCGGCACAATGCTTTTGTCATCGGTCCGGGATATGGCGTTGGCGATGATACAAGATCACTGGTCTTGCAGCTTCTGCATCTGTGTCGATCAACGGTTCTTGACGCAGATGCGCTCACAAGCTTTGTCGAAGATCCGTCTACATTGTGTTTCGCGGTGCAGGGCCCGACAGTCCTAACCCCGCATGAAGGTGAATTTGTCCGCCTGTTCCCGGATATCGAGGGCGATAAGCTTACCCGGGCGCGTGCCGCCGCAAAACGAAGCGGTGCGGTAGTTCTGATTAAAGGGGCAGATACCGTGATCGCGGCACCCGATGGACGGGCTGCAATCAGTGCGGTCGAAGCGCCTTGGCTTGCAACCGCCGGGTCAGGGGATGTTTTGGCTGGCATCATTGGAGGCCTGATGGCCCAAGGCATGGAGATGTTTGACGCAGCCTGCATGGGCGTTTGGCTTCATGCCCGAAGCGGGGCGGATATCGGTCCAGGATTGATCGCAGAAGATATCCCTGATCATCTGCCGGTCATCCTCAGGGAATTGTGGTTAGCGTCGCGTAAAAAGGGCTAAGTGCCCCCACCAGAGCGCCAGTAATAAGCCATTTTTGTGACATGTCCTTGGGTGGGCTGGACCTTTGATGTGGTCCGCCCGATATAAAGTGGAACAGATATGCAATAAAATCCGTGCGTTGCCATTCGGGGCGCATGCGGAAATGGTGGTGTGGGAGACAAAACATGTCTCAGACTTTTCTGGATCGAACGTTAGATAATCTGCGCTTCGCCTGGCGGGAACTTCGCGACAGTTCCGTTGTGCGCGGGCTTGGTCTTGATGAAAGCCATACGCGCCAGGAACGTTGGCGTCGGCAGATATCCGATTGCCTTGCCAGACGCGGTGGCGCGGTATCTGCACGCGCGCGTGCGGCTGCCCTTGGTCATGATTTCCTGCGTCTTGACGATGCGGGAAAGCGGGAATTCTTGCATCTTCTGGTCAACGAGTTCGGTGTTGATCGGGATCGCGTTTCCGCCATCATGGCCGACTGGAACATGGCCGATGATTTGGCAGAACAAGCATTGCTTGAGGCAGAACTCAGCACAGCACTTGTCCCGCCATTTCGTGCAATCCTTAAGGAATTCAATTCATTACCTCAGGGTGTTAAGTTCCTGGTTGATCTGCGCGGTGACCTTTTGCGTTGGCGCAAAGAGGCCCCGGGGCTTTCGATCCTTGAGCGGGATTTAAAAACGCTGCTGGCAAGCTGGTTTGATATCGGATTCTTGGAGCTCCAGCGCATCACGTGGAATTCGCCAGCCGCACTTTTGGAAAAACTGATTGCCTATGAAGCGGTTCACGCCATTCAAAACTGGGATGATCTGAAGCGCCGCTTGGCACCGGATCGGAGATGTTTTGCCTTTTTCCATCCGGGAATGCCTGATGAGCCGCTTATTTTTGTCGAAGTGGCACTGTGTCATGGGATTGCTGGCAATGTGGATGCGTTGATCCAGTCTGATGATCCGGATGGGGCAGGTGGCCGTGCAACCGATAAAGACGAAGATCATAAAATTGATACGGCAATCTTTTATTCGATCTCAAATGCGCAGGCCGGTCTGGCGGGTATCAGCTTTGGCGATTTCCTGATCAAGCGTGTTGTTGCCGAGCTTCAACGCGATCTGCCCAATCTGAAACAGTTCAGCACGCTTTCGCCCATTCCGGGTTTGCGCAACTGGATGGACCGTCAGCTTGATGCCATGGCTAAAGGGCTTGAAACCGGATTGCCCAAGGCGATTGAGGCGGCCTTGCGCGATTGTGATGATCTGATGGGGCCAAAGCCACCGGCAACCAGCCCGGATGGCGTGGGGGAGCGGACACGCACCAATATTGAATATCTGACCGCATGGTATCTTTTGAATGCCAAACGACCGGAAACCGGATCGGCATTTGATCCGGTCGCGCATTTCCATCTAAGCAACGGAGCGCTGGTTGAGCGATTGAACTGGAATGGCAACGCCAAAGAAAACGGTTGGGAGCAGTCATTTTCGATGATGGTGAACTATCTTTATGACCTTTCCGTCATCGAAAAAAATCACGAAAGCTATGTCGGGCAGGGCAAAATTGCGGCTTCTGGCGCGGTAAAGCGTCTGTTGCGCTAGATTTCCAAGCGTAAGAAAACCCTTAAATAGCGCGCATTTCGGGCATATTACCCCATGAATTTCGACAAGAATGCATTTGTCGAAAAGGCGATGCTTGCATGAGCTGATCGAAGTTTGTATTAAGGCGCACTCATTCCGGTCGAACCGGAGTGAATTGCGTGCTTGTGTGCGGGCGTGGCGGAACTGGTAGACGCGCTGGATTTAGGTTCCAGTGGAGCAATCCGTGGGGGTTCGAGTCCCTTCGCCCGTACCATGCATGCTGATCAATTTGGATCAGGTATTATATTCGTTTAGTCATATTGACTTTCTGACGTCCGGACTGCGTCGCGTAACGGACATTATTCGAACCAAGCAAAAGAGTTATCTATGCAGGTTACTGAAACCAAAAACGAAGGCCTGGCGCGCGAGTTCAAAGTCGTCGTGCCCGCCGCACAAATCGAAGAAAAAGTTGTCGCCAAGCTGGAAGAGATCAAGGACCAGGTCCGTCTTCCCGGCTTCCGTCCGGGCAAAATCCCGGCGAAACTCCTGCGTCAGCGTTATGGCCAGGCAGTTATGGGCGAAGTTCTTGAAGCCGCTGTAAACGAAAACACCGGCAAAGTTCTGAACGACAATGAACTTCGCCCGGCCGTTCAGCCGAAAATCGAAGTAACCAAATTCGATGAAGGCGGCGATCTTGAGTTCGATATCGCAGTTGAAGTCATCCCGGCAATTGAAGCAATGGACTTCAAAAAGCTGAAGCTGACCCGCGAAGTTGTTGAACTTGACGACAGCAAAGTGAACGAAACCCTTGATCGCATCGCAAGTGCGCAGGGCACGACCGAACCGCTCGCACGTAAGCGCAAGTCGAAAGCTGGTGACGTTGTTGTCATCGACTTCCTCGGCAAAATCGGCGGCGAAGCCTTTGAAGGCGGCAAAGCAGAAGATTACGAGCTTGAGCTGGGTTCTGGTTCCTTCATCGAAGGTTTCGAAGATCAGCTGACCGGTGTGAACGCTGGTGACGAAGTTGTCGTCAAAGTTAAGTTCCCGGAAGCTTACGGTGCCGCTGAACTCGCAGGCAAAGATGCCGAGTTCGACGTTACCGTTAAGGAAATCAAAGAAAAGAAATCGGCTGCTCTTGATGACGAACTGGCCAAGAAACTCGGTCAGGAATCGTTTGAAGCACTCAAAGACGCAATCCGCAAGGATTACGGCCGTGAGTACGAATCGGTTTCCCGTCAGAAGCTGAAGCGCGAGCTGCTCGACGCTCTTGCTGAAAACCACAGCTTCGAACTCCCGACCTCGCTCGTTGAAAACGAACTGCAGGGCATCATTGGCCAGATCAAACAGGCACGTGAAGCTGGTCAGGAAGATGACGAGACCAAAGGCAAATCCGAAGAAGAGCTGACCGAAGAGTTCCGCGAAATCGCAGAACGTCGTGTTCTTCTTGGTCTTCTGCTCGCAGAAGTTGGCCGTGCAAACGACATCCAGGTTACCCAGGAAGACGTGAACAAGGTCCTTGTTGCTGAAGCTCAGAAGTACCCGGGCCAGGAACAGCAGGTTATTGAATTCTATAAAAATAACCCGCAGGCCTTGCAGGCTCTTCAGGGCCCTGTATATGAAGACAAGGTCGTTGATTACATCGTCGAACTCGCAAAGGTTGAAGAAAAGACCGTAACGGTCGAAGAACTTCTGAAGCCGGAAGAGGAAGACGAAGCTCCGAAGAAGAAATCGGCTGCTAAGAAAGCACCGGCGAAAAAGGACGCAGAGAAAAAGGCTCCGGCCAAGAAAGCTGCTGCCAAGAAGCCAGCTGCGAAGAAAAAAGCAGCTGACTAATCCGACGAGAAGTAATCCGGCCGGACACGGTTTAGGATAATGCAGGGAGTTGCAGTTGATGATTAGAGAACAGATGAATTCGCTCGTACCGATGGTGGTTGAACAGACCAGCCGTGGCGAGCGTGCCTACGACATCTTTTCGCGTTTGCTCAAGGAGCGTATCGTTTTCATCAACGGCCAGGTCCATGACGGCATGTCGTCACTGATCTGTGCGCAGCTCCTGCATCTCGAATCGGAAAATCCGGACAAGGATATTTCGCTTTACATCAACTCTCCGGGCGGTGTTGTGACCTCGGGTCTCGCCATCTATGACACCATGCAGTACATCCGTTGTGATGTTTCTACGGTGTGCATGGGGCAGGCGGCATCCATGGGCTCGCTGCTTTTGATGGCCGGTGCAAAGGGCAAGCGTTACTGCCTGCCGAATGCACGCGTGATGATCCATCAGCCGTCCGGTGGTTTCCAGGGGCAGGCATCGGATATCGAAATCCATGCCCGTGAAATCTTGGCTCTTCGTCAGCGTCTTAATGAAATCTACGTCGAACATACCGGCCGAGATCTCAAGACCATCGAAGATGCGATGGAGCGTGACAACTTCCTCACCCCGGATCAGGCCAAGGAATTTGGCCTGATTGACGAAGTGGTGACGTCGCGTCCGAAAACCGAGACCGACGAAAAGAAAGACTGATCGCGGCATCGTGATTGGTGAAAACGCCCCGGTCGTTGGCCGGGGCGTTTTTTTATGTCTTGCCTCATGGCAGTTTTAAGTCATAGACAAGTATATGCGCTGGCTTTGGCGATATTGTTTGGAACTTGCGGGACATCCGAACGTTTGGGTGATTAATGCAAGGGGTTTCGCAACCACGATGGCGGACCCATATCAAACAAGACGCCATAACGCCGAAAAGCGCAGATTAAACGTTGAGATCGGTATCGTTTACCGGCTAACATGGCGATAAAAGATAACGTCAAACGTAATTGGGGTTTGTATGAGCAAATCGAATAGCGGGGACTCCAAGAACACTCTGTACTGTTCTTTCTGTGGAAAGAGCCAGCACGAGGTTCGCAAGCTCATCGCCGGTCCAACCGTGTTCATCTGTGATGAATGCGTAGAGCTTTGCATGGACATCATCCGCGAAGAGCATAAGACCCATCTCGTCAAATCGGCGGACGGGGTGCCTTCTCCGCAAGAGATTTGCAAGGTCCTTGATGACTATGTCATCGGTCAGGGCCATGCGAAAAAAGTTCTCTCTGTAGCGGTTCACAACCATTACAAACGCCTGCATCACGCCAGCAAGAATGAAGACATCGAACTGGCGAAGTCGAACATCATGCTGGTCGGCCCGACCGGTTGCGGTAAGACGCTTCTGGCTCAGACGCTGGCCCGTATTCTTGACGTTCCCTTCACCATGGCAGATGCCACCACCCTGACCGAAGCCGGTTATGTGGGTGAAGATGTCGAGAACATCATTCTCAAGCTGCTGCAGGCTGCTGACTACAATGTCGAGCGCGCTCAGCGCGGCATCGTCTATATCGACGAAGTCGACAAGATCTCGCGTAAATCCGACAACCCGTCGATCACGCGCGATGTCTCGGGCGAGGGCGTTCAGCAGGCACTGCTCAAGATCATGGAAGGCACTGTTGCATCCGTACCGCCCCAGGGTGGTCGTAAGCATCCGCAACAGGAATTCCTGCAGGTCGACACCACCAACATCCTGTTCATCGTTGGCGGCGCGTTCGCTGGCCTGGACAAGGTGATCTCTCAGCGTGGCAAAGGCAGCGCAATCGGCTTTGGCGCCGATGTTCGCAGCAAAGACGACCGCCGCACTGGCGAGGTTCTGCGTGAAGTCGAACCTGAAGATCTTTTGAAGTTCGGTCTTATTCCGGAATTCATCGGCCGTCTGCCGGTTCTGGCGACGCTGGAAGATCTGGATAATGACGCTTTGGTCAAAATCCTGACCGAGCCGAAAAACGCCCTGAGCAAGCAGTATCAGCGCCTGTTTGACATGGAAGATGTCAAACTTACCTTCCAGCCCGATGCGCTTAAGTCGATCGCTGACAAGGCGATTGAGCGCAAGACTGGTGCCCGTGGCCTGCGTTCGATCATGGAAGGCATCCTGCTGGATACCATGTTCGATCTGCCGACCATGGAAAGTGTTGAAGAAATCGTCATCAATGGCGACGTCGTCGAAGGAAAAGCAAAACCGTTGCTGATCCATGCCGAGCGTCACGAAGGTGTCGAAAACACTGCCTGATCTTAAATCCCGCACCGGCATCTATTGCGGTGCGGGAATTTCAGCTTATCTAACAAATGTTCGCGTTACTGGCGGGGCCTCTGGCAGGACCCCAGCAACGTTTTTGGCTCAGAGTAGGGAATAGAACATAATGGTCGATTTGGCGCGTGGCGAAATATACCCGGTGCTGCCGTTGCGCGACATTGTCGTGTTCCCGCACATGATTGTTCCGCTGTTTGTCGGACGTGAGAAATCGGTGCGTGCACTCGAAGATGTGATGCGCGAAGACAAGCAGATTTTGCTGGTCACCCAGAAGGACGCCGGTCTTGATGACCCGGCCGTCGAAGATCTCTATGAAGTTGGTACTGTCGCGACTGTCTTGCAGCTTCTCAAGCTGCCGGACGGCACGGTAAAGGTATTGGTTGAAGGCGGGAAACGGGCCGAGATTACCGGCTATGTTGATAACCCGGACTTCTTCCAGGCTTATGGTGCTGTGCGCGAGGATAGCGACGAAGATGATAGCGAGCTCGAAGCGCTTGCACGTTCCGTCGTGACCCAGTTTGAACAGTACATCAAACTCAACAAGAAAATTCCGCCTGAAGTCCTGGTTTCGGTCAATCAGATCGAAGAACCGGCAAAGCTTGCTGACACGGTTGCATCGCACCTGTCGCTCAAGATTTCCGAAAAACAGGAACTGCTTGAAACCAAGCTGGTTGGCGATCGTCTTGAGCGTATTTTCGGCTTCATGGAATCCGAAATTGGCGTGTTGCAGGTCGAAAAGAAGATCCGCAACCGCGTCAAACGCCAGATGGAGAAAACCCAGCGCGAGTATTATTTGAATGAGCAGCTTAAAGCCATTCAGAAGGAACTCGGCGAGGGCGAAGATGGCAAGGATGAAGCTTCTGAAATCGAAGAGAAGCTGAACAAGGCCAAAATGCCCAAGGAAGCCAAGGAAAAGGCCCAGGCAGAGCTCAAGAAGCTGCGCAATATGAGCCCGATGTCGGCGGAAGCCACTGTGGTGCGCAACTATCTTGACTGGATGGTGTCTATTCCGTGGAACAAGCGTTCACGTGTTTCCCATGACCTGAAAAAGGCCAAGCGTGTTCTGGACAAGGAGCATTACGGTCTTGAGAAGGTCAAGGAACGCATTCTTGAATACTTAGCTGTTCAGGCGCGTACCAAAAAAGTCAAAGGCCCGATCCTGTGCCTAGTTGGACCTCCCGGCGTTGGTAAAACCTCGCTTGGTAAATCCATGGCAAATGCGACCGGTCGTAGCTTTGTGCGTATGTCGCTTGGCGGTGTGCGCGACGAATTTGAAATCCGTGGCCATCGCCGGACCTATATCGGTTCCATGCCGGGCAAGATTGTCCAGGGCATGAAAAAGGCGAAATATTCCAATCCGTTGTTCCTTCTCGACGAGATTGAAAAAATGGGTTCGGATTTCCGCGGTGACCCAGCATCGGCATTGCTTGAGGTTCTTGATCCGGAACAGAACTCGACCTTCAACGATCACTATCTTGAAGTCGATTACGATCTGTCTGATGTCATGTTCGTGACCACGGCAAACTCGCTTCGTATGCAGCAGCCGCTGCTCGACCGTATGGAGATCATTCGTATCTCTGGCTACACGGAAGACGAAAAAGTCGAGATTGCGAAACGTCACCTCATTCCCAAACAGGTCAAGGATAACGGCTTGAAGAAGAGTGAGTGGAGCATTTCCGATGACGCGCTTCGTGATCTGATCCGCTTCTATACCCGTGAAGCTGGTGTGCGTAACCTTGAGCGTGAGTTGGCGAAGCTCGCCCGTAAGGCGACCAAACGCATCATGCTTGAAAATCTCAAGACCGTGCGCGTGACCCCGCGGACCCTTGGCAAATATGCTGGTATCCGCAAGTTCCGCTACGGCGAGACTGAGGGTGAAGATCAGGTCGGTGTCGTTACCGGTCTTGCCTATACCGAATTCGGTGGCGATCTGCTTCAGATTGAATCCGTGACGGTCCCGGGTAAGGGCAACATGAAAACCACCGGTAAACTCGGTGAAGTCATGACGGAATTGATCCAGGCTGCGACCTCGTTTGTGCGTTCGCGTGCAACCGAGTTTGGCATCAAGCCGACGCTGTTCCAGAAGCGTGACATTCACGTTCACGTTCCGGAAGGCGCAACACCGAAAGACGGTCCGTCTGCTGGTGTTGGCATGGTGACCTCGGTTGTCTCTGTCCTGACCGGTAACCCGGTGCGCAAGGATGTGGCGATGACGGGTGAAGTCACGCTTCGTGGCCGTGTGCTTGCGATTGGTGGTTTGAAAGAAAAACTGCTGGCGGCATTGCGGGGTGGGGTGAAAACCGTCCTGATCCCGCAGGAGAACGAGAAGGATCTCGAAGAGATCCCGGATAACGTCAAACGCGGCATGGAAATCATTCCGGTGTCCCATGTTGACGAGGTTCTCAGCCACGCATTGGTCAATCCGCTGGTGCCGATCGAATGGGAAGAAGACGTTGATGATGTCGGCGTCAAATCCAAGGACGGCGAAGAATTGGATATCGGCGGTGTGACGACCCATTAAAGGGTCTTATAACCGGCAGAAATCAAGGGGAGCGACCATGTCGCTCCCCTTTTTCTGTGGATAACTTTGGCCAAGAATTGGCAAAGGGACATGTCGGGATAGGTGTAAAGCGCAAAAAAAGGAAAAAAACGTCAAAAACCGCAGAAAACTGCGACTGTCGCATTGACGAGCTGTTTGATACCCGCTTACCCTGCCGATGCAACAGGTTTGGGGCAAACCAAATTTCCTCATAACTCCGAACGTCCAAACAAGGGGGCCAGGAAGTGAATAAAAACGATCTCGTTGGAAGTGTAGCTGCTAAAGCTGATCTGTCCAAAGCTGACGCTGCTAAAGCGGTTGACGCTGTTTTCGATTCCATCACCGATTCTCTGAAATCCGGCGACGAAGTTCGTCTGGTTGGTTTCGGTACCTTCGCTGTCGCTGCTCGCGCTGCTTCAAAAGGTCGCAACCCGCGCACCGGTGAAGAAATCGACATCCCGGCATCGAAACAGCCGAAGTTCAAGGCTGGCAAAGGCCTTAAGGACGCCGTCAACTAAGGTTGACACCGTTCTTGGAAAAAATGCCGGTGACAAGCGTCACCGGCATTGCTTTTTAAAAAAACCGTGTTATGTTCCGCCCCGCTTCCGCAGAACACAGCGCGGAAACAAAAAATGGGTGATTAGCTCAGCTGGTTAGAGCATCTCGTTTACACCGAGAGGGTCGGGAGTTCGAATCTCTCATCACCCACCATGATAAAGGCAGCCCTAAAGGCTGCCTTTTGTCGTTTCTGGCTCTCTTTTTCTCACCAATGCAAATCAAACTTCGTGCGTGATTCTCATGGCCACGCTTTTCATCCCACCGATCAGCATCCATTTTGCCGAGAAATTGGCAAAATAAGCAGTGTTTTGGCGGGTTTAGGTTGACCAGTGGGCGAGGATAAATAGCCCTGAAATAGAAGTTACATTTTTCTGCAAAGAGAGCGTTGCTTTTTGGAAAAACCATGTTAAGTTCCGCCCGCTTCCGCAGAGAACAGCGCGGACAAGCAACGGGTGATTAGCTCAGCTGGTTAGAGCATCTCGTTTACACCGAGAGGGTCGGGAGTTCGAATCTCTCATCACCCACCACGTTAAAGGCAGCCCTAAAGGCTGCCTTTTTCTTTGCCCGATTTTCCCCTGCCAAGCATATCGTTCCAAGCTGACTGTCCGTCCGAATTAAACCCGAATGCCAGTCGGCGATCTGGCGTTTGTGAGCTGCTGAGTGCGCTGTTGCCGTTTGTGTCATGACAAACTGTGCATTGATGCTTCAATGCCCCTCAGGCGCGTTTTAACGGATTTGTAGTTCGATTGAGGGAAGGCGCCATAGCCGGAGTGGAGCTGGCGGATTACGGGGATTTCAAAATGTAGTTCCGGTGTAATTGCGACGTTTGAATACCGGTTTTTCTGTAACTATCTGTAAAAGTTGACGCTTGGCGCTGTCACAGGCACTGTTGATCCCATGGTCACGAGAATCGGAACCTTCATGATGAACACGCATCCGACAGAACAGTCATCAAAGCTGCCGCGAACGGGATGGCCCAGGATGCGCCTGATGAGCTCTAACAGCCCCCTGATGGTGCTCAGGCGGCTTCTGATGGTGTTGTTGGTGCCAGTCTTACTGACCAGCTGTTATCTGCCCCAGGATTTCACCATCGATTTGTCGATGGAGCGCAATGGTGATTACCGGCTTAGCTATCGCGGATTGCTGATGCAACCAAACATCACGCAGGGGCTTCTTGAGGCCACGCTTGATGCGGACGCCGAGAAGGAAAAAGTCGCCAAGGTGATTTATGATCTCAAGCGCGATTCGTCCGTACGTCAGTTGACCTATGCCGGGAAGGGTGTGTTTAACATCGTCTATGAAAAGCGCGGCAATATCATCCGCGAGAAAAGCTTTGTCTTTGTCCGGCGCCAATCCCGCATTCTTGAGATGTTCTTCCACAGCGAACGCAATACCGTCGAAATCCGTGGTGGTTTTGTGCCAGACCAATATCAGGACCGTTTGACCGCTCTTGGCTATCAAATGACTGGCAAGATTGAATTCCGAACCACGGCGGGTATTCGCAGCCATAATGCCGCCGAGTTCCGTGAAATCAGTGGCCAGAACCGCTTGCGTTGGGAAATCCGTTCGATCACGGATCCGGTGCCCAACGTAATTGTTGGCTAGCTCCCCCCCTTAATCGTTCTGACTGTCTATTAGAAAAGACTTGGATTAAGGGCCGAGCATCGCGGACAGGGTGATAACCGCCCAAAAGAAAAGGGACAGCGCATTGGCTGTCCCTTGTTTGTTTCTGCGCTGCTGTGATCGGCCTTAATAGACCATCTCGTCTTCGCCACTGCCTTCGGAAATAACGATCTGGCCCTGTGCAGCCAGTTCCTTGGCCAGCTGGACGATCATCATCTGGGATTCTTCCACATCCGACAGGCGGACAGGGCCCAGTGCATCCATGTCTTCTTTCATCATCTTGCCAGCACGTTCGGACATGTTTTTGAAGAACAGGTCGCGCATCTGATCGGTGGAGCCTTTCAGTGCCAGTGCAAGCTTGTCTTTTTCGACCTGACGCAGAAGGGTCTGAACACCGTTGTTGTCGAGACGCGCAAGGTCTTCGAAGGTGAACATGAGCGCCTTGATCTTCTCGGCCGAGTCACGGTTACGTTCCTCAAGTGCGGTCAGGAAGCGATCCTGACTTTGACGATCAAGACTGTTGAAGATGTCTGCCATCAGTTCGTGGTTGTCGCCACGCGAGCCACGCGCAAGGTTGGACATGAACTCGGTACGCAGCGTCTTTTCGATGTTATCGAGAACTTCTTTCTGTACGGCTTCCATACGCAGCATACGCATGATGACTTCCATCGAGAAGTTCTCGGGAAGGAGCGACAGAACCGAGGCCGAGTGGCCAGGTTTGAGCTTGGAAAGCACAACGCCGACGGTTTGCGGATATTCGTTTTTAAGATAGTTGGCCAGAACCGCTTCGTTAACGTTATTGAGCTTGTCCCACATGGTACGACCCGCAGGGCCGCGGATCTCTTCCATGATGCCGTTAACGCGGTCTTCTGGCAGAACCTTGGACAGCAGTCGTTCGGTGGTGTCGAACGAACCGACCAGCGAGCCGGTCGACGACAGCTGGTCTGCGAATTCAACAAACAGACGTTCAACGATGTTCGAGCCGATGGTGCCCAAGCTCGACATGGTTTGGGAAATCTCTTTGATTTCCTCATCATCCATCATGCTGAACATCTTGGTCGCGTGCTCTTCCCCAAGAGCAAGCATGAGAATCGCTGCCTTTTCCGGTCCGGCAAGTGATCTGTATTCTTCTTTAACGCGCCCCACGGGTGGTCTTCTCCGTCGTGATGACTATGTTTGGCATCTGATTTGAAATGCGCAAACCTGCCCCTATCGCACAGTAAGATAGGACGAATTTGTCAACAATTCTATAAAAGCCGACGCGCTATTGCAAAACTCCTCACGTATAGACCTATAAAATGTACGGGTTTAGAGTTTTCAGTACAAAAATGACCCCAAATTGCCTTTCAGAAGGTGATGTTCGCAGGTGCAATTGTCGAAAGGGTTGAAAACACTGCTAGCTGCTTGACTTGGTTTGGGGTGTGGTCTAACAAAGGCCCGCCGATTGATGGTCATTTTGCGGGTGTAGCTCAGTTGGTTAGAGCGCCGGCCTGTCACGCCGGAGGCCGCGGGTTCAAGTCCCGTCACTCGCGCCATGACCCATCATCTGTTGTCTTTTGTCGGGTGTTTCGTCTTTTCCGCGATCGCCTTTTCATGTGTTGCATATGCTGCTTCGCAGGTCTGGGTCTTGATCATCACGACGTGCACCCCGATATCGGACGGTAGTAAACGGTAAAAAGATTAGAAAGTTTCCGGTCTTAGAGCGGGTTAAACCTGCTTGGGGGCTGGAACTTGTGCGGTGCATACGTTATGGTGCGCCGTAATGGGCCAGGTGGGGACCTGGTCGGGTCAAAAGGCCTGTTCTTGAGAGGTCAGAGAGATGCAAGAGCTTCTTTCGGAATATCTTCCGATCCTGGTGTTCATCGGGATCGCCGTCGGTCTTTCGGCGGTAATCGTCATCGCGTCGCTGCTTCTTGCCAAGCAGGCACCGGATGTTGAGAAACTGTCCGCATACGAATGCGGTTTTGCGCCGTTCGAGGATGCGCGCATCAAGTTCGACGTTCGGTTCTATCTGGTCGCAATCTTGTTCATTATTTTCGACCTCGAAGTCGCCTTCCTGTTCCCGTGGGCTGTTACCCTCGGTGATATCGGGACTTTCGGCTTTGTATCGATGGTGATCTTCCTGGCTGTTCTGACGGTCGGATTTATCTATGAATGGAAGAAGGGAGCTTTGGAATGGGAGTGAGCACCAATACTGGCGCACCCCTGGC
This sequence comes from Thalassospira sp., assembly GCF_048059015.1. Classification (GTDB taxonomy): domain Bacteria; phylum Pseudomonadota; class Alphaproteobacteria; order Rhodospirillales; family Thalassospiraceae; genus Thalassospira. Next base: position 72,929 of record NZ_JBLLNT010000003.1, on the reverse strand, counting down.
ACCCGGTTCGGATCAGGATGCACTGCTTAAGGGCGTGTTTGACGAGATGAACGACAAGGGCTTTGTCCTTGCCAATCTCGATAAACTTGCAAGCTGGGCAAGCACCGGTTCGCTCTGGCCGATGACTTTTGGTCTGGCCTGCTGTGCTGTTGAGATGATGCATTCCGCTGCGTCGCGTTATGACCTTGACCGTTATGGTCTGGTCTTCCGCCCGAGCCCGCGTCAGTCAGACGTGATGATCGTTGCTGGTACGCTGACCAACAAAATGGCCCCGGCACTGCGTAAGGTCTATGACCAGATGGCAGAGCCGCGCTGGGTTATTTCGATGGGTTCGTGCGCAAATGGCGGCGGTTACTATCACTATTCCTATTCGGTGGTGCGCGGTTGCGATCGCGTTGTACCGGTGGACGTATATGTACCCGGGTGCCCGCCGACAGCCGAAGCGCTGATCTACGGCATATTGCAGCTGCAAAAGAAAATCCGCCGTACTGGTGTCCTGACACGCTGATCCGTAATAGGGGGCTTGCATGAGCGAACTGCTCAGCGATAACAGCGCCGCATTGAATGATCTTAAAGATCTTGTGGTGTCCCAGCTGGCCAACGAAATCCTCGAAAGCGAGATTCGTTACGGCGAGCTGACCATCGTCGCAAAGCGCGATGATATTCTAAAAGTTCTGACCTTCCTTCGGGACGATACCGGCTGCTTGTTCAAGCAGCTTATCGACGTTTGTGGTGCAGATTACCCGGAACGCGCAGAGCGTTTCGACGTTGTCTATCACCTACTGTCTCTGAAACATAACCTGCGCATTCGTGTGAAGGTCCGTACCGACGAAGAAACCCCGGTACCGAGCAGTGTTCCGCTTTTCAGCGCCGCCGACTGGTTCGAGCGCGAGGCATGGGACATGTACGGTATCTTCTTTGCCGACCATCCGGATCCCCGCCGTATCCTGACCGACTACGGTTTCGAAGGTCACCCGCTGCGTAAAGACTTCCCGCTGACCGGGTATGTCGAAGTCCGTTATGACGATGAGCAGAAGCGCGTTGTCTATGAGCCGGTCAAGCTGGTTCAGGATTTCCGTAATTTCGATTTCGAAAGCCCGTGGGAAGGCATCCAGCATGTTCTTCCGGGTGATGAAAAGGCGGAGGGCAACGCCTGATGTCCGAACAAAAAATCAAAAATATGACCATGAACTTCGGCCCGCAGCACCCTGCGGCGCACGGCGTTCTGCGTTTGGTTCTGGAAATGGACGGCGAAGTCGTCGAACGTTCCGACCCGCATATTGGTCTTCTGCACCGTGGTACGGAAAAGCTGATCGAATATAAGAGCTATATTCAGGCGACCCCGTATTTCGACCGTCTCGACTATGTCGCACCGATGAACCAGGAACATGCATATTGCCTGGCCATCGAAAAGCTGATGGGCGTCGAAGTGCCCAAGCGTGCGCAGTATATCCGTGTACTGTATGCGGAAATCGGTCGTATTCTGAACCACATTCTGAACCTGACCGCGTTCGCGCTGGACGTTGGTGCGATGACCCCGCTTCTGTGGGGCTTTGAAGAACGTGAAAAGCTCATGGAATTCTATGAGCGCGCCTGTGGTGCCCGTCTTCACGCCAACTATTTCCGTCCGGGTGGCGTTGCGGCTGATCTTCCGGCTGGTCTTCTTGAAGACATCGATGCCTGGGCCGATCAGTATGACATCTTCCTCAAGGACTTTGACCGCGTTCTGACCGGCAACCGTATCTTCAAACAGCGTACGGTTGATATCGGTATCGTGAGTGCGGAAGAGGCGCTTGATTGGGGCTTCACCGGTCCGAACATTCGTGCTTCGGGTCTGGCATGGGATCTGCGTAAATCGCAGCCTTATGACTCCTACGAAGATTTCGACTTCGACATTCCTGTCGGCAAGAACGGCGATTGCTATGACCGCTTCCTCGTTCGTTTCGAAGAGATGTGGCAGTCGCTGAAAATCATCAAGCAGGCCATCAAGAATATGCCAGATGGTCCTGTTATTGTTGAGAATAATAAAGTGGCACCGCCGTCGCGCGCTGAAATGAAGCGTTCGATGGAAGCCCTTATTCACCACTTCAAACTCTTCACCGAAGGTTTCCACGTTCCGGCTGGCGAATGCTATGCCGCGGTCGAGGCACCGAAAGGCGAGTTTGGTGTGTATCTTGTTTCGGATGGCTCGAACCGTCCGTATCGCTGCAAAATCCGCGCCCCGGGGTTCCCGCACCTTCAGGGCATCGACTTCATGTCAAAAGGCCACATGCTGGCCGACGTCGTTGCCAATATCGGGTCGCTAGATATCGTGTTCGGTGAGATTGACCGATGAGCCATTTGAGAAGACCAGCTCCGAAAGAGCTTCAACCGACCAGCTTTGCCTTTACGCCTGAAAATCAGGAACGGGCAAAGAAGATCATCGCCAAGTATCCGGAAGGCCGCCAGCAGAGCGCAGTCATGCCGTTGCTTGATCTGGCACAGCGTCAGACCGAAGGTAACTGGGTTCCGACCGTCGCAATGGATTACATTGCCGACATGCTCGAGATGCCAGCCATTCGCGTCTACGAGGTCGCAACCTTCTATACGATGTATAACCTTGCCCCGGTGGGTAAGAACTTCATCCAGGTTTGCACCACCACGCCGTGCTGGCTTCGCGGTTCTGCCGACGTTGTCGAGACCTGCAAAAAGGAACTCGGCATCGGTATTGGCGAAACCACCGAAGACGGTCAGTTCACCATGATCGAAGTTGAATGCCTTGGTGCGTGTGTCAACGCGCCGATGATGCAGATTAACGACGATTACTATGAAGATCTGACCGCAGAAACGACCAAGTCGATCCTCGACGCTCTGAAAAAGGGTGAAAAGCCGAAAGCCGGTCCGCAGATCGGCCGTAAAGGTTGCGAGCCGATTGGTGGTCCGCAGGTTCTGAAGGCATTCTGTGGCTGTGGTGCAGCCCCCCAGGATGCTGATGCAAGCGAAGGGGACGCCTGATATGCTGCAGGATAAGGATCGTATCTTTACCAACCTGTATGGTTTCCAGGATTTCGGCCTTAAAGGCGCGCAGTCCCGTGGTAACTGGGATGGTACCAAGGCTTTGATCGAAAAGGGCCGCGACTGGATCATCGACGAGATGAAATCATCCGGTATGCGTGGTCGTGGTGGCGCAGGCTTCCCGACCGGCCTTAAATGGTCGTTCATGCCCAAAGAATTTGATGGTCGTCCGAGCTACCTCGTTGTGAATGCCGACGAAGGCGAGCCGGGCACCTGTAAAGACCGCGAGATCATGCGTAACGATCCGCATACCCTCGTTGAAGGTTGCCTTCTGGCCAGCTTCGCGATGAATGCGCACGCGGCTTACATCTATATCCGTGGTGAGTTCTATCACGAGGCTTCCAACCTGCAGCGCGCGATCGACGAAGCATATGATGCCGGTCTGATCGGTAAAAACGCCTGTGGTTCTGGTTGGGACTTCGACCTCTACCTGCATCTTGGTGCCGGTGCTTACATCTGTGGCGAAGAAACCGCCCTGATCGAAAGTATCGAAGGTAAAAAAGGTCAACCGCGCCTGAAGCCGCCATTCCCGGCGAACGCAGGTCTTTATGGCTGCCCGACCACGGTGAACAACGTCGAATCGATTGCGGCTGTTCCGACCATTCTGCGTCGTGGTGGTTCGTGGTTCTCGAGCTTCGGCCGTGAAAACAACCACGGTACCAAGCTGTTTGCGATTTCCGGTCACGTCGAAAAGCCGTGCACCGTTGAAGAAGCAATGAGCATTCCGCTTAAAGAGCTGATCGAAAAGCATTGCGGCGGTGTTCGCGGCGGCTGGGACAACCTTCTTGCGGTTATTCCGGGCGGTTCATCCGTTCCGCTGATGCCAAAAGACGTTTGTGACAACGTGCTGATGGACTTTGACGGCTTGCGTGAAGTGGGCTCGGGTCTTGGTACGGCTGCTGTGATCGTCATGGACAAGTCGACCGATATTGTCTACGCGATCGCCCGTCTTTCCGAATTCTACAAGCATGAGAGCTGTGGTCAGTGCACGCCGTGCCGTGAAGGTACTGGCTGGATGATGCGCATGATGGCGCGCATGGTCCGCGGACAGGCCACGCTCGATGAAATTGATCTGTTGTGGGATGTGACCAAACAGGTCGAGGGCCACACCATTTGTGCGCTTGGCGATGCAGCTGCATGGCCAATTCAGGGTCTTATCCGACACTTCCGTCCCGAAATGGAACGTCGGATCAAGGAATATCGCGCACGGATCGCGGCCTGAGAGGGGCCTGTTGAGAGGGATTGAGACATGCCGAAACTAACAGTTGACGGTATTGAAGTTGAAGTAGAAGCCGGGGCGACAGTCCTTCAGGCCTGTGAAGAGGCCGGTAAGGAAATCCCGCGTTTCTGCTATCACGAACGCCTGTCAATCGCCGGCAACTGCCGTATGTGCCTGGTTGAAATGGAACGCGCGCCCAAGCCGGTCGCGTCCTGCGCCATGCCTGCGGCAGATGGAATGGTTATTAAAACCGATTCCGATCTGGTCAAAAAAGCACGCAATGGCGTGATGGAATTCCTGCTGATCAACCATCCGCTGGATTGCCCGATTTGTGACCAGGGTGGTGAATGTGACCTTCAGGACCAGGCCATGGCCTATGGTTTTGACTCGTCGCGTTACGCCGAGAAAAAGCGCGCAGTGAAGGACAAGGAACTGGGCCCGATCGTTAAAACGATCATGACCCGTTGCATCCATTGCACCCGTTGCGTTCGTTTCTCCGAGGAAGTCGCTGGTGTCGGCACCATGGGTGCTGTTTACCGTGGCGAGGACACCGAGGTCGGACCGTATATCGAAGCTTCGATCAACTCCGAACTTTCGGGGAACCTGATCGATCTTTGCCCGGTTGGTGCTTTGACGTCCAAGCCGTATGCGTTCACCGCGCGTCCTTGGGAACTCAAGAAAACCGATAGCGTCGATGTCATGGATGCTGTTGGCTCGAACATTCGTATTGATGCACGCAGTGCAGAAGTACTTCGTGTTCTGCCGCGCACCAACGAAGACATCAACGAAGAGTGGATTTCGGATAAAACCCGTTACGCAATTGATGGTCTGAAGCGTCAGCGCCTTGACCGTCCGTATGTTCGCAAGGATGGCAAGCTCCAGCCTGCAAGCTGGGACGAAGCGTTCGCTGCGATCAAGGCGAAGGTTTCCGGTCTGGACGGCAAAAAGATAGCTGCCCTTGCTGGTGACACGGTTGATTGTGAATCCATGACGGCTCTTAAAGACCTGATGGGCAAGTTCGGTTCTGCGAACCTTGATTGCCGTCAGGACGGTTCGAAGATTGGGGGTGCACGTTCATCCTATATCTTCAACAGCACGATTGCCGGGATTGACGAGGCAGATGCCTGCTTGATCGTTGGTGCCAATGTCCGTGCAGAAGCGCCGATCATCAATTCCCGCCTGCGCAAGCGCTGGCGTTCGACCGCAGGTGATTTCAAACTTGGCATCATCGGCGAAAAATGGGATCCGACCTTCAAGAACGATTATCTTGGCGCAGGCCCGGACACCCTTAGCGAAATTCTTGACGGCAAAAACGACTTTGCCAAGGTTCTCGAAGCAGCCAACAAACCGATGATCATCGTCGGCATGGGTGCCTTGAACCGTGAAGATGGCGATGCCGTTCTGGCAGCAACCCGCGCGATTGCCGAGAAATTCGGCATGGTTTCCGGTGAATGGAACGGCTTTAACGTTCTGCACACCGCAGCGTCGCGCGTCGGCGGTCTGGATCTGGGTTTTGTCCCGGGCGACGGCGGTCTTGCAACCAACGACATCCTTGATGCCGCTTCCAAAGGCGACATCGAAGTTGTTTACCTGCTGGGTGCAGACGAAGTCGACATGAGCAAACTGGAAAAGGCATTTGTCATTTACCAGGGTGCGATTGGTGATGCCGGTGCCCAAGCAGCAGACGTTATTCTGCCGGGTGCAGCCTATACCGAAAAGAACGGTACTTACGTCAACACCGAAGGCCGTGCACAGCAGGGCTGGCGCGCGATCTTCCCGCTTGGTGATGCACGTGAGGACTGGGCCATTGTTCGTGCGCTGTCTGGCGCGCTGGACCTGACCCTGCCGTACAACAATATCGATGCCGTTCGTACCCGTATGGTGGAAATCAGCCCGACCTTCGCGTCGCTGAACGTTCCGACCAAGGCAGAATGGGCCGATTTCGGTAAAGCGGGCGACATGAAGCCGGAAGGTTTCGTTTCCCCGGTTCGCAATTTCTATATGACCGACCCGATCAGCCGTGCATCGGTGACGATGGCCAAATGTACTGAGGCCTTTGTCAAGGAAGCGGCTGCCGAGAAGGTTGCCTGAGTAAGGGGGGCGGCGATTTGATCGTCGCCCATCCCGCAAGGGGGTGTCCCAATTCAGGGACGAAACGCAAAAGATACGGTTTGACCGATGGAACTTCTTTGGGACGGATATATTGAACCGCTGGTCTGGATCGTCGCCAAGATTTTGGCGATTGTCCTCCCGCTGTTGGGTGCTGTCGCCTATCTGACTTACGCCGAGCGTAAGGTTATCGGTGCTATTCAGCTCCGTAAGGGCCCGAACGTTGTGGGGCCGTTTGGCCTTTTGCAACCGCTCGCTGATGGTCTGAAGCTGTTTCTGAAAGAAACAATCATTCCGAGCAGCGCGAACAAGGGCGTATTTATCATCGCCCCGATGCTGACTTTCATTCTGGCAATCATCGCCTGGGCGGTTATCCCGTTCGACGAAGGCATGGTTCTGGCGGATCTGAACGTTGGTATTCTTTACATCTTCGCGATTTCTTCGCTTGGTGTTTACGGCATCGTGATGGCCGGTTGGGCATCGAACTCCAAATACGCATTCCTTGGTGCGCTGCGTTCCGGCGCACAGATGGTTTCGTACGAGATTTCGATTGGCCTGATCATCATCTCGGTTCTGCTGACGACCGGTTCCCTGAACCTTAGCGACATTGTGCGCGGTCAGGTCGGCGGGATCTGGGAGTGGAACTTTGTTTATCACTTCCCGATGTTCATCGTCTTCATCGTGTCCATTCTGGCAGAAACCAACCGTGCACCGTTTGACCTTCCGGAAGCGGAAGCAGAACTGGTTTCGGGTTACAACGTCGATTATTCGGCAATGACCTTTGCGCTGTTCTTCTTGGGTGAATACGCGAACATGATCCTGATGAGTGGCCTGTGCGCCATTCTGTTCCTGGGTGGCTGGAGCGCGCCGTTGCCGTTCCTCGAATTCATCCCGGGTGCGATCTGGTTCATTCTGAAGATCTGCTTCGTGCTGTTCATCTTCCTGTGGGTTCGTGCAACCTTCCCGCGTTACCGCTATGACCAACTGATGCGTCTGGGCTGGAAAATCTTCCTGCCGCTGTCCTTCGCATGGGTCATGCTGGTTGCCACGTTCCTGGTTGTTTTTGACAAGGTCCCGGCCTGATCGCCGCGCATCGGAAAGAGAGAGGTATACGATGTCATTTATTGATCGGACGGCCCGGAGCTTCCTGCTCGCGGAACTCGTATCGGGTATGGCGCTCACCTTGAAATACATGTTCAAGCCGAAAGTGACGCTGAACTACCCGTATGAAAAAGGCCCGCTGAGCCCGCGTTTCCGTGGCGAACATGCGCTGCGTCGCTACCCGAACGGGGAAGAGCGTTGCATTGCTTGTAAGCTCTGCGAAGCGATCTGCCCGGCACAGGCTATTACCATCGAGGTAGAGCCGCGTGACGACGGTTCGCGTCGTACGACCCGCTACGACATTGATATGACGAAGTGCATTTACTGTGGTTTCTGTGAAGAAGCCTGCCCGGTGGATGCAATCGTCGAAGGTCCGAACTTCGAGTTCGCAACCGAAAACCGCGAGGAGCTGTTCTATGACAAGGACAAGCTGCTGGCAAACGGCGAGCGCTGGGAAGCCGAGCTTGCTGCACGATTGGAGGCAGACGCACCTTACCGGTAAGTGTCGCGTCTGATCGTTAGAAAGAGAGTTCATGGGCCGTTGTTTGCCAAAGGGGCAGCAACGGTTCGCCAAGGGGGTACCTTATGGTCGTACAGGCTTTGGCTTTTTACCTGTTTGCTACCGTCGCGGTGATTTCCGCGACTGCGGTTGTGACCGTTCGCAACCCGGTGCATTCGGTACTGTTGCTGATCTTGACATTCTTTAACGCAGCCGGACTTTTCGTCCTGCTGGGTGCCGAGTTTCTCGCCATGCTGCTCGTCGTCGTTTATGTCGGCGCGGTCGCAGTTCTGTTCCTGTTCGTCGTGATGATGCTGGACATCAACTTTGTTGAAATGCGCCAGGGTTTCCTGAACTACCTGCCGATCGGTGTTCTGATCGCGGTTGTTCTGTTCGTCGAACTGGCACTGGTTGGCGCTGGCTGGACCCTTACCGATGAGGCGGTCGCGGTACTCGCGCAGCCGACACCGGCGGGGCTGACCAACGTCGAAGCACTCGGTCAACTGATCTACACCGATTACGCATACATCTTCCAGGCGGCTGGTCTGGTTCTGCTTGTTGCGATGATTGGCGCAATTGTCCTGACGCTGCGTCACCGTGAAGGTGTCCGCCGTCAGAAAATCTCCGAGCAGGTCAAGCGTTCCCGCGCTGATACGCTTGAAATCAAAAAAGTTCCGGTCGGAAGGGGGATCTGATGGAAATCGGTCTTGCACATTATCTGACCGTCGCGGCGATCCTTTTCACACTCGGGATCTTCGGCATCTTCATGAACCGCAAGAACGTCATCATCATCATGATGTCGATCGAGCTGATGCTGCTGGCGGTCAATATCAATCTGGTCGCGTTCTCGTCGTTCCTCGGCGACCTCGTTGGACAGGTTTTCACCATCTTCGTTCTGACGGTTGCTGCGGCTGAAGCGGCAATTGGTCTGGCGATCCTGGTCGTCTATTTCCGTAACCGCGGCACGATTGCGGTTGAAGACATCAACATGATGAAGGGGTAAGGCAGATATGTATCCGTTGATTGTTTTCCTGCCCCTGATCGCGGCAGCCATTGCCGGGACCATTACGCTGGTTGGCGCCATGTCGACCGCGAAAGAGGCCCCGCATGACGCGCACGGTCATCACCATCATGGTGTTTCATCGGCTGATCGCGTGGCACAGCTTGTCACCGTTGCCGGTGTTGTGATTGCCTTCATCATTTCGATCTTTGCCTTTGTCGACGTTGCCCTTGGTGGCAACCCGGTAACGATTGAACTGTTCACCTGGATTTCGTCTGGCAGCTTCGATGCATCCTGGGCCCTGCGTATTGATACGCTGACCTGCGTGATGCTGATCGTTGTGACCGGCGTTTCCTCGATGGTTCACATCTATTCCATCGGCTATATGTCGCATGACCCGGACAAGCCGCGCTTTATGGCGTATCTGAGCCTGTTCACCTTTGCGATGTTGATGCTGATTACCGCCGACAACCTGATCCAGCTGTTCTTCGGCTGGGAGGGCGTTGGTCTGGCATCGTATCTTCTGATCGGTTTCTGGTACTCCAAGCCGTCTGCTTCGGCAGCAGCGATCAAGGCCTTTATCGTCAACCGTGTTGGTGACTTTGGCTTCGCGCTTGGTATCTTTGCCGTCTACGTTCTGTTTGACTCTGTTCAGTTCGACGTCATCTTTGGCAATGCCGAAGAGGTTTCTGGCGCAACGCTGATGTTCCTTGGCCATGAATTCTCGGCTCTGGAAATTACCTGCTTCTTGCTGTTCATCGGCGCGATGGGTAAATCGGCACAGCTTGGCCTGCACACCTGGCTGCCGGACGCGATGGAAGGCCCGACCCCGGTTTCCGCACTTATTCACGCGGCAACCATGGTGACGGCTGGCGTATTCATGGTGGCGCGTCTGTCGCCGATCTTTGAATATGCTGAAACCACCCTGATGATCGTAACCATCGTTGGAGCGTCGACCGCGTTCTTCGCGGCCACCATCGGCTGTGTTCAGAACGACATCAAACGCGTGATCGCATATTCGACCTGTTCGCAGCTGGGCTACATGTTCTTTGCTTGCGGCGTGTCGGCATATTCGGCTGGTGTGTTCCACCTGATGACGCACGGTTTCTTCAAAGCGCTTCTGTTCCTTGGTGCCGGTTCGGTCATCCACGCAATGTCTGATGAACAGGACATGCGCAAGATGGGCGGTATCGCCAAGATGGTTCCGCTGACCTTCGCTGTCATGGTGATTGGTACGCTTGCGATTACCGGTGTTCCGGGCTTCGCGGGTTACTATTCCAAGGACCTTATCCTTGAAAGCGCATATGCCGCACATACCGGTGTTGGTCTTTATGCCTTCTGGGCAGGTATCCTTGCTGCGCTTATGACCTCGTTCTATAGCTGGCGTCTGATCTTCCTGACCTTCTTTGGTGCACCGCGCGCTGATGAACGTACCATGGCTCATGTTCATGAGAGCCCGGCGATTATGACCGGTCCGCTTCTGTTCCTGACCGTTGGTGCGATCTTCGCTGGTTGGTTTGCATCCGATTGGTTCGGTGTTGGCGACTATGACGAGATGCTGTCGTTCTGGAACGGCGCGATCTTTGTTGCCGAAGGCCATAACGCACTTGAGAACGCACACCACGTCCCGGGTTGGGTCGTTTGGGCACCGTTCGTTGCGATGCTGACTGGTCTGTCACTTGCGATTGTCATGTACAAGCTGGTTCCGTCGCTTCCGCGCTCGCTTGCAAATACCTTCAACGGTGTTTACCGCTTCGCGCTGAACAAGTGGTACTTCGACGAACTCTACGACAAGATTTTCGTCAAGCCGGCCTTTGCACTTGGCTATGGCTTCTGGAAATCAGGGGATGGTGCCATCATCGATGGTTGCGGTCCGGATGGTGTTGCAGCGGCTTGCCGTAACATCGCACGTCGCGTCAGCGCCATTCAGAGTGGTTTCGTTTATCACTATGCATTTGCGATGCTGATCGGCATTGCGGCGCTGGTCTCCTACACAATTTGGAAGATGGGTTAACGGGCGATGAGTGATTGGCCAATTCTTTCGATCGTCACCTTCTTGCCGCTGGTCGGTGCAGCTCTGCTGCTTCTGATCAATGGTGAGGAGGCGACTGTTGCCCGCAATTCCCGTTGGGTTGCGCTTTGGACCTCCGGGTTCACCTTCCTTGTATCCTTGATGCTGTGGGTGAACTTCGATGTAACGACCGCAGACTTCCAGTTCGTCGAACAGGCGGAATGGATGCCGGGTCTGAACATTTCCTATCACATGGGCGTTGACGGTATTTCCGTTCTGTTCGTCCTGCTTGCGACCTTCCTGACGCCGATTTGTATTCTTTCGGCGTGGGAAGCGATCCAGAAGCGCGTGAAGGAATACATGATCGCCTTCCTCGTTCTTGAAACGATGATGGTCGGTATGTTCAGCGCACTTGACGGTCTGCTGTTCTATCTCTTCTTCGAAGGCGTCCTGATCCCGATGTTCATCATCATCGGCGTTTGGGGTGGTCAGCGTCGTGTCTATGCGGCATTCAAGCTGTTCCTTTATACCCTTCTTGGTTCGGTTCTGATGCTGGTTGCGCTGCTTGCGATGTATTTCGAAGCCGGCACCACCGACATCCCGACCCTGATGGAGTATGGCTTCAGCTATAATATGCAGCTGTGGCTGTGGCTGGCCTTCTTCGCGTCCTTCGCGGTTAAAGTTCCGATGTGGCCGGTTCATACCTGGCTTCCGGATGCCCACGTGGAAGCACCGACTGCCGGTTCTGTGATCCTGGCTGGTGTTCTTCTGAAAATGGGTGGTTATGGTTTCCTGCGTTTCTCGCTGCCGATGATGCCGCTGGCATCTGAAACCTTCGCGCCGCTCGTCTTCACGCTGTCGATTGTTGCAATCATCTACACATCCCTGGTGGCATTGGCCCAGCAGGACATGAAAAAGCTGATTGCGTATTCGTCGGTTGCACATATGGGTATCGTTACCATCGGTGCATTCACCTTTAACCAGCATGGTATCGAAGGTTCGATCTTCCAGATGCTCAGCCACGGTGTGGTTTCCGGCGCGCTCTTCCTGTGCGTAGGTGTGGTCTATGACCGTATCCATACCCGTGAGATTGATGCCTATGGTGGTCTTGTCCACCGTATGCCGAGCTATGCGCTGATCTTCATGTTCTTCACCATGGCGTCTGTCGGTCTTCCGGGGACGGGTGGCTTTATCGGAGAAATCCTGGCTCTGCTGGGTGCGTTCGAAGCCAACACCTGGGTCGCATTCTTTGCTGCGACCGGTCTGATCCTTGGTGCGGCATATGCGCTGTATCTCTATCGCCGGATCGTGTTCGGGGCTCTGACCAAAGAGAACCTTAAAACCATCCTCGATATGAGCCCGCGTGAATGGATTATCTTCGCACCGCTGGTGATCATCGTTCTGTGGATGGGGGTCTATCCGGTCTCCTTCCTCGACATCATGCATGTCTCGGTTGAAAACCTCGTCAACCAGGTCGAAACGGCCCAGGCTGCAGCGGCGCAAGCCGCACAGCTGGCCGCGAATTGAGGGGAATGAACATGGGAGTTTCTATGCTCAACCTCGGGGCCGCACTGCCCGAAATGTTTATGGCAGTTTCTGCCTTGGCGTTGTTGATGCTTGGGGTTTTCGCCGGCAAGGACAAATCGTTCCGCACCGTCTCCTGGCTGGCAGTTGCCGCACAGATCGTCGCCATCATCCTTGTGGTGATGGGCGAGGGTGGTACCGCATTCTTCGGCCAGTTCACGGCTGATGCCTTTGCATCCTTCTGCAAGGTGATGATCCTGATCGGTTCTGCGACCGGTATCATCATGACCATGAACTTCGCCGAGCGCGAAAACATGGCACGCTTTGAATTCCCGATCCTTATCACCCTTGCCACCCTTGGCATGATGGCGATGGTTTCGGCGAACGATATGCTGTCGCTGTATCTTGGTCTCGAACTGCAGTCGCTTGCTCTTTATGTTGTTGCTGCGATCCGCCGCGACACCGTGCGTTCGACTGAATCGGGTCTGAAATACTTCATCCTCGGTTCGATCGCGTCGGGCATCCTGCTGTATGGCATGTCGATGGTTTACGGTTTCACCGGAACCACCAACTTCACCGTTCTGGGTGATACCCTTGTCGGTGGTGAGCTGCCGCTTGGTGCACTTGTTGGTCTGGCATTCATCTTTGCAGGTCTGTGCTTCAAGGTTTCCGCTGTTCCGTTCCACATGTGGACCCCGGACGTTTACGAAGGTGCACCGACCCCGGTGACTTCCTTCTTCGCGGTTGCGCCGAAGATTGCTGGCCTTGCACTGTTCATCCGCGTCGCGATGGGCCCGTTTGGCGGTGCCGTTGAAGACTGGCAGCAGATCATTGTCCTGATCTCGATCCTGTCCATGGCGCTTGGTTCGTTTGCAGCCCTTCGTCAGGAAAACATCAAGCGTCTGATGGCTTATTCGTCCATTGGTCACGTTGGCTTCGCGCTTGTTGGTCTGGCTGCGGGTACGCAGGACGGTGTCACGGGTATCCTAGTTTATCTTGGTATTTACCTTGTCATGAACCTGGGCACCTTTGCCGTCATCCTGTGCATGCGTCGTAACGACCGCATGGCTGAGGAAATCACCGATCTTGCCGGCCTTGCCAAGACCAAGCCGCTGATGGCTGCGATCACTGCGATCCTGATGTTCTCGATGGCTGGTATCCCGCCGCTTGCAGGCTTCTTTGGCAAGTTCTACGTCTTCAAGGCGGCTGTTGATGCCGGTCTTGTGACGCTGGCAGTTATCGGTCTCGTGACCTCTGTTGTGAGTGCGTACTACTATCTGCGCATCATCAAGGTCATGTATTTCGATGAGCCGGTCGAAGGATTTGATCGCAACGGTACCGAGATGAACGTCATCATGGCAATTGCAACGATCGTCATCTTGGCCTTCGTCTTCTTCCCGAACCCGCTGATGGATAGCGCAGCTGTTGCTGCCGCCTCTCTGTTCGGACAGTAAGAATGACAGCGCGAACGATCCGTCTTCCCGAAGGTTTCTACCTTCACGAACTGGAAGCGATCGACAGCACAAATGATGAGGCCAAGCGCCTCGCGGACAAGGGCGCCCAAAGTGGCGCCCTTGTTTTAGCAAGAACACAAACGTCTGGTCGCGGTCGCCGCGGTCGGGCCTGGTCATCGCCGGTCGGTAACCTGTATTCATCCTTGCTGCTGCGCCCGACCTGTTCACTGGCCGAGGCAGCCCGTCTGACTTTCCTGATTGCTGTTGCCATGGCCGAGGCGGTTGAAACCGTTACCGGGCAACAAGTGCGCCCTGATTGCAAATGGCCCAATGATCTGATGGTCAATGGGCGCAAGATTTGCGGTATCCTGCTTGAAAGCGCATCCAATCAGGGATCAGCAACCGATTACCTTGTGATCGGGGCCGGGGTGAATGTGGCGTTCTTCCCCGAAGATTTAGAACGTCCTGCAACGTCGCTTGCAGCCCTTGGTTCGCCGGTTTCGGTCGATGAGCTTGTATCGACCTATATCGCGCGTGTTGCACACTGGTTGCCGATCTGGGAGACTGAAGGATTTGGTCCGATCCGCGAAGCCTGGCTTATGCGTGGCTATGGGATTGGCAAGCCGGTTGTGGCGCGTTTGACCGAACGCGAGCTTGAAGGAACTTTCGTCGGACTTGATGATGATGGTTCACTTATCCTAAGAGAAGACAACGGTGTCGAACACCGTATCGGGGCTGGCGAAGTTTTCTTTGCCTCCTGACTTCATAGATTACCTTGCTTTGTAGCGGAGGCTTGTAAGCATCATGTTGCTTGCGATTGACGCCGGAAACACCAACATCGTCTTTGCAGTCTTTGATGGCGATACCATCAAGGGGCAGTGGCGCTGTTCGACCACGACTGAACGCACTGCCGATGAATTGGGCGTGTGGCTCCATCACCTGTTTACGCTGTCTGGCATTCCTGCCGATGCGATCACCGGTGCGATCATCGCAACCGTGGTTCCGGCCGCGGAATTCAGCCTGAAGACGCTTTGCCGTCGCTATTTCAGTGTCGAGCCGATGGTGGTGGGCGATCCGGCGGTTGATCTTGATATGAAGATCATCATGGATCGTCCGAGCGAGGTGGGGGCTGACCGCTTGGTCAACGCCGTTGCCGCCCATGAATTGTTCGGTGGGCCGCTGGTCGTGCTTGATTTCGGCACGGCAACGACATTTGACGTGGTTGATGGCAATGGTGATTATCTTGGTGGCGTGATTGCGCCGGGTGTGAACCTGTCGATCAAGGCACTGCATATGGCTGCAGCCCAACTGCCGATGGTGGCGATTGAAGCCCCGCGCAGTGTCGTTGGCAAAAACACGGTCGAAGCGATGCAGTCCGGGGTTTATTGGGGCTATGTTTCTATGATCGAAGGTCTGCTTGCACGTATTCGCAAACAGCAGAATGTCGACCATATGAAAGTTGTGGCAACAGGCGGACTTGCGCCGCTCTTTACAAAAGCTGTAGATGAAATTGAATACCTGCATGGGGATCTGACCATGCTTGGTCTTTTGATGATTTATCGCCGTAACAGTGAAAAGATTGCCAATCAGGCCTGATACAGGCTTGCGCCGGGCAAGGGATTACATCACCCCTGTCTGATCTGAGTGCCGAAGATAAAGGATTACCATCCGTGGATTTGTATTTGCCAAAAGACGAAGTGTTGTTCGTACCGCTCGGCGGTTCCGGCGAAATCGGCATGAACATGAACCTTTATGGCTATGACGATCAATGGCTGATGGTGGATATGGGCGTTTCCTTTGGCGAGGAAGGCCTGCCGGGCGTTGATGTTGTCATGCCTGACCCTTCCTTTATCGAGGATCGCAAGGACAAGCTCGTTGGTCTGGTCCTGACGCATGCGCATGAAGATCACCTTGGCGCGGTACCATATCTTTGGCCGCGCCTGAAATGTCCGATCTATGCAACGCCGTTTGCCGCGGAATTCCTTAAAGCCAAACTGGCAGAAACAGATTTCGCCGATCAGGTGCCAATCCATGTGATTGAGCTTGGCGGTCGGTTCAAGCTGGGCTGCTTTGATATCGAGTTCGTCACCATGACCCACTCGATTCTTGAGCCGAATGCATTGGCCATTCGCACGCCTAAAGGATTGATTGTTCATACCGGCGACTGGAAGTTTGATCCTGATCCGCAGATCGGCGAAGCATCCGACGTCAAAAAGCTTGAAGAGCTTGGCGATGAAGGCGTGATGGCGTTGGTCTGTGATTCCACCAATGTCTTTTCCGAAGGCAAAACCGGATCAGAAGGTGAGGTCGCCAAAAACCTGTCGACCCTTTTCGCCGAACATTCGCGTGGGCGCATCGCCGTTGCCTGCTTTGCTACCAACGTTGCGCGTGTGCAGTCTGTGATTGAGGCGGCCCACGAAAATGGCCGTTGTGTTGGCCTTGCTGGTCGCTCATTGAACCGTGTGACCGAAGCCGCACGTGAAGTTGGCTATCTGACAGCATATCCGAACCTTCTGAGCGACGAAGAAGCGATGGAAGTGCCCAAGGATCAGGTGCTGCTGCTTTGTACCGGATCACAGGGTGAACCACGTGCAGCACTTTCGCGCATAGCCAAGGGGGATCACCCGACGGTGGAGCTTGATCCGGGCGATACGGTTGTGTTCTCGGCCCGTGAAATTCCGGGCAATGAAAAATCCATTGGCTATATCCAGAACCTTTTGATCCGCCGTGGCATTAAGGTCATCACCGCACGTGATGAACCAATCCACGTTTCGGGCCATCCGGGCCGCGAAGATTTAACCCGGATGTATCAGCTGACACGTCCGAAAATTCTGGTGCCCGTTCATGGTGAAACCCGCCATCTTTGTGAACAGGCGGCCTTGGGCGCGGAATGCCAGATCCCCGAACAGGTGATCCCGCATGACGGTACCGTGATCCGACTGGCACCGGGTGAAGCACATGTGATCGGTGTTGCCGATGCGGGTGTTCTGGCGCTTGATGGTGGTCGGTTGCTTAAGCGTGATGCGGATACTTTCCGCAACCGCAATCGCATCGTCTGGAACGGTGTCATGTTTGTCACCGTGGTGCTTAACCAGTTTGGCGAGATGGTCAATGATCCGATGATCACGGCACCCAGCCTGTTTGATGAACCCGAAGACGAAACGCGCCTTCATCATTTTGCCGCCGAGATCGGCAATCGTATTGATCAGCTTAATGATGACGAAGTCCTTGATGATGCCGCTGTGATCTTGGCAGTGCGTCAGGCGCTGCGTCGTCCTGTGCGCCAGCGCCTTGGCAAACGTCCATTGATTGAAGTCCATCTCGTCCGCGTGACCGAGCAGGGCTAATCCAGATATTTTGTCCCGATTGACCGGCTCTGCGCAGATGTCGAGCTGGAAAATTGCCATTCGACGAAATGGGCAATTGTGTTTGGGTTGTCAGCTATCCTAGATTGGCGTTGATCGGGCAGATCATATTTGCAGGAGTAAGACCATGATTGGACGGCTGAACCATGTCGCCATCGCCGTACCGGACCTTGAAGCAGGCATTGCGCAGTATCGTGATGTGCTGGGGGCCAAGGTGTCCGAACCGCAAGATGAACCCGATCACGGTGTGACCGTCGTTTTCGTCGAGCTGCCCAATACAAAGATCGAACTGCTTTATCCGCTGGGTGATAACTCGCCGATCAAGGGGTTCCTTGAAAAGAACGCATCTGGTGGTATCCACCATGTTTGCTACGAAGTCGATGATATCCTTGCTGCGCGTGACAAGCTTCAGGAAAGTGGTGCGCGCGTTCTGGGCGATGGGGAGCCAAAGATCGGTGCACATGGAAAGCCTGTGCTGTTCCTGCATCCAAAGGACTTCAACGGCACATTGGTCGAACTTGAACAAGTCTGACCTAGTTTGCGAACAACGTCACAGCGCCCGGACTTGCAAAAGAATTCGGGCGCTTTATTTTTCCTGCGTCACACCAACCGCGCCCTCAAGCTAAAGAGAAACACATGAACTGGTTTTCTGGCCTTCTGGTCTATATCGTCATCTGGTGGCTGGTTCTGTTTATGGTTCTGCCGTTTGGGGTGAAGCGCGAAGAAAATGTTGAACCCGGTCACGATAGCGGCGCACCGCAAAAAGCCCATATGTGGAAAAAGGTCTTCGCGACAAGTGCGGTTTCGGCGATTTTGTGGGTGGTGGCCTGGTTTGTGATTACCAGTGGCATGATTGAAATTCGTCCTCCTCAATAAGAATTTTTCGCCGTTCGAAAAACAGAAAACCCCGCACAAAAATGCTGCGGGGTTTTGTCGTTTCAGACTGCACAAAAACGGACGGGAAGGGGAGCGGCCCCAAAAAAAAGCAAGATCACAAGGATCTTGCTAAGATGCTATTTTTATAGCTGTTTTTCCCGTAATCTTTTTATGCTTCCTCCTAAGACCTGGGCACGTAGCACAGGTTTTAATTCGACGTCGCGCCTGCTTCTTGTATGCTTATTGGCAACAAAGCCTCCCGCAATTTTATGAGCGGCTGCGATACGCCTTCCGCAACGATCTTGCGCCGTTAGCGGAGGATTAAAAAGCCACATGTTTCATTTTTATGCAAGATGTTTTGACCAAACTTCACAAATGATTCGATGCTGCACTGCACACAGATAGGGTGAAACTAAAAGATGAATAAGTTTGCATTGGTCGAACCTATTTTAAACCCCGGTTCAGGTATTAAAATCAGACTTTTGGCGGCCGTTTCCGCCAGTTTGATGGTTTCGTTGCCATTGGCAAATGCACAGGCACAGGCCGAATCCCCGTTTCCGTCTTCGCAGGGTGAGACGATGTCAGGCGATCAGAACGGCCAAGCAAACGCGACCGCAGAACCAGCCACACCGAAAATTACGGTGTCGGGTTCGGCCTGCAAGGCAATCGTCAAACATGTTCCGGCAGATGACGTTGAATATAAGCCGGGTGTCGATGTACGCGGGAACAAGGTGGTTGGGGCCGATTTGAATGGCGGCAGCAACATCCTGAAATCTCTGCCCAAGGAGATCGAATTCCCGGTCACTTTGGATTTCATGGAATATGCCGGATCATCACTTCCCGAAGGCATGAGCGGCGAACAAAGCATTGGCAAAATCACCTATCGCAACGGACGGGTTTACTTCAATGATCAGCCGCTGGGCGATGATGCCAATAATGATGAGTTGATTGCGGCATGTCGTGAAGCGGGCTTTCGCTGATTGGCGAGCACGAGGTATTTGAACCATCGCAGTTTCGCCATCATTGGAAACTAATGAGAGTACGATCATATAACGCAAGTTCCGGCTTGCGTTTCGAGCTGTGCTGTCGCATTTTCCGGGCAAGGTTAATTCAACGCCCAACCATTCAGATTTGTTCATCACGAGGCATTAATGCGTCTTTCCCAGTTCTTTCTGCCGACCCTGAAGGAAACCCCGTCAGAAGCACAGATTGCTTCTCACCGTTTGATGCTGCGCGCCGGTATGGTCCGCCAGCTCACGGCAGGGATCTATTCATGGCTTCCGCTCGGCTACCGCGTTCTTAAAAAGATCGAACAGATCGTTCGTGAAGAACAGGACAAGATCGGCTTTAACGAGCTTCTGATGCCGACCATTCAGCCGGCAGAGCTGTGGCAGGAAAGTGGTCGTTACGACGATTACGGTCTTGAGATGCTGCGCATCACCGACCGCCATGACCGCAAGATGCTTTTCGGTCCGACCAACGAAGAAGCGATCACTGACATTTTCCGTAACGATGTGCGTTCCTACAAACAGCTTCCGCAGATGCTGTATCACATCCAGTGGAAATTCCGTGACGAGATCCGCCCGCGCTTTGGCGTGATGCGTGGTCGTGAATTCCTGATGAAGGATGCCTATTCGTTCGATATCGATTACGAAAGCGCACGTCACACCTATAACAAGATCTTCCTGGCTTATTGCCGTACCTTCACCCGTCTGGGTGTCAAGGCGATCCCGATGGTGGCTGATACCGGCCCGATTGGTGGTGATCTGAGCCATGAATTCATCATTCTTGCTGACACCGGCGAAAGTGAAGTCTTCTGCGACAAGAAATGGCTCGACAAAGACCTGACCGGGCAGGGCGTTGATCTGAATGATCGTACCGGCCTTGAAAACTGGGTACAGGGCACGCTCGCCGACTATGCCGCGACCGAAGAAAAACATGACGCCGCCAACAGCCCGATTTCCGGTGATGACCTGATCGCGACCCGCGGTATCGAAGTTGGTCATATCTTCCACTTTGGCACCAAATACTCTGCACCGCTGGGTGCAAACGTTCTTGGTCCGGATGGCAAGGAAGTCCCGGTTCAGATGGGCTCCTACGGCATTGGTGTTTCCCGTCTTGTTGGTGCTTTGATCGAAGCATCCCATGACGAGAACGGCATTATCTGGCCGGAAGCAGTCGCACCTTACAAGGTTGGTCTGATCAACCTGCGTACTGGTGATGATGAATGCGATGCGGCCTGTGAAGATGCATATGCCAAGCTGAATAATGCTGGCATCGAAGTACTTTATGATGACCGTGATATCCGTGCTGGTGGCAAGTTTGCCGACATGGATCTGATTGGCCTGCCGTGGCAGATCGTCATTGGTCCGAAGGGCTTGAAAAACGGTGTGGTCGAACTCAAGAACCGTAGAAGCGGCGAGAAGACCGAAGTCACCTTTGAAGCGGCACTGAACCAGATCAGCGCCTGATCGACTTTATGAAACGGGGCAGCCTTTGCTGCCCCGTTGCCATTTCCGGAACTGCTGCCAACTAATTGGTTGCGTTCCGTTTCCTGACCAGCTTCCACAAGGATAGATTGCCCATGTTCAGTCCGTTCGAGCGTATGGTGGCCTTCCGCTACCTGCGTCCACGTCGGCAGGAAGGCTTTGTTTCCGTCATCGCCATCTTTTCGTTGCTTGGCATCATGCTTGGTGTGGCGACCCTGATTATCGTCATGTCGGTGATGAACGGGTTCCGCGCCGAACTGCTTGGCCGCATTTTGGGACTGAACGGGCATATTTCCGTCTATGCACAGGGCAATGGCGGGATTGGTGATTATGCCAAGATCGAAAAGCAGATTGCTGAAAACGGTAATGTGACCCTGACCGTGCCTGTGGTCGAAGGGCAGGTTATGGCATCGAAAAACGGGCGTGCGTCGGGTGCGATTGTGCGTGGCATGCGTCCAGAAGACGTCAAGAAACGTCAAACCATTGCTGATAACATCGTTTTCGGCTCGCTTGATGATTTCAAGGGCGATGACACCGTGATCATGGGCGCGCGTCTTGCCATGAAGCTTGGCGTTGGTGTCGGTGATACGGTCAATCTGATTTCGCCAAAGGGCAACGTCACGGCGTTTGGGGCTGTTCCGCGTGTGCGGGCCTATACGGTGGCGGGCCTGTTTGATATCGGCATGTATGAATACGATAGCGGCTTTATTTTCATGCCACTTTCAGCGGCCCAGGTTTATTTTCGACTGCCAGAACAGATCACGCATTTTGAAGTGATGCTTGATGATATCTCGGCCATGGGCGACACCATGGACGAGATGCTGGGAACCCTTGCCGGTGAACGATTGCGCCTTGTGAACTGGCAACAATCAAATGCCGGGTTCTTTAATGCGCTTCAGGTCGAACGCAATGTGATGTTCCTGATCCTCACGCTGATCATTCTGGTGGCGGCCTTCAACATCATTTCAGGCATGGTTATGCTGGTGAAGGACAAGGGGCGCGATATCGCGATCCTGCGCACCATGGGGGCAACCCGCCAATCGATCATGAAAGTGTTCTTCCTTGCCGGTGCATCGATTGGTGTGCTTGGCACGATCAGTGGCCTGATCATTGGTGTTCTGTTCTGCCTGAATATCGAAAATATCCGTCAGTTCATTCAGAGCCTAACCGGAACCGACCTGTTTAATGCCGAAATCTACTTCCTGTCGCAGCTTCCGGCCGACATGGATGTGGGCGAGGTTGTCATGGTCTGCATCATGTCGCTGACGCTTTCATTCCTGGCGACGGTCTATCCGGCATGGCGTGCTTCGCGCCTCGACCCGGTGGAGGCACTGCGCTATGAGTGATGTGATGAAAACCACGGCCGAACAACGCGCGCGCAATGTTGTCCTGCGTCTGGAAAAGATTGATCGTATTTTCAATCAGGGCCCGGATCAGCTCGAAATCCTGAAATCGGTAGACCTTGAAATCCATCAGGGCGAAATCGTTGCCCTTGTTGGTCCGTCAGGTGCTGGTAAATCAACATTGCTTCAGATTGCTGGTCTCCTTGAAAAGCCCGATGCCGGTCTGGTGTCAATCGGTGGAAAGCGCAGCACGGATTTGTCTGATCTGGCGCGGACTGAAATGCGCCGCAGCCATATCGGCTTTGTCTATCAGTACCATCATCTTTTGCCGGAGTTCTCGGCACTTGAGAATGTCGTCATGCCGCAGATGATCAATGGTCTGAAACGTGGTGAGGCCGAAGAACGCGGTATGGAACTTCTGCGTTGTCTTGGTCTGGAAAAGCGTGCGGACCATCGTCCGGCAAGGCTTTCCGGGGGTGAACAGCAGCGCGTGGCGATTGCCCGTGCGCTGGCCAATGTTCCTGACGTTCTGTTTGCCGATGAACCCACTGGTAACCTTGATCCACATACCGCTGATACGGTGTTTGGCATGTTGATGACGCTTGTGCGTGAAACCGGTCTGGCATCGCTGATTGCGACCCATAACCCGGAACTTGCCCGTCAGATGGACCGTGTTGTCACCCTGCGTGATGGTCATTTGATCGAACTGGATCCGGCTGAACTTTCCTAAGCGATCAAAATTCTCTAAGCTGAACTGATGCGTCGTTTTGCCTTTGGGTGATACGGCGCTTTACCTGCCTTTTGTCTTATTTTCCGGGGTTAATGATCGATGGAAAACGGTTTCGTCCATCTTCGTGTTCACACCAACTATTCGCTTGCCGAAGGTGCCATCACGACGAAGGAGCTCGCCAAGCTTTGCGCAGCTGACGGCCAACCCGCCGTTGCGATGACCGATACGGACAATATGTTTGGCGCGCTTGATTTTGCCGGTGCGCTGAGCGGCGGCGGCATTCAGCCAATCCTTGGCGTTCAGATGGGGGTTGAGCGGTTTGGTGACAAACCCGCCGTTGGCAAGATTGCCCGCGAACCGATGCCTGATCGTCTGGTTCTGATCGCGCAGAACAAGGAAGGTTATTTCAATCTTCTGAAAATTGTCTCTCGCGCCCATATGACGTCCGAAGCCGGGAGCGAGCCAAAAGCGCTTTACGAACATATCCGGACTTATTCCAAACATGTTATCTGTTTGACCGGGGGGCCGACCGGCCCGTTGGCGCGTCTTCTGTCCGAAGAACAGCTTGATAAAGCCGAAGATTGCCTGGTACAACTCAAAGATATCTTTGGCGACCGGCTTTATATTGAGTTGCAGCGCCACGGAGAAGAAGTTGAAGATCAGGTCGAACCGGGGCTGATCAAACTTGCCTATGATCACAACGTGCCGCTTGTTGCGACCAATAACTGCTATTTCCCGTCCGTTGATATGTATGAAGCGCATGACGTATTCATCTGTATCGGGCAGGGGGCTGTTGTTGGGCAGGAAGAACGCTGGAAACTCACACCGCATCACCGCTTCAAAACGGCTGCCGAAATGCGCGAGCTGTTTTCTGATATTCCGGAAGCCTGCGACAATACGCTTTTGATCGCTAAACGGTGTTCGTGGCACGTTGAAAAGATCGATCCGATCTTGCCACCCTTTGACTGTGGCGAAGGCCGCACCGAGGTTGATGAACTTCGTCATATGTCCGAAGAGGGCCTTAAGGGCCGTCTGGAAAAGCACGTCTATACCGAAGGCATGTCCGATGCGGAAAAGGAAGAAATCGCCAAACCTTATTGGGAACGGCTTGATTACGAACTTGGCATCATCAACCAGATGGGTTTTCCGGGTTACTTCCTGATCGTTGCGGACTTTATCCAATGGGCAAAAGACCATGAAATTCCGGTTGGGCCTGGTCGTGGTTCTGGTGCAGGTTCGCTTGTTGCCTATGCACTTTTGATTACCGACCTTGATCCACTGCGGTTCTCGCTTCTGTTCGAACGCTTCCTGAACCCGGAACGTGTTTCCATGCCTGACTTTGACGTCGACTTCTGTCAGGACCGGCGTGGTGAGGTGATCGAATATGTGCAGAAGAAATACGGTCATGACCGCGTCGCACAGATCATTACCTTTGGTAAGTTGCAGGCAAAGGCAGCTGTGCGTGACGTTGGTCGCGTGCTCAGCATCCCTTACGGCTATGTCGATAAAATCTGTAAGATGATCCCGGGTGATCCGGCCAAACCGATCCCGCTTAAGGAAGGGATCGACATGGAACCGGATCTGCGTCGCATCGCGCGTGAAGATCCGGATATTGATCGGTTGCTGTCGATCGCCATGCAGATTGAAGGCCTTTATCGTAACTCATCGACCCACGCAGCAGGTGTGGTGATCGGTGACCGTGATTTGGATGAACTTGTCCCGATCTATCGTGATCCGCGTTCCGACATGCCGGTTACGCAATTCAATATGAAGTATGTCGAAAACGCCGGTTTGGTGAAGTTCGACTTCTTGGGTCTTAAGACGCTGACGGTGATTATCGAAGCCGTCAACTTGATGCGATTGCGCAAGGATGTTCCGCAAGACTTTGATATTGGCGCAATTGCACTTGATGACCGTGCCGCATTCAAGTTGCTGTCAGCTGCAGAAACCGTTGGCGTGTTCCAGCTTGAATCTCAGGGTATGCAGGACGTTTTGCGCGGCCTGAAGCCAGATACGCTTGAAGATATTATCGCTGTTGTGGCGCTCTATCGTCCGGGCCCGATGGATAACATCCCGCATTACATCGCGCGTAAACATGGTCAGGAAGAACCTGACTATATGCACCCGATGTTGCAGCCGATCCTCGAAGAAACCTATGGCATCATGATCTATCAGGAGCAGGTCATGCAGCTTGCTCAGCTCATGGCAGGCTATTCGCTTGGCGGCGCTGACCTGTTGCGTCGTGCAATGGGTAAAAAAATCGCCGAGGAAATGGAAAAGCAACGCGGCCTTTTCGTTGATGGTTCGGAAAAGAACGGCGTTGATCGCGGGCAGGCATCTGACATCTTTGATCAGGTCGCAAAGTTCGCATCTTATGGCTTTAACAAGTCGCACGCGGCTGCTTATGCACTGGTGGCCTATCAAACGGCATTTCTGAAAGCCAACTATCCGGTCGAGTTCATGGCAGCGCTCATGACGCTTGATATGCATAACACCGAAAAACTTGCGGTGTTCAAGCAGGAGGTCGAGCGGCTTGAGATCGAAATTCTGCCGCCGTGCGTCAATAACTCGCAAGTTGCCTTCTCGGTGGAAAACCATGATGGCGTGCGTAAAATCCGTTATGCGCTGGCAGCAGTCCGTAACGTTGGTGATGCCGCGATGGAAAGCCTCGTTGCTGAACGCGAAGCCAATGGTCAATTCAAGGACATTACCGATTTCGCATCGCGTATCGACAGTCGTGCGGTGAATAAACGTCTGCTTGAAAACCTTGTGCGGGCAGGGGCGCTGGATTGTCTGACACCAAACCGCAAGGTCATGTACGAAAACGTTGATAAGGTCATTGCCGTTGCCCAGCGCGAAATGCAGGCGCGCAACGATGATCAGATTTCAATGTTTGGAGACAGTAGCGGCTTTGGCAAAGACAAGATCCGTTTGCCTGATGAGCGCGACTGGGTTCCAATGGAAAAGCTGACTGAGGAATTCTCAGCCATTGGTTTCTATTTGTCTGCCCATCCCCTTGATACATTTGGCAAAAGTATCCAGCGAATTGGCATTGCACCGATCAAGGAATTGCCAGCTCGCATGCGCGCCCAGAACAAGGGGGCGATCCGCTTGGCCGGCACATTGATCAATGCGCGTGAGATGATTTCCAAGAAGAACGGATCGAAGTTCGCCTTTGTCATGTTTTCCGATCCGACCGGAAGCTTCGAAGTAGCCTTCTGGGCCGAAGCCTGGGCAGCATATAAGGAAATCATTAATGCGGGGCGCCCGGTATTGCTGATCGTTGCGGCCGAAATGCGTGAAGGACAATTGCGTATCCAGGGTCAGCGTGTTGAGGATCTGGAGCAGGCCGTTGCCGGTGCCGCCGAAGGCATTCGCATTCGACTGAACCGCCCGGACCCGGTGCCCGAAATTCGTCAATTGCTTGAAGGTGCGGGCAAGGGCCGGGGGCTTGTGACCCTGTCATCAGTTTGTGATGATGGCCGGATGGCGGAGATTGAGCTTGAAGACAATTATAAAGTCGGTCCATCCCTGATTGGTGCGATTGGTGCCATTCCGGGTGTGGAGTTTGCCGAAGAAATCTGACGATTTCAGCTATTTGTATGGTTTAATCCCGGCCATGCATCAAAAACCGCGCATTTATGCGTCGTTTAGGGGTTGCATTCTTTGCGGGACGGGATTAAAACCCGCCCCGAACATCGCACGCGGAAGAGCGGCGACTGCCGTCA
The DNA here is from genome assembly GCF_048059015.1 of Thalassospira sp. Classification (GTDB taxonomy): domain Bacteria; phylum Pseudomonadota; class Alphaproteobacteria; order Rhodospirillales; family Thalassospiraceae; genus Thalassospira. Next base: position 46,427 of record NZ_JBLLNT010000003.1, on the reverse strand, counting down.
TATGGCAACTCGTCCATCCGGTGTTTCATGCATGAGGTATGAAATTCCCTTTCGCGGAGGTATTAACCGGAAAAAGGTAGGAATTATTATGGCTCTGCCAACCTTTACCATGCGCCAGCTCATGGAAGCTGGTGTCCACTTTGGTCACCACACCCGCCGTTGGAACCCGAAGATGAAGAAATACATCTTTGGTGCACGCAACGACATCCACATCCTGAACTTGCAGGAAACCGTTCCGATGCTGCATCGCGCGATGCAGGCAGTTCGTGACGTAACCGCTTCGGGTGGTCGTGTTCTCTTCGTCGGTACCAAGCGTCAGGCTTCCCCGATCATCGCAGACGCTGCTAAGCGTTGCGGCCAGTACTATGTGAACCATCGCTGGCTCGGCGGCATGCTGACCAACTGGAACACCGTTTCCAACTCGATCAAACGCCTTAAAGAACAGGAAGAAATCCTTTCGACTGGCGCAGAAGGTCTGACCAAAAAAGAAATCCTGAACCTGACCCGTTCGCGCGACAAGCTTGAGCGCGCGCTTGGCGGTATTAAGGACATGGGTGGTCTTCCGGACATCATCGTCGTGGTCGACACCAACAAAGAATCGCTCGCTATCCAGGACGCTAAAAACCTGAACATTCCGGTTGTTGCGATCCTCGACTCCAACTCTGATCCGGCAAACGTTCAGTTCCCGGTTCCGGGTAACGACGATGCGATCCGTGCGATCCAGCTGTATTGCGATCTGTTTGTTGGTTCTGTTCTGGACGGTATCCAGGAAGAAATGACTGCTTCTGGCGCAGATCTCGGCGAAGCGGAAGAAGTTCCGGCTGAAGCCGCTGCCGCAGCAGAAGCTGCAGACGAAGCTTCCGCATAAGTTTCATTTTGTACCTGATGAAACGGCGGCTAGCATGCCGCCGTTTTGTTAGGTGTTAACCTGATCGCGTAATAGGGGCTTTAAAAATGGCTATTACCGCTGCTCTCGTAAAAGAGCTTCGCGAAACCACCGGCGCTGGCATGATGGATTGCAAAAAGGCGCTGTCCGAAACCGATGGCAACATCGACGCAGCTGTTGATTGGCTGCGTACCAAAGGCCTTGCTGCTGCTGCCAAGAAAGCTGGCCGCGTTGCTGCAGAAGGTCTGGTTGCTGTTGCAGTTGACGGTACCAATGGTGCAGTTGTCGAGCTGAACTCTGAAACCGACTTCGTTTCGCGTAACGAAGACTTCCAGAAGTTCGTTGGCGAAATCGCGAAACAGGCTGTTGCTGCAAATGGCGACATCGATGCTCTGAAAGCAACCGCTTTCCCGGGCACCTCGCGTAACGTTGAAGAGCAGGTCACGCACATGATCGCCACCATTGGCGAAAACATGTCGCTGCGTCGTTCGGCTGGTCTTTCGGTCGATAACGGTGTTGTTGCTTCCTACATCCACTCTGCTGTTGCACCGGATCTCGGTAAAATCGGCGTTCTCGTAGCGCTGGAATCAGAAGCTGAAGCCGGCGTTCTCGAAGGTCTTGGCAAACAGATCGCAATGCACATTGCTGCAACCAACCCGGCTTCGGCAACGGTTGAAGATCTGGATCCGGAACTGGTCGAGCGTGAAAAAGCCGTTCTGACCGAACAGGCTAAAGAATCCGGCCGTCCGGCAGAGATCATCGAAAAGATGATCGAAGGTCGTATCCGTAAATATTACGAGCAGGTTGTTCTGGTTGAGCAGACCTTCGTTATTGACGGTGAAAACAAAGTCAAAGACGTGATTGCAAACGCTGCTAAAGAATCTGGCAAGCCGATCACCCTCAAGGGCTTTGTTCGCTTCGAACTCGGTGAAGGCATCGAGCGCGAAGAGAAAGACTTTGCTGCAGAAGTTGCTGAGCAGCTGAACAAATAAAACATCTGATCGGAATGGTGCGTTCGTCATCATTTCGTGTATGATCCAGACCGGCGAGGTCGGCACGGCATATCCGCCCTGTTACTCGCCGGTCTTTTTATATCTGAATTTTGCATTTCCCCCTTTTCGGGCAATGCGCTACATCGGCATTTAAGAGGCATTCCGACATGGCAGAAAACGGCCAACTGAAATTTCGTCGCGTCCTTTTGAAGCTCTCTGGTGAAGGGCTTTTGGGCAAACAGCAATACGGGATCGATCCTGAAACGGTTGACCGGATTGCCAGCGAAATCAAAGCCGTTCATGACATGGGTGCTGAAGTTTGCATGGTGATTGGCGGCGGAAATATCTTCCGCGGTGTCAAGGGTGCCTCGCAGGGCATGGAACGTGCCACTGCCGACTATATGGGCATGCTGGCCACCATTATGAACGCACTTGCAGTTCAGAACGCACTTGAACGCCACGGCGTTCAGACCCGCGTACAATCAGCCATTCCAATGTCGTCTGTTTGCGAACCCTATATTCGCCGTCGTGCCGTGCGCCACATGGAAAAAGGTCGCGTTGTGATCTTCGCTGCGGGCACGGGCAATCCGTTCTTCACCACTGATACTGCTGCTGCTTTGCGCGCGGTTGAAATGGGTTGTGATGCGCTGCTTAAAGGGACGCAGGTTGACGGCGTTTATACCGCCGATCCGAAAACCGACCCGACCGCAGAACGTTATGACGAATTGACCTATATGGAAGTTTTGTCCAAAGATTTGCGTGTAATGGATGCATCGGCTATTTCTTTGGCACGCGAAAATGATATTCCGGTTATTGTATTTTCTTTGCATAATCCGGGCGCCTTTGCAGACGTTGTAACTGCAAAGGGTACGTTTACGATTATTTCGAATGGAGACTGAACGTGTCTGACGTTGCTGGCCTAAAAAAGGACCTGTCCCGCCGTATGGAAGGGGCTGTCGAAGTGTTGCACAAGGAATTCACCGGTCTGCGTACCGGGCGCGCCAGTGCAAGCCTTCTTGAGCCGGTCATGGTAGAAGCCTATGGCGTGCCGACCCCGCTTAACCAGGTGGCGTCTGTGAGCGTTCCCGAAGCACGTATGCTTTCGGTTCAGGTCTGGGACAAGTCGATGGCCAAGGCTGTCGAAAAAGCCATCCGCGAAGCTGGTCTTGGTCTTAACCCGGCTGCTGACGGTACTCTGATTCGTGTGCCGATTCCTGCACTGAACGAAGAACGTCGTGCAGAGCTGTCCAAAGTTGCCGGCAAATATGCCGAACAGGCAAAGATTTCTGTTCGTAACGTGCGCCGCGACGGTATGGATCAGCTCAAGAAATGGGAAAAGGACAGTGACATCTCCAAGGATGAGATGCACAGCGAAGAGAAAGAGATCCAGAAGTTGACCGACAAGGTCATCGGCGAGATCGATGAAGTGCTCGCGCACAAAGAACAGGAAATCATGCAAGTCTGACGATGACTGTGACTTCTTCGCAAATCCAACCTTCAGAATCCCAGTGCGTTCCACGTCACGTTGCCATCATTATGGATGGCAATGGACGCTGGGCGCGTGGTCGCGGTCGTCCGCGCACCATGGGACATCGCGCTGGTGTTGACGCAGTTCGTCGCACCATTGAAGCGTCATGCCATCTTGGTATTGAGTATCTGACGCTTTACGGGTTCTCGACGGAAAACTGGAAGCGTCCGGAAACTGAAGTAAGTGATCTGATGGGGCTTTTACGCCTGTTCCTTAAAAAGGAACTGGCAACCTTGCATAAGAACGGTATCAAGATCCGCATCATCGGGGATCGCACGCGTTTTGCTGATGATATCCGTGATCTGCTTGCCAAGGCAGAGGCGCAAACACGTGAAAACACGCGTTTGAACCTGACCATTGCGCTTAGCTATGGCGCCCGCGCCGAAATCACTGATGCGATGCGTGAAATTGCTGCCAAGGTTGCGACGGGCGAGTTGTCTCCTTCGGATATTTCTGAAGACCTGATCGAACAGCATCTGTCGACCGCGGGCATTCCCGATCCGGACCTTTTGATCCGGACCAGTGGGGAGCAACGGATTAGTAACTTCCTTCTGTGGCAGTCGGCCTATACCGAGTTCGTCTTTGAGGATGTTCTTTGGCCAGATTTTGATCGCAGCCATCTGGAACAAGCCATTGACAATTTTGCCGGACGGGAGCGGCGTTTTGGTGCAGTCATCTGAAACCGAACGTCAAAAAGATACCAATTCCGGACTGAAACCACGCATTCTTTCTGCGCTGGTAATGTCGCCGATCGCTGTTGCCGCCGTATGGTTCGGCACTCCTTATTTCGATATTCTGCTGTTTGCCTTTTCCGCAGGTATGATGTGGGAATGGGTCCGCATGTGTTCCCCAAAGAACGCGACGGCCATTTCCATCGTAGCTGGCGTTGCGCTTGGCGTTGCAATCATGATGCACCTTACCGGGCAGCCTGAATTCCTTGTCATGCCTTTGGCAATCAGTGTTGTTATTGCTGCAGCCAGATCTGGGCGTAACTGGCTCCTTGCTGGTTTCGGGGTTTTATATATCTCGGTCGCGGCATTGGCAGCGCTTTGGCTGCGCGCTCAGGAAGGCGATGGTCTTTTGATCATCATGTGGCTGTTCTTCCTTGTTTGGGCGACGGATACTGGCGGCTATGCGTTTGGTAAGACGATTGGTGGACCTAAGCTCGCACCGCGTTTCAGCCCGAAAAAGACTTGGGCTGGCTTGATCGGTGGTATGGCGTGTGCGGCCCTGATCGGTGGGTTGGTGACCTATTTCAGCGCGGGCGCCATCAATTGGTTGATCGTTTTGGTGAGCATGATTTTGGCTGTTGTTGCGCAGATAGGGGATCTTGGTGAATCCGCGCTCAAGCGTCATTTCAAGGTCAAGGACAGCAGCAATCTGATCCCGGGACATGGCGGTTTGCTCGATCGGGCTGACGGGATGCTATCGGTGTTTCCGGTCGCATTTGTTATTATCTGTTTCGCAGGGCTTGCGCTGCGATAGGGCGGTCGTATTTCCGGCCGCTTTTTTCACAGGTGTTTGATGACTTCGAAGAAATCCGTCAGCGTTTTTGGTGTGACTGGCTCAATTGGTGCCAGCACGGTTGATATTCTGAAATCCCACACCGATAAATATTGCGTGGAGGCGATCACCGCGCATCGCAATGTGGATGCTCTGGCCAAAGCAGCCCGTGACTTGGGCGCTAAATGCGCCGTGATTGGTGATGCTTCTCGCTATGGCGCGTTGTGTGATGCCTTGGCAGGTTCGGATATTGAAGTTGCTGCTGGCGAAGAAGCTCTTATTGAGGCGGCTGAGCGTCCGTCTGATATCGTCATCGCCGCAATCGTTGGCGCAGCTGGATTGAAACCCACACTCGCTGCTATCCGACGTGGCGTGCGTGTTGGATTGGCCAACAAGGAAACCCTTGTTTGTGCGGGTGCCCTGATGACGGCGGAAGTCGTTAAACACGGTGCGACTTTGATCCCGGTCGATTCGGAGCATAGTGCGATCTTTCAGGTCCTGGAGGACCGCAAAGATGATCGTATCGACCGAATTTTGCTGACCGCATCCGGTGGGCCATTTCGCGAATGGTCTTTGGCAGACATGAAATCTGTAACCCGCGCGCAAGCCTTGGCGCATCCCAATTGGGAGATGGGCGCAAAGATTTCCATCGATTCTGCGACGATGATGAATAAGGGGCTTGAGCTTATTGAAGCTTGGCATCTTTTCCCGGTTCCGGAAGGGCGCATTGAGATTGTCGTGCACCCACAATCGGTCGTGCATAGCATGGTGGAATATTGCGATGGGTCAGTCCTGGCACAGCTCGGCTCGCCAGACATGCGTACCCCAATCGCTTATGCGCTTTCCTGGCCAGATCGGATTAAGGTGGATGCACCGCGTCTTGATTTTGCCACGATCGGCGGTTTGAACTTCCAGTCACCGGATCTGGAACGCTTTCCAGCACTTCGACTTGCGCGACAGGCCTTGCAGGAAGGCGGTACACTGCCTACCATCCTGAACGGCGCAAACGAGGTTGCTGTTGAGGCGTTCCTCAATGACAGAATTGGCTTCCTTGATATTGCCAATACTGTGGAAAAAATGATGACAAAGATTGGCAGTTCTGCGCTGACCAGTCTGGAACAAGTGTTTGAGACAGATGCATTGGTACGTCGCGAAACAGCGAACTATCTTGCTTCTGTTTAAGTGAATTATGCCGGTTTTACCGGTAAAGGGACGTTTTGATGGAAACCTTGCTTTCTTTTCTTTTTGTGCTGTCGGTCCTCGTATTCGTGCATGAGTACGGTCACTACTGGGTGGCAATCAAAAACGGTGTAAAGGTCGAAGCATTTTCGATTGGGTTCGGCCCCGAGCTTTTTGGTTGGCGCGATAAAAAAGGCACCCGCTGGAAGGTCAGCCTGATCCCACTTGGCGGTTACGTCAAAATGTTCGGTGATATGAATCCGGCAAGTGCTGGTTCGCGTGACGACCTTGATGCGGAGGAAGAGAAGTACGCCTTTCATCACAAAGGTGTAGCTGCGCGCGCCGCGATTGTTTTTGCTGGTCCGCTTGCCAACTTCATCTTTGCGATTGTGATTTTTACGGTTCTGTTTGCGGCTGTGGGTCAGCAGCGTGCTTTGCCTGTTGTTGGTGAAGTGTTGGAAAACAGTCCGGCAGCCACTGCCGGCTTTGTGACTGAGGATCGGATTGTCGAAATTGATGGACAGCCGGTCGCGTGGTTCTCGGAACTGTCTGATATTGTCCGTGCACACCCGAATGAAACACTGTCCGTATCGGTTCTGCGTGGAAACGAGAATGTCGCGCTTTCAGTTACGCCGGAAGCTATCGAAGCAGAAGAGGGCGGTGTAACGCAGGTTTTCGGTCGACTTGGCATTACTGCGGGTGCATTTGAAACAAGCCGCGACGGTGTGGTGGCCAGTGTCGGGCGTGCTTTTGAAACGACTTATAGCCTGACGACGCAGACCTTTGCGGCACTGGGTGAGATGATCAGCGGCGATCGTGACAGCTCGGAACTTGGTGGACCAATTCGGATCGCACAGATGTCGGGGCAGGTAGCAGAAGGTGGTCTTGCACCGCTCCTGTTCTTTATGGGCTATCTTTCCATCAGCCTTGGGTTGATCAACCTGATGCCGGTTCCGGTCCTTGATGGTGGGCATCTGGTGTTTTACGCGATTGAGGCAATTCGAGGTAAGCCATTGGGCGCAAAAGCACAAGAATATGGTTTCCGTATTGGCGCGGGTTTGGTATTCAGCTTAATAATTTTCGCAACGTGGAACGATTTGACGCAATTGGGCGTCTTTAGTTTCCTCAAAGGACTTGCTGGCTAATGCGTGACAGCATCAGGGGGGTTAACTTGCTGCGTAAGGTAAAAGCAGCTGCACTGGCTGCAGCACTGCTTGGCGGAACTGCGCCAATGGTCATTCCTGTGGCAGCATATGCCCAAAGCTCCGGGCTGATCCGCGACATTCAGGTCGAAGGCAACAATCGTATCGAAAGTGCGACGGTAAATGCCTATCTTACGATCAAAGCCGGCGACTTTATGACGCACAGCAAATCAACAACTCGCTTAAGGCGTTGTTTTCGACGGGTCTTTTCGCTGACGTTTCATTTTCCTTCAATCAGGGCATCCTGAAGGTCAATGTCGTTGAAAACCCCATCATCAACCGTATCGCGTTTGAGGGTAACCAGCGACTTAAAGACGATGTCCTGAGTGCCGAGCTTCAGCTCCGCCCGCGCGTTGTCTACACCCGTACAAAGGTTCAGTCGGACGTTCAGCGTGTACTTGAACTGTACCGCCGTAGTGGTCGGTTTGCCGCAACGGTTGAGCCTAAAGTCATTCAGCTTGAGCAGAACCGCGTTGATCTGGTGTTTGAGGTTGACGAGGGGGATGCCACAGGTATCCGCAAGATCAACTTTGTGGGCAACAAAGCGTTTGATGATGGCGAACTTTCGGATGTCATCCGCACGACCGAGAGTGCCTGGTGGAAAATCCTGACGTCAGACGACAATTACGACCCGGATCGCGTAACGTTTGACCGCGAACTATTGCGCCGCTTCTATCTGGCGGCGGGCTATGCAGATTTCCAGGTGCTTTCATCTGTCGCAGAACTGACCCCGGACCGTTCAGACTTCTTCGTGACCTACACTGTCAGCGAGGGTAAACGCTATCAGTTCGGTAATATCAACATTGTTTCACAGATCGATAAGATTGATCCGGAAACCCTTCGCCCTCTAATCGAAGAGGAAATCCAGGCAGGTGAATGGTACAACGCCAATCTCGTGGACGATGCCGTTGACGCATTGACAACCAGCGTTGGTGACCAAGGGTATGCCTTTATCGACATTCGACCAAATGTTCAGCGTAACCGCGAAAACGGCACTATTGATTTGACCTTCACAATCGCCGAAGGGCCGAAGGTCTATGTCGAACGTATCAATGTGGTTGGTAACGTTCGTACACTCGACGAAGTGATCCGCCGTGAATTCCGTTTGGTGGAAGGTGATGCGTTCAGCAGCTCCAAAATGAAGCGCTCGAAGCAACGCATTGAAAACCTAAACTTCTTCAAAACAGTCGATGTCAAAACCCTCCCGGGCAAAACACCTGATCAGACCGTTATTGAAGTTGACGTCGAAGAGAAATCTACGGGTGAGTTCTCAATCGGTGCAGGTTACGGAACCGATGACGGTGCTTTTGGTCAGCTTGGTATTCGTGAGCGCAACCTGCTCGGTAAAGGTCAAGACCTGCGACTGAACTTTACCCTAGGGTCCAGTGATCAGCAGATCGACCTGTCATTCACCGAGCCGTATTTCTTGGACCGGGAAATCGCAGCTGGTTTTGATATTTACCGTCGCGAAGAGGATAACCAGGACGAGAGCTCTTATGACGAAGAGCAAACGGGTGGTCGTCTTCGTGCTGGTTTCAAGTACACTGAAGATCTGTCTCATTCATTCCGTTACACGATTGAACAAAACTCTTACTCTGATGTTGATAGCGACGCGTCTCGCTTGTTGCGAGAGGAAGAGAACGAGTTTATCGAGTTAGTTGTTGGGCACACCCTGACTTATGACAAACGAGATAGCACTATTGCACCAACTGAAGGGTATTTTGCGCGCCTGTCAAACGACTTTGCCGGTGTGGGTGGCGACGAAACTTACCTTAAGTCTCGCGTGGAAGGTGGTTACTTCTACCCGCTTGATCGTGAACACGAGTGGATACTTTCTACGCGTGGTTCGACTGGCTATATTGTCGGTATTGGCGACGATACACGTATATCACAGCGCTTTATGCTTGGCGGTTCAAACCTGCGTGGTTTTGAATCAGCAGGTGTAGGTCCCCGTGATATTAGCACTGGCGATGCTCTGGGCGGCAAAATGTTCTATGCTGGTACTGTGCAGATGGATTTCCCGCTTGGGTTGCCGTCTGAATTCGCCCTTAAAGGTCGTGTATTCAGCGACTTTGGTTCGTCAGAAGGTGTTGATGGAGCGCGGGCCGGAGAGGTATACGACACCGGATCTATTCGTGGATCCGTTGGTGTCGGCGTCGGCTGGGAATCTCCATTCGGACCGATTGGTGTCGACCTGTCTCAAGCCATCCTGAAAGAAGATCACGACAAAGAGGAAGTGTTCCGACTTAACTTCGGAACCAGATTTTGATGAGTATGATGAATTCGATCTATAAATTGGCTGCAGTTGCTGTTCTGGCATTGGGCTTTACCGTTGCATCTGATGCACAGGCGCAGAATGCCTCGGCAAATCCTGAAACAATTGCGACGGTCATGGTTGTCGACTACAACGGAATCATGCGTGAGGCGTCTGCGATGGTTGATGCCAAGAAGCAGATCCGTGACCGTCAAGTCGCTTACCAGCAGGATATCGAAACCCGTCAACAGGGGCTTCGTGAAGAAGAAAAGCAGCTTGCCCAACAGCGCACCTTGCTTGCAGCTGACGTTTTTCAGGAAAAGCAGCGCGCTTTCCAGCAGAAGGTTGCGGAGTTCCAGAAATTTGCACAGGCACGCAGTCGCGTTCTCGACCAAGCACTTGCAGAGGTCCAAGGCGGCTTTGCAAAAGCACTTAACGATGTGATTGCCAAGGTCGCTGAAGAGCGTGGTGCGACACTGGTACTTCAACAGGGCCAGGTTGTTCTGTTTGCCAACGCAATGAATGCAACCAAAGATGTGTTCGACCGCGTTAACAAACAGGTTCCAACCATCAAAGTTGAATTCAAGGAAGGTTCCTGATGGCGGATGCGCGTTTCTTTAGTCGCAAGGGACCGTTCAGTGTCGCTGAAATTGCTGAGCTAACAGGTGCGACCGTTCAAAACGCGCCGGATGAAACGCGTGTTTTTGAAGATGTATCTCCGTTGCAGAATGCAGATGGTTCAATCCTGAGCTTCTTTGATAACCGCAAATACATCGATGCATTTGTGAATAGCAAAGCGGGCGCATGTTTTGTTCGCCCGGAATTTGCCGATCGCGCGCCGGAAGGCATGGTGCTTTTCACCACATCCGATCCGTATCGCGCTTATGCAAAGGCAGCGACGGCGTTCTATCCGTTTGAGGCTGGCAACGGCGTCGTATCACCGCATGCGGTGATTGATCCGTCAGCTAAACTGGGGCAGGGCGTTCAGGTTGATGCCTGTGCCGTGATTGGCGCCAATTGCGAAATTGGTGATGGAACGATCATTGCGTCCAATGCCGTCATTGGTGATGGCGTTGTAATCGGCGCAGGCTGCAAGATCGGCGCGAATGCATCAATTAGCCACAGCCTGATTGGCAATCTGTGTCTGATTTATCCGGGCGCACGCATTGGTCAGGATGGGTTTGGCTTTGCCATGGGGCCGCAAGGCCATGCAAAGGTGCCGCAGCTTGGCCGCGTTGTCATTGGTAATGATGTTGAAGTCGGTTCAAACTCCACGATTGACCGTGGTGCTGGGCCAGACACTATCATTGGCAATGGTTGCCGTATCGACAATCTGGTACAAATCGGACATAACGTCGAACTTGGCATGGGCTGTGTTATTGTCTCGCAGGTCGGGATTTCCGGCTCTACCAAGCTAGGTAATTTCGTGGTTTTGGCCGGACAGGCGGGGATCACCGGGCATCTTGAGATTGGTGATGGCGCAAAAGTCGCAGCCCAGTCTGGTGTGATGAAAAATATCGGACCGGGGGAAACCGTGGGCGGCAGCCCGGCAGTTCCGGTTATGGAATATCATAAACAGACCGTCGCCTTGTCGCGTCTGATACGAAAAAAGAAATAAGGGCTACACACATGACCGAACTGGTAAGTGTTGATATTCAGCGCATTCTGGAAATGATTCCGCATCGTTATCCGTTCCTGCTGATCGACAAGGTTGTCGATATCAATGTTGGCGAGTCCGCCACCGGCATCAAAAACGTTACGATGAACGAGCCGCAATTCACCGGCCATTTCCCGCAACAGCCGATCATGCCAGGGGTTCTGATCGTCGAAAGCATGGCGCAGACTGCGGCCATCCTGGTCGTACAGACCCTTGGTGCGGATGCAGAAGGCAAGCTTGTTTACTTCATGAGCATCGACAATGCCCGTTTCCGCAAGCCGGTAACGCCGGGCGATGTCATGCATATTCACGTTACCAAAAAGCAGAGCCGCGGCCCGGTTTGGAAATTTGAAAGCCAGGTCACCGTCGACGGTCAGGTCGTTGCCGAGGCCACCATTGCCGCGATGATCCGGGATAACTGATAATGTCAAAAGTGCATCCAACCGCCGTCGTCGAAGACGGCGCGCAGATTGGTCAGGATGTCGAAATCGGACCTTATTGCGTTGTTGGTCCGAATGTTGTCTTGGGTGACCGGGTCAAACTGCATAGCCATGTTGCGGTCGCCGGTTACACGACGCTTGGTGAAGAGTGCGAAATCTATCCCTTCGCCTCTGTCGGCCATGCGCCGCAGGATTTGAAATTCAAAGGCGAACCAAGCCGTCTGATCGTTGGTAAACGCACCAAAGTCCGCGAAGGGGCAACCCTTAATCCTGGTACCGAAGGTGGCGGGATGGAAACGACGATTGGTGATGATTGCCTGCTGATGACGGGTGCCCATGTTGGTCACGACTGCCACGTTGGCAATCACTGCATTCTGGTCAATAACGGAACCCTTGCTGGTCACGTCATTGTTGAAGACTTCGCGATCGTTGGTGGTTTGTCAGCAGTGCATCAGTTCGTTCGCATCGGTAAGCACGCCATGATTGGTGGCATGACCGGTGTTGAAAGTGATGTGATCCCGTATGGTTCCGTCATTGGAAACCGTGCATATCTTTCCGGGCTCAACATTGTTGGCCTGAAGCGCCGCGGCTTTGACCGTGAAACCATCCATTTGCTTCGGAAGGCCTATCGTCTTCTGTTTGCACAGGAAGGCACGCTTGCCGAGCGCGTCGAAGAAGTTGCCAAAGACTTCGAAGGCGTTGGACCGGTGATGGAAATCATCAACTTCCTCAAAGCGGAAAGCATGCGTTCGGTATGCACCCCGAAATATGATAGCTCCGCAGGATAATCCGCAACCAAAATTGGGGATTATCGCTGGTGGAGGCGCACTTCCCGCCCGCTTGGCTGCTGCTGCAAAGACAGCCGGGCGGGCTGTTTTCGTTGTGAAGCTTGATGGGCACGCCAACGACGATGACCTAGATAGCTATCCCAATGTGACTGTCCGCCTTGGTGCGGCTGCTAAAATCCTTGATGCGATGCGCAGTCATGAATGTCAGGACGTGGTTCTGGCAGGTAAAGTCGTGCGCCCAAGTTTTTCTGCCATGCGCCCCGATTGGCGTGCCACCAAACTGCTGATGAAAGTCGGTATGAAGGCATTGGGCGATGATGGTCTGCTGCGCCTAGTGGGCGAGGAACTTGAACGCGAAGGTTTCCGCTTGGTTGGTGCGCATGAAATTCTGACCGATCTGGCCGTGCCAGAGGGCGTTCTGGGGACAATTAAGCCCGACGAGCAGGCGCTTAGCGACGCCAAGCATGGTCTTGCAGTTGCCCGAACCTTGGGTGCAGCAGATGTGGGGCAGGGCTGCGTTGTTCAGCAAGGTCTGGTTCTTGCACTGGAAGCGATCGAAGGCACTGACGAGATGGTTCGTCGATCTGCGAATTATCGGCGAGAGGGTGTTGGCGGCGTTCTGGTCAAATCGTCCAAGCCTCAACAAGACAAGCGTCTTGATCTGCCGGCAATTGGTCTGACAACGATCGAAGAAGCACACAAATCCGGTTTGCGTGGTGTCGCCCTTTTGGCTGGCGGTACAATGATCATTGATCGTGACGCCGTGATTGCCCGTGCAAACGATTTGGGACTGTTTGTGATCGGTCTGGCTGGTCCTGATAAGGATGTAGAGCATGGCGTCTGAAAACGCGCCAAACGGCCCGAAAATCATGCTTGTGGCCGGGGAAGCATCCGGGGATCAGCTTGGTGGTCGCCTGATGGCTGCTATCAAGCAGCTGGAACCAAACGCACGTTTCATTGGTGTCGGTGGCCCGCGAATGGAAAGCGAGGGCCTAAAAAGCCTGTTTCCGATGAATGAAATGTCCGTGATGGGCTTGGCCGAGGTCATTCCCCACATTCCCCATTTGCTTAAACGAATTTCACAAACGGCGGATTATGCGAAATCGGAACGTCCTGACGCGGTCGTAACTATTGATGCGCCTGATTTCAGCTTTCGGGTTGGTAAGAAGCTAAAAGGCAAAGGCATCCCATTGATCCACTATGTCGCGCCATCCGTTTGGGCCTGGCGCGAGGGGCGGGCAAAGAAGATTGCCGGCTTCCTGGACCATCTTCTCGCATTGCTGCCTTTTGAGCCGCCATACTTTGAAAAAGAAGGCCTGCCGACCACCTTTATCGGCCATTCAGCCGTCGAAGAACGTCATGATGGAGATGGCGAGCGGTTTCGTGTCCAACACGCCATCAGCGCCGATAAAAAGCTGCTGGCGATTCTGCCCGGTAGCCGAAATTCCGAAGTAAAACGCCTGCTGCCGGTATTTCGGGAGGTCATCGACGCGATTGCAGAGAAATACCCAGATGCGCGAATTGTCGTTCCTACTGTAAGTAAGGTGGCCGATACGGTGCGTGCGGAAATGGCGTCCTGGCCGCTGGACCCGATTGTTGTTGCGACCGATCAGGAACGACATGATGCGTTTGCGGCAGCCAATTGTGCTTTGGCGGCGTCCGGAACTGTATCGCTGGAATTGGCAATCGCAGGCGTACCGCATGTCATCGCCTATCAGGTAAATGCAGTTACAGGCTGGATCGCAAAGCGTCTGATCAAGATCGATACCGTGACGATCGTTAATCTGGTTCTGAAGCGTAAACTTATCCCCGAATTCCTGCAGGAAAATTGTAAGGCAGCGAACATCATCCCGCTGCTGGATGAACTTCTGGCAGAGGGGCCTGTTCGTTCTGATCAGAAGGCCGGATTTGATGATGCCTGCACCATGCTTGGTTTTGGCGATCGCGCACCAAGCGAAAAGGCGGCTGAGCAAATTCTGAAAATCATTGCTAAAAAATAGCCTCCGATGGGTGGCGCAATGTCCTGTTTGCATTTAATTTCAGGGCATTGATCAATTCCTGACGGAGACATTGTAATGCGCTATCTGCACACGATGGTACGTGTCGAGAATGTTGAAGAGTTGCTGAAATTTTACTGCGATCTTCTTGGCATGTCCGAAACCCGCCGTATCGACAGCGAGCAGGGCCGTTTCACCCTGATTTACCTGGCACCGGAAGCTGATGCCGAAAGTGCGAAAGCTAACCGTGCCCCGGAACTTGAGCTGACCTATAACTGGGACCCGGAAAGCTATACAGGTGGTCGCAACTTCGGACATCTGGCGTATGAAGTTGATGACATCTATGCGACTTGCCAGAAACTGATGGATGCGGGCGTTACCATCAACCGTCCGCCACGCGATGGCCGTATGGCATTCGTCCGGTCGCCTGATGGTATCTCGATCGAATTCCTGCAAAAGGGTGGCAACCTTCCCCCGGCTGAGCCGTGGGTCAGCATGGAAAGTGTTGGCAGCTGGTAATTCAGTTTGCAGATATTTGGGGCAGGGTGTTTGGAACTGCCTGGAAATACAAAAAAGGCCCGGAAAAATCCGGGCCTTTTTCTTGATCTTTGTAAGATCGGATCGATTGCTTAGCGCTTGTCGACCGGAACGAACGGACGTTCTGCAACACCGGTAAACAGCTGACGCGGACGACCGATTTTCTGCGACGGATCTTCGATCATCTCTTTCCACTGGGAAATCCAGCCGACGGTACGTGCAACTGCGAACAGCACGGTGAACATGCTGACCGGGATGCCCATCGCCTTGAAGATGATGCCCGAATAGAAGTCGACGTTCGGATAGAGTTTCTTCTCGATGAAGTACTCGTCTTCACGTGCGATGCGCTCGAGTTCCTGAGCAACGTCAAGCAGCGGATCGCTGATATTGAGTTCCTTGAGAACTTCGTGGCAGGTTTCCTGCATAACTTTGGCGCGCGGGTCGTAGTTTTTGTAAACGCGGTGACCAAAGCCCATCAGACGGAACGGATCGTTCTTGTCTTTTGCTTTTGCAACGAATTCCGGAATGTTTTTCACATCGCCGATTTCGTTGAGCATAACCAGAACGGCTTCGTTCGCACCACCGTGTGCCGGACCCCAAAGGGATGCAATACCAGCAGCAATACATGCAAACGGGTTTGCGCCCGATGAACCAGCAAGACGAACGGTCGAAGTCGATGCGTTCTGTTCGTGGTCAGCATGCAGGATCAGGATACGATCCATTGCTTTGGCCAGTACCGGGTTGACTTCATAGTCTTCACACGGGTTGCCAAACATCATCTGCAGGAAGTTTTCTGCATAGCCGAGTTTGTTGTTCGGATAGCGGAACGGCTGACCGATCGAATACTTGTATGCCATCGCAGCAATGGTCGGCATTTTCGCAATCAGGCGATACGCGGAGATCATGCGCTGCTTCGGATCATTGATGTCGGTGCTATCGTGATAGAAGGCCGACAATGCACCTACAACACCGACCATGATGGCCATCGGATGCGCGTCACGGCGGAAGCCGTTATAGAAATTGCGCATCTGTTCGTGGACCATGGTGTGCATGGTGATATCGTTTTCGAACTTTGCTTTCTCGGCAGCGTTCGGGAGCTCACCGTAAAGCAGCAGATGGCAGACTTCGAGGAAGTCAGACTGTTCTGCAAGGTCGTCAATTGCATAACCACGGTGACGCAGGATACCGACATCGCCGTCAATATAGGTCAGCTCGGACTGGCAGGAGCCGGTCGAAGTGAAGCCCGGGTCATAAGTAAAATATCCAGTTTCAGCATACAGCTTACGAATGTCGATGACAGACGGGCCAACGCTGCCTTCAAGCACCGGCATCTCGAACGACTTGCCAGTGGCATTGTCGGTGAGTGTTACGGTGTGGGAAGTCTTGGAATTCTGAGCCATGACTTATTTTTCCTTCCCTGTTTGAACGAACACGGTTTCAAGTTGGGTGCAGCATAATGCTGCGGCGCATCAAGCGCAAACAGACTATTAGTTTTTTATAATTCGCTGTTGTTATGCCCCGGTTTGACGGATGCGTTTCAGCGTTTGGTCTTTGCCAAGCACAATCATTACTTCGAAGATGCCTGGAGAAGAATTGGAGCCGGTAAGCACTGCGCGCAAGGGCTGTGCAACTTTTCCGAGCTTGAGATCAAGCTTTTCGGCAGTTGCACGTACACTTGCGTCAACGCTTTCGTCGGTCCAGGTATCAAGCGCTTCGAGACTGTTGGCCAGTTCAGCAAACAGACCTTCAGGTGCGCTATCAATGAGGGACTGAGCTTTCTCGTTAAAGGACGCAACGCCATCCGTAACGTAGAAGGCCGATGATTTGGCAAGCTCGATAAGTGTCTTGGCTCTTTCTTTAAGGCCTGACATGCCTTTGATCAAGGTTTCTTTTTGCGCTGCATCAATTGCATCAAGTCCTGCAATCGTTGCAACACGGCCGGAAATCTCGTTCACAAGGCGCTCATCGTCTGCCTGACGCAGATAGATACCGTTAAGGTTGGTGAGCTTTGCAAAGTCAAAGCGTGAAGCACCTTTGCCCACATCCTTAACGTCAAACCATTCAATGGCCTGTTCCTGGGAGATGACTTCATCATCGCCATGACCCCAGCCCAGACGCAGCAGGTAGTTGTTCACGGCCTCTGGCAAGAAGCCCATTTCGTCGCGATAGGAATTCAACACCCAACGCACCATGACGTTTGGACAGTTTTGCACCGTCCGGGCCATGAATTCAGCGGAATATGGGCAAAGGTCGGAACATCCCAACCCATCGCATCATAAAGTGCCTTCTGGCGGAATGCGTTGGTCAAATGATCGTCACCACGAATAACGTTGGTCACACCCATGTCATGGTCATCGACGACAACAGAAAGCATGTAGGTGGGCGTACCGTCGCCGCGCAGGATGACATAATCATCAAGCTGTTCGTTGGCGACACGAACTTCACCCTGGACCTGATCCATGATCACGGCATCGCCTTCTAGTGGCGCCTTTAAGCGTACAACAGGCTTTACACCCTCGGGTGCCCCGGATGCATCACGGTCACGCCAGGTGCCGTCATACTTCATCGGGCGACCTTCTGCGCGTGCTTTTTCGCGCATTTCGGTCAGTTCTTCGGGCGAGCAATAGCAGTAATAAGCTTTGCCAGCTGCAAGCAGCTCGTTTGCAACGTCAGCGTGGCGGTCGCGACGGGCGAACTGGAAAGTCGGCTCCTCGTCTGCGGTCAGGCCCAGCCAGTTCAAACCATCAAAGATCGCTTCAACAGCTTCCGGGGTTGAACGTTCGCGGTCAGTGTCTTCAATACGGAGCAAAAATTTGCCGCCGGTATGTTTAGCATACAGCCAGTTATAAAGAGCGGTGCGTGCGCCGCCGATGTGTAAAAACCCGGTCGGGGACGGGGCAAAACGGGTAACAACCGTCATTCAATCTATCCGTTATTTGGATGTTGTCGCTTGTCGTATGGACTTTTGGCGTGCAGGCTATAACACAAATGACACGCTGTTGCACCACAGCGGATGTTAGATAGAAACTAACCCGCAGGCAGGCTATTGGACATTCGTCGTAATACCTTTAGCAAAATGCATACAAAACAGTTGTTTGTGAATGTTTTTTCACAAATGGCTTTTGTTGTTACAAGCCAAAGAAATAAATGGTTTCTGTCGTCCGTTCTCTTCTTTGGGTTGGGATGTGCAGGCTATTTCTTGCTTCCTGCGCGTATTGGGGTTGTTCAGCTTCTTGGTGCTGTGATTCTTTTGAGTTCCGGTTTCTGGATCAGCAGGCGTCGTGCGCTTCTGGCATTCGCGTTTCAGTTGGCCGCAAGCCTTGCACTAGGTGCGACTGTCAGTGCCATTCATACCGACTTGGGCCCATCCAACATTCCCACCAAGACGCTGTATAGCACCGAGGTTACCGGCACTATTTTGATGTTGGAACCACGCAACGGACGTATCCGCGCAACCATACAGCCATCCCGGATCGAAGGGATCGACAGCGATCAGATCGACTGGAATGTCAGGTTAAGCTTCCTTGGCGATAGCGAACTTGCAATTGGCGACCATGTTCGTGCATCTGCCCGGTTGTTTCCGTTGCGCCCACCATCCGTGCCAGATGATCCGGACTTTGCCCGCAATCTTTATTTTAGTGGAATTGGTGCGACCGGATTTGTTTTTGGGCGTCAGTTCGAAATCCTCGATCATGAAGAAATAAGATATTACAACCAGATATGGTCGTATATCGAAGGAGTGCGTCAATCTGTCGGCGTTACAATTCGAGATCATCTTACGGGCGATGAAGGTGGCGTTGCCAAAGCCTTGATCATTGGTGAACGCGGCGAAGTCACCGATGAAATTGCCGAAAATCTGCGTAAATCTGGTCTGGCACATTTGTTGGCGATTTCTGGCCTGCATATGGGGCTTCTGTGTGGGACTGTGTTTTTTATTGTCCGTTTTGGGCTCGCACTGGTGCCACGGATTGCCTTGCGCTATCCGATCAAGAAATGGGCGGCCATCGCTGCGATGTTTTCGGGCCTTGTTTATCTAGGGCTATCTGGCGCGACTATTCCGACCCAGCGCGCATTCGTCATGCTTTTGGTGGTCTGGGTGGCATTGTTGCTTGATCGACGGGCCATATCGCTGCGCTTGGTTGGGGTTGCTGCAATTGTGGTCTTGGTGTTGCGGCCAGATGCTGTTTTGGGTGCAAGTTTTCAGCTTTCCTTTGCCGCGGTTGGCGCGTTGGTGGCGTTTTATGATGGACCGGGCAGGCGATGGCTCGATCGTCAGGGCATGCGCCCCTGGTATGAGCGTGCGGTGTTCTATTTGCTGGGATTGCTTGTTACAGGCGTGATCGTCACGGCTGTTACGGCCCCCATCATTGGCTATCACTTTGGCCGAATATCAATGTTGGGCGTCATCGCCAACCTTATTGCAATTCCCGTGATGGCATTCTGGGTGATGCCATTGATTGTTGCCTCGCTTGCACTGATGCCCCTTGGCCTTGCCGGAATTGCCTTCGCACTGATGAAACCTGGGCTGAGTATTCTGATTGCCACGGCGGACATGGTGGCGGCTCAGGATTGGGGCCTTTGGTATGTATCGGGCCTTGATATGATTGCCGTTGCCGGTCTGGTCATGATCGTCAGTTGGGCCGTGATATGGCAAGAGCGCATCATGACATATCTTGTGGCCCCATTCATGATCTTGGTTTTGGTGGTCCAGCTTAACCATGATGAACCGGAAATCCTGATATCAGGGGATCAGGAAAGTTGGGCTGTCTATGACCGCCATGCAGATATCCTGCATGTGTCAGCGGGTTTGAACGGGTTTCAAAAGTCGCTTTGGACAGGTCGGTTTGGTATTCGCCCTGAAGATGCTGCACTACGTATCAGGTCCTGCGATGATCCATGTGCAATCGCAGTTGGGTCGGCCGAAGATAAGAAGCAAATCATCATCGCAAGTCGTATGGATGATCCGTTCTATTTCTGCCGTAATGCTAAAATAATTGTTAATTTACAAAATGATATGCCGGGATCGTCATGCAAAATGTTAGGTGGATCAAAGATCATTGATGACGATGTCCTGTGGTGGCAGGGCGGTGTTGCCATGACGTTAACGAACCAAAGCATGAATGGTGCTGCGATCAAAACCGTTCGCGACGTTGTTGGTGATTGGCCATGGATTGTGATCGGCGGTCGTACGAGCCGTTAGGCGACAAAATGACCCCAGAAACAAAAAATCGCCCGGGCAAGATGCACCGGGCGATCTGAATTCAGTTGGATCGTTTGGTTTGATCGGGAACAGCTTAGTACTGGCGCAGAAGCCCAACCAAGCGACCCTGAATACGCACGCGATCAGGTGACAGGGCACGGGTTTCGTATCGTGCGTTGGCCGGTTCCAGAAGGACTTCACCGCGACCGCGCTTAAGACGCTTTAGGGTCGCTTCGCTGTCATCGACGAGTGCGACAACGATCGTGCCGTCATGGGCTTGTTCACAGCGCTGGATCAGGACTGTATCCCCATCAAGAATACCTGCCTCGATCATGGAATTACCGGAAACTTCAAGTGCGTAATGATCACCAGCCCCCAAAAGGGCTGCCGGAACCTGCACCATCGTGCTTTGATCGCGAAGGGCCTCAATCGGCGTACCCGCAGCAATCCGACCATATAGCGGAAGACCGATGGACTTACCGGTTTCCGAAAACGCTGTCGGGACGGTTGCGGGACGATGCGGTGCCTTTCGGGCACTGGCAATCGATGTCACATTATTTGGCGTTTCTGGTGCATCATCATCGCTGTTTTCCGGCAGGCGGATCACTTCAAGTGCGCGGGCACGATGGGCGAGGCGGCGGATAAACCCGCGCTCTTCAAGCCCGGTAATCAGGCGATGAATGCCAGATTTGGATTTAAGGTTCAGGGCCTCTTTCATTTCGTCAAAAGAGGGCGAGATACCGTGATCGCGAAGGTAATTGTCGATATAGACCAGCAACTCATATTGCTTGCGCGTCAGCATGATATTTCCCGAACCTGTAGCAAGAACAAAAAGGATACATAAATGTTCTACTTTAGTTCTTTTATCGGGTCAAGCGCATCGGGCCAAAAACACCAGATTGGCCATCAATCATGCAGTAAGTATAAGTTTGATGGGGTTGTGCAGGACAATCTTTGCCTTAATCGGCAATAAATGTACCCGACTTTCCGCCTTCCTTGCGTGTCACGCGGATATCGGTGATCTGCATTGCCTTATCAACCGCCTTGCACATGTCAAACACGGTGAGTGCCGCGACAGAGGCCGCTGTAAGGGCCTCCATCTCAACACCGGTTTTGCCGGTCGTCTTGCAAGTTGCAGTGATATCGACGGCATCGACACCGTCGGCCAGTTCCAAATCAACCGTAACCGACGTCAAAGGCAGGGGATGACAGAGCGGGATCAGATCAGGCGTCTTTTTCGCGCCCATGATCCCGGCAAGCTGGGCAATGCCAAGAACATCACCCTTTTTATGGCCGCGTTCTGTGATCAGCTTTGCAGTCTCAGATGACATCAAAACGCGTGCCTTGGCGATTGCGATGCGGGTTGTATCGGCCTTGGCCGAGATATCCACCATCACGGCATTGCCGCCACCGTCGATATGCGAAAGCTTGTCTGCCATCAATTCTGTCCGGTAAAGATCAGGCCGCCAGGCCAAGAAGATTGCGGGTGGCTGCTGTCACATCATCCTGACGCATCAGGCTTTCACCAATCAGGAAGCATTGCGCGCCAACCTTTGCCATGCGCGACAGATGTTCTGGCGTGAACAAACCGCTTTCCGCGACAAGTAGGCGGTCCTTATCGACCATGCTAGCAAGCTCTTCAGTCGTGGTAAGCGAAATTTCCATGGTCTTGAGGTTGCGGTTATTTACCCCGACCAAACGTGATTTCAGCTTAAGCGCACGTTCAAGTTCCGGCGCGTTATGGACTTCAATCAGAACATCCATACCAAGGCTGTGCGCAGCATCTTCAAGTTCGGCGGCCAAGGCATCATCAAGGGCAGCCATAATCAAAAGAATGCAATCGGCACCCAATGCACGTGCTTCGGTGATCTGATACGGATCAACCATGAAATCCTTGCGAAGGGCCGGAAGATCAACAGCAGCACGCGCTGCCACCAGATAGCTGTCATCACCCTGGAAATAGGGCACATCGGTCAAAACCGAAAGGCAGCTTGCCCCACCAGCCTGATAGGCCCTGGCAAGTTCTGGCGGGTTGAAATCCGGACGGATCAGGCCCTTGGACGGGGATGCCTTTTTAATTTCGGCAATCAGGCCATAGCGACCGGCTGCAACACTGGTTTCAAGCGCATTGATGAACCCACGCGGTGCTGATTGTGCCTTTGCCTCTGCTTCGAGCGTGCCAAGAGTTTTACGCGCCTTGCAGGCTGCGACATGGTCACGCTTGTCGTTGCAGATCTTTTCGAGAACGTCGCTCACGCTGCATTTCCTTCGTTGGTAATCGTCACAAGACCCTGTAGCGTCTCTGCCGCCTTGCCGCTATCAATTGCCTGGGCTGCCTTGGCAATACCATCTGCAAGATCTGATGCAACGCCCGTGACCACAAGCGCCGCACCAGCATTCATCAAAACGATATCGCGATAGGGACCAGGCTTTGCTGCCAAAAGATCAAGGATCGCCTTGGCGTTCATATCCGCATCACCGCCCTTAAGATCATCAAGGGTCGCAGTTGCAAGACCAAACTGCTCCGGGCTGATTTCAAATGTCGTGACCTTGCCGTCTTTGACCTCGGCGACGAATGTCGGGCCGGTGGTCGAGATTTCATCAAGGCCACTGTGACCATGGACAACCCATGCATGGACCGATCCAAGACGGTTTAGCACATTGGCAACCGGCTCAACCCATTCCTTGGCAAAAACGCCCATGACCTGACGTTTGGTTTTCGCCGGGTTGGCAAGCGGGCCAAGCAGGTTAAAGATCGTACGTGTGCCCATTTCAACGCGGGTTGGCATCACGTGACGCATTGCTGAATGGTGACGGGTCGCCATCATGAAGCACAGATTGATCTCGCGAAGCGCCTTTTCCAGAAGCTTCATATCCGCATCAAGGTTCACGCCAAGCGCCATCAGAACATCGGCAGAACCCGATTTCGACGATGCTGCGCGGTTACCATGCTTGGCAACGGTCGCACCAGCTGCAGCCGCGACAATCGCAGCGCCAGTCGAAATGTTGAATGTGCCGCTGCCATCACCGCCGGTGCCACAGGTGTCGACCGAGTTTTCCGGGGCAATGATGCCGGTTGCCTTTTCGCGCATGACGCGGGCTGCACCGGTAATCTCATCAACGGTTTCACCGCGAATACGCAAACCCATCAGAAACGCGCCCATCTGGGACGGGGTGGCCTGACCTGACATCAGCACACTGAATGCCTGTTCGGCCATGGCTTCGCTTAGTTTCTCGCCATCTGCGACTTTGGCCAAAATCGGCTTCAGATCATTATCAGTCGACATACGGTGTTCCTCGGTTTGCAGTCCGGTGCGGGTTCAGGCGCCGGTATAGTCGATAAAATTCTTTAGCAGGGCGTGCCCATGTTCCGAAGCAATGCTTTCGGGATGGAACTGAACGCCATGGATCTGATGGGTTTTGTGACGCACGCCCATGATCAGACCATCTTCGCTTTCAGCCGTGATTTCAAGGCTGTCGGGCAAAGTTTCGCGTTCAATAACCAGTGAATGATAGCGGGTTGCTTCAAATGGGCTTGGCAATCCGGCAAAAACGCTGGTGCCGGAATGCTTCATCGCGTCGGTTTTGCCATGCATGCAATGCGGCGCGCGAATGACTTTGCCACCAAAGGCCTGACCAATCGATTGATGGCCAAGGCAAACGCCTAGAAGTTTGACCTTGCCAGCAGACGCCTTGATCAGATCAAGGCAGATGCCAGCACGTTCCGGGTCACAGGGACCGGGCGAAATCACAATACCTTCGGGGTTAAGAGCCAGTGCCTCTTCGACCGTGACCTCATCATTGCGGCGCACTTCGACCTCGGGGCCGAGTTCGCGCAGGTAATGCCACAAATTGAATGTGAAGCTGTCGTAATTATCGATGAGGAGATACATCAGAAAGAAGGCCTGTGCACATTAAGGTTGGCAGAGAATAAACGCCATTGCCGCTACGTCAAGCGGAAGCACGGTAAGGGTTTTTTCCTATGCCCGGTTGTCACGTCTGTCTGGTGATAACGTTCTCTTAACGCGGTGCTAACCAGAACCGTTTAAAAACATCTCAACAACAGCCGACACGATCGGTGTATAATCACCATATGGGAAGGAGCCGTGCGATACGCGCAGCACCTGCGAGCACCCAGCGAACGATACTGGAGACCACAGCGTGGCACGCCGGGCAACGACCGCCAAACGTAAAAAGGCGGCACCCAAGAAATCTACCCGCAAGAAAGCCGCCCCGAAAAAGAAAACGGGCGGTATTGGTCGCCTGATGTTGGGCGGCGCCTTTGTTGCGGGCACGCTATCTGCCATGATTGCCGTTGGCAGCATGCTTGAACTTGATCGCGCATCTGATGAGTTTGGCCGTGCTTCTGATCAAAAGGCCCCGAATTATGCCTTGGCAGAGCCGGAACCGACCCCGATGCTGCGCAAAGATTATCAGCTGTCGGAAAATGCACCGTCATCCACCCGCGACCGTACCGGATACTTGGTGGGCGGAAACCGTGATGGTGCGGCAAATACCGGTTCAAGCACCCAAGGGCTGTCTGGCTTTGTCGCTCCATCCAAACCGCAGTCGGAACAATCAGCCGGATCGAACCAAATTCTTCCGGGCGATAGTGGTTCGGATATGCCTGCAACTGCCATTGGACCGGCTGGAAATGACGTGCCATGGCGTAAATACGCCGCACTGACACCGGAAACCGGTCAGAAGCCGGTTATCGCCATCGTGATTGATGATGCCGGCCTTGATCAGCCGCGCACCGCACGCACGGTCGATCTGCCGGGCCCGATCACGATTGCCTATCTTCCGTATGCCCGTGATCTTCAGCCGCAGGTCAATGCCGCGCGCAAGGCCGGGCATGAAGTGATGCTACATATGCCGATGGAGCCGTCGTCTAAATCAGTGGATCCGGGGCCACACGCCTTGTTGGCTGATTATGATCGTCAGACCATCATCAATGAAATGAACTGGATGCTGGATCGCTTTGACGGTTATGTTGGGGTGAACAACCATATGGGCAGCAAATTCACATCAGATCCGGAACGCATGAAGATCGTCATGGAAGTCATGAAGTCGCGCGGATTAATGTTCCTGGATTCCCGTACCAGTGCGAAGTCTGTGGGGTACTCGACAGCCAATGCGTTCGGGGTGCCCGCCATCACGCGCGACATCTTTATCGATGATGCTGATGATGCGGCCAAGATTGCCGATATGTTGGCACGCACTGAAAATGTCGCCCGCAAGCAAGGGTTTGCCATTGCGATTGGTCATCCGCGTGATCTGACGATTGGCGCACTTCAAAAATGGATCCCGGAAATCCTCGCAAAGGGCTTTGTTCTGGTGCCGATCACCGATGTTTTGCGTCGGTCATCGCAGCATGCAACGGGCTAGGGCGCTTAAATCAGAAAATAGAAAGGGCCGCACAAATCGTGCGGCTCTTTTTCATATTCAGAAACGAAAAGAACTACGCAAAGCGATGGGCTTCACGGGCGGCGGCCATGAGTGCACCTGCCTTGTTCTGGCATTCCTTGTGTTCCAGTTCCGGCTTGCTATCGACAACAACGCCTGCGCCAGCCTGAATGTGGATTTTCTCGTCCTTGATGACGGCGGTGCGGAGCGCGATGCAGGTGTCCATCGATCCATCGGCCGAGATGTAACCGATACAGCCCGCATAGATGCCACGGCGCACAGTCTCAAGCTCGTCAATGATTTCCATCGCACGTACCTTTGGCGCACCGGATACGGTTCCGGCCGGGAAACCTGCCTTAAGCGCATCCATCGCGTCATATTTGGTCTCGTCGATCTGACCAACCACGTTCGATACGATATGCATGACATGCGAATAATATTCGATCTGTTCGCGGTCGGTGACGCGCACCGTGCCCGGTTTGGAAACACGACCGACATCGTTACGGCCAAGATCAAGCAGCATCAGATGTTCTGAGCGTTCTTTTGGGTCATCCAAAAGGTCCTGCGCCATGACCTTGTCATCATCAGGCGTCTTGCCACGACGACGGGTCCCAGCAATCGGGCGTATGGTGACTTCGCCATCACGCAGACGGACCAGAATTTCGGGGCTTGCGCCAACAACCTGAAAACCACCGATATCAAGATAGAACATGAAAGGTGACGGGTTGATGCGCCGCAACGCGCGGTAAAATGCAAATGGCGGCAGCTGATAGGGCAGCGTATAGCGCTGTGACAGAACAACCTGGAAGATATCGCCTGCGCGAATGTAGTCCTTGGCTTTCTCGACCATATCGTGGAAACCGGCTTCATCGACACTGACCTTTGGATCGGGCAGGGTGTCTGGCACCGACTTTGAGCGGCGATCAATGAACAGGTTACGCTGGAACTGTTGCACGACGTCATTCAAACGTGCACAGGCAAGGTCATAGGCGGCATCGGCACTGATACCTGCTTCCGGACGGACCGGGGTCACTACGGTAACGGTATCTTCGATAGTGTCAAAGCTTGCCGTCACGGTCGGGCGAATGAAAATGCCATCAGGGACGCCAAGCTCGTCCTTGTTGCTGTCAGGAAGCTTTTCCATCAAGCGGACGGTGTCATAACCCATATAGCCGACGAGACCGGCACTCATCGGCGGCAGATTGTGAGGAAGCTCGATATGGCTTTCAGCAATCAGTTTCTTGAGGCTATCAAGCGGTGCCGCATCTTCGGCAACAAATGCCTCGGCATCGGCCATCGCGCGGCGGTTAAGTTCCGCCTTGTCGCCAAAGCAACGCCAGATCAGATCAGGCTTCAGTCCAAGGAACGAATAACGTCCGCGAACGGCACCGCCTTCAACAGATTTAAGCAAATAGGTATTTGGCATGCCCTCGGCAATCTTGAGGAACGCCGAGACTGGCGTATCAAGATCGGCGGTCAATGCGGTCCAAAGAACCTGCGAGATGCCGTTGTCATAGTTTTGCTTGAAGCTGGTGAAATCCGGTTTGATTTCCATGGTCTATCCGATTACTCGCCGATTGCTGGTCTTTGGTATTTTGAAATGTGGTTCTTATAAAAAGAAAAAGGGCGACCAGTTCAACCGGTCGCCCCATTTTCAGGATCAGTTTGCAGCGGTCGGGGCATAAAGCCCGTTGATCACGCTGTTATTCACACTGACCGAGATTTCTTCACGCAGGTACGTCAGGTACTGCGCTAGGATGTCTTCGTTGATGGCTTCTTTAAGCTCATCCGTCACACGGCCGGCATCAACCGTGTTGGCATCTGCCGACTTGATTTCATCAAGCTTGACGACCAAAACGTCTTCGCCGGTCTGGATTGCTTTTGCCTTGCGCTCTTCAAGGGTGAAGAGGGCGGCGGCAACAGCCGGGTTCACATCTTCACCAAGGCCCTGACCGGTACGCTTGGTCAGGCCGCTTTCCATGACCGACGCGCCGTCTTCAGATGCCAGACCTATAAGATCAGCACCCGTGGTGTTGATGCTGTTGGCGAGTTCTTCAGCCTTGGCCAGCATCAGCTTCTGACGTTCATCGGCTTCCCATGCTGCGATGACATCTTCACGGACGTCTTCGAACGGACGCAGGGCAGACGGGGTGATGTTTTCAAGACGTACAACGAAACGAGTGCCGGTTGCTGTTTCTTCAAGGAAGCTTTCTTCGCCACTTTCAAGTTCGAAGATCTTCGCATTGATTTCATCTGCACCGTCGATGGCTTCGCCTGCAAGGCCTTCACCACGGACAACACCGTTCAACTTATAGGTCTTTGCGCCAACGTCGCGTGCCGCATCTTCAATCGCAGTACCTGCACCAAGTTCCTCATCAAAGGTTGCGGCAAGATCATAGATCGCGTCTTCAGCTTTGAACTGCTTCAGGCCATCAACAATAATGTCGCGAACTTCATCAAGGGTCTGGGTGCTGCCTGCCGTGATGGACGGAACACGAATGATGTGCCAGCCAAGTGCGGTTTCAACCGGCTCGGACACACCACCTTCTGACAGGGCAAAGGTTGCTTCGCTCAGATCCGGGAGGATGTCGTTTGCGGTGAATTCACCAAGCTTAACAAGTGACTTATCCATGCCTGCTTCAGCGGCGACTTCCATGAAGTCTGCGCCACCCTGAAGCTTCTTATAGGCTTCCAGTGCCGACTGTTCGTCATTCGGCGCAAACAGGATCTGCTCGACCGTACGCTTTTCCGGAACCTGAAATTCGGCTTCGCGCTGTTTGTAAGACTTCAGCGATTTCTTCTTCGCTGACCGTAACGGTTGCCATCAGGTCGGCTGCACTCAGGGTCGCAAGCGTGACATCACGGCTTTCCGGTGCGGTGAACTGCGGAGCGTTTTCTTCGTGATAGGCACGAAGGGTGGCATCATCGGCGGTCGCGATGTCAGCAAACTCAGAAGCGTTAAGCGCAAAGTAGGAGCCAGCGCGCTGTTCATTGCGATAGGCAACGATCTGCTTTGCCATTATGTCCGGAACGCTTGCGGTGCCAGTCAGGCTGCCAACAACCTGCTGGCTCATCAGATCACCACGAACGCCTTCGATGAATTCCTGCTCGGTGTAACCAGCCTGATAAAGCGACTGAAGGAAACGATCACGGCTGAACTGGCCGGTGGTCGGATCCTTGAAGTTGTCCGAGGCAAAGATCGTGTCACGAACTTTGTCATCGCTGATGCCGATACCAATGTTCTTGGCATCTTCACGCAGAACCTTCTGGGATACAATCGACTGGACCGTATTGTTCAGAAGGCCCATCTGCACGGCCTGCTGCTGGTTGAAATTCGGGCCGAATACATTTCGCATATTCTGCACGCTGCGCTGGAAGGCGCGGTCCAGTTCGACCGGGGTGACTTTTTGGCTGCCGATTTCGGCAACTTCACGAGACGTGCCAAGGTTCAGCATCGACGCGTTCAGGCCCCAGATAACGAAGCTCAGTGCAATCACGCCAAAGATGATCTTGGCAAAGATTGATTTCGAAAATGTGCGAATGCCAGCAAGCATATGATAAGCCTAACAATTCGTGGTTTGGTGTCGATATAATGTATCGACAGCTTTTAATTATGATCGTCTGCGAACCGAAATCCCGACGAAATTGCCGGGCATCTTAATGGCGAGAGGTAACAGCGGCAACAGGCGATTGCATGGAAGTGCACACCAACACGCCCTGAAATGCATCGACGCGTGATTTCCGGTACTTGGCCCATCGGGACTGACATGCTAAAACCCGCAACGAAACTGATCTTGTAACAATTCGTAACGTGCGAAATTTTGCTGTTATCGGTTTGTTATAAAAGACAAATGTCAAAAATATGACCAGCACGAGGTATCCTTCAATGACCCAACGCCGTCCCCTGATTGCCGGAAACTGGAAAATGAACTGTCTGCGCGCAGATGGTCTTGCACTGGCATCAAGCCTTGCGGCAAAGGCGTCTGAAAAAGGAACACTTGGTTGCGATATCCTTGTTTGCCCGCCGGCAACGCTGCTTTCAGAAGTCGTTGCTGCGACCAAGGATAGCGCGGTGGCTGTTGGTGGTCAGGATTGCCATGTTGCGACGTCTGGTGCGCATACCGGTGATGTTGCCGCCCCGATGCTTGCTGACATTGGTGCCGGTTATGTTCTGGTGGGGCACTCTGAACGCCGTGCAGATCATGGTGAAAGCTCGACCGATATCCGTAAAAAGGCAATTGCTGCACATGATGCGGGTCTGATCGCGGTGGTTTGTGTTGGCGAAACCGATGAAGAACGCGATCTTGGCGCGACGCTTCCGGTCGTGAACGGGCAGGTGGCTGTTTCGGTTCCAGATGGGGCGACCGCAAAGAATACCGTAATTGCCTATGAGCCGGTCTGGGCGATTGGTACGGGCCGTACGGCAAGCGTTGCAGAAGTTGCAGAAGTTCATGCCGCGATCCGTGCTGAACTTGTTGCACGTTTTGAAGACGGTAATGAATTCCGTATTCTTTATGGTGGTTCTGTCAAACCGTCTAACGCTGCAGAATTGCTGGGTGTCGCCGATGTCGATGGCGCGCTTGTCGGCGGGGCGAGCCTGAAGGTTGAAGATTTTTGGCAAATTATTGAAACTTGCGCCTAGCCAACAGCCATAAAACGCGTTAAATACGCATCAAATTTATGCCCGGTCCGGGCCAAATTGCGTTCGGATCGGAAGTTAGGACAAGAGTTTCGAGACCATGCAAACAGTCATTCTGGTAATCCACCTTCTTCTTGCGCTTGGCTTGATCGCCGTAATTCTCGTACAGCGCAGCGAGGGCGGTGGGCTTGGTATCGGCGGAAGTGGCGGCGGCGGAGGAGGCGGTGGCTTCGGCGTGATGAGTTCACGCGGCGCTGCAAACCTGCTGACCCGTACCACTGCGATTCTTGCAGGTGCATTCATGATCACCAGTATCATTCTTGCGCTGCAGTCCAACAGCCACACCAAGCCAGCTTCGATCTTGGAGCAGGCACCGGCTTCGGCCCCGGCGGTTACTGAACCCGCTGAGGACACCGGCCCGGCGGCTCCGACCCGCTAAACAAATTAACCGACGACCAGAGGCGGCAAACTTGCCGCCTCAATTTTTGATTGTTGTATTCCCCGGTTCGTGATGCACTAAACGGCATTGAACCGAGGCTTTGTGCTTTGAGATGAGGCAAAGAAATGACTCGTTATATCTTTATCACCGGTGGCGTTGTTTCATCGCTGGGCAAGGGCCTGGCTTCCGCTGCTTTGGGTGCTTCGTTACAGGCACGTGGCTTTACCGTTCGTCTGCGTAAGCTTGACCCGTATATCAACGTCGATCCGGGCACCATGAGCCCGTACCAGCATGGCGAATGCTATGTCACCGAAGACGGTGCAGAGACCGACCTTGATCTGGGCCACTATGAGCGTTTCACTGGCGTCTCATCGCGCCGATCAGATAACGTGACCACCGGCCGTATTTATTCCAACGTCATCGCACGTGAGCGCCGCGGGGATTACCTTGGCGGGACCGTTCAGGTCATTCCGCACATCACCGATGCGATCAAGGAATTCGTCATGTCCGATGCGACCGAGGACTTTGTCCTTGTCGAAATCGGCGGCACGGTTGGTGATATCGAAAGCCTTCCGTTCCTTGAAGCGATCCGTCAGATGGGCAACGACCTTGGCGATGGCCGTGCGTTGTTCATGCACCTGACGCTTGTTCCTTATATCTCCTCTGCGGGTGAGCTTAAAACCAAGCCGACCCAGCACTCGGTCAAGGAACTGCAAAGCGTCGGTATTCAGCCTGATATTCTTCTGTGCCGTTGTGATCGTGAAATCCCGATCAACGAACGCCGCAAGATCGCACGTTTCTGTAACGTCCGCGAAGCAGCCGTTATTCCGGCATATGACGTCGACAATATCTATCAGGTTCCGATCAGCTACCATCAGTACGGTCTGGACAATGAAGTGCTTCATCACTTCGGTCTTCAGGCGCAGGAACCGGATCTGCAGCCGTGGGAAGACATTTGCAACACCATCCGTAACCCGGAAGGCGAAGTTACCATCGGTATCGTTGGTAAATACATCCAGTTGCCCGATGCATACAAATCCCTGACCGAAGCACTGACCCATGGCGGTATCGCCAACAAGGTTCGTGTCAATCTGGAATGGATTGCGTCTGACGCGCTGGAAAAAGAAGGCAACGTCAACGAAATCCTGTCGAAGCTTGATGCGATCATGGTTCCGGGTGGTTTTGGCGAGCGTGGCGCAGAAGGCAAGATTGCCGCTGCACGTTATGCCCGTGAAAACAAGGTTCCGTATTTCGGCATTTGCTTTGGCATGCAGATGGCTGTTCTTGAAGCAGCCCGTCACCTTGCTGGCCTGAAAGATGCGTCTTCGTCCGAGTTCGGCCCGACCAAAACCCCGCTTGTTGGTCTGATGACCGAATGGGCGAAAGATGGTGGTTCGGTAGAACGTCGTTCTGGCGAAGATGATCTGGGCGGCACCATGCGTCTTGGCAATTATGAGTGCAAGCTGGTTGACGGCACGCGCGCACGTGACATCTATGGCAGTGAAACTGTTCTTGAACGTCACCGCCACCGTTATGAAGTTAACGTAAACTTCATGCCGCAGCTTGAGGAAAAAGGTCTTAAATTCTCTGGCTTGTCGCCAGACGGTCGTCTGCCGGAAATCGTCGAATACCCGGATCATCCGTGGTTCATCGGCGTTCAGTTCCACCCGGAACTGCGGTCGCGTCCGCTTGACCCGCATCCGCTGTTCGTCTCTTACATCAAGGCCGCCAAAGAGCGCAGCCGTCTGGTGTAAGAGACTGCAGTCCGACTGCATGAATGGCCGCGTGCCCACATGATTGTCTGAAAGTCATTGAAATGACCGAAATTAAAACCCTCAAAGTCGGCAATATCGAAATCGCCAATGACAAGCCGTTTGCCGTTCTGGCAGGCCCATGCGCGATCGAGAGCCGTCAACATGCACTTGAGATGTCCGCAGCCCTTAAGGAACTTTCCGAAGGGCTGGGCATCGGACTGGTTTACAAAAGCTCGTTTGACAAGGCCAACCGTACCAGCACCACCTCCAAACGTGGTGTCGGTCTGTCCGAAGGTCTTGATATCCTGGCAGAAGTGAAGGCCACCACCGGTCTTCCGATTGTCACTGACGTGCATTTGCCTGATCAGTGTGCAGCTGTTGCCGAAGTTGCCGACATCCTTCAGATCCCGGCATTCCTGTGCCGTCAGGCGGATTTGTTGCAGGCGGCAGGCAAAACCGGTCGTGCGGTCAATGTCAAAAAGGGCCAGTTCCTGGCCCCTTGGGACATGGTCAATGTTGCCAACAATCTGGCATCGACCGGCAATGAAAACATTATGCTCTGTGACCGTGGGACCAGCTTTGGCTATAACACGCTTGTCACGGACTTCCGCGGACTTCCCACCATGGCCCGTCAGGGCTACCCAGTTGTCTTTGATGCAACCCATTCGGTTCAGCAGCCGGGCGGACAGGGCACCTCATCAGGTGGTCAGCGCGAATTCGCGCCCGTTCTTGCTCGTGCGGCCGTATCGGTTGGTATCGCGGCACTGTTTATCGAAACCCACGATAACCCGGCAACGGCCATTTCCGATGGCCCGAACCAGATCCCGTTGAACAAGTTGCCCGAAGTTCTTTCGGTTCTGATGGAATTGGACAAAGTGGCAAAAGCCAATCCGGTTCGTCTGGACATGTTCGACGCATAAGTATCAAATGCCGCCAGTCAGTGATTGGCGGCATTCTTTTTTGCTGTAACCTGCATGCCCTTACAAAAAAGGCATGGTTCCTACCAGTGAGGAGAACGTTTCTGTCATGACCGCTATTATCGATATTCGCGGCCGCGAAATCCTTGACAGCCGTGGTAACCCGACGGTCGAAGTTGATGTAACCCTGGAAAATGGCGCCTTTGGCCGTGCTGCCGTTCCGTCGGGTGCATCCACCGGTGCCCACGAAGCTGTTGAACTTCGCGACAAAGAAGACCGTTATCTTGGCAAAGGCGTGACCAAGGCTGTTGCCGCGGTCAATGGTGAGATTTTTGAAGCACTGGCTGGCATGGATGCCGAAGACCAGGTTGCTGTCGATAACGTCATGATCGATCTTGACGGTACCGAAAACAAATCCCGCCTCGGCGCCAATGCGATCCTTGGTGTTTCGCTTGCAACTGCCAAAGCAGCTGCTGAAGACGCAGGTCTTCCGCTGTATCGCTATGTTGGTGGTTCGTTCGCACGCACGCTTCCGGTTCCGATGATGAACATCATCAACGGTGGCGAGCATGCCGACAACCCGATCGACGTTCAGGAATTCATGATCATGCCGGTTTCGGCTGAGACCTGCTCTGACGCGATCCGTATGGGTGCGGAAATCTTCCATAACCTGAAAAAAGCTCTGTCTGCTGATGGCCTGAACACCAATGTCGGTGATGAAGGTGGTTTCGCGCCGAACATCGCATCGACCGAAGCTGCGATCAGCTACGTTATGAAGTCGATCGAAGCTGCTGGCTACCGCCCGGAAGAAGACGTCGTACTGGCACTTGATGCCGCTTCGACCGAATTCTACAAAGGCGGTAACTATGTATTGGCGGGCGAGGGCAAGACCCTTGATTCGTCCGGTATGGTCAAATACTGGGCCGACCTCGTTGGCAAATACCCGATCTTCTCCATCGAAGACGGTATGGCAGAAGACGATTGGGATGGCTGGGCAGAACTGACCGCAGCTATTGGTGCCAAAACCCAGCTTGTTGGTGATGACCTGTTCGTGACCAACCCGAAACGTCTTGCTGACGGCATCAAAAAAGGCGTTGCGAACTCGATCCTGGTCAAGGTTAACCAGATCGGTACGCTGTCTGAGACCCTTGAAGCGGTCGAAATGGCACACCGTGCTGGCTACACCGCCGTCATGTCGCACCGTTCGGGCGAAACCGAAGACTTAACCATTGCTGATCTTGCTGTTGCGACCAACTGTGGCCAGATTAAAACCGGTTCGCTTTCGCGTTCTGACCGTATGGCGAAATACAACCAGCTGATCCGTATCGAAGAGCTTCTCGATGCTGGTGCTTACTTCCCGGGTCGTTCGATCCTGAAGTAATCTGATCGGCGAGGGATCTCGCCCTGAAATAACAGGCCGCCTGAGCATGTTTCAGGCGGCCTGTTTGCATTTTGGCGTTTGGTTTCGCGTCCGGTTCGACGGGGCAAAAGCCAATATCAGGATTAGCGAATTGAGCGTAGATCAATGGCTTTGTAGTTGCGGCTTAACTCTATTTTTACCGAACTATGCGCTATTTAAACGGTAATGTTGCCGGGTTTATGACCTTGTCAGATGCTATGTGTCTGAATAACAAGGGAAATAACGTATGTTATTTTAATGTTATATATCCGGAATGGTTTGGGTCGTCGCCAAAATCGCGTGACCGCGCAAGGGGCAATAGTAAATGTCGTCAAATTCACCGGTCTTTCGTCGCCTGAAACAGGCTGTCGCACCGGTTATTGCATTTACCGTCATGGCCTATTTCATCTTCCACAGTGTGGAGGGCGAGCGTGGTTTGCTGACCTATTGGTCGATGCAGGATCGCGTAACTGACATTGCCAAAGTGCTGGACGAGACGACAGAACGTCGAAAGGCGCTTGAGCAACATGTCCTTTCCTTACGTGCCAGCCACCTTGATCCAGACCTTTTGGATGAACGGGCGCGCGCCATGCTTAATGCGGCCCATCCCGATGATGTCATCTTATTCCATCGCGATGGCTATGGTGATCTTGCAACGACGGTTGCTGCAAACAGCAACTGATTTACGTGAAAACACCCTCATCTGATTGTATAGAGAATCCATACGCCTGATCAGTTTATGATCGCAGGCGAAAAGGGCTGCTTATCGCGCCGGGCAGGGCCAAGTGTGCGGTAATTCACAGTTGTGAAGTTTTTTCAGTAATAAACGTTATCGGATAAGTCGTTGTTTAAACTGACTTCTGGTTGATCACGCTTTTGTATGAGTTCAGGGTTGAGCGCATTGATATTACGCGCATTCCCTGAGTTGTAATCAGATTACAACGGCTATGCGGTATTATCGTCATGAAAGCATAGCATTTGTGACATATAGGCACGAACGGATTTTAAAGCATCCGCTCAAGTAGCTGAAAACTCTGCATCTCTACATCTTTGCGAAATCTTATCAATTAACCATAAATAGGTTTATTTGTGATTGTGCGTTGCAAAACAACAGTTTATTCGAAGTTTGATTGCTTGCCCTAGGCGGTCGTTTTAGGTAGTCATTTCGGTGGTCCAGTACCGAATTAAGCGCTCATACATGATGCTTAAGCGATAGCCATCCACCGGGAGGAAACATGGCGACCACAAAACGCAAACGCGCCACTACGCGCGCCGACAACCAGGCGAGCAGTGACGATCTCCTCAAATATTACCGTGAAATGCTTCTGATCCGTCGCTTTGAAGAAAAAGCCGGTCAGCTGTATGGCATGGGTCTTATCGGTGGCTTCTGCCACCTCTATATCGGGCAGGAAGCAGTCGTTGTCGGCATGCAGGCTGCCATCACCGGCGACGATGGTGTTATCACCAGTTACCGTGACCACGGCCATATGCTGGCATGTGGCATGGATGCTGGTGGCGTCATGGCCGAGCTGACGGGCCGCGAAGGCGGTTATTCCCGCGGCAAAGGCGGCTCGATGCACATGTTCTCCAAAGAAAAGAACTTCTATGGCGGACACGGTATCGTTGGTGGTCAGGTTCCGCTCGGAACCGGTATTGCCTTCAATTACAAATATCGCGGTGAAGACCGTGTATGTCTGACCTATTTGGGTGACGGTGCCGTCAACCAGGGGCAGGTCTATGAAGCCTTCAACATGGCCGCTCTCTGGCAACTTCCGGTGATCTATTGCATCGAGAACAACCAGTACGCTATGGGCACCTCAACCCAGCGTCACTCTTCAAGCCCTGATCTTTATCAGCGCGGTATGGCCTATGGCATTCCGGGCGAACAGGTTGATGGCATGGACGTTCTTGCGGTCAAGGAAGCAGGCGAACGCGCTGTCAAGCATTGCCGCGAAGGCAAGGGCCCATACATTCTTGAGCTCAAAACCTACCGTTACCGCGGTCACTCGATGTCCGACCCGGCGAAATATCGCACCAAGGACGAACTCGACAAGATGCGCAAGGAACACGACCCGATCGATATGGTCAAAAAGCTTCTGATCGATGGCAACATTATCGATGAAGCTGGCCTTAAGGATATCGACAAGGAAGTGAAATCCGAAGTCGCAAAAGCGGCCGAGTTCGCGCAGAACAGCCCGGAACCGGATGTTTCTGAACTGTTCACCGATATTCTGATCGACGCGTGATCGCGACATTTCGCGAACCGCTTTTGACCGATATTTCCCGGGAGAGAGGGAACAATGCCGATTGAAGTTTTGATGCCGGCCCTGTCGCCGACCATGACCGAAGGCACGCTTGCCAAATGGAACATCAAGGAAGGCGACACTGTCGCATCCGGTGACGTCATCGCAGAAATCGAAACCGACAAAGCGACGATGGAAGTCGAAGCCGTCGATGAAGGTACTGTGGGTAAGCTGATCATTGCCGAAGGTACCGAAAACGTCGCGGTAAATGCCGTGATCGCCTATATCCTTGAAGAAGGCGAAGACGCATCTGCACTCGATAACGTCTCTGCATCGTCGGGCACTGCTCCGGCGGCCGCAGAATTTGCACCTGCTGCTCCGGCTGCTGAAGAAGCACCGGCTGCCAGCACGGCAAGTGCCGCACCGGTTGCTGCGAGTGGTGCGATTGAACGTTCTGAAGCAGAACCGCGCGCGATGAGCGTGATGAACGCGACCCAGGACGAAAAAACCTACACCAGCTTTAAAACCCAGACCGTTCGTGAAGCCCTGCGTGATGCAATGGCTGAAGAAATGCGTGGTGACGAAAACGTCTTCGTCATGGGCGAAGAAGTTGCGCAGTATCAGGGTGCCTACAAGGTTACCCAGGGTCTGCTTGATGAATTCGGTGACCGTCGCGTCGTCGATACCCCGATTACCGAAATCGGTTTCACGGGTATGGCGACCGGTTCTGCCTTTATGGGGCTGAAGCCGATTGTCGAATTCATGACCTTTAACTTCGCGATGCAGGCAATCGACCACATCATCAACTCTGCGGCCAAGACGCTTTACATGTCTGGTGGCCAGCTTGGTTGCCCGATCGTCTTCCGTGGTCCGAACGGTGCTGCTGCCCGCGTTGGTGCACAGCACTCGCAGTGCTATGCATCTTGGTATGCACATTGCCCGGGGCTGAAGGTTATCGCACCGTGGTCGGCTGCTGATGCCAAAGGTCTTCTGAAGGCCGCTATCCGCGATCCGAACCCGGTTGTCTTCCTTGAAAACGAAATCATGTACGGTCAGAGCTTCGAAGTTCCTGACGACGAAGATTTCGTTCTGCCGATCGGTCAGGCCAAGATCGAACGCGAAGGTACCGATGTTACCATCGTTGCTTTCTCGATCATGGTTGGCAAGGCGCTCAAGGCTGCCGAAAAACTGGCAGAGCAGGGCATCTCGGCTGAGGTTATCAACCTGCGTACGATCCGTCCGCTTGATGTGAACACCATTATTCGCTCGGTAATGAAGACCAATCGTCTGGTTACCTGTGAAGAAGGCTGGCACTTCGCCGGCATCGGTTCGGAAATCGCATCGGTGGTCATGGAACATGCCTTTGACTATCTCGATGCACCGGTTGCCCGTGTAACCGGCGAAGATGTTCCGATGCCGTATGCTGCCAACCTTGAAGCGCTTGCGCTTCCGCAAGAGCAGCACATCGTCGATGCGGCCAAGGCCGTTTGCTATCGCTAAGTGATACGGACAGGGGCAGGCGCCAACACAAAGCGCGCCGCCCCGTTACCGGGAGAATGTGTTCATGCCTGTAAAAGTATTGATGCCGGCCCTGTCGCCGACCATGACCGAAGGCACCTTGGCCAAATGGCACGTCAAGGAAGGTGACACCGTTGAATCGGGCGATGTCATCGCAGAAATCGAAACCGACAAAGCCACGATGGAAGTCGAAGCCGTCGACGAAGGCACGATCGGTAAAATCCTTGTTGCCGAAGGCAGCGAAGGTGTTCCTGTGAACGAAGTTATCGCGCTTCTGCTTGAAGAAGACGAAGACGCATCTGCTCTTGATGGTGCTGATACCTCTGCTGCTGGCGCTGCACCTGCTGCTGCTCCGGCCGCTGAAGCCGCACCTGCACCGTCTGCTACCCCAGCGGCAGCAAGTCCGGCACCGGCAGCCCCGGGTGCGGGTGGTGAGCGTGTCAAGGCAAGCCCGCTTGCACGTCGCATTGCTGCGAACGAAGGCGTTGACCTTGCTGGTGTGTCGGGCTCTGGCCCGCGTGGTCGCGTTGTTAAACGCGATGTTGAGGCCGCCATGGCATCCAAACCGGCCGCTGGCGCCCCGTCAGCAGCATCTGCTGCACCGTCCGCACCGGCTGCGGCTGCTGCCCCGGCAGCATCTGGCTGGAACCCGGATCTCAATGGTCTGCCGGAATACGAAGAAATTCCGAACAGCGGCATGCGCAAAACCATCGCGCGTCGTCTGACCGAATCCAAACAGCAGGTTCCGCATTTCTACCTTACGGTCGATTGCGAACTCGACAACCTGCTTGCCACCCGTAAACAGCTTAACGAAAAAGCTGGCGACGGTGTCAAAATCTCGGTGAACGACTTTGTTATCCGTGCAGTCTCTTTGGCACTCAAAAAAGTTCCTGCTGCAAACTCCATCTGGACCGACAAGGCGACCTTGCAGTGCAAGAAACAGGATATCTCGGTGGCAGTTGCCATTGAGGGTGGCCTGATCACGCCAGTTGTCCGCGATGCGGGCTCCAAGGGTCTTGCTGAAATCTCGTCTGAGATGAAAGCACTGGCTGGCAAGGCACGCGACGGCAAACTGATGCCGGAAGACTATCAGGGCGGGACCTTCTCGGTTTCCAACCTCGGTATGTTTGGTATCAAGAGCTTCTCTGCCATCATCAACCCGCCGCAGGGTTGCATCCTTGCCGTTGGTGCTGGCGAACAGCGCCCGGTCGTCAAGGATGGCGCACTGGCCGTTGCGACCGTCATGAGCTGCACGCTGTCTGTTGACCACCGTGCGGTCGATGGTGCGGTTGGTGCTGAGTTCATGGCTGAATTCAAAAAGCTGATCGAAGATCCGCTGAGCATGTTGCTCTGAGGTTCCAAAGTTGCGCGGGGACTTTAACTAGTCCCCGCAAGCATTTGAATTTCAAGACCTGTGACCGGTGACGGGCAGGCGAAGGAGATCCTACGATGGCGGATAGCAATTTCGACGTAATCGTGATTGGTGCAGGTCCGGGTGGTTATGTAACCGCAATCCGTGCTGCCCAGCTTGGCCTGAAAACGGCTGTTGTTGAACGTGAACATCTTGGTGGCATTTGCCTTAACTGGGGTTGTATCCCGACCAAGGCGCTTCTGCGTTCAGCTGAAGTTTACCGCAACATGAACCATGCAAAGGCATATGGTCTTTCTTGTGAAAAGCCGTCCTTTGATATTGATGCCGTGATCGAGCGTTCGCGTGGTGTATCCAAACAGCTTTCTGGTGGTGTTGGCCATCTTCTCAAGAAGAACAAGGTCACCGTGATCAACGGCGAAGCCAAGTTTGATGGTCCGAAAAAGATCGTTGTAACGGGCAAAGATGCCGGCACTTACACCGCGAAAAGCTATATCATTGCTACCGGCGCACGTGCACGTTCGCTGCCGGGCCTTGAAGCTGATGGCAAAGTGGTTTGGGATTACAAGAAGGCGATGACGCCGGACAAAATGCCCAAAAGCCTTGTTGTTGTCGGTTCCGGTGCAATCGGTATTGAGTTCGCCAGCTTCTATCACACCATGGGCGCTGATGTGACCGTGGTTGAGATCATGCCGCGGATCATGCCGGTTGAAGACAAGGAAGTTGCAGCACTTGCGCAGAAAATGATGACCAAGGACGGGATGAAAATCCTGACCGAAGCAAAGGTCGCCAATCTCAAGCGCAATGCAGATAACGTTGTTGTCACGGTTGAAACCAAAGACGGCAAGAAACAGGAACTTACTGTTGATCGTGTGATTTCTGCTGTTGGCGTGATCGGAAACACCGAAAACCTTGGCCTTGAAACCACCAAGGTCAAAGTTGATCGCAACGTGATCGGTACTGATGATTATTCGGCAACCGCAGAGCCGGGCATCTACGCGATTGGTGACGTTGCAGGTCCGCCGATGCTGGCACACAAGGCCGAACATGAAGGCGTTATTTGTGTCGAGAAGATCGCAGGCGTTAAAGGCGTTCATCCGCTTGATCCGCGCAAGATCCCGGGTTGCACCTATTGCCATCCGCAGGTCGCTAGTGTCGGCTTGACCGAAGCCAAGGCAAAAGAAGCCGGCTATGAGGTCAAGGTTGGCAAGTTCCCGTTCATTGGCAATGGCAAGGCTGTTGCACTGGGCGAGGCAGAAGGTCTGGTGAAAACCGTCTTTGATGCCAAAACCGGTGAATTGCTTGGCGCGCACATGGTCGGTACCGAAGTGACCGAGCTCATTCAGGGCTTTGTGGTTGCCATGGGCCTTGAGACGACCGAGGAAGACCTGATGCATACGGTCTTCCCGCATCCCACCCTGTCAGAAATGATGCATGAGTTGGTTCTTGACGCATATGGTCGTGCGATCCACTTCTAAAATATCGGGTTTTACCGGGCGCACATGCCCGGTATGACCTTTTTTGACGAATGTCGGTTTGACAAATGCGTGGCGTGGCGGCAAATTGCCGCCCGTCCAATCCTTCGGAGGTAACTCTATGTCGACGGCGCGTAGCGAAGAAAAAGCACTTCGTCACCCGGAAAAGCAAAAACGGCCTGATCGTCCATCCGGACGCAAGCCGTCCTGGATTCGCGTTAAGGCGCCAACCTCCAAGGGCTATCAGGAAACCCGCGAGCTCGCGCGTGGTTTGAACCTGCATACCGTTTGCGAAGAAGCCGCATGCCCGAATATCGGTGAATGCTGGCAGAAGAAACACGCATCCTTCATGATTATGGGCGATACCTGCACCCGTGCATGTTCTTTCTGTAACGTGAAAACCGGTATGCCGAACGCGCTTGATCCGTTCGAGCCGGAAAATCTGGCGATGGCGGTTGCCGACATGCAGCTTAAGCATGTTGTGATCACCTCGGTTGACCGTGATGACCTTGCCGATGGCGGTGCTGCGCACTTTGCCCGCGTGATCGAGGCCATCCGTCATAAATCGCCGGAAACCACCATCGAAATTCTGACCCCGGACTTCCGTGACAAACCAGGTGCAGTGGAAATCGTCGCAAAGGCCCGTCCTGACGTTTTCAACCACAACCTTGAAACGGTTCCGCGGCTTTACACCAATATCCGTCCGGGCGCGCGTTACTATCAGTCGTTGCGCATCCTTGACCGGGTAAAGCAGATTGATCCGACGATCTTTACCAAATCCGGCCTGATGGTTGGTCTGGGTGAAGAGCGCAAGGAACTGGCACAGGTGATGGACGATCTGCGTGTTGCAGATGTCGACTTCCTGACGATTGGCCAGTATCTGCAGCCGACGCTCAAGCACGAGCCGGTCCACCGTTTTGTGACCCCGGACGAGTTTGACGAATATGCTTCCATGGCACGTGGCAAAGGATTCTTGATGGTTTCGGCAACGCCGCTGACCCGTTCAAGCTACCACGCAGACCGTGACTTCGAGCAGCTTCGTGAAGCACGCGAGAAGAAACTGGCTGCCGCCGAAGAAGCCAAGGCCAAAGCTGCACGCGCAGAAACTGCTGCGCAATAAGCTTTACCGATACGCGCGACGATAAGGGGAGATATCGAGTGCCGACGCATGCAGAGCGCAGGAAACTGCCCTATACGCCGGAACAACTCTTTGAACTCGTCGCGGATATCGATTCCTATTCCGAGTTTCTCCCGTGGTGCGTGGCATCACGTGTGCGCAAGCGCGATGGGGACGTGCTTAAAGCCGATCTGGTGATCGGCTTTAAGATGTTCCGCGAGAAATACACATCCAAAGTTACCCTGCAGCGTCCGCATCGTGTTGATGTCGAATATCTGCAGGGGCCATTCAAATACCTCAATAACCACTGGGTGTTTGAAGAGGACGAAGATGGCGGCACTTGGCTTGATTTCTTCGTGGATTTTGAATTCCGCTCAGCATTGTTGCAAAAAATGATCGGCGTCGTGTTTAACGAGGCGGTCAAGCTGATGGTCGGGGCTTTTGAAACACGTGCCCGCGAAGTTTATGGCGAACCGGAACTGCCATCATCGGAAGGCTAGGGCAGCGGCAAGCTCCCGTGCCGCCGTCATTTCCAATCACTTTTGATCAATCATATCCGAGATCAGGGCAAAGGCCTTGAGCACAGTTGCCTTGCGCACGGCATGTCGATCTCCTGCAAAAACCTCGTGATAGGTCACGGTCTTCCGATCTTTTCCGACACAACCAAAATGAACCAATCCAACCGGTTTCGTTTCCGTGCCGCCACCTGGGCCAGCAATGCCGGTTACGGAAACCGCAATGGTGGCGTTTGGTGCGCGATCAAGCGCACCTTCACACATGGCGCGCGCGGCAGGTTCTGAAACGGCACCGAATTGTTCGAGCAGGTCATTGCCAACACCGATCAAGCCATGTTTGGCTTCGTTGGAATAGGTGACAAATCCGCAATCAACGACTGATGAGCTGCCATCAACGGCGGTCAAGCTGCCGGTAATCAATCCGCCCGTGCATGATTTTGCTGTTGCGATCATCTCGCCCTTGGCTTTGCATTTGGTGATCAGGGATGCGGCTGCATCAAGGACATCTTGTTCAATTTGCATGAAATTATCCACCAATCAGTTGCGTTATGATGACCAACGAAATCATGGCGAATACGCCGGCAAGAACGTCATCAAACATGATCCCAAACCCGCCACCAACCCGACGGTCGACCCAGCGAATAGGCCATGGTTTGGCAATGTCAAATATCCGGAACGCAACAAAAGCAACCAGCAGCCAGACCAAGTCAGACCACCCGGCACCTAGCGGAATGACCAGCAGACACATCCATTGACCGACAACTTCATCAATGACGATTTCGCCAGCATCATGAATGCCGAGCAGATGGCTATATTGGTGGGCAGCCCAAACACCGATCGCGAAAACGATAATACTTGCAACGATTAAGGCGCTATTCCCGCCGTAAACCCA
The DNA here is from genome assembly GCF_048059015.1 of Thalassospira sp. GTDB lineage: Bacteria > Pseudomonadota > Alphaproteobacteria > Rhodospirillales > Thalassospiraceae > Thalassospira. The sequence goes on along the minus strand of NZ_JBLLNT010000003.1, from coordinate 2,581 downwards.
GATAAGCCAACCAAACGGCAGGGCTGCCAGTGATCCGGCAGTGCCGGGTGCCTTTGGGCTCTTGCCGCTGTAAAACCAGGTTGCGGCACAGGTAATCAAAAAACGGGAAAAAGGCATTATCTGCTTACGTATGAGATGTGAATGATGGGCTTTGGTAGCACATGATGACCCATCCTCAGTGAAAAAATTGCGATTAAGGATGTGTTAACGTGCTTGCTTGCGTGTCGAGATACAGGTAGCGTAAAGGAAATACAAAATAAGTCTCAGGTGGGGTCAGAAGAAACTTAACCCGTCCGGCGAAGCTGGGCGTAACTACGGGCAATTAGGGGTTAGACACTGAATATGTCGGCGTTTGAGGGCATTCGTCGCTTGGTGGATAAATGGTTTCCGGACCGGCAGTTGCTGATCCGTTCGAATGATTTGTTTACCAGCTTCGGCTTGGAAAATATGCGCAGGTCGCGCTCGCCTCGTTCGGGGTTGCTGCAATTACTTGGTCAGTAGGGGTTACCGGCTATAGCTGGTACCTTGATCAGCGCCTTGCCATGCGTGAAGAACAGCTTTTCCGTAGTGAATTGTCCTATAATAGACTGATTGCACGTGTGACCGAAAGCCAACGCCGGTTTGGTGAGATCACGTCGCAAATGGAAGACACCCATCGCAACCTGCTGTCGATGGCGGAGAAGAACCTGCAGCTCCAAGCGCGGGTACAGGATTACACCTCCAAGCTTGCTGATAGCGAGAAGGAGAAAGTCCGGATTTCAGCTTTGCGCACGTCGATGGACAACCAGATGAATGCGCTTCAGGGGCAAATCGACGGGATTACCAACAGGAACCTTGCGCTGCGCGACGAGTTGGAGACTGTTGAAACGGTTATGTCGCGTGTGATGCGCGAACGTGATCAGGCATTACAGCGGTCGAAAAAGCTTCAAGGCGAGCTGAGCGACGCACGTCAGCGGATTGCTGATCTGCACTCGGTTCAACAGCAGGCCATGCAGCGTGTCGCGGAAACCGCTGACACTACTATTCTGGAACTGGAAAACGTTCTTGAAATGACCGGCTTACTGCCAGAGGCATTCGTGTTACCGCCAATGAAGCCTCAGGACCCTGGCGCAGAGCCGGAACCTGGCGTTGGTGGTCCGTTCGTGGCGTTTGAGCCAGAACATCCTAAAGACGAAGAATTTGTCGGTGTAGCTATGGCTCTGGGTGACCGGATGGATCATTTGGCCAGCCTGCATGAACGGATAAAAAAGGCGCCGCTTGGTGAACCTGCGACGTCCTACTACGTATCGAGTTCGTTCGGTAAGAGAAAAGACCCCATCAATGGCCGGTGGGCTTTTCATTCCGGTGTAGATCTAGCCGGGCCGATCAAAACCCCCATTCTTGCGACAGCACCCGGCAAAGTGGTGCATGCAGGATGGAGTGGAAAATACGGGAAGATGGTCGAAATCGATCACGGTAACGGCGTTCGAACCCGTTATGGCCATTTATACAAGGTCCTCGCAAAGAAGGGCGACGAAGTGCGTTACCAAGACCAAATAGCGTTAATGGGAAGCACCGGGCGAAGCACGGGTAGCCATGTTCACTATGAAGTGTTGGTCCATGACAAGCCGGTAAATCCCCTAAAGTTTATTGAGGCGGGACGTTATGTTTTCAAAAACGAGCAAGACGACACAAACAGGGACTAATAAACACGGAAACACAGCCGAAAAAAAAGGCGGCCTTTCGGTTATCAACGCTGATCTGCGCGTAACCGGTGATCTGGTCTCAGAATCAGATGTTCAGGTTGATGGTTCGGTAAATGGCGATATTCGCACCCGTAACCTTACGATTGGTCAACACGGCGAAGTCCGTGGCGAAATCGTTGCAGACAAAATCCGCATTTGCGGTGCTGTCATCGGTCAAGTCCGTGCACGTGATGTTTCACTATCGGACACTGCACGGATGATGGGCGACATTCTGCATGAAAGCCTTTCGATCGAACCCGGCGCCCATATTGAAGGGCATTGCCGCCGGATCGAAAGTCTTGCGGATGAAGGAGGTCTTACCGTCATTCAGGCAGGGCAGGTTGTCGCAGCCAATGTGAAAAAAGAACACAAGTAATAACTTGTTGGGGTCGTAACCGACCTGTTCTAACCATCACTACGATAAAGGCAGGCCCGAGGTTGGACCTGCCTTTTCTTATGGTCGAACTTACACGGTCAGCAGGGTATAAAGCGCCCGCTACGCCTTTGCCTGTTCTTTGATGAGCGGAAGCAATTCATCAAGACCACCTAGAACAACATCAGCCGTATGCGACAAGCGTTCGGTTGGTTGCTTGGTCCGATTGATCCAGGCTGTTCTGAACCCAAAGTGTCCAGCACCTGCGATGTCCCAGCCATTTGAAGACTGGAACGATATTTCAGCAGCCTCGACTTCGAGTTTATCGACCGCAAGCTGATAGACGGTTGGGTGCGGCTTATAGGTTTTAAGGTCATCAACGCAAATGATGTGATCAAACAGGGCCAGAATACCCGATGACTTGGCGGCCGAGATCAACATATGTTTTGCACCATTCGATAGAATGGCAAGCTTGTGACCCTGT
>NZ_JBLLNT010000002.1:610000-696231 GCF_048059015.1 Thalassospira sp. | reverse complement strand
TCATGGGGCGTCACATCCGTGATTACCGATGATCCGGCCAAATTGCTGATGGCCATTCCGCGCCGCCCGTTCGCCGCACACAGATAAAGACCCCCGACCATATTGGGGCATAAGGCGCAGCCCGATCCGGTATTGCCACCACCATTGCCGGATCTGGTTGCCACCATAAATAAAGAAAACAGGGAATGTTCCAATGACGATCGCCCCACAGGATGGGACAGTGGCCCCGCCACCGCCCGATCCAAGCATTTCGCCAACCCCGCTTTATCCCAATAACCGGGTAAAGCGCCATTTAAGCGAACTGTTCCGCCTAGCCCTGCCGGTCACCATTGCCAGACTTGGCATGCTGATCATGTCGGTTGTCGATACCATTATCGTTGGCAACTATGACAGTGCGGGTTTGGCCTATCTTAACGTCGCGCATGCGCCTTTCACCTCGCTAATGGTTACGGGCATTGGTCTTTTGACCGGTGTGATGATCATGACGTCACATGCCAATGGGCGCGAAAACCTTTTGGCGGCGGGGGCGGTTTGGCGCAATGCCATGCCCTATGCCGTTCTGGTCGGCATTCTGTTTACGCTGCTGACTTGGCATTCGGACCTTTTGTTCGTCATTACCGGGCAGCCGGCCGAGATTACCGAGAATGCCGGTTACCTTGCCAAAATTTTGCGATCGGCATGCCAGCCGCATTGATCTATATAACCTGCGCCTTTTTCCTAGAAGGATTGCAACGGCCGATACCGGGCATGGTTCTTATGATCGGGGCCAATGCGATTAACCTGTTTCTGGATTACGGGTTGGTCTATGGCGCATTTGGTTTCCCTGAATTGGGTGCTGAGGGCGCTGCCTGGACGTCAAGCGTGATCCGCTGGGTCATGGCGCTCGGCCTGCTTGGCTATATCATCTTTGTGAAGAACCACGCGCTTTATGGCATTCGAGATGGCTTTAAGGGGTGGTGGAAAGCATCAAGCGAGGCACGCCATCTGGGCTATGCCGCCGGTGCCAGCCAAGGCATGGAAACCAGCGCCTTTGCCGCCATGCAGCTTTTTGCCGGGCGCCTCGGCGTGATTGCCGCAGCAAGCTATGGCATCAGCATGACGATCCTTGCTTTGATGTTCATGGTTGCCCTTGGCCTTGCATCGGCGACGTCGGTTCGGGTCGGCATTGCCTACGGCAGACGTGATCGGCCTGATATGGCATTGGCCGGATGGATCGGACTTCTGACCACGATGGTTGTGATGTTTGCTTTGAGCATCCCGATTTATCTGTTCCCGGGTGCTGTATCGCATCTGTTCACACAGGATATGAGCGTGATTGCCACCACCATGTCGGTTTTGATTCTGATGCCGATCATTTTCCCGACCGATGGCGGACAGAATGCTGCAATCAGTGCACTGCGCGGGGCGGGGGATAAATGGGCACCGACGATTTTGCATCTGGTGTCTTATATCTTTGTCATGATTCCGACGGGCTATTACCTGACCTTTGTCATGGAGATGGGCGTGCGTGGATTGTTCTGGGGCATTGTGATTGCAAGTCTGGTTGCGGTCAGTGGATTGGTAATCCGGTTCAAGATCGTTTCAGACCGTCCGATCCCGGAACACAAGGCCCACGCATAGATTCCCGCAACACAGCAAAAAGGTCCGCTGGAGCAATCTGGCGGACCTTTTTTCATTATTGGGCGCAAGCGCAAGATCAGGACCGTTCGGCGTCGAACTGACGGCGCGGCATCAAAAGATCGCAGAATGGCAGAACCAGCGTATCAAAGGCGGATGCGGCACGCGCAGCTTCGATGCGGATGATGTGAAGTTCGATATCACGCTGGCTCGCAAGTTCGGTGAGCGGTGCCAGCTCCGGCAATGCATCGACCAGTGTCGCGTAAAATTCGATCTGATCTTCGCGTGCGTTGCCCGCTGCCAGATTGCCAAGATGGTTATAAAGCGCCATGGCAAGGAACCAGCGGCAATAGGGCATCAGGCCCTGAACGATTTCAGTGCGTTGTTGTGGCTGTAGATATTGCTGAAGGTCGCTATCAAGCCAAACTGCATTTTGCACCCCGGCAACAAATGCGTTGCGAAGGGCTGGATGTTCATCCGTAAAGAAGACCGTGGTCAGCCAGCTTGAAAGATCATCAAGCGATTTGCGCCGTGAGCCCGGTGTGCTGTCTGCGGCAAAATCCAACGCCGGCATTGCCGGTTTACCCGACATGGCAAGACTTGCGACCGCCGGATCAATCAGTGCATTGGCAAGCCAGGCCTGATGCCAGATGCGCATCGGGCGGAAATAAGGTTCCTTTTCCGCGCCACCGGCTTCGATCCAGCTTTCAATCAGATGCGCACGACCAAGGGAAATCCCCAAACGCATGGCATCTTCAAAGCCCATCCCGCCGATTAGGAACGGATCACCCAGCAGATCTTCAAGCATTGGCAAAAGGCTTGCGACATTATCGGAACGAAGCCCGGCACCGAGCGGCTGATAGAACGAAGCACCGTCGCCATGACCAAGAATGGCACGTGCGTGATCGGCAAAGCTTCCCCAAAAAACAAGTTTGACCGGCTCGGATCGCTTGCGCCACAGCGGACGGGTCATGTGCCAGTCTTCTGTTTCGAACGCGGCCATCGGCATGGCATCAACAAGACGTGCCAAAGGCTTTGCCACCGCAGTTTCGATATCATCAGATGATCCGACATGACCGATGGAAAGACGCCAACCCGGTTCTTCGTGCGGATGACGATCAAGCCACAGCATGGCAAAGCCGTTTGATCCCGCACGCTGGGCCGAGGGTCCCACCAGATCAAAGAACAGGGAGAGTGCTGCGGGCATTTCAGGAACCGAATGATCGGAAAGAGGTGTGCCAACCGTCCAAGTCTTGATCGCCACATCGTCGGCGTCTGGCCGTTCTTTGAAACGCGGCGGCAGGAAACCGGCATATTGGTTTTCGCGATGTGTCGGATTGGTCATGGCGGCCTCGTGGATGCGGATCGTTTGGCAATGCAGCCCTTATCTGCCCTGCTGATAAACAAGGCCGCATGCTAGGTCAATCACACTAGACGTTTGAATGCCGCACCAAAGCTTGGATCAGGCGCGGGTCAACCCGGCATGGCCAATGCTGGCTTCGCGATAGACCGATGGCGGCATTGCCAACAAACGTCTGAAATCACGCGAGAAATGCGCATTGTCGGTAAAGCCGCACCAAAAGCCGATCTCACCTACAGATAGCTGAGTGCCATACAGCAAACGACAAGCTTCACGCACGCGAACCAGACGGATGATATCGGAAAAGCGGTTGTTGGCCTGCTGCAGGCGGCGCTGCAAGGTACGGCCGGATGTATCAAGGGCGGCTGCCACTTCATCAATTGACCAGCTGCGCCCGATATCCTGTTCAAGGATCGCATAAAGCTGCTGGACGATCGGGCGCTGAGCACCGATGGACGGTGCAGTGCCCGGCATGTTGGCCATGAACGGATAGGATGAGGAAACCGGTTCGAAACTGTTCCAATTGATCCGAAAGCGCAAACCGCGTCCGGTAAAGGCAAGTTTGTTATTGATCTTTCCCTTGCGCATCACGCGAACCGACGGCCCGTGGCTTGGCAAGATCGTGCCATCAATATCTTCGGCCCCGGCTGCCTCAAGCAAGCCAATCAGAAAACCCTGCAATAACAGGTTTTCAACGCGCGCAGGCGGTTGACCGCGGACAACACCGCGATGGATGGTCATGGATTTACCGGTGATGGTGAAATCGCTGCGCGCACGGGCATGTGAATAGCCCTCCAAGCGGCGCCAGCGATCTGCGGTTACTGCCGGTGTTGCCGCATGACGCAGCATGGTCAGGATGGGTTCCTGTTCCTTGGCAGCCAGATGGCGGCCAAGACGCACCAAAACAGCGGGTCCATTGATTTCTTCAAGGGCGAGCATGATGCTGCGCAATTTGGCAGACGTCACCACCGTCCCGGCCGGCACAAGGTCATAGCCCCGTGGCAACCAGGCAAGTTGCCGGATCAGGGCAACATGCAAACCAAAAGAAACAAATTCCTGCATCGATACGCGCCAATATTCAAATTATGGCGCGATCATACAAACTATTGACGAGGCTGTCAGTGGACGATTCAAAATGTCACGAAGCTGTTACATAAGCTGACCGTGCAGATGCAGCAAACAACGGCAACTTCACCCAACTGACAGAGGCCATTGCCCCACCGATCAGGGCATGTCAGTCTGATTTTCTATCGTCACCCCCATCCTCAACACAGCTGGAAAAGTCGCGTGATCAAGGTTCTTTTTGTCTGTACCGGCAATATCTGTCGTTCGCCCACCGCCGATGGCGTGTTTCGCAAGATCGTTCGCGAAGCCGGACTTGAAAACCAGATTAGTGTCGATAGTTGTGGCTTGTCGGCCTATCACGTCGGAGAACTTCCCGATCCACGATCGCGCGAAATGGCTGAAAGCCGGGGTGTTGATTTAAGCGATATCCGATCGCGCAAGATCAAGCCGGGCGACTATGTCCAGTTTGACTATATCTTGGCGATGGATGACGGACATCTGCGGGACATGCGCAGGCAGGCGCCGGGATCCAGTCAAAACCGGATTGAGCTGTTTTTGGATTATCATCCCGATATGGGTGGTCAAAGTGTGCCTGATCCCTATTACGGTGGGGCAAACGGCTTTGTGCATGTGTTTGATATGATCGAAGAAGCATCACACAACCTTCTGACCCAGATCCGTGAAAAGCACGGTTTCTGATCCACCACTCCGCCCGTTGTCATGGAAAAGATCACGCTTGCAGATAAAATCACCGAACTGACCGGATCTGGCATCCGCCAAATGACAACACTTTCGGGTGGATGTGTGGCGGATGTGATGCGAGCCGATCTTGAATGTGGCCGATCGCTTGTCATCAAGAAGGGCGATGCAAACACTTCTGGGCTTTTGATTGAGGCTGAGATGCTGCGTTATTTGGCACAGCATTCGCCAATTACTTGCCCGGACGTGATCTATGCCGATGACGGCTGCCTGATCATGAGCTTCATCGCCAATGACAATCAGATGAGCGAAAGTGTTCAGATTGATCTTGCCGAGCAACTGGCAAGGCAACATGCGGTCACATCCGATCAGTTCGGACTATCGTTCGACACATTGATCGGTGGGCTACATCAACCCAATCAGCAAGAAGCCAGCTGGATCCGGTTCTTTGGCGAGCATCGCCTGCGCTTCATGGCACATGCAGCGCACAAGGAAGGGCGGTTAAACGCCGCGATGACGGCGCGGATGGATCGGCTGATTGATCGGCTTGATCGCCATATTGATGATCAGCCCAAGCCATCGCTTCTGCATGGTGATCTGTGGGGCGGGAACATTCTGTGTCAAAACGGGAAATTGGCCGGTTTGATTGATCCGGCGATCTATTATGGCGACCGGGAAATTGAGTTGGCCTTTGGCACACTATTTGGTGATTTGACGCCTGCATTCTTTGATCGCTACGCGGAAATCATGCAAATCAATCCGGGCTTCTTTGAAGAACGTAGAGATTTGTATAACCTTTATCCACTATTGGTTCATGTCCGCCTGTTTGGCGGATCATATGTCGGGTCGGTTGACCATATTCTATCCCGATTTGGCCATTAGAGAGAGCATGGACCCAAATCGGCTATAACCAAAACATCAAAAAGCAGGGATTGAGAGAGTTGAAGAGAGTTATCGGAGCCGCCATCGCACTTGGCATGACTTTCAGTGTCGGCGCTATCGCCCATGAAGGCGCAACTGGTGTGGTAAAAGAACGTATGGAAGGCATGGAAGCCATCGGTCAGCAGGTTAAAATCCTGGTGCCGATGCTTAAGGGAACCCTTCCCTATGAACCGGCAAAAGTTGAACAGTCAGCGAGCATCATCGAAAGCCATGCAGGTGAGAACTTCACCAAGCTGTTCCCGGAAGGAAGCGTTGGCAAACCGTCCGAAGCGCATCCGGATATCTGGGAAGACTGGTCTAAATTCTCTGAACTTGCGATGGAACTTCAGTCCACCGCTGGTGCCCTTAAAACTGTTGCCGCCAATAATGGTTCAGAAGGCGATTTTAAGGGTGCACTTGGCACGATGTTGAAGACCTGCAAATCCTGCCACAGCGATTTCCGCGAAGATTAAGCAAAGCGGGCCCCAAACCCGATTGCAGGAACACAAAAGGCCGCAGCGATCCGCTGCGGCCTTTATCACTTTTGACGTTCTCAGACGCTAATCAACGACCGATCATGGCAAAGAATTCACGGCGCGTGATCGGGTCATCACGGAACGCGCCCAGCATGCGGCTGGTCACCATCGACACACCGGTTTTGTGAACGCCACGCGTGCTCATGCACTGATGGTTGGCATCAATCACCACCGCAACACCAAGCGGATCAAGCTCTTCCTGAATGGTGTTGGCGACCTGTGCGGTCATTTTTTCCTGAATTTGCAGGCGCTTGGCATAGACCTCAACCACGCGGGCGAGTTTGGAGATGCCAACAACACGGCGGCGCGGTAGGTAGGCCACATGGGCAACACCAATGATCGGTACCATGTGATGTTCGCAATACGACTTAACACGGATGTCGCGCAGAACAACCATTTCATCATAGCCGTCGGTTTCTTCGAACGTGCGGCGCAGAATTTCAGCCGGATCTTGCTGATAGCCCGCGAAGAATTCCCCATAAGAGCGCGCAACGCGGTCGGGCGTTCCACGCAAACCTTCGCGATCGGGATCATCACCAGCCCAACGCAGAAGCGTGCGGACTGCTTCTTCGGCTTCCTCACGGGTGGGACGTTTCACCGCTTTATGTTCGCTGCACATACTAAATCCTTTTAACTTTCCGTGCGGGATTGCTTCCCGCCTTGGTGGGGCTCCTGACCCCTTTTTATCTTAGTTCACGGTATGTTGCCCATGGGGACTGTCCAGCGAAAAGGCCGGAATGGCAATATCAAAATGATTGCCGTCCATATCCGTCATCTCATAGGTCCCAACCATGAAGCCACTTGGCGTGGTTAACGGCGCGCCACTGGTATAGTTGAAGCTTTCTCCAACGCCCAGCACAGGTTGCTCACCAACAACACCGGGACCTTTGACTTCCTGGGTTTCACCGCGCGAGTTTGTAATCCGCCAATAGCGGTTCAGCAACTGCACGGTTTTGGACCCGAGATTCTCGATTTCAATCCGATAGGCCCACACATATCTGTGGGTATCAGGATCAGACTCTGCCTCAAGGAATACCGGTTGTACCGAAACCTTGATGTCGTGGGTTACGGTCGAATACATGCACGTCTCCGGGCCAAATGTGTTCCAATCAATTGCGTCAGCCAAGATTACGATTGATGCGCCATATGTAGACAGTCCGTCGCAGAAGTACCAGTGGCCGATGACAAAAGCTTGCAAAGACTTTGATATTCATCAGTCGCCAACGGCACCACTCCAAACGACCTTTCTGAAACGAAACGGCCCGCACATGGTACGGGCCGCATCGGAAACAGGATTACTATCTTTTTGTCCTTACGCGGACAAAGCAGCCAAAAGGTCTTCTTTCAGGTCATCAATGTCTTCAAGACCGACAGAAATGCGCAGCATGCCTTCGGTGATGCCCATCGTGATTTTGTCTTCGGCCGGAACGCGCTGATGCGTTGTCGTCCAAGGATGGGTTGCCAGACTTTTCGCATCCCCAAGGTTGTTGGAGATATCAATCAGCTTGAGGTTATCAAGCAGCGAGAAGGCGGCCTTTTTACCACCGGCAAGCTCTATTGCGATCAATCCACCACCGCGACCCGACATCTGTTTCATTGCCAGTTCATGCTGCGGATGACTTTTCAGTCCCGGATATAGAACGCGTGAAACTTGCGGCTGTTCCGACAGGAATTCTGCCAGTGCTGTTGCATTGCGAATGTGCTGATCAATACGCAGGTTAAGCGTTTCAAGACCTTTGAGCAGAACCCACGCATTGAACGGGCTCATGCTTGGGCCGGTGTGACGCAGGAAGGTAGTCAGATGTTCGTCATGCCATTCCTTGTCGTTAAACAGGATGGCACCGCCAAGACAGCGGCCCTGACCATCAATATGCTTGGTCGCGGAATAAACAACGATATCAGCACCCAGTTCCATTGGCTTTTGCAAGATCGGGGTGGCAAAAACGTTATCGACAACGACCTTCGCACCGGCCTTATGCGCCAAATCAGCGATATAGGCGATATCAAGAACTTCAAGCGTCGGGTTCGACGGCGTTTCAAGGAATACCGCATCAGCTGGTTTGGAAAGGGCTTCGGCCCATGCTTCCTTGTCCGTGCCATCGACCAGTTCGGTTTCAACACCAAAGCGCGGCAGAAGGGTCGTCAGGATGAATTCACACGACCCAAACAATGCGCGCGAACCGACAACACGGCCACCAGCATTGGTACAGGCGGCAAGTGCATTCCAAACCGCAGACATACCAGATGCTGTCGCGCGGCAATATTTTGCACCTTCGATCAGGGCAAGGCGTTCTTCAAACATGCCAACGGTTGGGTTGGCGAAACGGGAATAGACATACCGTTCCGGCCCGCTGCCATCAAAGGAGGCTTCTGCCTCGGCAGCAGAATTGTATACATAGCCGGAATTCATGAAGATGGCTTCGGAGGTCTCGCAAAAGCCGCTACGGGCTGTGCCACCACGAACAGAACGGGTCGCTGCGCGCCAGTTATCGGAAGCCTTTTTTTCGGTCGTCATTGTCTTGCTCCTACATGCCCGGAGATATGGTGCGTTCCGGACACAAAAAAACCCTGACCGGCATGAATGGGTCAGGGCCGAAGCCTTCTATCCCCTCTTTAGCGATTTTTTACGTGGCCGCAAGCCGGTCGACAAATCCCACGATGGCCAGACGATACGACCAGATTTCCCCAACGTCAAGCACCACCCCGTCAGGAATTTTGCGCAGATTGGCGCTTTATCGCTGGTGGACGGCCTCGCTTTGGCCTCACGGAATGGTGAAAGCAGTTCATAAGCAAGTTTGGAGATTTCGCTCTAATCTTGGCTCAATTAATGCAATCCTGTTTTCGGGGTTTGCTCTTCGTCCCACGACCCGAATTTGCAAGAGCGTGAAAACAATGACCAAAACCAGTTCAATGGCCGCTGATTTGCCCAACCAAGATAACGATATCGCTACTGAAAAAACCGGCACCCAAAAGCCCCTTTGGCGCAGACTTTTGCCGCTGGTGGTATTGATAACCGGTTTGATCGCGGCATGGGCAACAGGCCTTCTGGATTTTCTGTCTTTTGACACGCTGCGCGAAAACCGCGAACTCCTGCAGGGCTTTGTTGCAAGCAATCCGGTTTCCAGTGTGCTGGTCTTTATGACGATCTATGTCATCGCGGTTGCCTTGTCACTTCCCATCGGATCGCTTCTGACAATTGCCGGCGGCTTCATGTTTGGTGCTTTTTTTGGCACGACCTATATCGTGCTGGCAGCCACCATCGGGGCCGTAATTGTTTATTTGGCAGCACGTTATGCGTTTTATGATCTGATGCAGGCCAAGGCGGGCAATGCCATCCGCAAGATGGAAAAGGGCTTTGCCGAGAACGCCTTTAGCTATCTGATGGTTCTGCGCCTGATCCCGATCTTTCCATTCTGGCTGGTCAATTTGGTACCCGCCCTTTTGGGGGTTAAGTTGCGCTCCTTTGTGTTTGGAACGCTGCTTGGCATCATTCCGGGGACCTTTGTATATGCCTCGATCGGGGATGGCTTGGGCGCGGTGTTTGATCAGGGCAAGACCCCTGATCTTGGCATCATCTTTGAACCGCGTATCCTCACACCGATCATTGGACTCGCTGTGCTTGCACTTTTGCCGGTTGCCTATAAGAAACTGCGCACATCAAAGAACGGGACCGCAAAAGATGAGTAAGGTCATCAATACCGATATCTGCGTGATTGGTGCCGGGTCAGGCGGCCTGTCGGTTGCGGCCGGTGCGGTTCAGATGGGGGCGGATGTCGTCCTGATTGAAAAGGGCAAGATGGGTGGCGATTGCCTGAATACCGGCTGCGTTCCCTCCAAGGCACTTCTTGCTGCCGCACATGCGGCGGAACATGCGCGTAATGCCAATCGGTTTGGTGTGTTTGCGGGGCCCGTCGAAATTGATTTCTCCAAGACCATGGATCACGTCCATTCGGTGATTGCCGGGATCGCCCCACATGATTTGGTCGAACGGTTTGAAAAGCTTGGCTGCACCGTCATTCAGGCCGAAGCAAAATTCGCGGGGCCCAATGAAGTAAAGGCAGATGGCAACATCATCCGTGCCAAACGATTTGTCGTTGCCACAGGATCACGTGCCGCCGTCCCGCCCATTCCCGGTCTGGAAAATGTTGGTTACTTCACCAATGAAACCATCTTTGAAAATCGCACCTGCCCGGATCATTTGATTGTTATTGGCGGCGGTCCGATTGGCCTTGAAATGGCGCAGGCCCATCAGCAGCTTGGCGCAAAAGTCACCGTCATTGAAATGATGAGCATCCTGCCAAAGGATGATCCTGATATGGTCACGGTTGTCCGTGATCACATCAAGGAAAGCGGCATTACGCTTTACGAGCAGGCCAAAACCAAAGAGGTCCATCGCCTTGGTGATCAGCTCCGTGTCGTGATCGAACACAACAATATCGAAATTACGATCGAAGGCAGTCACCTGCTGCTGGCGACCGGGCGCAAACCCAATATCGAAGATCTTGGGCTGAACGAAGCCGGTATTGAGCATCATCGTGGCGGCATCACGATTGATGCGCGGTTGCGCACATCAAACAAAAAGGTCTTTGCGATTGGTGATGTGACAGGTGGCCTGCAATTCACCCATATGGCGGGCTATGATGCCGGGATTGTCATTCGCAATGCCCTGTTCCGTCTTCCAGCCAAGGTCAATTATTCTGCCGTGCCCTGGGTAACATATACCAATCCGGAACTGGCACAGGTCGGCATGACCGAGGCGACCGCACGCAAACAATATGGCGATGACATTCGTGTCCTCACCTGGGACTACGCCGAAAATGACCGCGCCCGCGCCGAAGCCGACACCAAGGGCTTTATCAAGGTTGTCACGACCCGCAAGGGCCGCATCCTTGGTGCCGGAATTGTCGGCCGACAGGCCGGTGAGCTGATCGGCGTTTGGACCTTGGCGATTTCAAAGAAAATGAAGATCGGTGCCATTGCCGGGATGATCGCCCCCTATCCAACGCTTGGCGAGATTTCCAAACGGGCCGCCGGACAGTGGTACACGCCCAGCCTATTTAGCGAGAAAACGCGTAAAATTGTCCGCTTCTTGCTCAAGCTTGGTTAAGTCATCACCACGTTTCACCTGACCTCCGTTTTCAAGCATCTGAAACGCTGTACTTTTTTCGCACGATTGGCCTAACATCGCCTTATGGAACGCCCGCATCTGAAATTGCCCCCGTGGGCCAAATCGCTCTCCGCGCGCCTGCTGGTGCTGACGGTAAGCTTTGTCATGCTTGCGGAGATTTTCGTGTTTGCCCCGTCGGTTGCGCGGTTCCGGATTGATTGGCTCAAAGCCCATCTTGATTCCGGTTATCTGGCGGCCTTGGCGCTTGAGGCGACACCAGATCAAATGATCCCCGATGATCTGGAAAAGGAATTGCTGTCCAATGCCGGAATTGAGGCGGTTATTTTGCGCCGTGAAGACCGCAAATTGCTGCTTCAGCGCGATGACATGCCCGCCAAGGTCGACAAGGATGTCAATGTTACCGACTTCTCGATCCCGATGGCCCTGATGGAAGGGTTATCGACCCTGTCACAGACCGGGGATCGTATGCTGCGCGTTGTTGGCATGCCATCCATGGCGCCCGATTTCGAAATCGAGATTTTGGTTCATGAAGAAAGCCTGACCGAGGCCATGCGCAATTTCGGCTGGCGGGTATTTGGCCTGTCGCTGATGATTTCGTTCTTTACTGCGGGCCTTGTTTATTTTGCGCTGAACCGGTTGATGGTGCGCCCGATGCGGACCCTGACCCGTGACATGATCCGGTTTCGGGAAAACCCGCAGGACAAATCATCGGTCATCACACCGGGCCTGCGTGATGATGAAATTGGTGTAGCCCGCCAAGAACTGGCGATCATGCAACAAGACCTTCAGGCGATGCTTAACCAGCGGCGGCGACTGGCGGCCCTTGGTACGGCCGCGACCAAGATCAGCCATGATCTGCGCAACGCGTTGGCAACATCGATGCTGATGACAGAGCAGCTTGCAAAAAGCGAAGATGACGAAGTCCGTGCCGTTGTGCCAAGGCTTCTGTCATCGATGGAGCGCGCGGTCTATATCAGCGAGCAGACATTGTCCTTTGCGCGTGAAACGCCGCCGCCACGTGATCTGGCCAGATTCACATTGATTGAGCTGATTGAAGAAATTCGCGATCAGATTTTGCTGCAGAAATCGGAGCCGCTTTTGGATGGGGCGGTTGGCGAAAACCCGGATGGCAAGATGCCCTGCACTGCCCGGATCGAGATTGATCTGCCCGATAATGTGATGCTTGAAGCAGACTACGACATGTTGTTTCGCGCCTTTAGCAACCTGATCCGTAACCCGCTTGAAGCTGGTGCTGACCTGGTTTCGATCACGCACAGCATTACAAATGGCCTCGAAGAATTGGGCGAATCGGATGAACCCCGCAGTTTTATTGAGGTTTCCATATCCGATAACGGCCCCGGATTGCCCGAAAAAGCGATCAAAAACCTGTTTGTGCCGTTTGCCGGAAGCGGTCGTGTTGGCGGAACCGGACTTGGACTTGCCATCGCGCGGGAGTTGATAAGCACCCATCACGGTGATCTTCGCCTCGTTGCAACAGGGCCAGATGGCGCAGTTTTCTTGGTTAAATTGCCGTTTATCGCCTGAAATTGGTGCATTGCCCCATCGCAACGCACCTAATTGATAGTTTTCATCTATCAATATTCATTTTAAATTCAATTTTATCTTTGGAATGAGGTTTGGCACATTGTCCTCAAGGCGATGCCGGGCCGAAATCCCGATCCCCGATCCGCTCCTGACCCAAGGTTCGGTATCGCCAAATTGATTTCCCCATCTTCATGATCACCTGCAAGAAGATTTGCGCAACGGCCAAATGCCCGTTTGCCCACCTTGCGGTTGAGATGAGAGATTGTGGCCCGACATAATCCTTGCCGGATTATCATCGAGGGACTTGCACCAGTCCCTGCCCTCAGAACCCCTTGCCTTTGGCAAGGGGTGTCTTTTTTTGGGATCTACGCTGTCGGTTGGGTCAGGGATTTACGGATTTTATCAATCTGCGGCCGAAGATAGCATCCTTCTGCATGATCATTGATCAGGCCCATTGCCTGCATAAAAGCAAACACCGTCGTTGGCCCGACAAACTTCCAACCGCGTTTCTTAAGGTCCTTGGAAAGGGCGATGGATGTTGGCGATGTCGACATGGTCTGTGGCGTTTCAATTTCTGCCATGTCCGGTTCGAACCGCCAAAAGTAAGCTGCAAGCGACCCTTCGGCTTTGACCATTTCACACGCCCGTTTGGCATTGTTGATCGATGCTTCGATCTTGCCACGATGACGAATGATCCCGGCGTCAGTCAAAAGGCGTTCCACATCCGCTTCACCAAACTGCGCGACCTCGTGGAAATCAAACCCAGCAAAGGCCGCGCGGAAGCTTTCCCGCTTGGCCAGGATCGTGCGCCAACTCAATCCCGATTGAAATCCTTCAAGACAGACTTTCTCAAACAGACGGATGTCATCTGTGACCGGAAAACCCCATTCCGTATCGTGATAGGCGTTAAATTCCGGCGCAGAATCGCACCAGGCACAGCGCGCTTTGCCATCCGCCCCAATCGTTACCTTGCTCATCAATCAGGCCATCAGGAAATCAAGACGCTGATCAGCACGCGCTGGCGAAATCTCAAGGATTTCTGCGGTAACGATCCCTTCGATTACAAACGGGTCATCGTTCACGCGGGTTTCAATATCATCGCGTGATACCCCATGGGCAAGAACCGCGCCGCCCATATTGGGCTGCAGGCTGCCGACCATCAGAAACACGCCATCATCAAAACCCTGTTTTATCCAGGCCTTGTGCGCGTCCATGAATTCCGGGGCCTTGGCGCGATTTTCGGCAAACTTCAAAAAGATGGCGAACATGGTTTACTCCCTGTCTTTAGATGTTTTTGGCGGCAATTTTGGAAATCTGGTCATCAAGCCAGGCACACATCAGATCGACTTCCCGATGCAAAAAACCGTCATCATTAAAGGCATTGGCAAGGGTTGCCACACCCTGACTGCGCCCAAGAATATGCATGGCCATTTCATCTGATTGATCAGCAAAGCCAAGGCGTTCGAACTGGCGCTTCAGCCAACTGCGAAACAAGGTGAAAAGCCCAGCCGCGTCGCTTTGGGCTGCGTGGTTTAGTTTGGCCAGTTCCGATGAAAGGGTGCCAACCGGGCAGCCGAACTTGCGGATTTTCTCGCCATTGACGATCAGGATATGGATGAAGCTTCGGATACGTTCGGCCGGGTCAGAGCCACTGACTTCCCAGCGATCAAGCATCTGTTCGGTATTGGCAAGGCGGCGATTGATCACCCCATCAAGGATGTCATCCTTGGTTTTAAAATGGTGATAGAAATTACCGCGCGATATCCCGACATCAGCAGCAATATCGGCAAAGGATGTTGCTTCAAACCCGCGCTGATAAAACAGCAAATCTGCTGTTTCGATAATACGATCGCGTGTTGCTGATACCATTTTCTCTAACCGATTTTTATGCTGCAAGTGAATTAGGTCATTTGTCCTATTCCGAAATTAGGACGAGTGACCTAAATTGTCAACACGCCCAAATCAAAACACCCGCAAGCGAACTTGCGGGTGCTATCAAACATCAAATGATCTGGGTTAATGCGCGATCAATCGCGCCAGAAGGCCGGGAACAGCAGAACCAGAACGGTAAAGACTTCCAACCGCCCGATCAGCATACCAATCGACATCAGCCACTTTGCCCCATCGGGCAAGGTCGCGAAATTGCCAGACGGCCCGACAATCGGGCCCAAGCCCGGCCCGACATTGGCAATCGCTGTCCCGGCACTTGAAACCGCGGTGATGAAATCAAGTCCCATCGCGCCCAGCCCCGCGGCAAGCACCACAAAGCAGAACACGAACAGGAAGAAGAAGCTTAAGACAGATTCGGTAACGTCTTCGGAAAGTGGTTTGCGGTTATAATAGGCAATGAAAACGCCATGCGGGCGCAGCATGTGCGACAGCTGAATTTTGGCAATTTCATAAAGCACCTGAAGACGGAAGATTTTCACCCCGCAGGTCGTCGACCCGGCACAGCCGCCAATGAACATCACAAAGAAGAACACTGTGACGGCAAATGGCCCCCAAAGACCATAATCCGTTGTCGCATAACCGGTCCCGGTCATGACTGAAACGATGTTAAATGACGTGTAGCGCAGCGCATGCAGGAATCCGATATTGTTGGTTTCAGAATGCCAGAAGGCCAAACCGACAATGATGGAAATCGCAATGGTCAGGAACCAGCGTACCTGACTGTCACGAAACAGCGCTTTGCCCTGCCCGCGCAGCATCTGCAGATACAAAATAAACGGAAGTGCCCCGGTCGCCATGCCAAGGGTGATGATCACATCAATCGTCGCACTGTCAAAATGCCCGATCGATGCGTCCTTGGTGGAAAAGCCACCGGTCGCAATCGTCGTCATGGAATGGGCAATCGCATCAAACGGCGTCATGCCAGCCCACCACAGCATAATCGCCCAAAGGGCGGTAAAGCTGAGATACAGCATGGCAATGCCCATTGCGATCTGGGTGGCGCGCGGGAAAGCCTTGTCCGACTTATCGGAGTTTTCCATACGGAACAGCTGCATCCCACCAACGCGCAACATCGGCATGACGGCAATCGCCATCACAATGATCCCGATCCCGCCCAGCCACTGCAAAAGCGCGCGCCACAGCAAAATCCCCTGCGGGGCGTTATCGAGCCCGACAATCACGGTCGAACCGGTGGTCGAGATCCCCGACATCGCTTCGAAAAACGCGTCGGTATAGGACATATCAAGATCGGAAAACGCAAATGGCAGGGCCGATGCCGCGGTCAGAACCAGCCAGCTTAAGGTGGTTAGAATAAAGGCCTGACGGGAATTGATCTTAAGATTGTCCATGCGGTTCATCATGATCAATGCCCCGCCGACAAACAGCGAAACAAAGGACGCCGCCGAAAACACGATCCAGTCGGATTGATCGTAATAAAGATCAACCAGTGCCGGGATGAACATGCCAACCGACAGCGTGCAAAGCAAAATGCCGACGATGAAAAGAATGGGACGGAAATCGATCAATGAAACGCCTCTTGGCACATGTACCGCATCCTCCCCCCGGAAATTGCGGCATGGTGCATTCGCTGTTCTAATTTTTCAGGGCCCTGCATAGCCGAAATCACAGCCAACATGTACCCCATTCATCACAAGCAGCGAAATTCTTGGCACAAGCGGTGATAATGTCCAGCCCTTTATGGGCTATGCGTTTTTGGTCTGGCAGCTTTGGTATGGGCGGAAATCCGCCATTTCCGGTTGGCATCGCATCAGATCGCCGCTATATCGGCGGGATAACACATTCAAGAAAGAAAGCACTGCGGAAATGTCCGAACTCGCCAAAACCTTCATCCTGACCATTACTTGTCCCGATACGTTCGGGATCGTCGCAAGCGTAACAAGCTTCCTTGCAGACGAAGGCGCGTTCGTGACCAAACTTGAACAGTTTGGCGATCCTTCAAGCAAGCGTTTCTTCATGCGTGTGAAATTCGAAGCCGGTCGCGCGCTGCGCACCAATGCCGAATTCACCGAAAAGTTTGGCCCGGTCGCGGATAAATTCAGCATGCGCTGGCAGCTCCACGATTTCCATCGCAAACCCAAAGTCCTTTTGATGGTGTCGAAATTTGGCCACTGCCTGAACGATATCCTGCACCGTGTTGCGTCCAACAACCTGCATATCGAAATCCCGGCAGTTGTTTCAAACCACGAAGACATGCGCGGCATCGTCGAATGGTACGGCATTCCTTACTATCACAAGCCGGTCACCAAAGAGACCAAGGACGAGCAGGAACAAAAACTGGTCAATCTGATCAGCGAACATGACGCTGATCTGGTGGGTCTTGCGCGCTATATGCAGGTTCTGTCGACCGATCTTTGCAAGGAACTTGATGGGCGCTGCATCAATATCCATCACTCCTTCCTGCCAAGCTTCAAGGGTGCGAAGCCATACCATCAGGCCCATGCGCGCGGCGTTAAGCTGATCGGTGCGACCGCACATTACGTGACCGCAGATCTTGATGAAGGCCCGATCATTTATCAGGCTGTCGAAAACGTTGATCATTCGATGACCGCAGATGACATGGTAGAAATCGGCCGTGATATTGAATTGGTCGTCTTCTCGCGCGCCATTCAGATGCATTGCGAACATCGCGTCTTCCGCAATGACAATAAAACCATCGTTTTCCGCCGCTAATCACAGCGTGAAACAGTACAATACAAAGGAAACCGCCATTCTCTGAATTGGCGGTTTCTTTATAATGATTCCAATCTATTCGAATAAAGCAATCGTCACGCTGAGCCATATTGATAAGTGCAACCAGCACTGATTTCCCGTAGATTACCGAAGTCGAAAATGTCGGATGCGATAACCGACAGCGGCTCAAGACTTTGATTTGGGAGCTTTCCGTGCTGGGAAAGAAGGTTTATTTCGCGGTCATTTTGTGCGTGCTTCTGGCGGTCGGCTTTCTGACCACCAGTTTTGTCAGTTTCTATGTCGCACGTGAATTGCTTGAAGAACAGATTTCGGAAACCACGCTGCCGCTGACCAGCGACAATATCTATTCCGAAATCCAGCGTGACCTGCTCCAGCCGATCTTCATTTCATCGCTGATGGCCCATGACACCTTTGTTCGTGACTGGGCGTTGTCAGGCGAAAGCGACCCGGACCGGATCATCAAGTATCTTGCCGAAATCCAGTCGCGATACGACACCATCACGGCCTATTTCATCTCTGAAGAGTTGCGCAACTATTACCATCCAAGCGGCATCATCAAGCAGGTCAGCGAAGATGATCCCGCTGATGAATGGTATTTCCGCGCGCGTGACGCCAAAAAGGATTACGAGATCAACATTGATGACGACACGGTCGACCGGTCGCGCATGTCGATCTTTGTCAATTATCAGGTGCGTGATTATGACGGCAATGTCATTGGCATTACCGGTGTCGGCCTGTCGGTCAGTTCGGTCAGTTCGGTCACCAACCTGATTGAAACCTATCAGAACCGCTATGGCCGAACGATCTATTTTGTTGATAATGAAGGCCATGTAACACTGCGCGGCAGCGGCTTTGGCGATGCGCATAGCCTGCATGATCGTCCGGGCATGCGTCTTCACGCGACCAAAATCCTGACTTCGCCCGGTGCCTCGATCAGCTACGAAGATGATGGTCATACCCACTTCGTAAACAGCCGCCTGGTACCCGAATTTAGCTGGCTCCTGATTGTCGAGCAAAGCGACTATTCATCCGATGCCCGCCTGCAAAGCACGCTGTTTATCAATATCGCCATATCGCTTGCGATCACGTTTGTTGTTGGACTGATCGCCTATCTGACCGTGCGCAATTATCAGCGCCGTCTTGAAGAATTGGCATCGCGTGACAAACTGACCGGAAGCTTTAACCGCCAAGTCTTTGACATGATCTTTGATCAGGCAACCAAGACCGCCAAACGTCAGAAAACGCCGCTTTCGGTGATGTGCTTTGACCTGGATGGGTTCAAAGAGATCAATGACAATTACGGCCATCCGGGTGGCGATGCAGTATTGCGCGAAGTGCTGACCATGATCCGCCAAAACGTGCGCGAAGTCGATCTGATCTGTCGGTGGGGGGGCGATGAGTTTGTCATCATGTTCCCGGAAACCGGCCGTCAGGATGCACTGACCAAGGCCCGCTCGCTGGCCGATCAAATCCGTCAGTCACCGGTCCGGTTCGGGCGCGATCATATCCCGATTACGATCAGTGCCGGTGTCACAGAATATCGCGATGCCGAAGACCTTGATACCCTGATGGGGCGCGTCGATAACGCGCTTTATACCGCCAAAGCATCCGGACGCGATCATATCTCGATCGCCTGATCAGAACATTTGCCATATAAACAAAACGTCCCCGCCAGATCGCTCTGACGGGGACGTTCGTTTTTTTATCTGTGATCTAATTCCGGTGGGAATTAATCAGCAATCGATGCTTCTGCGATCTGGACTGCGTTCAGTGCAGCACCTTTAAGCAGCTGGTCACCTGCAACAAACAGTTCCAGACCATGATCACCAAAGATCAGGTTCGAACGAATTCGGCCAACTTCGACGTCATACTGTTCGGTCGCGGTCAGCGGCATCGGGTACAGGTTGTTTGCCGGATCGTCGACAAGCTTAACACCCTTGGCTTTGGCCAGAACTTCGCGGGCCTGTGCCGGGGTCACAGCTTCTTCGGTTTCAACCACGATCGCTTCGGAATGAGTGCGCTCGGTCGGGATACGAACCGCGGTGCACGAAACCGGAAGGTTCGGCGCGCCAAAGATTTTGCGGGTTTCCCAGGTCACCTTCATTTCTTCGCGGGTGTAACCGTTTTCCTGGAAGCTATCGATATGCGGGATCACGTTGAAAGCCAACGGATGGGCAAAGACTTCTGCCGGAACCGGTTTGCCTTCAAGACCTGCTGCCAGACCTTCGCGCAGTTCGTTCATGCCCGGCTGACCGGCACCCGAAGCTGCCTGATAGGTCGAAACGATCACCTTTTTCAGACCAAATGCCTGATGCAGCGGCCAAAGCGCAACCGCAGCAATTGCCGTGGTGCAGTTCGGGTTCGCGATCAGTTTCGCGGTCTTGGCAAGGTCACCATTGATTTCCGGAACGATCAGCGGAACGTCATCCTGCAGACGGAAGGCCGACGAGTTATCAATAACCAGCGCGCCTTCAGCGATCTTGGGGGCATATTCCTTGGCGAAGTCGCCGGAAACAGCAAGGAAGACAATGTCGCACTGCTTTGCTTCTTCAACAGAAAACAGCGCGACGGTCTTAGTGCCGAACTTAGTCTCCACGGTCTTGCCCGCTGAACGCTCGGAAGCGAACAGGGTGAGTTCACCCACAGGGAACTTGCGATCAAACATAACGTTGATCAGCTCGACGCCAACCGCACCGGTTGCGCCGATCACACCGACATGGAGATTTTCGGCACTCATAATAATTGTCTAACCTCGTATAAAAATTGTTGTCGTGTTCGACTCCCGCGATCATCCGCGGGCCGCGCATTATAGGGATTTATCAAGACAACGCAAATGTACCTTGCTGCATCGCACTTATGCGCGGCAATGTTCTGTCTTTAACGCACGGTTCAACGGATTGTTCCGTGTCGTTTTTCAAGGCTTAGACGCAAAAATCCGCCCTTCAACAGTACCACCGCCAAGCAGGTGTCGAAGGGCGGATTTTAACCGTCAGGGAGACGGCATATCCAGACATGTGAGAAGAATCGGCGAAATGGACGCAGCCGATTAAAAGATCAGAACACGCAATGTTTGGCGAAATCGGCTGCCTCGTTTGCGGTCCAGTCACCCTTTGGCTTTTCTTTCAGGTCCGTGCACCATTCCTCGCTGCCCACTTCGGGCGAGCAGGCGGAAATCGATGCTGCCATCAAAAAGATAGCGGACAGGCCAGCGACTTTGGTGACGATCTTTTTCTGCAATGTCATGTTCGTGTCCAACAGTTTGATTATTTGTTGTGCGTTCAGACGCTTATGTTGCTCCATATTTGGGGCAAACACGCGCATGCGTCTGTGGCGGCCATCACAGCCGCCCCAAAACCTTAGCGATTTAAATCAGGAAAAACTAGTCGCGCCAGAAGGACGGCATCAAGAGAACCAGCAACGTCTCAAACTCTAGCCGGCCCAGAACCATCGCCACATCCAAAATCCACTTGGCCGAATCTGGTAGTGACTGGAAGTTACCCGCGGGCCCAATGATGTTGCCAAGTCCCGGGCCCACATTGGCCAATGACGTTGCTGCCGCACTCATCGACGTGATCAGATCAAGCCCCGTAAGCCCCAATGCAACCGTCACCGCGATATAGCTGATCGTCAGCAGGAAGACATAAACCGTCACCGCGTTATAGATGTCCGAGGTGATCTCATGCCGGTCAATGCGGCTGACCACAACGGCGGACGGGCTGCGTAAGCGCATGAAATGCGCACGCAATCCGGTAAAGACGACATACAGGCGGAACATCTTGAACCCGCCCGATGTTGATCCCGAACAGCCGCCAATAAAGGTAGCAAAGAAGAACAGCATCACCGCAGCCGGACCCCAGAGCAGATAATCACCGGACGCAAAGCCGGTCGTCGTGATCACGGACACAAGGTTAAACGCGGCCATGGTCAGCGATCTGAAAATGCTGTCATCAGAAATCTGCGCCAACCGAACGGTCAGAAGAAGCGTAAAGCCAACAATGATCAGGCAAAACAATCTGATCTGCTGGTTGCCTGTAACGGCCTTGATGGCGCGTTTGCGCAGCAACACCGCATAGGCCGTAAACGGCAAACCACCGGCAAACATGAACAGGATCGCCACCCAATGCAGCGACAGGCTGTCATCAAACTTGGCAAAGGACAGGTCCGAGGTCGCATAGCCCCCTGTCGACAAGGTCGTCATGCCGTAATTGATCGCATCAAACCACCGCATGCCAAACACTCGGTACAGGACAATGCAAATAACGGTCAGGCTGCTATAGATCAGGACGATCTGCAGGCACATATCGCGCATGCGACCACTCAGCTTTTCTGAGCGATCTGAACTTTCCATCTGGAAAAGCTGCATCCCGCCAACACGCATCATCGGCAAAAGGGCAAGCGCCGTCACAATAATGCCGATCCCACCCAGCCATTGCATGATCGACCGCCACACCAGCAAGCCCGGTGGCAAATGATCAAGCCCCGACAGGATCGTCGATCCGGTGGTGGTCAGGCCCGATACGGTTTCAAACACCGCATCACAGAAGCTGATTTCAAGGGAAGAATACCAAAGCGGCAAGGCACCAGTCACACTGACCGCGATCCAGGACACAACGGTCAGAACATAGCCCTGCCGCGCTGTTACACGCGGCCCGATATCAGACCGACAGGCAAGACATGCCATGCCGCCAAGCCCGATGGTCGTGATCGAGGCCTGCGCAAAGATTTTCCAGTCCGGATTGCCGTAATAGAGATCCACGGCAGAGGGCACCATCATCGAGAGTCCGATGATAATGACCATAACCCCGACGACGAAAAAGATAGGTTGCAGACGAAACAAAAAAGCTTCCCTGACAGCAAAAGACAAACCCGCTTTTAGCCCCAAACGCGCGATTTTGCATCCGGTTATTGTGCATGGCACCCGTTACACATCCGGGCGTTAGGCACCAAAGCAGGCTTTCGCGTCATCATTTTGCCGTTCTTTTTGTTTGTTCTTTTCCCATGATCAATGTGTCATCCTTGCCCGAATACTTCTTTGCCAACGCCCGAGGCCCGCTTGAAACACCTGTCCCGCCTGATCCTCATTCTTGCTGTCCCAGCGCTGTTTGCGCTGACAGTCCATATTCAAAGCAATCAGGTTCACGCTGCTAGTGGCGACAAAGCCAATCCGGATCAGTCCGTAATCCAGGCAGAGGGGCGTGACATTCAGGTGATCGATGGCGACACCATAATCATTGATAGCAAGGTCTTTGATATCGCAGGCCTTGATGCACCGGAACTCGGCCAGCAATGCCTGCATAATGACAGCTTCCATGATTGCGGCATGTCAGCTGCGATGCAGCTGCGCAAATATTTCGCCATGGCACCGTTTGCCGTCAATTGCTGGCCGGGGGATCAAGAGCGTGCAGGCAAGGCCGACAAGTTCCCGGTGGTCGAATGCGGCATTGGCGAACGTGACGTGGCAGCCGCCATGATCACAGATGGCGAAGCATTGCCAATTCCAGGCTATTCGCATCGCTATGACCAGCTGTCCGCAGAAGCCGCCAATGCTGAGATCGGCCTTTTTGGTGGCAGCATGACCAAGCCGGCTGAATGGCGCAGAGGCGACCGGCTTAATGGCGAAAGCGGTCAATGCCTGTATATCAATGACGGCCATGGCAACTATGTCGGCATCCTTGATCCGCGTTTTGCACAATTTGACACCACGGATGCCAAAAAGGTCTGCAGCGACGAAGAAGCCCGTGAGATGGACCTGAACTATCTGGCCCCAACGCCCTGATCGGGCCAGCTTCCATAAAAATCTGACCAAGCTGCATCTTTTTGCGCACCTGCGCGTCTACCTGTGCATCACTTCGATTTCACAGGAGACACACATGCGCTTGCAACTTGCCCTGAACGTAAAAAATCTTGAACGCGCGATCGCCTTTTACAGTGATATGTTCGCAACCCCGGTGCACAAGCAACGCGCGGGCTACGCCAATTTTGAAATTGACCAGCCGCCGCTGAAATTGGTCCTGTTCGAGCATCCTGATGCCCGCGAACATCTAAACCATATCGGCGTCGAATGCCTGAGCGAGATGGAATTCAAGGCCGCGTCAGATCGACTGCATGACGGGTCGCTTGCAACCAGTGACGTCGCTGAAACCGGATGCTGTCACGCAAAACAGACGAAATTCTGGACGACAGAACCAGACGAACTGGCGTGGGAATGGTATCGTATTCTTGATGATGCGCCGGTTACCGCACCAAATGAAGATGCCTCATCGCAGGCCGGGTGTTGCGGCCAGCAACCCGGCAAGGAACTTGAACCTCAAACGGTATGTTGCGCCTGACGTTATGACATTTGCCCCCGTCACAGACACATCATCGGACTGGCAGGCCCTGCAAAAGGGCCTGCACAGATTTGTGCGAGCCCGCGTACCGCTTGACGCTGTCGAAGATGTGGTATCCGAAATCCTTGAAGCCATTATTCGAAGCAAAAGCAGTCTGGCCAACGCATCAAATCCATCTGCCTGGATCTATGCCTGTGCACGCAGCAAGGTCGTCGATTACTATCGCAAAAGAGGTCGGGAAAACCGGGCTCTTGATGCCCTGAAAGCAGAACATGAAATACATCTGGCAACGGTTTCCCTGCAAGACCGCGATGAAGATACATCAGGCCTGCATGAATGCCTTGGCGCATTGATCGTCGAGTTGGATCGCGATGATCAGCACATCTTGGACGAAATCGACCTTAAGCAAACGCGTCAAACCGAGTTTGCCCGTAGAAGGAATCTTCCCCTACCGACGGTAAAATCGCGCATTCAACGTGCCCGAAGACGTTTACGCGACCGGTTGGTCGCCTGTTGTCCAGATGGATGTGACGATAATTGCCAGCGCGGGACAAAGGACACAGCAGCCTGCTAAAGGGACTGAATTATTGAGATTGGAAATGATGAGGAAAAGCTTGGAGCGGGTGAAGGGAATCGAACCCTCGTATGCAGCTTGGGAAGCTGCCGTTCTACCATTGAACTACACCCGCGAAGCGCGCGTTTTATAGCCCGCTTTCCCCCGCCACGCAAGAAGATCGGCGGCAGATCGGACGAATTATTTGCTGATCTGCCACCTCGATCGGAAGCTGATTTCTAGCGGTCCGGCACCATGCGCCAGACGGCACTGGCATGGTCATCCGAGATCAAAATCGATCCATCGACATAATGCTTCACATCAACAGGACGGCCGATCACCGCACCATTGTTGCGCAAGAAACCTGTCAGGAACGGGTTTGAGGTAACAGGCTTTCCATTGATGAACTCAACCCGAACCACCTCATAACCATCCGGGATGGTTCGGTTCCATGATCCGTGAAGCGCAACCAGTGCATCATCACCATCAAAGGTGAAACCGAGCGGTGCGTTATGGGCGTTGAAGGTAAAGGCCGGAAAGATCGTTTCTTCTGGCACCGTTTCATCGGCAAATTGCGGACTTCTGGTGTCGCTTCCCGCAAACCATGGATAGCCATAAAAGCCGTCGGGGCCGGTCGCGACATTAAGCTCCTCGCGCGGGATGTCATCGCCCAGCATGTCGCCACCATTATCGGTAAACCAAAGCTGCCCGGTTTCTGGATGGAAGCTCAGACCGACCGAGTTTCGGATACCGCGCGCATAAATTTCGGGCGCACCGCCATTAACCGGGATCGAGATGATCGTGCCTTCAAGCCCCCTGATCTTGCAGATATTGCAAGGTGCACCAACCGCAACAAACAACCGGTTTCCATCGGGCGAAAGTGCCGCATATCGCCAACCATGATGGCGTTCATCCGGCAAATTGGTGAACAAGATGCGCGGACGACCAAGTGAGGTGCCATCAAAGTTGCTTAGGTCATAGGAAACAATGCGGTGTTGATCGGCAACGAACAATGTTCCGGGCTTATAGGCCAGACCATTGGCAAGTTTGAAATCATCCGCAACCAGCGAAACCGTCTCGCCAACCCCGTCACCGTTCGCATCACGCACGAAATACAGGTTCTTGCCACGGTTTCCAACAAAGATGCCGTTCAGTTCTGGGGCAACCGCAATGGTTCGGGCGTTGGGCACTTCGGCAAAGACTTCCAGGCGATAGCCATCCTCGGCCCGAAGTTGGGAAAGCGTGTTTGTTACCCGTGACGAGTATTCCTGCGCTGAGACTACGTCGGGCGCGGCGGTAACAGACGCGCCGAATATCAGCGTGATCAGGGGCAGAAAACACAAACGCCCGGCCCATCGGCGCGCGCGTTGCGGTGTGCGATGGAAGTCCGGGCGTAAATCTGTGCGCATCCTGAATTCTCCTTGTTTGGCGTTACGGCCTTACAAGGGATACGGATACATATCCGAGGCCGATTAACGGGCGCGTTCGGAAATCGGTGCGTTGACGGAAAGTTCCATATCCCACGGGAAGTAAATCCACGTGTCCTGGGAAACTTCGGTCACAAAGCTATCAACGATTTCACGGCCAAGCGGCTTGGCATAAACGGTCGCGAAATGTGCATGCGGAAGCTTTTCACGAACGGCTTTGGCGGTTTTGCCGGTATCGACCAGATCGTCAATGATCAGCATGTCGGTACCATCACCTTCGATGCCCTTGAGCCATTCCAGGTCACCGCGGCTCTTGTCAGAGTAGCTGCGAACACAGACGGTATCAATCAGGCGAATATCAAGTTCGCGTGCGATGATCGCAGCCGGCACCAGACCGCCACGGGTAATCGCGATGATGCCCTTGTACGGGCCCTTTTCCAGAAGACGCCACGCCAATGCACGTGCATCGCGATGCATCTGTTCCCAGGAAACCGGGAAACCTTTGTTATAAGCAGCTTCGCTCACAAGAATTCTCCTGCGCCAGATCAGTTCGTCCAAACGGGTGGTCTTCACATCGTGCGTAAACCAAAACCGTCAAGGACCGTTATCCACAAAATCAAGGCGCTTAACTACGCCTTGTTGATGGCAAAGGCAAGGTTTCGCTCATTCCCCGGCATTTGCCGCCTTCAAGCGCGCCTGAAGCAGGGTTGAGAAGTCCCCGGAAAGCTTTTTAACAGGATCGGCCCAATCACCCGGTTTGGTTTGGCGATAGATGCGCATGGTCGGATACCAAGGGCTATCGGATCGATCGACAAGCCAGCGCCAATCGGTCGTGTAAAGCTGTAACATCCAGACCGGCACACCAAGCGCACCGGCCAGATGGGCGGGCGAGCTATCAATCGTGATCACCAAATCCATGGCCTGCATCAAAGCCGCACTATCACCGAAATCATGAATATGTTCGCCAAGATCGGTGACAAAGGCATGCAGACCAAGCTTTTCGATGTCGGCCCGGCGATCATCGATCTGGAAACTGTAAAACGCTGCCCCCTTGGCCGAGAGAATCGGCAAAAGCGTATCAAGCGGGCAGGACCGATCACGCGGGTTCAATTTCCCGGCCCAGATCAACCCGACCTTAAGCACCGTTCCCTGTGGCGGGGCCAGACGGACCTTTTTACCGGCAGGCGGGCTGATATAGGTATTGGTCGAAATCTTGTTGAGGTCACTTTCACCAATGCCCAACACATGCGGCAGGCTTAAAAGCGGCACATGAACATCAAATTCCGGCAGGCGCGCGCCCTTTTCCACCAGTGTTCCGACACCTGAAACGGTGCGCATGATCGGAATCAGTTCCTTGCGGCATTCCAAAATGACATGCCCGGCCTTTTTCGCGACCAATGGTACGAAACGGGCAAACTGGATCATGTCACCAAAGCCCTGCTCGGCGCGCAGCAAGATCCGCTTGCCGCGAAGATCGGTTTTACCATCCCATTCGGGCGCGACATCAAGTTTGCGGATCGGATTATCGGCAAGTTTTCGGCGGGTCTCATACCCTGCCCAGCCCTTATCGTAATTGCCAAGTGCAAGATGGGCCAAGGCGCGATCCCAATTGGCATCGACATAATCAGGGTCCAGCGCCAAGGCGCGTTCGAAATATTCAAGCGCCTCTTCAAACCGGTTCATATCGCGATAGACCAGCCCGGTATTGAACGTGTGCGACTTGATGCTGCTATCAAGTTCCAGCGCCTTTTTGTGCGCGACCAGCGCCTCGTCAAAGCGCATCATTTCGCGCAGGCAATTGCCCATATTGGACCAAAGCCCCGCATTTTCCGGTCGAAGGTCCGCCGCCCGACGATAGGCAATCAGGGATGCTTCAAGCTTTTTGCTGCGGCGAAGCGCCACACCCAGATTGTTCCACACATCTGGTTGTTGCTGATTTTGGCGAAGGGAAAGGCTGTAAAGACGAATGGCATCATCAATCTGACCGGCCTGATGGGCCGCCAATCCACGCTGGAAAAGATCATTTACAACGCGGCGTTGCTGGCTTGCGACATCGGCTTTGCTGTTGGCATCTGCCTCGGCGATTTTTTCTGCGGTGATGTCTTTGGCATCTTTGACATTATCAACAGTCGCGGGCGCGCTATCATCTGTCGGCGTTTCCGCTTTCGCGTCTGACGGCGCAGCCGTTTTCACAGATTTTTTAGCAGTTGATGATTTCGCGGTCTTTTTTGACAACCGTTTTTTGGTTGTTGTTGCAGATTTTGCCATCCTGATCCCCTTAGCACCCCATATACCCTATATGAGAGCTGTCACCCGGCATTTTACGGGCCGCATATATCGCCTGATCGACCTTTTAATTCGATTCGGCTGAACATGCTTACATAAGCACAGTAGTATAAATTGCCAAAAATACCTTACCAATAAGTGGATTTATTCAATTGATTTCACTTCTTCGGAATATTCGTCAGTACAATCGTTTCTTGTTTCGGATTTCTGACTCTATGGGGTAGCTTCTGTGACAGAAACACTCAATCGCGGCATGGTTCGCGACAATTATACACCGCAAAGCGGGTTAAAAATTAAAAGCGCAGGCTGACCCTGATCACCACATATCAGGAAACAATCTGCCACCGCCGGTCAGTTCAAATGTCGCCTGTTGGCGCGATGACCTGACATTGGCTCTAGGGAATTGGTTTAATCTGCCTTTGAAGGATTGGGAGACCGTAAATGGCCGAACCAAAAAGATCCGGTGCTTCTGTCGGACGTAAAGTTATTCTTGTCATCGTCGCATTGCTGGTGGTCGGCTTTGGCGCAATGATGACCATTCAGACCGTCTCGAAGCGCAACGCCATGATCGAGATCATGTATAATGAGTCGGTCGAAAAAACCGAGATGCTGTCGACTGCCGTTCAACCGGGCTTCATCGCTATGGACGGCGCATCGGTTGAAAAAGAATTCCGCAAGATCACCGATAAAGAAGGCTCTCAGCTGGCCAGCCTGATTGCAGCCAACCCCGGTGGCGACGCCATTGGCACCTATCAGTCCGAAACGCTCCGCGAGCATGATCTGGCTGCCCTGATCGAGCCGTATCTTGAACGACTTGAAAACAAGGAAGTCATCAGCTTCATTTCGGAAAATGCCGTGATTGTCGGCGCCCCGATCACCAAATATTCCAAGCGCCGCGATGAAGACCAGTTCCGCGGCATGCTTGTCACCGCATGGTCACTTGATCGCGTGAATGCCGAAGTTCAGCAGGCAGTTATTGTTCAGGTGGCTCTTGCTGCCGCCATTCTGATCGTTCTTCTGGGTGTAACCTGGTTTGTGCTGCGCAATCAGATCCTGACCCCGATGGTCAAGATCAACGCCACCATGCATGCATTGGTCGATGGCGATCTTGATGTCCATGTTCCGGGCCTTGGTCGTAAAGACGAAATCGGCGAAATGGCGTCTTCGGTCGAGATCTTTAAGGAAAACGCCAAACGCGTTGGCCAACTTGATCGCGAACGTGAACAGGAACGCGCACGTGCCGATAGCAAACGTCGCGAGGCCATGATGGGTCTTGCCGGGCGGTTTGAACAAACCGTTATGGGCGTTGTTGATGGCGTTTCGGGTGCATCCGGTGAAATGCAGGAAGTCGCCCAGACGATGGTTGCTGCCGTTCAACAAAACGAAGCCGGCTCTCAGGCGGTTGTTGCCGCGGTCGAACAGGCCAATCACAGCGTTG
The DNA here is from genome assembly GCF_048059015.1 of Thalassospira sp. GTDB lineage: Bacteria > Pseudomonadota > Alphaproteobacteria > Rhodospirillales > Thalassospiraceae > Thalassospira. The sequence continues at coordinate 666,665 of NZ_JBLLNT010000002.1, read as the reverse complement.
AAACCGTCGCAAGTGCCGCCGAAGAACTGGCTGTATCGATCCGCGACATCAGCGCACGCGTGAACGAAACGTCGAACATCACAGCCAACGCCAGCACCGAAGCCACCCGTGTGAACGAGATGGTTCAGGGACTTGACGTATCGGCACAGAAAGTTGGTGAAGTTGTTCAGATCATTCAGGCGATTGCCGAGCAAACCAACCTTCTGGCTCTTAACGCGACGATCGAAGCAGCCCGTGCAGGTGACGCCGGCAAAGGCTTTGCCGTGGTTGCCAACGAGGTCAAAAACCTCGCCAACCAGACTGCACGTGCGACCGAGGATATCTCGGCCCAGATTTCCGGCATTCAGGGATCAACACAAGAAGCTGTGGGCGCGATTGATGGCATCACTGGCATCATCGCCAACCTGAACGAAATCGCCGCCGAAGTCGCAGCCGCCGTTGAAGAACAGGGCCAAGCCACGACCGAGATCTCCAACTCGGTGCAGCAGGCTGTTCAAAGCACGCAGGAAGTGACCAATCACATCCATGAAATGCGTGAAGCAGCCCGTCAGACCGGCGAAGCAGCCCATCAGGTGCTTGGCGCATCTGACAGGCTTAACAGCCAGTCCGGCACGCTTCGTGGCGAGGTCGGCAACTTCCTTGATGAAGTTCGCGCTAGCTAAACAAGCGTCCTAAAACATTAAAAAAAGCCGCCCTTCTTCGGGGCGGCATTTTTGTTGGTTTTATCAATTTCAATCAACGGATCGGATCGCGCTTTTGCGCCTCTTCATCGAGACGCATCATGATCATGTCATCAAGGTCTTCATATCCGTGCTGTCGATAAAGCGGCTGCATGTCAGCCGTTGCCAGCATCCAGCGTTTCACGCGCGCCAAATCGGGATGGCCGTGCAGGGCATCAAGCATCTTTGCGGCAATGCCCATCCGCCGATAATCGGGATCGACGAAAACATCTGCGACATAGGCAATGGCAAACTGATCACTGACCACGCGGGCAAAGCCGACCTGACGGCCGTCACAATAGGCCCCGACCGGAAAGGAAACGGCGACAGATTGATCGAACTCGCCGCGCGTGCGGCCCCCCGACCAATAGGATGAACCGATAAAATCATAGCAATAATCAAGATCAAGCCGTGCCCGATCCAGACTGATTTCTATGGTCTTGTTGCCATCCGTCATCACATATTCCCAACGGGTAAGGACGTTTTCCTATTTCAGGTAAACCGCGACAGCAAGGGCTGCGATTGCCACCCACAGAACCAGCGTCTGGCGCGATACGCCAGCGGGTTTGCGGTTACCATTGCCCGACTTGCCGCGCATGGCAGCAACCGTGTCGGGATGCAGGCGAAGGCCCTGATCGGTCAAAACCGATGATGCCCGTTCTGCCGCCTCAAGCACGCGGGGCAAACGACGCAGCATTGATCCTGCTTGAAGGGTGGCTTCCTTGATTTTTGCTTCCGGACCCAGGTTTTCGCGCATCCAGTCTTCGATCAGCGGGCGCGAAAGCTCCCACATATTCTCATTGGGACTAAGAATACGGGACAGGCCTTCGGCAACGATCATGGTTTTCTGCAACATCAGAAGCTGCGGCTGGGTTTCCATGCCAAATTGCTCAGTAATCTGGAACAGTTGCCCCAACAAACGCCCAACCGAAATGTCGGCCAGTTCCTTGCCCAGGATCGGCTCGCCAATTGAACGACAAGCCTGCTGGAAGTTTTCAAGCGACTGGTTACGCGGAACGTAGCCTGCTTCGAAATGAACTTCGGCGACACGATGATAATCACGCGTCAGGAAGCCAAGAAGCATCTCGGCCAGATAAAGACGCGTTTGTTTATCAACCCGCCCCATGATGCCGAAATCGACGATGCTAACCCGACCGGTTTCATCGACAAACAGGTTCCCCGGATGCATATCCGCATGGAAAAATCCGTCGCGGAACACCTGCTGGAAGAACGCACCAGCCGCCTTGGCAAGCAGGGCAGATCGATCAACACCCATGCGCTCAAGCGCCTCGACATTGTCGATACGAACACCTTTGACCCGTTCCATGGTCATCACATGTTCGGCTGTCCGTTCCCAATCGATCTGCGGGATGTAATAGGTTGGATCGTCTTCGAAATTGTCACGGAATTCGGACGCGGCCGCGGCCTCAAAACGCAGATCCATCTCAAGATGAACACTGTCTTCAAGCGCCTTGACGGTTTCAACCGGCTTAAGACGGCGCAAGCGCGGCTGGGTCAGTTCGACAATTTCGGCAACCCAGTAAAACAGATCAAGATCACGCGCAAAGCGCACCTTGATGTCCGGGCGCAGAACCTTGACCGCAACATCGCGACCATCGGTCGTGGTGGCAAAATGCACCTGCGCGATGGAGGCCGCGGCCACCGGCTGCTCGTCAAAGCTTTCAAACAAGACATCAAACGGCTCGGCCAGCTGTTCGGTGATCACGCGCTTGGCGATCTTGGCCGAAAATGGCGGCAGACGATCCTGAAGCGAAGAAAGATCAGCCGCCACATCGTCGCCGATCAAATCAGACCGGGTTGCCAGCGTCTGACCAAGCTTGATGAAAGCCGGTCCAAGTTCTTCAAGGGCACGTGCAAGCCTGCGACCGGGCGGCAAATCAGAACGCCCGGAAAACGGTGCAGTCAGACGGGCGAAGAATGCCAAAAGCTTCCCGCCCGGCACCAGAGCAAGCGGAAACAACGCATCATGACGTGCCAAAGTACGCGCCATGGCGAGCAGGCGAAAGCTGTTGCGAACAAACCGGATCATGCGTCAGATGTCCTCAAACCCGCCAACCGGAATGAATGGCAGCAATCCCACCAGACAGATTGCGGTATTTGACCCGCTCAAACCCGGCAGCACGGATCATGGATGCAAAGGTTTCCTGATCCGGGAACTTGCGGATGCTTTCAGCAAGATACTGATAAGCTTCGCGATTGCCCGCAATGAAGCGGCCAATTTCTGGCAAAAGCTTGAAGGAATAGGTGTCATAGACCTTGTCGAAACCGGGCACGACCACCTTGGAAAATTCAAGACACTGGAACTTTCCGCCCGGGCGCAGCACACGATAGGCTTCTGAAAGTGCTTCTTCGATACGGGTCACGTTCCGAATGCCAAAGGCAATCGTGTAAGCATCCACCGAATGATCAGGCAGCGGCAATTTTTGCGCATCCCCGACCGTCCAGTTGATATTTTTCAGGATACCATGATCGGCTGCACGGTCGCGGCCGACATGAAGCATTTCATAGTTGATGTCACAGACCGTGACCGACCCGCCGCCACTTTTCAGGAAGCGAAACGCGATGTCCCCGGTACCACCGGCAACATCAAGCAATTTCATGCCCGGACGCGGCTTGAGCTCGTTGATGAAGGTATCTTTCCACAGGCGGTGAATGCCGCCGCTCATCAGATCGTTCATCAGGTCATATTTGGACGCAACGGTATCGAAAACCTCGCGCACCATGGATGCCTTCTGGCTTTCGGGAACGTCCCGGAAACCAAAATGGGTTGTGTTTTCGCCGTTTTTGCCCGCGGCAGGGTCTGTGTGCTTGCTCATGGTCGGGAAAATAGCGCAGCAATCGGTATCCTGCCAGTGGAAAGCCACCAAAATCGCAAATATCCTGTGAGATCGCAGTGCTTTCTGATAAGCCAGTAAAAAGCGGCTTTTATCGGCCGCAATGAATTGGATAAAGACAACACAGGATGCCCCGATGAGCTGCATGGTGAAAATCTGTGGAATCAATAGCGAAGATGCCCTGATGGCAGCGATGAGCGCAGGGGCCGATGCACTGGGCTATGTCTTTTTCCCGCCAAGCCCGCGTCACATCTCGCTTAAAGGGGCCAAGACGCTGACCGAACGGGTGCCCAACAGCATCCTGAAGGTCGGCCTGTTTGTCGAAGCCGGTGACGAGGCGCTTGAAAACGCGATTGAGGCCGGAAATCTTGATGTCATCCAACTTCATGGCAAGGAAAGCCCGGAACGCGTGGCCGCAGTAAAGGAACGCTTTGGACTTAAGGTCATGAAGGCGATTTCGGTTTCCACCCATGAAGACATTGAAAGCGCCAAAGCCAATTATGACGGCGCCTGTGACTTCCTGTTGTTTGATGCCAAGCCCCCCAAAGACAGCGTTCTTCCTGGTGGCAACGCAGTCTCGTTCGACTGGACGCTCCTGACCGGGCAGAACTTCAAAAGCAACTGGATGCTGGCCGGTGGCCTTGATCCCGATAATGTTGCCGAAGCCGTTCGTATTTCCGGTGCGCCGTGGGTGGATGTCTCATCCGGGGTGGAACGATCCAAGGGTGTCAAAGACGCACGCAAGATCGCCAACTTCATCAAGGCTGCCAAGGGTTACTGACCTGATATTTCGGGTAGTTTAACCATTTCTGAAATGATTGGCGCAAAACTCACCGGGCATGATGACTGATCATGGCCCGGATCGAGTACGCACCACATGAAACCAACCCTTCGCGCAAGAACCCATAAGCTACTTCATGGCGTTGACCGTGAGTCGCATTTTTCGCTGTTGGTTCATCTGATTCTGGCCAGCGCAATCGTCATAAATGTCGCATCCGTCATCTTTGATTCCGTTGATGAATATGCCCAACGCTACTTCGTTGTGTTTGCGGTTATCGAGATTGTCTGTACGCTGATTTTCGCCGTTGAATACGGCCTACGCGTTTGGTCTGCCCCCGAAGATCCACGCTTTGAAGGTCGCTGGCCGCGGTTGCGCTATATGCTGACCCCGATGGCCTTGATTGACCTTCTGGCGATCTTACCGATCTTCCTGTGGTTCTTGACCTCAACCGATCTGCGCTTTGTTCGTATTGTCCGGTTGCTGCGGCTTTTGAAATTCACCCGCTATTCCACCGGGCTTGAATTGATGCTGCTGGTATTTCGCCAGCAAATGGGCATCTTTGGCGCGGCCAGTGCCGCCCTTGCCTGTATGCTGGTATTTAGCGCAGGTGCGATTTACCTCGCCGAGCATGAAGCACAGCCGGACAAATTCGCAAACCTTCTGGATGCGCTTTATTGGAGCGTGATTACGCTTGCCACCGTCGGGTATGGCGACATTGTCCCTGTCACACCGTTTGGCAAGTTTCTGGCTAGCATCATCTCGCTCACCGGGATCGGTATTGTTGCGGTTCCCGCCGGTATTTTGGCCTCGGCCTTTAACTCCGAACTGCGCCGTCGTGAAACGGCCTATCGCCATCAGGCCAGTCGTCAATTGCTGGGCAAACGCCTTACTGATCGGGTGCGCCACAAACTGAAATCCCATCAGGAAGAACTTGGCATCAGCGACGAACAGGCTCAATCAATTGTCGAAGACATTCGCGATGTTCATCGCAATGAAAGCGACGAGATTTTTACCTGTCCACATTGTCATCAGCCACTTCATCTTGAACTGCGCGACGCAGAAACAAACCCGTCTCCGCAAAAGTCTTGACGCCTGCATTTTTTAGCGACATGGTTTGTGACATGAAAACACATGGCATGAACCCGATCCGTATTTCCAATCGTTGGTGGTGGCTCGCTTAAGCGGGCGGCCAATACTTATGCCCTGAACATACCGGCCGCCTCACTCTTGCAGGCGGCTTTGTGTTTTCAGACTTTCTTTTTACCTGATGATCACACGGCTCCTGCGGCTTAAGGCCCCACTTAGGAGTAAAAAACGTGACGACCCCACATCAGGAAACCGGCACACAGGATCAAAGCAGCGAATATCGCTACACCACCGATGGCGGTGTGGCAGTCATTCGCCGCATGTCCACCGTGCCCTATGAAAATGCTACCGAAGGCCTGATTGACGCGCTTGATCAGACCAAGGGCGTGCTGCTGTCTTCAAGCTATGAGTTTCCGGGTCGCTATTCACGTTGGGACATGGGGTTTGATGCCCCGCCGCTTGAAATCATCGGCCGTGAACGTGGCTTTGCGGTTCGCGCGCTTAATGATCGCGGCCGCGTTCTTCTTGATGTTGTCTCTGATGCGCTTGCCCGTCACGATCATGTCGAGAGCATCACGGATGGCGAAGACGGGCTTTATGGTGTCGTCAAAAAACCCGATTCCTGGTTCCCCGAAGAAGAACGCAGCCAACAGCCAAGCCTGTTTTCCGTTGTCCGTGCTTTGCGTGACCTGTTTGCCCATAAGGGGGATGAGCGGCTTGGCCTTTATGGTGCGTTTGGCTATGACATCGCCCTTCATTTCGAACAGATCAATCTGACCCAGGACCGCCCATCAGATCATAAGGACATCCACCTGTTCCTGCCAGATCAGCTGGTCACGGTTGATCATGCCTCAAAGATCGCCACCAAGATCGATTATGAATTCATCACACCCGATGGTCACAGCACCGTCGGACTGGACCGCACATCACAGCCCCACCCGCCGTCTCGCGGCAATAATGCGGTCGTCGAAAACGATATGAAGACCGGCGAATACGCCAATATCGTTGATGAGACCAAACCGCGCTTTGCCCGTGGTGAGTTGTTTGAAGTCGTCCCCAGCCGCGTTTTCAGAACCCCTTGCGCCACCGCACCATCGGAAATCTTCCGCCGTCTGAAACGGCGCAACCCCGCCCCTTATGGCTTCCTGATCAATCTCGGAGACGGCGAACATCTGATTGGCGCATCACCGGAAATGTATGTTCGCGTCAAGGGACAACGCATTGAAACCTGCCCGATCTCTGGCACGATTGCGCGCGGTCGTGATGCGATTGAAGATGCCGAAAACATCCGCACCCTCTTGAATTCGACCAAGGATGAGTCGGAACTGACCATGTGCACCGATGTCGATCGCAACGACAAGGCACGCGTCTGCAAACCAGGCAGTATCCGTATCCTTGGCCGTCGTCAGATCGAAATGTATTCGCGCCTGATCCACACGGTCGATCATGTCGAAGGCCGCCTGCGCGAAGGTTTTGATGCACTTGATGCCTTCCTGACGCATTGCTGGGCCGTCACTGTCACCGGTGCGCCTAAACGTGCGGCCATGCAGCATATTGAAGCGGTCGAGCGCAGTGCACGTGCATGGTATGGCGGGGCGATTGGCGCGGTTCTGTGCAACGGGGATCTCAACACCGGTTTGACCCTGCGCACCGTTCGCCTGAAACAGGGTGTCGCCGAAGTCCGCGCTGGTGCGACCCTGCTTTATGATAGCGAATCAGATGCCGAAGAAGCCGAAACCGTGCTGAAGGCATCGGCCATGATTGATGCAGTCACCCGTGACGCCAAGGATGAAGTCACCATTGATCCCACAGTATCGGGCGTTGGCAAACGCGTTCTTCTGATCGATCACGAAGACAGCTTTGTGCAGAACCTTGCCAGCTACATCCGTGCGACGGGTGCCGAAACCCTTACTTTACGTCCGGGCTTCCCCGATCAGGCGTTTGATGATTTCAAACCTGATCTGGTGTTCCTGTCACCCGGTCCAGGGCGCCCTGATGACTATCATCTGCGCGACAGCATTGAACGCGCCCTTGCAGCTGGTCTTCCGGTGTTTGGTGTTTGTCTTGGTCTGCAGGGCATTGTGGAGTTCTTTGGCGGATCGCTTGGCCAACTTGTCACACCGATGCATGGCAAACCGTCAAAGGTGAAACTCGATACAACCGATCCACTATTTGAAGGCCTGCCAGAAGACATCGTCGTCGGGCGTTATCATTCCCTGTTCGCCAAGGCCGCCGAAATGCCGGCCGACCTTGCCGTTACCGCGCGCAGTGATGACGGGGTGATCATGGGCATTCGCCATAAGAGCCTTCCGATCAGTGCGGTGCAGTTCCACCCGGAAAGCCTTCTGACCCTGCAAGGTGACGTTGGCATGCGCATGATCGCGAACCTTCTGCGCAATCCGCAGGGACAACTGCCCGAGCAAGAGGACGAAGATAAAGACATGTCAGAGCCAAGCACCGACAAGGCTGCATAACCTAACGATTTGCACCTGATCTGCGCTGTGCCAAGCCCCCCCTGTTAAGGCACAACAGCGCAGATCACATAGCGCAACGGCCGCGCTCCTCCCTCGCGGCCGTTGCTTTTTTTATCTCGTAGTCTGAAAGACCGGATCGACGAACGGCTTAGGCGTCGTCGTCATCCAAAGTCCCGTCGATCACGCTGTAATCGGGCGGTGGAGCCTGACGGAATTTTTCCGGATCGCCTTTGCGCTTTTCGCGGGTGCGCGAAATCCAGCCACCATAATGAGCTTCTGGTTTTGGCTCCGTCGGCGCGCCAGCACGGACCGGGCGCGGGGCAAAACGGCCCAGGCTGATCAGGCGATCATACATCACGATATTGGCTGCAATCGCGACATTCACACAGAAGCTCATCGGGATCTTGATGATAAAATCGCATTTCGCCTGCGCTTCTTCTGACAGATTGCCACGTTCCGGGCCCAGGATATAAGCCGCCTGCGACGGGTGTTTGAAGCTTGGCAGTTCAATCGCATCTGGCGTCAGTTCGATACCGACCATGCGGCAGCCCTGCGGCAGAAGCAGATTGTTGTGATCCGGGAAATGATAGTAGGGCATCTGTTCGCCCGACTTCGATGTATCGGTGATGTTGGAGCGTTCCTCGCGGAAGTCTGCATCCACCGTAAACGCAAAGCTTGCGCCAAAGGCATGGGCGGAACGAAACAGCGTGCCCACATTTAAAGGCTTGCTTGCCCCTTCAATTCCAATCCCGAAATAGCCGCGCATATCTTCCTCCGTGCCGCACGTTCTGCCCGATGGGCCTACCCGTTTTGGGCCGTGCGATATCATCTCCATAAAAAATACTGGTGCGGCTATACCCCCCCAAGACCGATATGGCAAGCAAACCGCCCGACATTGCAGCCATGCCAAGACCCGCCAAATTCGGAACAACAACCCCGCCACGCCGTTAGAACTTCATAGAAGGCAAAAGCCTAACCCACGAGCAAATCACCCACGGATGCAGGAGAAAAGCATGAACTGGGATCAAATCGAAGGACGCTGGAAACAGATCGCGGGCGGCGTGAAACGCGAATGGGGCCGCCTGACCGAAGACGATGTAAAGGCCGTTGATGGCCAACGTGACAAACTGGTTGGGCTTATTCAGGAAGCCTACGGCGTTGAGCGCGAAGAAGCTGATCGCCAAATCCGTAACTGGTTCAATCGTCTGTAACCTGTCTAAACCAGGATCACCGTTGCAATCGTGATTTTGTCCGCGCCCGTCGCTCTGCCCCCTTGATTGGCGGGCGCGAAGCTGCTTTGTATGGCAAACCAATTCGCCATTATCGTTCCGCAGGACTTTCTGGGCCATATGACCGTCAAATCACCATGCATCGGCACCTGTGTGCTCGACCCAAGATCAGGTTTCTGCATCGGATGTTATCGCACCGGGGATGAAATTGGCGCGTGGATGGGGCTTAGTGACGGCAACAAAAAGCGCGTCATCGACAAGGCCCGCAAACGCAAGGCCAGCATGCCAAAGCACGCTAACAACCGGGCCGCAGAAGCAAGTTAGGCTCCCCGGCCGCCCGTCACAAACCATCAGAACGAACTGATATCAAGCCCGCTTCCCTGAACGCCGGGCGTCTTTTCGCTGGCGGTGCGCGGAAGCGTCATGACAAAGATCGTGCCTTCATTTTGCACGCTGCTGACGCGGATATCGCCCTCAAGAACCTTCTGCACAATATTGGCAACGATACTAAGACCAAGGCCGGTGCCACCACCGCCACGCCGGGTTGTCCAGAACGGCTCGAAAATGCGTTCGACGTGATCAGGCGGGATGCCCTTGCCGTTATCCGATATTTCAATGCGCACGGTCTGCCGGCCCATTGATGTTGCCCGGATCATTAGCTTCTTGTTCTTGGCATCTTCCCTAAAGGCATGCATTTCCGCATTCTGCAGAAGATTAAGAATGATCTGGTCAATCGCCCCGGGATAACTTTGCATCGAAAGCCCGGGCTCCGCCGTCAGTTCAAGCTCATAGCCGCGCTTCTTGTATTGAAGACGCAATGTTTCGCATAGATCCGACAGCACTTTGCCCAAATCAAACTTTTCACGGCGCTGATTGGTCTGATCGGCGGCGGTTTGCTTGAAATGCCCGATCAGGGAGACTGATCGTTCGATATTACGCTCAACAATCTGATTGCCGGAACGCATTCGTTCGATAAAGGCTTCCAGATAGGATCGCTTCAGACTGTTGGTTTTAACCGCCTCGTCAAATTCGGCGATATTGTCGCCAAGGGCTGTGACGGCCGTTCGTGCATTGCCAATTGGTGTGCGCAATTCATGGGCAACACCGGCCACAATCCGCCCTAAGGACGCCATGCGCTGAATGCCCGCCAGTTGTTGGGAAATCCCCTGCTCGATCGTTTTGGCCTGAAGGTGTGCGCGATAAAGGCGGGCTACCAGATAAGACAATGCTGCCGACAGCATCACCACCAGTGCCAAGAAAAACACGTCTTGGCTCCGCGGGCTGAGCAACCGATCCGTGATCGCGGTTGACACATAAATGGTCAGGCTTTCATCTGCGCGCAGCGGATTAAGGCCGCCACCACCCGTATCGACCATGTTGGTCAGGGCGATGGATCGCGCCATGTAGATCCGACCATTGAGAACAAATGAACCGCGACTTTCGGTTTCCTGAAGCTTTTGCCACAGATCAGGGCGTTCACTGGCAACCGTGACATTCGACCCGGTCATAAAGCCCCAAAGCCGTTCGGGCTTCATCCCCGCCAGCCAGTAGCCCTGAGTGTTAATCAAAGCAGATGCCACAGAACGAAATTCGGCCTGCTGGAAGTCCCGCAAAACGGGCGACATATTGATATTGAAAACCAGAAAGCCGATCTTTTCGCGCTGCTGCGAGAAAATCGGTGCAACAAAGCGCACAGTCGGCACCCAGGGGCGTTCGATTTCGCCATTCTCAACATTCAGATCAAGGTGGGATATGAAAACCTCACCACGCCGAAGATCAACCGCGTTCTGGAAATAGTACCGGCTGGATTTATCCTGAAGCAGATCGTCACCGATATTGGTGAAGCCACCGCTTTCACGCTGGATACGAATGACTTCCATACCCTGTAGATCAAGGATGCGGACCTGCGACATGTCAAAGAAGTTTCGGATGATCGTCATCAGGTGATTGCGCGCACCATCCTTGTTCGATCTGAAATCTTGCAAATCCGTTGTTTCGGCCGCAATCCGGATTTGTTGTTTGACCACTTCGAATGCGGTAACAAACACGCTGGTTCGTTCTTCAAGCTCAGTGCTGATTTCCTGAATCGCATCAGAACGCTGACGCTGATTTTCGAAATGGTTCCAAAGCGCCCAGCTACCAATCGACAAGCTACACGCCAGCAAGAAAACCGAACAAACGATGACCGGCAAAATCCATTTGCGTGTCCGGGATTTTGCACCAGATGGCTCTTCTTCTTCATCCTCGGGCTGCCCAGATGGCCCGACAGGCATCGACATATTCATGCGCGCACCTGCAGGCTTTCCGGATCCCAGTTACGTTCCCATTGGATAAAGGCATCCAGATCCAGTGCCGGAGAATACAGATACCCTTGCCCGCGCAATATGCCGATGGCCTTGACCATATTGTGCTGCTCAATCGTTTCGACACCTTCTGCCAGCACCTCAAGACCAAGGTTACTGCCAATCAGATTGGCCGATGACGCGATGCTTTCGCGATATGTTTCTGCCTGCAACATCCAGACAAAGGACCGATCGATCTTAAGTTCCTGCACCGGCAACATATTTAGGTAACTGAGTGACGAATAGCCGGTCCCAAAATCATCAAGTGACATGGTGAAACCAAAATCGATCAATCGTTCCATCATCAGCAATGTCAGTTCAGACTGCTGCATCGCCGATCCTTCGGTGATCTCAAACCGGATCATTTCAGGCGACAATCCCAACCGTTTGACCAGCGCCAACATGCTGTCGTCAAAACCCGGTGTGCTGATGTCATAAAATGACAGGTTCACCGAACACACAATATCACGCAGCCCCAATTCGCGGCGTTTGGCAGTAAACTTGGCGGCGGCGCGCACCGCCTGGAATGCAAGATCACTTGAAAGCCCCGATTTCTCGGCAAGCGATACAAACAGGCCTGGCTCAACCGGATCACCGTTTAACTGCCAACGCGCCAGAAGCTCAACCGACACAAGCGCGCCGGTTGCAATGTCGATCTGTGGCTGGAAATGGAAATCAATCGTGCCCTGCTTAAGTGCCGCTATCAGTTCGGTCTTCAGACGCAGCGACCTTGCAATCGTGTCTTCCATTTCGGGCTGATAGAAAACGACACTTTCGGTTTCATGCGACTTGGCATTCAGGAATGCTGTGCGCACCGCCTGATCACAGGCCATGGTATCCTTGAACCCGGCAAGGGACGGCAGAATACCGCCAGAAATGCTCAGCGTCACACTGCTAAGCCCCATCTGATAGGGACGCACAAACGCCGTTTCCAAAACCGTGGCTAACAGGTCAGGGCGCGAGTTGATGACCACAAGGCGGAATTCGCCAACCCGGCCAATAAAGGCATCCTGGCCCAGCATGTCGCGCAAGCGCTGATAAACGCCCAAAACAAGCTGCTCCGAGGATGCCTGACCAAATACGGCACCATAATGCGACAGCTCGTTAATCTCGACCATCGCCAGTGCATCTTTGCAATCGCCACTATCAAGACGCCGTGCAAGTTGGCGATGATAGGCATTCTGGTTGGGAATATGGATGCCCTGATCGACATAGGCCAGCTGATCCAATCGGGTCAGAAGTGCGATGTTTTCAAAGCAAAGCGACAGCTGGCTTGCAAACATCTTAAGCAACGACACTGCATGTGGGTCAACCCGGCCACCATGTTCAAAATAAACAACCATGACCTTGCCGCTGCTTGTCAGCATCTTGAAGGTAACCGAGTCCTCGTCAATCGCTGGCTCGATCGACGTCGCGTTCAGATCAGACAAGATGGTTTTGTCAAATTCCGGGAACTGCGCAAGCTTTGCCCCAACATTACCGGCAAACCGGCCAAGCCCGGCCAGGATGGTTAGCGAATTGATCGCAATGCTGGGTTTTTCCCGATCCACCGCGCCAAAAGGATCGCTTGCCGCACAAATCGCACCATGCGGTTCAAGCCCCAAAAGGGCCGCGATCTGTTTAAGAACACCTTCAGAAAAATCATCAAACTTGCGTTTGGTATAAAGGGCTTCGGTCCCGCGAATGATCTGATCGAGCCCTTCGCGGGTTTGCGCCATGATTTTGATATGGTTGTAACTGCGAATGGCAGTTGTCAGCGCCGTTACAAGGCGTGTGCGCGTCAGATCATCCTTGGTGTGATAGTCGTTGATATCGTAATCGCGGATGACGGATGCTTCGGGCGCGTAACCCGGATTTCCCGTGCGCAGAACAATACGAAGGTCCTCAAAACCCTGACTGCGCAAACGCTCAACAAGCTTAAGTCCCGCCTGATCTTCTTCCATAACAACATCAAGAAGCACGACAGCAACATCGTTTTCACGGCATAAAAGATCAAACGCCTCTGCTGCGGAATAAGCATGCAGGAAATTAAGCGCCTGACCATCAATCTCAACACCATTAAGTGCGAACTCGGTTGCCTGATGAACATCTTCGTCATCATCGACAATCATAACACGCCAACCGCGCGCGGACCGAGTTCGTCCGGACTTCGGCGTTTCGTCATTGACGATGACGATATCATCATCATTTGAAACTTGCTGTAGTTGACTATCCCCCACGAGGATCTCCAATGCTCGTGATCGCGTAAACCCAAATCGGACTTTGTCTGTTCCCGCCGTAAAAGACATTTTCTGTCTTACGACGAATTCACGCGCAACAATTCCATCTAGGGTTTTACGTGGTGAGTTTGCAATTTGGTTCAACCAGCGCTTATGTATAGGCGCCCTGCCCGAAAGATTAGGATTATTCTAATAAATCCTTGAATCACCTCTATCTCAGCAAAAAGCTCTGCTTCAGTGCTGCTTCATATCGGCACAATTTGAACGGGGAAAATCGCCCTATTGAACGGGGTTAGCCGGTTTGTTTTGATCGTCCTTGGCCAAGTGCCACCGGCCTGGTTTGGCTTTCATCCGTGACGATATAGGGGTTCAGGGCATCACGGATCGGGGCTGCTTTCGGGATCATCACAAGGAAGCTGGATCCAAGCCCGGGTTCAGATTGCAAAGTGATCTCGCCCCCCAAAACGCCGACGACGATATTGCTGACAATCGCCAATCCAAGACCCGTTCCCCGATCTGGTAAATCACTGGTCCAAAACGGTTCGAAAACACGTTGATGATCCTTGGGATCAATGCCGACCCCGTCATCAGAAACAACCACCTGATAAAACTGCTCGTCATAATCAACGACCAGAAGGTCTATCCGCCCCGTTTCACGCCCGACAAAGGCATGTTGGACAGCGTTGGTGATCAGCGACAGCAGAACCTGATCCACCGCATCGGAAAAACTCTCAATCGGCGCTGTGGCTGGACCCGTTACGCTTAGTGTAACACCTTTTTTGCCAAGCTGCGTTTCAAGGGTACCAATCAAATTTCGCGTAACCTTGACCAAATCAAATTTCCGGCGGATGTGATTGGATTGATCGGTAGCGGTTTCTCGGAAGTTCCACACCAGTGCGCTTGTGCGTTCGATATTCCTCTGAATGATCCGAACACCGCGAAGGATATGATCAATTTCATCCTGTTCAAGATGATGACCATTGTCCTTGGCGAACTTGACCATGATGTCATCAAGATCATGGATAATTGTCGTACTGACCGTCAGTGCATTGCCAAGCGGTGTGCGCATTTCATGGGCCACACCGGCAACAATACGCCCAAGGGATGCCATGCGCTGAACCGAAACCAGATTGGCTTCAATGCGATGCTGAATATCGATCGCTTGCTGCCTGCGCACGACAAAGTAACCGATCAACGCAGAAACAGCGGCAATCAGCAGCAAAATGCCTGACAAAATCAAAAGGTCATTGAATTTTAGCCCCAGCAAACGGTCATATCTGGGCGCTTTGCTGACAACAAACAGCTTTGTCTGATCTGGTAAAACCAGCTCCTGCCCCGATGCATCGGCCAAATCGGCAATCGAAAACACCACAACAGAATAAATCATCCCATCATAGGTTAAGCTATTGCGTAGATTGGTGTTTCTAATCTGATCCCAAAGTTCCGGGTCCTGAGCCGCAAGTGTTGTTTCTTCATTGCGCATAAAGCCCCAAAGAAATTCATCAGCGAGCCCTGCCAACCAATAACCGTCGCGATTAAGCAACGCACGCGACACCGCACTGGCGGGATCTTGGGCGAAGCCGGCCAATCCTTCGGCCATATCAAGATTGATCGCAAAATAGCCGATCAGTTCGTTTCGATCCGACATGATCGGCGTAATCAGGCGCGATGTTGGTCGTATCGGAATTTCAATCCGACCATGTTCAACATTTAAATCAAGACGGCTGATATAAACTTGGCCCGGTCCCAGTTGCCGCGCAGCTTCAAAGTAGTAACGACCGGCCTTGTTCTGATACTGACCTTGCGGCACGACGAAGACCCGACCATTGCGGCTATCAACACGCATCATTTCCATGCCATCGGGCGAAAGAATGCGGATCTGGCTGAACCGTTTGATCACCGACGAAAGTTGCTTGAAATAATCACGTGCTGCGGCCGGGTTTTCCCGAAATCCGCGGACTGAAGGATGCATTGCAGACAGCTTCACACTTTGGATGGCTGTTTCATACCATCGCAGCAAACTGGTCGTCTGTGCTTCGCTATCCACGATCAATTGGCGGGTTGTCGCATTATCACGGCGGGTGGCTTCTGCTTGATGCCACATGAACCATCCCGCCAGTAAAACCGCAGTCCCTATTACGAATAATGTCAGGCTCACACGCCAAAAATAACGGGTCTGATACCAGGCACGACCGACCGCCTCGGCAAATGATGTCTCGCGCGGTCGGTCTTTTACCTGTGGCGCTGTGATTTCACTCATGGATGAGCTTCTCTGAAAGGTTCCACCCCTTGTACCATTCGATGAAATCCGGCGTCCTCAGCCCCGGACTGTAAAAGTACCCTTGCACCTCGTCGATGCCCAGGAACCGCGCGATTTGATGCTGTTCACGGGCTTCAACGCCCTCGGCGAGAACTTTAAGACCAAGGTTTTCGGCAATGGCAGCCGCAGATGCCGCAACACTTCCGCGCGCGCGTTCAATTGTCAGGTTTTTGACAAAGGACTGGTCAATCTTGATTCCATGAACCGGCAACAGATTGAGATGACTTAGCGATGAATACCCGGTGCCAAAATCATCCAACCAGATTTTGTAGCCCTTCTTGGCCAGCAAGTTCAGACCCGCCGTAGCATCATCCTCGTTGGTAAAGGCGTGACTTTCCGTGATCTCGAAGCTAACCGCATCAATGCCCAGTTCAAGGCTTTCACAATGGCCAATCAGATCCTTGATGAAATCGATATTACAGACGTCTTTGGCCGCAAGATTGACCGCGACCCGCATCTGATCAAAGCCGTTTTCCTGCAAGGCAGCGCGCATGTCTTTCACACTGTCCAAACACTGAAAAGTTATGTCTGCACTTAGCCCGGCGCGCTCCGCAACAGGAATAAAAACACTGGGCGAAACATGCTTTCCATCTAACTCCCAACGACATAGTGCTTCGCTGGCAATTACCTTGCCGGTTTGCAGATTGATCTTTGGCTGGAACACAAAATAGATTTCGCGCGCCTTTAGCGCCCCTTGAAGGGCACCACGCAAACGCATGACCTGCTCAACTTCATCAGCCATGGCCGGGTCAAATTCCGATATCCTGCCAGGGGCCTTTTGTTCCTGTTTGAGAAGCGTGATTCTCGCGGCGCGCTGGATATCAAAGCTACGATCTGATTTCAGGTTCCCACGCACAATACCGATGGTCGACTTCACTTTCAGATGATTATCAAAAACATTGAACGGCTCGCCAAACACTGCCTCGAGGGCAGTTGTTTCAATTTTCCCGGTACTGTCGACAACGCCAAATGTGAATTCACCAACGCGCGCAATCAATGTCCCCTCGCCTGTCACTGCGGCCAGACGTTCATAAACCGCCAGCATCAGGGCCTCTGCCATCGACATCCCGAATGCCACCGCAAGATCCGGAGCGTCATCCACACTGATCATGGCAATCACGGCGGCTTCTTGGCCTTTGGCCTTGAGGGTCAGAAGTTCCCGATCAAAGGCGTTTTGGTTGGGCACACCAAGGCGTTGATCATGGAAGGCAAGCTCACCCAACTCATTGATCAGGGCCAGGTTTTCAAAACAAATCGCCAGATTGTTGGAGAAAACCTGAAGCAAGACCATGCTGCTTTCGGTAAAGGTGCCGCCATGTTCGAAGTAAATCAGCATCTCGCGGCCGGTCGCACTTTTGTGCCGAAGACCAATCTTTGATCCGACGATGACCGGCTTGTTATACTTTTCCTCGCATTGGCGGATCATCTCGGCATCGACGTCTTTAAGTTCGGACAGACTTTCACCGACATGCCCAGAAAAGCGCCCGACACCCGACATGACAACCATATTGGCCGCACGTGTTTCGGAACTTCCCAGCGCACAAATTGCACCTTCGGGGCGCAATCGAAGAACGGCGGCGATCTGACGCAGCACACCTTCGGCAAACAAATCCAGGTTCTTGTTGCCAAATAGTTGCTGAGTACCTTCAATCACCATCTCAAGGCCGGCCTTGGTGGCACTTAATGTCCGGATATAGTCATAGGCGCGAATGGCTGTGGTAAGCGACGTGATCAATCGGGACCGGGTCAGTTCATCCTTGGTCCAGTAATCGTCGATTTCATAGTCTTGAATGACGGAGTTTTCAGGAGCCAACCCGGGATATCCGGTCCTGAGAATAATCCGGGGTTCTTTATAGCCGCGCGCGCAGTTCCCTGACCAAACGAAGTCCGGTATCGGGTGACTCCATCACCACATCAAGCAATATCACCGCAACATTCGGTACCACCTGAAGATAATTCAGCGCCTCGTCCGCACTAACCGCATGGAGCAGCTTTAAGGGGCGCCCAAGTATCTTCACGCTGGATAAAGTAAATTCTGTGGCTTCATGCACATCTACATCGTCATCGACCACCAACACTTTCCAGTTATTCTCTGGAAAAAGGCTGCTTTCTTCAAACGCGCCCTTTGATGAAGTCGTTAGACCATCAGATGTTGTATCCGGAGTTTCCCGGTTATCACCAACGCCCATCGTCGTACTCCCCAATCGGAAATGCCGCACCAAGCCCCTTCAGACCTGCATCGGCACTGACCAATTTTGCTCACGTCATAGCCGTTCCCGAATGTCCTCAAACCAAGTTTCCAGCGAATACTGGTCATTTGAATGTGGTCAACATTGCAACGTACTCAACCCTTCGGAAGGATTGTTATCGGACATGACCCAATACCTAAACCCATACTTTATACTATACATAGATATATAATTTGATTTAGAGCAATGCCAACAACATTTTATTCGAATAGGTTCATATAAAGGCAGGATCAAGTTACTGGCAGGTTTGTAATTTTTCCAATTCCAGACCTTGGAAATCCCGGAATTTCTGGCCGCAAGTTCGATGTTTCGATACAGGCTCGAAAATCGAACTAGCAGCAATCTTGCGCAAAACCCATGAAATCGGTCATCATCACATCCGTAGTTCACAAAGGACAGGAAGCCACCCATGTCTGATGATCTCGAAGCACCCAATTGTGCTGCCTTGCGCCGGATGTGCCGTGTCGCCACCAATGCAGCCCTTGCCACCATCGCAACCGGTCACAAGCAGGTCGAAGACGGTTGGCCGGTAACATCCATGGTCGTCCCGGGCACCGACATTGACGGTTCACCGATCCTGTTGATTTCTGATCTTGCCGATCACACCCGCCACATTGCCGCAGACAATCGCGTCTCGATGCTGTTTGGCCCTTCTGCCAATGGCACATCAGCAACCATTGAAACCGACACCGCCCGCCTAAGTGTGTTTGGTCGGGCCGTGCGTAATGATGATGCGGCCTTGCGCGCCTGTTATCTGCGCAGCCACCCGGACGCGGCCCAATATGCGGATTTTGCCGATTTCGGATTTTATCGGGTCGATGTTGATGCGATCTATTGGGTTGGCGGATTTGGCAAACAGCGTCGCTTGCCAGGCTCGCAGTTCATCGAGGCCGATTGCCATCCGCTTGTGCTCGGACATGACGACATCATCGGCCATATGAATACAGATCACGCCAATGCGATCTCCCACATCGTTTCAAACCATTCCGATTACGATCCCGACGCCGGTTGGCTGATGCATTCGATTGATTGTGACGGGATGGTTTTAAGCAGTCATGATACCGATTCCCCGCCCATCAGAATTGATTTCCCAAAACCCATCCATAATCCCGGCGAAGCACGGGAAATTTTGGTCAAAATGTGCAAAAAATGGCGCGGATAAGTCGGACCATTTGTATTCTGAACATTTAACCCGCGACCCTGAAAATCGAATTTTCGCAAACGCAAAAACAGCTACGTTTTCCTTGGTATTAGGCCAAAGGACCGGTTGCTTTTAAGACACCTTTGTAACAATATGTCTCAACGCAATAAATTACCCACAATTTGTTGTGTAAATTAGGACATTAACCCCCAGCTCTTTTAAACCCACCAGGAGAGATTTGTGCTGCAATCAGGACCCGTTGTCAGCCGTGTAGGCCTTGAAACTCATGGCCTCAAAAACCTTGGCGCCGTTCACTGGAACCTTGACGCTGCCGGCCTTTACGAACATGCGATCCGTCGCAACGAAGGCAAGATCGCCAAGGGTGGTGCATTCGTCGCACTGACCGGCGAACATACCGGCCGCTCCCCCCAGGATCGCTTCGTCGTTGAAGAAGAAAGCACCAAGGCAGATATCGATTGGGGCGATGTAAACCGCCCGGTCAGCCCGGAAGTATTTGAGCGCCTGTATCAGAAAGTGCGCGCATATTTCCAAGGCACCGAACTGTTCGTTCAGGATTGCTTTGCCGGTTCCGATCCGCGTTTCCGCCTGCCGGTTCGCGTGATCAACGAAAATGCATGGCATAACCTTTTCGCTCGCAACATGTTCATCCAGCCGCAGAAAGAAGAACTGCGCGACTTCGCACCGGAATTCACCATTCTGCACGCACCGGGCCTTCAGGCAGATCCGGAAGTGGATGGTACCCGTTCCGAAGTTTTCGTGATGGTCAGCTTCGAGCGTAAAATGGTCATCATCGGCGGCACCTGGTATGCCGGCGAAATGAAGAAATCGATCTTCTCGGTTCTCAATCACATCCTCCCAGCCAAAGGCGTTATGCCGATGCATTGCTCGGCCAACATGGGCAAAGACGGCGACACCGCTATCTTCTTTGGCCTGTCGGGCACCGGCAAAACCACGCTTTCGGCTGACGCATCGCGTACGCTGATCGGTGATGACGAACATGGTTGGGGTGAAGACGGCGTCTTTAACTTCGAAGGCGGCTGCTATGCGAAAGTGATCAAGCTTTCCAAAGAAGCAGAACCGGAAATCCATGCGACCACCGAGCGTTTCGGTACCGTTCTTGAGAACGTCGTGATGAACAAGCAGTCGCGCGAGCTTGATCTCGACGATGCCCGTCACACCGAAAACACCCGTTCCTCCTATCCGATCGAATTCATTCCGAATGCATCGGAAACCGGTCGTGGTGGTCACCCGAAAAACATCATCATGCTGACCTGTGATGCGTTTGGCGTTCTGCCTCCGATCGCAAAACTGTCCTCGGCACAGGCGATGTACCACTTCCTTTCGGGTTACACCGCAAAAGTTGCTGGCACCGAAAAAGGTGTCAAGGAACCGACCGCTGCGTTCTCCGCATGCTTTGGTGCACCGTTCATGCCGCGTCATCCGTCGGTTTACGCCAAGCTGCTTGGTGAAATGATGGAAAAACATGAAGCCAATTGCTGGCTGGTCAATACCGGCTGGTCCGGTGGCGGCTATGGCGTTGGTTCGCGCATGAAGATCGCTTACACCCGTGGTCTTCTCAATGCCGCGCTCAATGGCGAGCTGGAAAGTGCCGAATTTGCAACCGATCCGTATTTCGGTCTGGCATATCCGACCGCTTGTGGCGACATCCCGGCAGAAGTTCTGAACCCGCGTGACAGCTGGAAAGACAAGGCAGCCTATGACAAGGCCGCTTCCAACCTGACCGGTCTGTTCGAAAAGAACTTCGCGAAGTTCGAAGAACATGTCACCGACGATGTCCGCGAAGCGGCCATCCGCAACAGCGCAGAAGTCAAAGCGGCTGAATAAGCCCACTTGAATTTTCTTGAAAAAGCCGGTGCCCTGTGCGCCGGCTTTTTTGTTTTGATCACGATCTTCACACGCCAAATGCTTGATTGTCGTAGCGCCAACCCTGATATTTAAGGGCAAGCTGCCAACAGGTCGTCATCACGCAATGAGGCTTTCGTGGTCCGTGACCAAAAGACAAGACAGCTATTGCCTATCCGCCCTTTGATTAAAGTTGCGGCGATAGCAACGCTTGGGCTTGGGTTTGCTCTGGGCACAAGCTTTGACCAATCGGCATCCGCAGCAGACAAGGCGGCTGATGCAACGGGTCTTGAAGTCACCCTGGCCTGCAATGTCTTTGCCCCATCAAAGATCGCTGATCGTGCCCTTGAACCGGGCTTTGACGTTGAAATCCTGCGCGCAGCATTCACTGCCAGTGGTGTTAAGCTCAACACCCCGTTTTATCCTTGGAAACGCGCCTATCTTCTGGCCGAAAACGGTGATGTCGACGGATTGTGTTCATGCAGTTATCTGCGCGAACGTGAAGCCATCTTTCAATATTCCGATCAGATCGGCCTGCAGCATGTCGGCTTGTTCGCGCTCGAACCTGATATCCTCTCGGAAGTCAAAAACCTTGATCAGGCATCTGGCTTAACCGTGGGTGTGGTTGCCGGTTACACCCTGGAACGATACGCCAAGGAAGCAGGGCTTGATACAGTCAGTGCGAACTCGGAAAAAAGCCTTCTCGCGCTTTTGCGCACTGGCCGGATCGATGCGATCTATGCATTTCATGAAACCATGGCAACGGTGGTGCGTGAACATAATCAGGCAACCAACGAAACGCTTGAACCCACCTATCATGAAACCGCTGCTTACCCGTATTTTTCCTGCCTGTCCAAGCGGGCTGGAAATGCTGCGATCATTGTAGAGCGTCTGAATGAAGGCCTTGAGACGATCAAGACATCAGGCCAGTATGATGCCATTCTTGAACGCTATGGCGTCTTGCCAAAACCCCGATCAAACGACCTGTAATCAAGCTAACCATTGGATTTGCTGCGGCTTTTAGAAGTCTTACACGCAACCATTAGGCGTTTTTTGCTTGGGCATTAGACGAAAATTCGATTTATTGCCCGGACCAACATGTTAGGATGCCGCCACGCGCCACATAATTGATTGCCGATCACGTGACCCTTAGCCGACCTGAACGAAATTTTCCTGACGTTTCCCTACGCCGGGCCACCAAAGGTGCGGTCCGTCAGTGGCGCCATCTTGCGGCAAAAAGCCTTGTGGTGATGGGTGTCGTCAGCACTGTGTTGGGTTTAGCAAGCAATCCTGTGGCAGCGCAAAACTCGTTGATATCACCAGCGGGACAGCACGAAACAGTCACCCTTGCCTGCAACCCGTTTCCACCGTCAAAGATCGCCAATAACAATACGCTTCCGGGCTATGATGTTGAAGTTCTGCGCGCAGCCTTCATGTCGCGCAACATCTCTTTGATTACACCGTTTAATCCTTGGAAGCGGGCCTATTTCCTGGCGGAAACCGGTCAGGTTGACGGGCTTTGTTCCTGCAGCTATCTACCCGAGCGTGAAGGCGATTTTCTTTATTCCGATGTATTGGGGCATGTCCGGATCGCGTTTTATTCAACACGCCCCGAAGTCCTTGAACCGATCAAGAAGTTGGAAGACGCCGCCAAAATGACCGTCGGTGTGGTCAATGGCTATAGCCTTGAGGCCACCGCACGAGAGGCTAATCTCGACGTTGTTGTCGCCAATAGCGAAATGACATTGGTGAATTTGCTGATGTCACGCAGACTGGATGCTGCTTTGTCATTCACGGCACCAATGGACTATCTGCTTAATGTCGGGGAAAATTCGATTGCCGATACCAACAAGATTAAAACTAAGGTCATCGCCAACAATCCGTATTATTCCTGCATCTCCAAAAAATCCGAAAAGGCCGAAGTCCTTTTAAGGCAGCTCAATATCGGCCTGAAAACCATCCGCAGTAACGGTGTTTATGACGGCATTTTGGAAAAATACGGGATAACATCCGACGCATCCAAATTCCTGCCGGGTCAAAACCAGTAAAAGTTTGAGAGTGCGATCGCGACACACTGCAAAGGCACTTCTGGTGTTTATTTAGCATAGCGATCTCAACAAAAAAGGCCGCCAGAAGGCGACCTTTAAGATCATGTTTGGCTTATCGCCATTGCGGCGTATCGCGCCAATAAAGCGTGATGTCGGATTCCGGCTTACCGAACAGATAACCTTGCGCGTAATCGAACCCGGCTTTGGTCACCATATCGCGCATCTTGTCGGTTTCGATCATCTCGGCAACGACTTCGACATTGATCTCGTGACACAAATCGACCAGCGATCTCAGGAACGCCATGCCCTTGCTGGTTTTCATCGACTGGCGAATGGATTCTCCATCTATCTTCACATAGTCGACTTCCATCGCGCTCAAATAGCGGAAGTTCGATGCCCCGGTGCCGAAGTCATCAAGGCAAATCTCAATGCCAAATTCGCGGAACCGGCTGATCCATTTGGCTGCCGTATCGATATCGCGAATTTCTGATGTTTCGGTAATCTCCAGCATCAACTGATTAAGGGTGTCCCGGTTGCGTTCAAACAACGCAATTACCGACCGACAGAAGTCCGGATTTTCGATCGAATGACCCGAGACGTTCACGGCAACCCGAACAGAAATACCTGATTCCAGCTGTCCTTTGATCCATTTGATGCTTCGACGCAGCATCGCAAGGTCAAGCCTGTGCACCATGTTGACCTGTTCGGCAAAAGTGATCAGGTCCTGGGTCGGGATCAACTGCCCTTCATCATCATAAAAGCGTACCAACACTTCAAAATGGTGGATTTCGGCATTGGGCAACCGGACAATCGGTTGATACACCGCATCAAATTTTAACTTGTCGACCCGCATGCCAAAGTCCTGCATGGCCGAGAAGGTGTTATTGACCAGATTATCGGCCTGCCCCATCAGCCTTGAGAACGTAAAGCTGTGATCCTGTCGGTCACAGAACCGGCGAATGGAATACAAAACCCCGCGCGCAAGATCGCCTGGTGGGATCACTTCGGCGGTAAAGTCTGTCACGGTTGAGCTGACTTCAACGCCAACGCCTTTTGGATCGGCATCGCGCACACATTCAGCAATGCGTTTTTCAAGATCGCCAATCGGTACATCCGGGCGATGCAGCATCCCGAACTGATCAGCCCCCAAACGCCCGGCAGTATCACCGGCCACAGAATGCGCGCGCAAAAACGCGCCAACACTTGCCATAAGTTCGGCCCGTTCGACCTGCTCCATACGTTTGCAAAGCGGATCAAACGCATTAAGCGTCATCAGGGTGAATTTATGTTCGGTCCCGGTTTCACGCTGTGCCACCAGTCGTTCGGTCACAACTTTTGACAGGCTTTCTTCATCAAGAAGCCCGGTCGCATTATCGCGCTGGATAGATGCCGCAAGTTCCGGCGGGAGCGAATTGATCGCCACACGCAGGGCGACGAAGAAATGATCACCAAGATCAGGCAGGAAATAGCCGCTCATAGAAACGGGCGGGCTTAGCATTTCTTCGCGCTGGTTAAAGCGCACCTGAATATTGTCCATGCGGCCACGACGACGCGCAACCTGCAACATCTCGGTCACAAGCGGCTTGAACTGCTTGGCCAAAAAGTTGGTGAAAAGCTTCCCGGCAAGATCACTTGGACGATGCCCAAGAATGCCGTCCGATGCACCCGATGCAAAAACGATCCGAAGGTCGCCATCAAGCTCAAGAAGCAGGTCCCCCCAAACGAAGGCCAGTGCCGCGAACCGGTTTCTTTCATTCCGTAGTTCGGTCGTTCGAGCTTTTATAAGTTTTTCCAATGCGCCCTCTCACGCTGCCCGTTTTAACCAGCGACTTCCACTTCCCCCGAACACGGAAATCGCTTTATGCCATTCTGGCTTTTGCCCAATGATCAACCCGTTGTGATTAACAAGGGTTTTACAAATTCAATGTTTCCTACTCTGACGGATAAGTTCGATACTTCCGCCATACCCCAAGCAGCACCAAAAGCCTCAGACAGATGAAGATTTACCAATCATATCAAAACGCAGACTCAGTATATCTTTGGTGTTATTGCGGCTTTTAAACCCCCATCTGTCATAATTCGACCTTTAATAGGTTGCATATGCCGCATAACTACAATGCTAAATTGCACAATCCTGTGCGGACAGTATGCAAGTGGGCTTTGATGCCTTACAAATGGCGGCAGACACTCATCACGCCCATCATCGACAAGGCCATCTGCAATGACCATCGCCCCGAAAATCAAAACCGACCTGCCGCGTATTGATCAGGACAGCGTTCTGATCTTTGATCTCGACAACACGCTTTATCCTGCGGCCTGCGATCTGTTTTCACAGGTTTCCGATTTGATCGGGAAATATGTTCGCGAAACGCTGAAGCTTGAACCCGATGCGGCCTATCGCGTGCAAAAGGATTATTTCCACCGCTATGGCACGACACTGCGCGGTTTGATGACCGAACATGATGTCGATCCGGCAGATTATCTGGCCAAGGTGCATGACATTGATCTGTCCGTTGTTGATCCGGCACCGGATTTGGCAAGCGCGCTTGAAGAATTGCCGGGCCGCAAACTGATTTTCACCAATGCATCGCGTGGCCATGCCGAACGTGTGATGGGCCGTCTGGGTATTGCGGATCGGTTTGAAACCATCTTTGACATTGTCGATGCAGATTATATTCCCAAGCCGCAGCAGCAGCCCTATGACCGCCTGCTGGCCCGTGACGGGATTGATCCGACCCGCGCTGTCTATTTCGAAGATATGGCCAAAAACCTTCTGCCGGCCAAGGATATGGGCATGACAACGGTTTGGGTTCATACCGATCTTGAATGGGCGCAACACGGCCGTGATGATCCGCGCATTGACCATGAAACCAATGATATCGTTGGCTTTTTGCGCAATCTGGCGACGGCATCCTGATCGCCGACAATTCCGGCCCAATGCCACAGCAATCCACTTACCAACCGGATTACGGTTAAGGGCGGGATTTGTAACGGTTCCACGATTGAGCTTGGCGCCATGATCCGCTATGTCTATCGGCCACAGGGATCAGGAACGGAAACCGCCCGAAATGGGCATTTCTACGCAAACTGGCGGAGTTGACTTCATGGGCTTCATTGACCATTCTCCGCCGACGAAATTTTGGCTGACCGCAAGGACCTTCGAAAATGAACAAGACTGAACTTGAAGGCGTGATTAACGTCGCTTGGGAAAACCGCGACGAAATTAGCTCCGCCACCCAGGGCGAAATCCGCAAAGCTGTTGAACAGGCACTGACTGCCATGGATAGCGGCGAATTGCGCGTTGCCGAAAAGATCGACGGCAAATGGGTTGTCAATCAGTGGGCCAAAAAGGCGGTTCTTCTGTCTTTCCGTCTGAACGACATGACCACCATTTCCGGCGGTCCGGGTGAAAACACCAACTGGTGGGACAAGGTTCCGTCGAAATTCAATGGCTGGGGTGAAGCCGAGTTCAAAGAAGCTGGTTTCCGCGCCGTTCCGGGCAGCATCGTGCGCCGTTCGGCTTATGTCGCACCGGGCACCGTCCTGATGCCGTCCTTCGTTAACCTTGGCGCTTATGTCGATACCGGCGTGATGGTTGATACCTGGGCGACTGTTGGTTCCTGCGCACAGATCGGTAAAAACGTTCACCTTTCAGGTGGTGCGGGTATCGGTGGCGTGCTTGAGCCGCTTCAGGCTGGTCCGGTCATCATCGAAGACAACGCGTTTATCGGCGCACGTTCGGAAATCGTTGAAGGCGTCATCGTTGAAGAAGGTGCCGTCATTTCGATGGGTGTCTTCATCGGCGCATCGACCAAAATCATCGACCGCACCACCGGCGAGACCTTTATGGGTCGCGTTCCGGCATATTCGGTCGTTGTTCCGGGCAGCATTCCGGGCAAGCCGCTTCCGGATGGCACCCCGGGTCCGAGCCTTTATTGCGCGGTCATCATCAAACGTGTTGATGAGAAAACCCGTTCGAAAACCTCGATCAACGAATTGCTGCGCGACTGATTTCTGTTAGCGCACAGATTGATGATTTATAAGGGGCAAAACGGCCAGTCCGTTTTGCCCTTTTCTACACATGCCATCCGTGATCGCCTTTGATCCGATCATTACAAAATATGAGATTGTCTGATGTCCGTTGCCCTTGAACTTGCCCAGTCGCTGATCCGCTGCCCGTCTGTTACCCCGGCCGATGCCGGTGCGCTTGACGTTCTGCAAAAGGCGCTTGAAGCACGCGGGTTTGAATGCAAACGCAAGGTATTTGACGGCGATGATAGCGACGCCATCGACAATCTTTATGCCCGTCTTGGCACCAAGGGTCGCAATTTCTGTTTTGCTGGCCACACCGACGTTGTCCCGGCTGGCGATGCCGCAGCATGGACCGTTGATCCCTTCGGTGGCGATGTGATTGATGGCCGTCTGTTTGGCCGTGGTGCGGTTGATATGAAAACCGGGATTGCGTGCTTTGTCGGCGGTGTCGATGCCTTTTTGGCGGCTCACCCGGATTTCGACGAATCCATTTCGTTCCTGATCACCGGCGATGAAGAAGCCGATGCCATCAATGGCACGGTCAAGCTGGTCGAATGGTGCGACAATGAAGGCGAAAAGTTCGATTGCTGCATCGTTGGTGAACCGACCAACCCGAAATACCTCGGCGAGATGATGAAGGTTGGTCGCCGTGGTTCTGTTACCGGCTGGCTGACCGTGTTTGGCGCACAGGGTCATGTCGCCTATCCACATCTGGCCGATAACCCGGTCCCGCGCATGATCAAGACACTTGATGTGCTTAATTCCCGCGAGCTTGATCAGGGCACCGATCACTTCCAGCCAAGCAATCTGGAAATCACCACGGTTGATGCTGGCAATGCCGCAACCAACGTGGTTCCAGCCAAGGTCAGTGCGGCATTCAATATCCGCTTTAACGATCAGCACACCGGTGCCGATCTTAAGAAGTGGATCGAAGATGTCTGCGCCGAACATGCCGGTGCGCATGAACTTAAAGTCAAAATTTCCGGCGAAGCGTTCCTGTCCAATCCGGGCAAGCTTGCCGGCCTGATTGCGGATGCATCGGAAAAGGTCACAGGCAAACGCCCGGAAATGAGCACCACGGGCGGCACGTCCGACGCACGTTTCATTCAGAAATATACCGAGGTCGCCGAATTCGGCCTGGTCGGGCAAAGCATGCACAAGGTCGACGAGCACGCCATGGTCGATGACATCGAAAACCTTGTGAAAATTTATGCCGAAGTCCTGAACGGCTTCTTTGACTGATCAGCCGGTTTTTTTCTGCTGATCGGTATCATCAAGCTTCGCGCGATTGCTAAGGATGCTGTCGCGCGTGCGACCGAGGATGTTATCGGCAGTTTCGTCATCCACCGCGCGGCTGAGCACGACCGCACCGACCAGCATGGCCAACATAGCCGTTGATTCGCGGTCATATTCTGCAGGGATGTTGCGCGGCTTTGCCGCTGCATTAATGTCGACATGTTTGTCGATCCCGGGCACGCCATCTTCTTTGGCGAGTTTCCAGGCGAGCTTCTCCGTCGCATGATTGACCAGCTTTGAAAAAGCACTGCGTGCCTTGTCGCCAGATCGGGATACCTCGGTCGAAAGGGTGGGCAAGGCACAGCCCATATCCGGGTTCTCGATATGCAGGCGCGATAGATAAAGCTCGCCAAATGATGTGACCCAGTCATTGCCCCGAAGTTCAGCCTTGCGCAATTTGGCCAGAACTGGCGACGCCAACAGCGACATACCGTTTTCAACGCAAGCGACGAACAGGTCTTCCTTGTTCTTGAAATGCGCGTAAAACCCGCCACGCGTCAGACCAGCCGCTGCCATCACCTGATCAATCGTCACATTTTCAAACCCGTGTTTATTAAACTGGGCGGAAGCCGCATTGATAATGCGGATCCGTGTTTTGGGTTTGTGCGAAGCTTTGTAAGGCATTTTGACCTCCGACTGACGGTCTGATTGGGTAGATGCCACCATGACACATCAAAATAATATGTTCTTGAACATATTATGAGACCCGCGATCCTGTCTGCACGTTTGGTGTTGAGATTGCCCGATTGGATTGGCGTTCGAACCAAACATCATGCAGCAAAGGACCCTGTCATGACGGATGTCACCATTGTCGGAATGCCGCGCAGCAACCTGACGCGTAGTGTTCGAATTGCCTGTATCGAAAAAGAAATCTCGTTTGAATTCACCAGCCGCAATGTTCAGACACCGGGCCAAAGTGCAACGCCCGAAGTTCTGAAACACAATCCGTTCGGCAAGGTGCCCGTCCTGATGCATGGCAGTTTCGTTCTGTATGAAACTGCTGCCATCTGCCGCTATATCGATGACAATTTCCCGGGACCATTATTGCGACCGGTGCGCGCAACCAAGGTCGCCTGGATGAACCAGTGGATCAGCTTGGCAATGACCCGGTTTGATCAAAATATCATTCGCAAATTCGTCATTCCGATGGCCTTTGCGGATCATGCCAAACGCCATGATCCGGGCTTTGCCATCCATATGAACCAGGTCGCTGATACGATCCGGAACGACTTGGCGGTGCTTGATCCGGCATATGCTGATGGCTGGTTGTTCGGCGATCGCTTTACCCTGCCCGACATGATGATCATGCCGATGATGCATTACTTAAATGCCATGCCCGGCGGGGCAGAGATGATTGGTGATGCGCCGAATGTGCAGAGCGCCTATCAGCGTTTCAAGGCAAGAAGTTCTGCCGTTCAGACCGACCCGCTTCTGCCCGAACAGATTTTGAAATCAGCCTGATCTGTTTGGTTTTGACCGCTGCCCTGACGTTCCCCTTAATCGCGTCAGGGTATTGGGCCACCATTGGGGGGCTTTGCTCTGCCCCTTCCCCCATAAACAGGTGGATTTGCCTTCCCTTGGTGGCCCCTTTTTTGTCGAATTACGGCGTCCAGGTGATCGGAACGTAGCCGGGGACGGCGGCAAACCGGTCAAGCCACGCCCGAATGCCCGGATAGGGTTTCATATCGATCTTTCCAAGCTCCGCGCGATGCGTGTAGGCATAAAGCGAGATATCAGCAATCGTCAGGCTTTCGCCCACCAGCCAGTTATGTTCCGCCAACCGCTTTTCCATCAGATCAAGCGCACGCTTTGCACCGGCCTGTTTCATCGGTTCGAAAATATCTGCATGTTCCGGCAGGCCTTTGATCTCGTACCATGAAATCAGAACCGCAACGTTTGGTTCATGGTCATATTGTTCAAAGAACAACCAGCCCATCATTTCCGCGCGTGCATAGCGGTCTTCGGGGATAAAGTTCGTACCTTCGGCCAAATAGCCAAGGATCGCGTTGCTTTCCGCCAACACGCGGCCATCATCCAACACAAGCGCCGGGATTTTGCCGTTCGGGTTAATGGTCGCAAGATATTCCGGCGTGCGTGTTTCGCCCTTCATGATATCGCGTTCGACATACTCAAACGGCAAGCCCATCATCGAAAGCAGCAAACGGATTTTATAGCCGTTCCCCGACAGCAAATAGTCGTTCAAAATCATCGTGAAATTCCTTGTGGCATATGCATCAAAAGCATTCGCGTTACAGCATTGGCCGGCCGGGTTTGATATTTGCCGCTGGATGCGATCCAAACAATCGAATAGTTTTGACCCAATAGTTCAATTTCCTTGATCAATATTTCTGAACAAAGGAGAGGCCATTGGATTCCGATCTGCTTCGAAGCTTCGTCGCCTTTGCTGAATGCGGCAGTTTCAACCGTGCTGCTGACCGCATCGGCCGCACGCCATCGGCCTTTTCCATGCAGATGAAGCGTCTTGAGGAACTGGTTGATAACAAGCTGTTTGAACGTGACGGCCGCAATGTCCTGCTCACCAACGAAGGGATTACCTTCGTCGGATATGCAAGACGCATTCTGACGCTACAAGACGAAGCCATGGGCAAGCTGCAATCAAAGGATGCCAGTCGTCCGATCCGGATCGGTTGTCCCGATGATTACGCGCAAAAAATCCTGCCGGTGGTTTTGCGTGCCATTCGCGCCGTAATCCCGTCAGCCACTTTCTTCATCTCGATCAACCCGACCATCTTGTTGCAACGCATGCTCGATCAAGGCGAGCTTGATATCTCGCTCGTGAGCCGTTCGGCCATGGGCGAAGAGGGCTATTTCCTGCGTCATGAGCCAGGCGTTTGGGTGACATCCCCGATCCATCGACAGCATGAACTTGATCCATTACCGCTGGTTTTGCCGGCCGAGGATTGTAAGTTTCATGCTTGGGCGATTGACGCGATTTCCAAATCCGGCAGGCCGTTCAATCTGTTTGCCACCACCCGTCAGGCCGCATCGCTTTTGCATCTGGTGCGCGATGGATTGGGTGTTGCCGCCCTTGCTGCGGCCAGTGTAACCGACGAGTTCCAGATCCTTGATAGTCGCGATGGCTTCCCACCGCTTCCCGCCGTCGGGGTGGCCGTGATGCTGGCCGAAAGTGCACACCCATTGGTCAGCCGCCAACTTGCCGCCGCCATTCAGGATTATGTGAGCCAAAATCTCGATGATGACTTGACCGAGGCGGCTGCAAGCTGATTGGATGCGCGCCAATAAAAACTGACGCCGTTTTGTATCCCGCAAATCAAAGATCGCATTCATGACCACCAAGCCACGCCTGAATATCTGCATCACCTGCACCGCGTCCAACGCTGATGGGCAATCTGATCCGCGCCATGGAAAGCAGCTTTTTGATCGCATGCAGGAAGTCTGTGAAACGCGTGACTTGCCGTTTGATCTGCATCCGGCTGAATGCCTGACCAATTGCAAATCGGGTTGTTCCATTGCGCTTAATGGGGCCGGGAAATGGGGATATGTCTATGGCAATGTCGATCCCGAAAGCATGATCGATGATTTGTGCGAACTGGCCGATAAATATGCCCAAAGCGAAGATGGTATTGTTGCCTGGCGCGAACGCCCCGAAAGCCTGCGCCGCAACGTGATTGCCCGCATTCCCCCGCTTGGCTAAGCCGGGTTTTGCCCGTTAACCCGAAACACCGATATGCAGTTGCTGCCACAGGCGTTCGACTTCGCCAGTTGCATGAAGCTGATCAATCAGCTTGTTAAAGTCCGCAATCGGAATGGCAGAGCTGTTTGAAACGACCGACACAAGGTCATAGGTCGCATCGGGTTCATCTGCTATCACCACACGATCACGCAATCCCGGGTCTGCAACAAACTGGCGTGCAAGGAAACCTGCGGACACAATGCCGATCGGGGCTTCACCCGCGACCAGGCCGTTCAGGACTTCTTTTTCGTTATAGCGCAGCAGCACATCAAAGTTCTGCTGCAGGAAATCCGGGTCGGCATTGAAGTCAGCAAATCCGTAATGGAAACCCAGCACACATAACATCGGCTGAGTGGTCACATTGGCAAAAAGCTGATCAAGGTCGGTTCGCTCAGCCAATGCGACATACAGGTCTTTTTCCCGAACAATCGGCTCGGAAAAGCCGACATCGAATTCCTGCCATTCCCATTGCGAACTTTCGAGAAGAACAAGATCGACCTCGCCCGCCTCAATTGAGCGATAGCGCCGCCGTGAGGACGTTTCCGCCAGCTGGAAGTCGTAGTTTGTCTGGATGTCATTGAGCATCTTGATCAGAATCGGGACGATGCCGTTGGGTTCGCCATTTTCGAAATAATAGACGACGCCGTACTCATAAGCCCCGACCTTGACCGGAATACGATCCTTGGCTGCAACTGTCGTCCACGCAAAGACGCCAAGCATGATCGCAAGGACCGAACCCACATTTCGCATCAAACGATGTGTCGCCACCAAAATCCTACCTGCAGCTACCCGATTAACAAATCCGCACACCAAATTGCACCGGCATTTGCCAGTACATTGATCGGTGTCCTTCTTTCTATATGCGTCCCGCGCACCAGTTTTCCAGAAGGTATCGCGCAATAGATATCGGCCGTGGCAGATTTATCCCCTTGGCCGGAAGGTTCGCGACCTCGTCGCGATGCACCCACATGGCAAATTCGATCTCTTCCTCATCGGGTGACAGATCGGTCGTTTCGGCCTCGGCGATAAAGCCCAACATCAAAGAACCTGGGAATGGCCAAGGTTGGGATGCAACATATTGCGCCCGTTTGATCTTCACCCCGACTTCTTCATAGACCTCGCGCGCAACAGCTTGCTCTAACGTTTCGCCCGGCTCAACAAACCCCGCCAGAACCGACACCATCCCGGGCAGGAATTGCGGCGACCGTGCCAAAAGAACGTGATCATTATGATGAATCAGCATGATTACGGCCGGATCGGTGCGCGGAAAATGCGATCTGCCGCAATCGGGATTACTACATTGCAACCGATATCCGGCCTCTGCCACCTGATTGGGATGGCCACATGCCCCACAGAACTGATGGCCGCGATGCCAGTTAAAAATTGCACGCGCCTGTGCTGCCAAGGCCGCCTCATCAATCGAAAGTGCGGCCATTCGGTTGCGTATATCACCAAATCCACCGCCAAGACGACGCACGGCATCATCACGGTCAATCACGACAGCTTCGATATCAACGGCAATCACCGGGCCATTGGCATCCCGGCCAAGATAAATCCATTCACCGCCATGAAGATCGACATCCAGATGGGAAATGGCGGGCGCACCCAGTACAACAAGTTCATGCGCATCCATGTCTTCGGGCCAGGCAAAAAGCGGATCACCGGCATGGCAAATCAGGATACGAAGCGACTCCTCTGCCATAAGAATCTGCTGCCAGTTATCGTCTTTTCTAAGGACCGCATCGCGATCAAGATCGATGGCTTCGAAGAACTGCCTGTTCATGGTGGTGCATTTCCCAAAATTCTTTTCCGGCCATAATCGGGATCAACCCACTGGGGAGCCGGGATTTTCTGTGGTGGCGGATCACGACATTAACCCGCACACGGTCTGGTCAAAAGCCACGATTGCTTGAACACAGAAAAAATCCCAGCCAACGCTTGCGTTTTACTGCTCCTTGCGCGATATAGGGGGCGAGAGGCTGGCAGTGGACGGACCGCTCGCCAACCCGGTCAGGACCGGAAGGTAGCAGCCGTAACGAGTTTTTCCGGGTCGTTGTCCAGTCTCTCACCCTTCTATTTCCCCCCGACATACGATTGCTTTTTGACTTGCCTGGACCATCTTTGGGCATGTGGTTTTTTGTATGGGAAAATTCCCACTTGGCCTTTCCCATCGCGGCTCGAAGCTGCTAAAACCAACTGAGAATTAAAACAATCCGGACCGGATGAATGAGCGATCAGATCGAGACCGCGAGCGAAACAGCGCCTGAAGGTGAAACGACCTCGGCTGAACAAGTTGGTGCTGCGGAAGCAACCGTGCCCGCCGCTGTGGCCGAACCAGAAGCCAAAAGCGAATATCAGGTTCTTGCGCGGAAATACCGCCCGAAAACCTTTGATGAGCTGATCGGCCATGGGCCAATGGTCAAGACCCTGTCAAACGCGCTTGAAAGTGGCCGTCTGGCACATGCTTTTGTCCTGACCGGTGTGCGCGGGATTGGTAAAACTACGACCGCCCGTATCATCGCACGCGCGCTGAACTGTATCGGTGCGGACGGCAAAGGCGGGGCGACGATCGAACCCTGCGGTGTGTGCGAACATTGCCGGGCAATCGCCGAAGACCGCCATGTTGACGTTCTGGAGATGGATGCCGCGTCGCGTACCGGCGTTGATGACATTCGCGAACTGATCGAAGGTGTGCGATATCGCCCGACCTCGGCCCGCTACAAGATCTACATCATCGATGAAGTGCACATGCTTTCGAAAAGTGCGTTCAACGCGCTTCTCAAGACGCTTGAAGAACCGCCAGAGCATGTGAAATTCATCTTTGCCACCACCGAAATCCGCAAGATCCCGATCACGGTTCTGTCGCGTTGTCAGCGCTTTGATTTGCGTCGTGTTCAGACCGATGAACTGGCCGCGCACTACACCCGCATTGCCGGGCTGGAAAAGGCCGAGATTGAAGAAGAGGCCGTCGCGCTGATCGCGCGCGCAGCTGACGGTTCTGTTCGTGATGGTATGAGCCTGCTTGATCAGGCGATTTCGCATGGTGCAGGTAAAGTCACCACCCAGCAGGTCCGTGACATGCTGGGTCTCTCGGACCGATCACGCATCTTCGATCTGTTTGATTTCACCATGAAAGGCGAAATCAACGAGGCACTGGAACTTCTAAGTGCACAATATGCACTTGGCGGTGATCCGGCCGTGATGCTGCAAGACATGCTTGATCTGACCCATTGGCTGACGCGTGTAAAGCTGTCGCCTGATGCTGCGAATGATCCGGGCGTGTCGCAGATCGAACGCGAACGCGGCAAGGAAATCGCCGCCAAGCTTGCTATGCCGCAGCTTACCCGCGCCTGGCAGATGTTGCTTAAGGGTCTTGAAGAAACCCGGATCGCACCATCGCCCATTCAGGCTGCTGAAATGATCTTGATCCGCCTGGCCTATGCCGCTGAAATGCCGCCGCCCGGTGATCTGATCAAAAAGCTGCGTCAGGATATGGCCAATGCTGGCGGGGGTAGCGCCCCGCAAGGTGGTGGCGGAAATGGGGGCGGCCCCGGCCCGCGTATGCAGGTCGTCAGTGGTGGCGGCG
This sequence comes from Thalassospira sp., assembly GCF_048059015.1. Taxonomy (GTDB): domain Bacteria; phylum Pseudomonadota; class Alphaproteobacteria; order Rhodospirillales; family Thalassospiraceae; genus Thalassospira. Next base: position 630,689 of record NZ_JBLLNT010000002.1, on the reverse strand, counting down.
GTGCCGCAGCCGTTGCACAACGCCGCCCGGATCCGCTTGGCGAACCAGAACAGGTCGCCCAGGTTGCCTATGCCAAAATGCCCGAAAGCTTTGCCGAAGTTGCCGAACTTCTGGGCAAGGAACGCGAAACGACCGGCATTGCCATGCAGGTCAAAAACTATATGCATCTGGTGAAATACGAACCGGGCCGGATTGAATTTCGCCCGGCACGCGGTGCACGTTCCGATTTGTCGACCCAGCTGATCAAGGCGCTCAACACGGTTACCGGTCAACGTTGGCTGGTCAGTGTTTCCGAGCGCGAAGAAGGTGCACCGACGCTTAAGGAACAGGAACTTGAAGCCCTTGAACAGCGTAAGGCTGACGCCTCGCAAGACCCGCTGGTCAAGGCCATTCTTGATGGTTTACCAAAAGCCAAAATCGTTGCCGTCCATCTGCCACCGGGTCAGGAAATGACCGAGGGCGAAGAAGACGAAAGCGGTTCAGTATATGACGACGCATTTTATCTCGAAGGAGACGACGAGCTATGAAGAACCTTGCAGGGATGCTGAAACAGGCCCAGCAAATGCAGACCAAAATGCAGGAAATGCAGGAAAGTCTGGTTGAACTCCAAATCGAAGGCCAGTCCGGCGCGGGCATGGTCAAAGTGATGCTGAACGGCAAAGGCGAAATGCGTGGCCTGTCGCTTGATAAAAGCATCGTTGACCCGAACGACACCGAAGTCCTCGAAGACCTGATCGTTGCTGCCTATAACGATGCAAAGGTCAAGGTTGAGGCCGCCGTTCAGGAAAAGATGAAAGACGTCACCGGCGGTATGAACCTGCCGGAAGGCTTCAAACTGCCGTTCTGATCACGCATCGAACGCGCGATAAAATTCGTACTTTGATGGTACGCAGCAAAGGGTGGCATTGCGCCGCCCTTTGTTTTTGATACAAGATCAGGACACTAACACCATAAACGGGATCAATATGACCGGACGGGAAATCGAAAATCTGATCAAGCTTCTGTCGCGCTTGCCGGGCCTTGGCCCGCGTTCGGCCCGCCGTGCGGTTCTACAGATGCTCAAAAAGCCCGAAACCCTGATGATCCCGCTGGCCGATGCGCTGCATGAAACGGCCGAGGCCATGACAACCTGTTCGAACTGCGGCAATATCGATGTCTCCGATCCCTGCCACATCTGTGCCGATGGCAATCGCGGTACCGACATCATCTGTGTGGTCGAAGAAGTTCAGGATCTTTGGGCACTCGAACGCGGTGCATCGTTTAAGGGCCAATATCATGTACTGGGCGGCACCCTGTCACCACTCGATGGCATCGGCCCGGATGATCTGAAAATCGATCAGCTGGTTAATCGCGTGCGTTCGGGTGCGGTAGTTGAAGTCATCCTTGCCACCAACGCCACGGTCGACGGTCAGACAACGGCGCATTACATCACCGAACGCCTGATCGAAACCGGGGTCAAGGTCACACGCCTTGCCCATGGTGTCCCGGTTGGTGGTGAACTTGATTATCTTGATGACGGTACATTGGCCGCAGCCCTTCGTTCAAGAAGCTCTGTCTGACACGCTTTAAGCCGCAAACAAAAAGGGCAGCCTGATGCTGCCCCTTTGAATGCCATGTCGTGATTTTTCAAATCATTTTTCCAGACAAAAGCAACACAAACCCACCTAATGACTTGAAATTTCAAACCTGACTTTAGCGTGCTTTGATCTTTTCTGCCGCCAGACGGGTTGCCAGCTCATAACCATATGCACCGGCACCGGCCATCACTGCATCTGCAACCGAACTGATCCAGCTTTTGTGGCGGAATTCTTCGCGGGCATGCGGGTTGGAGATGTGCAGTTCGATAATATAACCATCAAAGGTTTTTAGCGCGTCATGGATCGCAGCCGATGTATGGGTATAAGCCCCGGCATTGATGATGATGGCAGCCGACTTTTCGCGGGCTTCGTGGATCATATCAATGATCGCGCCTTCGTGGTTTGACTGACCAAACCGCACAGAAACGTTCAGATCCTTTGCCAGTTCCACGCATTTTGCTTCGATGGTTTGCAGCGTGTCATAACCATAGATTTCCGGCTGACGCTGCCCAAGCAGGTTCAGGTTCGGTCCGTTAATGACAAGGATTTCCTGCACGCTCATTTCTTTGTTCCCCTGAGGCCCGGTGTTTCGGTCGTTTATCTATTTCGCTGCTTCGTTTCGACGGTTCATCCGCGTTTGCGATGCTAGCCGGATCGGCGCATTGGCCGCCCCAAACCCACGATACGCGCGACGCTCTACCAATTCAAAGAAGAAACGATTGGCAAAGGTGCGCGTATAGGCCTGATAATATTCACCCTCGTCATCCCGATCATAGAGCATATTGCGCGCGCGCAAACGATCCAGCAATTCTGGCTCCAAGCCAAACCGGGCTTCGATATCGTCATAATAGTTTTCCGGGATCGGCAGAATCTCCACACCATTGGCGATGCAGTAATCGACCGAGGCAAAGATATCATCGCTTGAAAACGCCAGATGCTGAACGCCGCTGCCAAAGAACTCGTTCAGGAATTGGGAATGCTGGGTGTGCGGGCTTTGCGAACCATTGAGGATCAAACGCACCGCATCGCTTTGCACCACCTGGCTCTGCACCAACCCGCCCGGATCAGGGATATCAAGGGTTGGCATTTTGCCCAGATCAAAGATTGAGGTGAAATACAGAAGCCAAGTCAGCATTTCCTCATACTGCATCGAGTAGGAAACATGATCGACCGCGCGAAGCTTCGCCTTGGCATTGTCTACGGTCTTGGCAGGTTCGAACTCCACATCCCAGATGCGCGACAGTTCACTATGGTCATCCAGGAAGTAAACAAGGCTGCCACCCACACCACGGATGGCCGGCATTTCAATTTCACCTTCGCCCACCGCCTGACTGAACGGTGCGGCCAGCAATGACTGCGCACGATCAAGGGTGGCCTTGGCGTCATCGACCTTAAGCCCCACCGCACAGACCGACGGGCCATGCACGATGTTGTAAGAATGGGCAAAACCGTCCTTGTCGCAATTGATCACAAGGTTGATATCACCCTGCTTCCACCAGGTAACCGCTTTGGTCTTGTGGCTGCCGCGCTTTTCAAAACCAAGCCCTGCAAACAGATTGGCAAGCTTGTCGGCGGTCTCTTCTTCAACCGCAAACTCGACAAAGCCGACTTCCTTGGCATGCGCCTTGGGCGGAAGGTCAGCGCCCTTTTCACCGACCTTAACGCCCTCAACCCCATCGCCAAGATAGATCAGCGAACGCAGACCATCCTTGGCAACGTTCTTGGTCGAGCTTGACCGGAACTGATCGTTGAAAATCTCAAGTGACAGCGGCCCGTCATAACCGGTCATGGCAAGATTGCGCATGAACTCATCAAGCGGAAAGTCACCTTGGCCCGGGAAGCAACGGAAATGACGGCTCCAGGACAATGCATCCATCTCAAGGGTTGGTGCGTCTGCGACCTGAACCAGAAAAATCTTGTCGCCCGGGATTGATGAAATCGCATCAAGCGGCACCTTGCGCGCCATAATGTGGAAAGTATCAAGCACCAAACCGACATTGGGGTGATTGGCACGGCGCACCACTTCCCAGCTGTCGCGATAATCGCTGATATGCTTGCCCCATGAAAGTGCTTCGAACGCGACGCGAAGTCCGCGCTTGGCCGCACGATCGCCAAGCTCCGCCAAATCCTTTGCTGCACGATCAAGACCGCCCAGCGAATGGGGTGATACGTTCGAACACACCATCAAAAGATCGGTGCCCAGTTCTTCCATCAAATCAAACTTGCGCTCGGCACGTTCGAACGCACGGGTGCGCTGGGGTTCAGGCATACCTTCGAAATCGCGGAACGGCTGGAAGGTCACAAGCTTCAGGCCAAGATCACGGATCGTCTTGCCGACATCGGCAGGTGATCCGTCAAAGGACAGAAGATCGTTTTCAAAGATTTCGACACCGTCAAAGCCGGCAGCGGCGATGGCATCGAGTTTTTCCTGAAGGTCGCCTGACAGTGAAACTGTGGCAATCGAGGTCAGCATATTATCCCTCCGGGCTACGCAAATAGAACACCGGTCTTCTCAGGAATGAATAGCGCGACCTGCCAAGGCAATGGGCAACAAAGCCCGGTCGTCAAATCAGTCCTGAGAACGATGACGGTATGTTTCGATATGATCGGTCAATCGTGCAATCGCAGCATCCGCGTCACGGGCCAATGCCAGCTCACAGAGTGCACGATGCTCGTCGATAATTTCCTGCCCACGGAACCCGTGGGTTTTCAGTTCGATCACGACATAACGTCGGAACTGATCGAAAATCTCGCGGTGAAGGCGCAGATGCAGGTCAGACCCGCAGGCCGAAATCAGGGCCTGATGGAATTCCCGGTCATACTGGCTCCACCGGACAGTCAATTCACGACTGTCTTCAAGCATCATCTTCTTTTCGATCGCGGCCAGTTTGTGATGGGCCGCTGCCACGCGGGCCTCCCATTCCACATCACCGTGTTTCATTGATGCCGTCAGGCCATCGCATTCAAGCAACAGCCGCATCGCGGTCAATTCCTTGAAATTGGACGGCGATGTTTCGACAACACGGAAACCTTTCTGGCCTTCGACAAATACGAAGCCCGATGCGACAAGACGGTTCAACACTTCGCGCAGCGTATTGACCCCGACGCTATAACGTTCGCGGAGCGCTTCAAGCTTAAGCTTCACGCCCGGCTGCAATTCGCCATACAGGATGTCGTCGCGAATTTCGTTATAGACTGTCTCGGCAACTGTGCTGCTGCTCATGTTTCCCCCTAACCCGTCAATGCCTCGGGATAGGCATTGAAGTATTCTGTTCTTGCAGCATCGGCATCAATATCTGCCCCGCTGAAAACCTCGAATGCTTCAATACCCTGAAAGAAGAAGAGTTCAAAGCCAGTCATGACTTCAATCCCCGATTTCGCCGCTGATCGCAGGAATGCGGTCTCGACCGGGGTGTAAACGGCATCAAAGGCCCATTTCTGTCCGCCCAGAAGGTCTGCATCAAACGGACTGCCCGGATACTGGTTCATGCCGATCGGTGTGCAATTGATCAAACCATCGGCAGACCGGACAGCATCTGAAAGCGCGTCTTCGGTGATGAAAGTCGCGTTGGCATCCGCCGCCTTCAGCGTCGCAACCAGCTCCTCGCCGCGTGCAACATCCTTGTCGTGGATCAGGATGTTATCAGCCGCCAATCCACGCAGACCAAATGCCGTTGCCAGACCAACTCCACCCGCACCAAGCTGCAAGACCGTGCCCGGTTTGGCATCGCCAAACTGCCCGCGATACCCACGCATAAAACCAACAAAGTCGGTATTGTCCCCACGCCAGCCATCTTCACGGAACACCACGGTATTGACCGATCCCAATGCTTCGGGAAGCCGTTTACGCGGCGTGATCAGCTTGCGCGCACTGGTCTTGTAGGGATGGGTCACATTGACCCCGGCATAGCCGGTTTCCGCACAGGTGGTCAGTTGCTTGATCAGATCAAAGTCTGCGATCTGATCGCTATCGAGATAATCGTAAGTAACATCCTTCCCGCACATACGGCCCAGCAATACGTGCAGTCGTGCTGACTGGCTCCGCGAAATGCCTTTACCGATAAGACCGAGTTTCAACATGGACAGGTATCCTAAAATCCAAACAGGTTAGGCAAGAAGGTCACGATCTGCGGAACAAAGGTGATGATGATCAGCACCATAAGTTCGACGATGAAGAACGGCATGATCGCGCGGATCATTTTGGCCATTCCGACCCCGGCAACCGCATCCGCAACAAACAGGCACAACCCCATAGGCGGCGTAATCAAACCGATCATCAGGTTAAAGATCACGATGATGCCAAAGTGGGTCGGATCGATGCCAAGGCTGATCGCAATCGGATGCAGGATCGGCACCAGAACCAGCATCGCGGCAATCCCTTCAAGCACCAGACCAACCGCCAGAAGCATCAGGTTAATCAGGATCAGGAAGGTGACCGGACTGTCGACATAGCCCAGAACGAATTGGCTGATTGCCTGGGGAATACCGGCAAAAGTCATGAACCAGTTGGCTGCAGCAACGGTCGCCATGATGATCAGGATGCTTGATGAATTGCGCATCGCACCGGAAAAGATGCCCGGAAGATCAGATGGCTTTAGCTCGCGGAAAATAAACAGGCCAACAACCAGCGCATAAAACACCGCAAAGCTTGCGGCCTCTGTTGGCGTCACGATCCCTGCCAGGATCGAGCCAATCACAAAGACCGGCATGAAAAGCGGGATCAAACCATTCCAGACGGCTTTCAGCTTCTCACCGACATTCATCCGTTCGCGCGGTTTGGCGTAGTTCTTCACAAAGAAGCGCACATAAACCGACAACGCAATTGCCAGCAAAACGCCCGGAACAATCCCGGCCAAAAACAGGGCTGGTACCGACACATTGGTCGTGATCAGCGCATAGATAATGACCGGAATGCTTGGCGGAATGATCGGGCCAATCACCGAGGATGCAGCGGTCAGAGCCGCCGCGAAATCACGCGGATAACCTTCTTTTTCCATCGATGGAATAAAGATACGGCCAATCGCCGATGTGTCCGCAACAGCAGAACCAGATAGACCGGCAAAGATCACGGAAGACCAGATATTGACTTGCGCCAGTCCGGCCTTCGCATGGCCCACCAATGCATTGGCCAGATTGATCACACGCGATGTGATGCCACTGGCATTCATCAATTCGCCGGCCAAAACAAACAGCGGGATCGCCAGAATGGTAAAGCTGTCCATGCCGGCAAAAATACGCTGCGGCAAAAGATCAATGCCAAAGGTCCCGGTGCTGATATAGGCCACCAGACCAAGCGCGATAGAAAAGGCGACAGGTGCACCAATCGCAAGCAATACAAAAAGGGTAACGCCAGTAATCATGCCTCACCCCCGGTCGGCTTCGAATTCAGGGCGGACGCAAGGCGCAGGATCGCTGCGATCACAAGGCAAACACCACCAATGGTCAGGGCGATCTGCGCCCAATACATCTGAATACCAATGCCTGAGGCAACAATACCGCCGCGCTTTGCAGCAAAAATCCATCCGGCATAGGCAAGTACACCACCCAAAACCAGGGTCGCGGCATCAACAACCACGGCGAGCTTGCGACGCAAGGCGCTTGGGACGGTATCAATCACAATACTGAACGTAATCTGGGTACCCTGCAGATAGGCGTAAGCCACACCAAACATGCAGCCATAGATCATCGCGTATTTCGCGACTTCTTCGCTCCATTGCAGCGGGGAAGAAAAAGGTAGCGGCTTACACTGCCAGCAAAAACTACACCAAAGACAACGAGGATACTGAGCCCCGAAAGTCCGGCGAGCAAACGCTTAAACGCATTCTCGGCGCGTTGCATGGGTTCCCCCGGATCATCGCGGAAAATTCTTATGCTTTTGGAAGCACGGTGACGGGAAAAAAGGGCGGGCCGGATACAAGGAGGGGTATCAGGCCCGCCAATACCGATTACATCGAAGCTTCAGCTTCTGAAACGGCAGTCTGCAGCTTTTCAATCCACTCGGCATCAATCTGACCGGAAAGCCAGTTGATCACAGCAGGCTGAGCCGCATCGCGGAATGCCTTAAGCTGTTCTGCGCTCGGCGTGGTTACTTCCATGCCCTCTTCAGCCAGCTTGGCTACGCCTTCGGCAGAGTTGAACTGCTGGATCGCACGACCAACATTTGCAGCAATGCCCGCAGCGCGACGCAGAAGCGCCTGATCTGCTTCAGACAGCGCCTGATAGGTTGCTTCGTTGATCACGATGAAGTCGGTGCCATATACGTGACGGTCAAGCGTCAGGTATTTCTGCATTTCATAGAACTTGTTGGCATAGATCACGCTGATCGGGTTTTCCTGACCATCAACCGTACCGGTGGTAAGGGCAGTCGGAACTTCCGGCCACGGAATCGGGGTCGGGTCACCACCAAGGGCCTTCACCATTTCCACAAACAGCGGAACGGTCATGACACGGATTTTCAGACCTTCCATGTCTTTCGGTTCTGCAACAGCGCGTTTGGAGTTGGTGAAGTTACGGAAACCGGTTTCACCATAAGCCAGCGTGCGCAGGCCGGTTTTTTCCAGGCAATGAGCAGCAAGTTCTTTACCGAAATCACCATCCAGAACGTTCCAGGCAACGTTGGCGTTCGGGAATACATATGGAATGTCCAGAACAGCTGCCTCAGGGCAGACTTTGGAGAACGGACCTGAAACCATCGACATGGCCAGCGTACCGTCCTGGGTATTCTGCAGAAGGTCCGTTTCACCACCCAGCGCTCCGGCCGGGAATAGCGCGACCTCAATACGGCCAGCGGATTCTGCTTCAACAATGTTTTTAAAGACCTGTGACGCCGCACCTTTTTTCGAGGTGGTCCACTCTGCCGGGTCAACATGGGCAAAGTTCAGGGTCACGTCGGCTGCCTGCGCATTAAAACCAAAAGACGCGGCGACCATTGAAACGGCGCCGAACAGGGCACCTTTGGAAATCATCTTCATTACTTCCTCCCGATTGAACGAAATCCCGCAGACCGTGGTTGCTTTTGACAATCTTGTTCTTGAGCAGTCTGATTTCGGAATTAGGATAATTTAAAAAACATAGGAGATTTTGTCAAACGTTCTATATTTTACCGTAAAACAGCAGTTTATATGGATTTTTCGACAATTCGTTTCGTAAGACACATTCAAATTGCTGTGCTCCAGGCCGCAAAATTCACGTAAAAACCACTCAAAGACCCATTCTCAAATTGGGGATCGTCACAAGAAGTTCCAGCGCAGAAAATGATCAAACATGCCCAAACGACATATTTCCAGCCGGTTTGGCGCAGAGGCTGCTCTTATCCACAGAATGGAAAACAGCTTGCTGTAAATCCGGTTATTTGTGCTACTTTGGCTGGGAAATTTATCGATTCGATCCTTGAAATAACGCTATTTCCAAAGTGAATCCTGTGAACAGTGTAAACGGCCCAACTTCTCCGCAACTCGCAAAAATTGCTTCGCGCATTTTGGCAGGCAGCTTCCTGTTTGAGGATCTGGACCCCGAATTGCTTGAACAGCTCTCAAGTCAGGCCACGGTCAAACGCCTTGAAGACGGCCAGTTGCTGTTTGAAAAGGGCGCACCTGCGGATGGTCTTTATGCGGTTGAGGCCGGCAAGGTTCGCATTTCATCAGTTTCGGAAACCGGCAAGGAAATCGTTCTGAACGTTTTGGCACCTGGTGCTGTATTTGGAGAAATCGCGTTGCTTGATGGCGAACCGCGTACCGCAACCGCGCGTGCTGTCGGCCCGACCAGAACTCTATTCATTTCACGTGATGACTTCTTTGAGATTTTTGATCGCGAAGCACCGCTGCGCCGTCACATCACGGCCCTTTTGTGCCGTCGTCTGCGCTGGGTCAGTGATCTGCTTGAAGATGCCAATTTCCTTGATCTCACAGCGCGCCTGATCAAGCGCATCCTGTGGCTTGCCGAACGTCATGGCGGTCCGGACCCGGAGGGCATTCGCATTGCCCTTCCGCTGTCTCAGCAGGAACTTGGATTGATGCTTGGTGTGACCCGTGAAGCGGTGAACAAGAAACTGCGTGAACTTGAAAAACAGGGGATGATCACGCGCCGTGATGGCCGTTTGGTGATCAAGGATAGCGACGGGCTGAAACAACTTCTTGCTGATGCCATCAAAAACTGAGCCTTCTGAAACGCTGTTTGATCGGCTTGTCGCCCGCGAAGAAAAACGCGGGCTGATCCTTGTTGCCTTTTTGCGCATCTGCATGCTGGCCTTCATCCTGTTGCTGTTTAGCAAACCGGATTCGCCTACCGGCAAGCTCTATACCCTTCTTGAAGTCCTTGGCTGGTTCATCCCAGGCGTATTCATCCAGCTGTTTGTCGCCTTTCGTGGCAGCAAATCCTATTGGATGATCTATCTTCTGGCCGTGATTGATGCTGGATTGATCGTTTATGTCTCGGTCGTCCCGGACCCGCTCAACCCGTTTCTTGATCACCCGGCATGGCTTTATGGATTCGTTGTGCGTGACCGCGGCGTGGTCTTTTCCATGATCATGATGGCGCTGGTCATCATGACCTTCTCACCCCGACTGATCCTTTGGTTTGGCTTCTGGCTGTTTACTGCATGGTGTGCGGCGATCTGGTGGCTGATGACACGGCCTGGTGTCATTGTCTCGCAGCATTTCGGGGATGAATGGAACCCGACCCAGCAGGAAATTATCGACACTTATAACCTGCCGGAATTTGTCGATATCTCCGCCTTGGCCGAACAGGTCATTATCGTCATTGTCTTTACGCTTGCTTGTGCGGTGATGGTTTCGCGACTGCGTGTTTTGATTAATCAATTCGCGGCTGCCGAACGTGCCCATGGCAACCTTGCGCGCTATTTCCCAACCGCCCTTGCCGATCAACTGGCGGATCGTGATGAGCCGGTGCGCGTTGGTGAAAGACGTGACTGCGTCATTTTATTTGCCGACATTATCGGCTTCTCACGCTTTGCAGAGAAACGCGACCCGCAAGAAGTGATGCGGTTTCTCAACCAGTTCCATCAGATCGCGACCTCGCAAATCGGGGCCTATGGCGGTATTGTCGAGAAATATATTGGCGATGCTGTGATGGCGAGTTTTGCGGCCTTTGATGATCTGGAAAAGCCCGCAGCCAATGCCTTTTGCACAGCACAAGCCATCATAACCCAAGTCGCGGAATGGCAGGCACGTGATCCGGCCAATGCGGGCGAACCGCTCAAGATCGGAGTTGGCTTGAATTTCGGCCCCGCGGTTGTTGGCGATATCGGCCAACGCGAAGCCGTCACACCGGCCGTCATCGGGGCGACGGTTAATCTTGCCGCGCGCCTTGAAAAGGCCACCCGCGAGCTTTCCAGCGATGCGGTTCTAAGCACGCAATTTGCCAAGAAACTCGTCGAAGAAGCGCCGATTTGCGCACCCGTGCTGCTTGGTCGCTACAATCAGAAAGAAACCATTCAGGTCAAAGGATTTAGCGAGCCTGTTGGCGTTCTGTTTACACAATCGTGATAAAACTCAACCGTAACACCAAGCATATTGGCCAAGCCCTTGAATTTCGGGCATACCGATCCAAAATGCTTTTCATATTGCACGGTAAACTCTGACTTACAGTCATGGGGGAGAAAGCGATGGTATCGACGACAGATTTAAATCAACCAGATGCGGGCGATGCTCCAACGGCTGTGAAACTGAAAACCTTGTTCGGTGAACGCGAGTTTTCATGGGATAAGGCCATCTATTTTCCTGCAGGGCTCAAGGGCTTTCCCGATCACAACGTCTTTGCTCTGGCGACTTTTCCTGGTGAAGGTGGCGCAACCTTTATTCTCATGCAGTCCCTTACTGAGCCGGAACTCGCTTTCATCGTCGCCCCCTACAATCTTGAGAGCGACACTCTCAAGCCGGAACACCTTGAACAAGCCTTTGGGATTTACGGCATCAAGAAAGAGGACGGCGCTGTGTTGCTCGTCGTAACGCTGCACAAACCTGATGATGGAGATGTTATCATGTCGGTGAACTTGCGCGCACCGATCTTCATCGACACTTCCCGACAGGCCGCTTTCCAACATCATTTGCCTGATAGCAGTGGTTACTCATACCATCACGAGCTGAGCTAGATGTTCCTTCTGTCCATATCGCTCTGAGACGACAACGCATAAGAAGCGTTGTCGTTTTGTTTTGCGCCTATGTCACTCCCTTGAATTCGTCCCGACATGTCCTTGATCCTGCCACTTTTTCGCGCAAGGGTAGCGTCGACAAAACTTACATAACCAGACAAGGGATCGGGAATGTCTGCAGCATTACGCAATCGTTTTGCACTGGCCGCACTGTTGGGCACGGCAGTGTTTTTCGGACAGGATATCGAACCAGTTCGCGCACAAGACTCGGTCGAAAACCGCAACAACACCAGCCCGGCCATCGCCGTCCCCGCCCAGAACCGTAGCAAACTGCAGCTCACCGTTTATCCCGGCAACCTGTCGCTAATCGCCGAACAGCGCACGGCAAATATCCCTGATGGGCAAAGCCTGCTGCGTCTGGCTGATCTACCCGGAACGATCATGGATGACTTGCTTCTGCTGGGAACAGCAACAGACAGTGATCTGGTCTGGACATCTCTTCGCAACCGAACCAACGGCTATAGCGCACTTGATACGCTGCTCAAGGCCCAGATTGGCAAAACCGTCACCATCCGCCGCGATGATGACGACCTTGAAGAAGGCATACTTTTGGCCGTAACTCACATTGCGTTGGTGCGAACCGATGCGGGTATCGAGCAAATCCCGCTTGATCAAATCATTATCTCCGATCTGCCAAACGGTTTCACGGTTACCCCATCAATTGATGCCGATATCGCCACCAGTGCACCACTGGATCACATCTCGATGGCGTATCTTTTGGGCGGGATTGGCTGGAACACATCCTATGTCGCGCATTACGACAGCGCTGAAAACCAGCTTAAACTTTCGGCAATCGCACGCGTAACCAACAATTCCGGCAGCAGCTATGACGGTGCCCAGTTACGTCTGGTCGCTGGTGATCCCAACCGGGCGCAGCAACCACCAATGATGAAGGCCGCACGCACCGAAATGATGATGTCTGCCATGGCAGATAGCACCGGTGCAGCAGACGGTGCCAATCGCGAGAGCTTCGAAAACCTTCATGTCTACGGCCCGTTCGAAGGCCTTTCGATGCAAGATGGGGATTTTGTAATCCTGCCGTTGCTTGATACGCAAACCCTGCCTGCAAAACGCCGTGCGGTTTTCGAAGCCGCAAGCAATCCGTACGGCATAGCCGGCACCGGCAAGGGTGATTTTGTTCGACCTGATCTGCAAATCGAAATCACCAATGAAGGTGGCAAGGATGCCAAAAGCCCGTGGCCGGATGGTCTTGTGCGCATCTATGCCAAAACCCCGTCCGGTGACACCGGCTATCTCGCCGATGACCATGTGTCCCTGACCCCGGTCGGACGTGAAGCAACGCTTCGCCTTGGCAAGGCGAGCGACATTTCCGGCACGCGTGACGTTAAATCCTTCTCGCGCAAAGCACGCCCGAACTTACCGGACGAAGTTGCTGCCGATCTTGGCTGGAACATCCGCAATACAAGCGACCGCGAAGAAACCATCACCATTCGCGAGAATGTCCCAAGTGACTGGACCGTTACATCCGAGAGCCACAAACATGAACGCCCGCAACCGGGCCTGATTGAATGGGAAATCAAGGTACCCGCAAATGGCGAGGCATCCCTGACCTGGTCGGTCAGCAGCACCCGCTGATCCGCCCCCCAATCTGAACGGCCACGAAGCAAACCCCGCTTTGCGGCCGTTTTCATATGCACTACTTCCGGTCCTTACGACTGCTATAGAACGCCTTGGCAAGCGGCAGAAGCAATCCGGCATCAGGCAGCTGATCGGTCGAAGTACACAGATCGGCATAGATGCAGATAAGCCTGGTCAGAAGAATGAAGGCTTCCTGATTGCCTTGCCCCGCAAAGGTCCCAAGAACCTTAACCCCCTCGCCCGCAGCATCACGTGCCAGATCAATATTCCCCGCTCCGCGCAGGGCAAGGACCAAGGCCGCGATCGAGTAGCCAAGATCAAGCCGCTCAACATCATCCTTGCGCCCGATACAATTGCGCAATCGATCACGTCTCAGCTCGACCGCCTGGCTTGCCGCATCAACCGCCCAATCCCATTGCTCTGCCTCGATCTCAAGGGCTGAGCGATTATTAAGACTAAGCGCTAACCCGGCTATCGCGGCATCGCGCGCGGTTGGCAAATGCCGGGCAAATATCGCATCTGCCTTATCAAACAGGATCAATGCCTGATCGCGATCATCGGGTGTTTGGTTGCTTGCCATTTCAAGATAAAGGCGCGCGACGGCAAGTGAATTGGCATCTGTCTGTTCAAGATAGGACAAGCGCAACGCATATTCGTCCGATTTGTCGCCCATCCTGGTCCCGCCACCTCATGTTGCCATCAACCCGACCGGTTTGGCCGGGTACAGCAACAGACGTTCCTTGCGGGTATCTTGTGAAGGAAGGGCAATCAGGGATAAGCTATTTCACTGTCGCGATCAGCCTGCTAGACAGACTGGACCCACATTTCGTCCACGCCCGGAAACACAGCCCCATATGAGCACCTCGTCTGAAACCCTGCGCGCCCTTTACGGCACTTGGCGCATTGCCCGTGGCGATGCCAATGGTCTGCAGTATTTTGAGTTTTCGATGGATGGATTTTGGCGGTCCTTCTTGGCTGCCATCATCGTTTTTCCGGCATTCGCCTTTTTGCGCTGGCACGATTTGTTTGACGCACCCGCTGACTTTCCGGTCGCGCGCTATATGGTGGTTGAGGTGATTGCCTACGTCATCAAATGGGTCGCATTCCCGCTTGTGATGTTTCACATCATTCCAATGCTGGGCCGCGCCGAACGATATGTTGCCTTCATCACCGTCTATAACTGGGCAAGCGTTTTGCAGATGGCGGTTTATCTGGTCGCCCTTTTGCTCGGCATTCTGTTCCCGTCACTGGGCGCGGGCGGGTTCGTGATGATCGCCGTTCTCGCCATGCTGGTCTATGGCGTCTATATCGCCAAGCTCACACTCTCCGTTGCGATCCCGACGGCAAGCGCCATTGTCATGGCCGATTTCCTGTTATCGATGGTGATCACATCAATCGGTATCCGTCTGGCTGTTGGACAGCTATTCTAACAATACAAATCGAAAAATAATCATCCTCATCAGGGAGAAATACCGAATGAAACCCGTCCTTGCCGTGACCCGCAGACTGCCAGAAGCTGTCGCGAAACGCGCTGCCGAAACCTATGACATCCGCACCCAGGAAGACGACGACCCGCTGTCACGCAACGAAATCCTGGCCCTCTGCCACGGTGCGGACGCAGCCCTTGTTTCCGTTGGTGATCCGATTGATGCAGAGTTTTTTGACGCACTTCCAGAAAGTGTCAAAATCGTCGCCACCTTCTCGGTGGGTACCGACCATATCGATCTTGCTTCGGCCAAGAAAAAGGGCGTCATCATTGGCAACACGCCGGGCGTTCTGACGGATGCGACTGCTGATATCGCCTGGCTTCTAATCCTGGGTGCTGCACGTCGCGCCAGCGAAGGCGAGGCCGAAGTCCGTAATGCAACCTGGTCAAGCTGGCGTCCGACCCATCTGATGGGAACGCAGGTCACGGGCAAAAAGCTTGGCATTGTTGGCATGGGCCGGATCGGTCAGGCGGTTGCCAAACGTGCGCGCGGTTTTGATATGGAAATCCATTATTACAACCGTCGTCAGCTGCCCGCGGATCAGGAATATGGCGCGACCTATCACGACAGTATTGAGGGCCTTCTGCCCCATTGTGATTTCCTGTCGCTGCATTGCCCATCCACCCCCGAAACGCGTGGAATGGTGAATTCGGACTTCATTTCGAAACTTCCGGATGGCGCGATCATCGTCAATACCGCGCGTGGAGATGTGGTCAATGATCAGGACCTGATCAAAGCCCTGAAATCAGGCAAACTGACCGCTGCCGGGTTGGATGTGTTTGCCGGTGAGCCGAATATCGAACCGTCCTATCGCGATCTTAAAAACACGTTCCTGCTGCCGCATCTGGGCTCGGCTACGGTTGAAACCCGAAATGCCATGGGCTTCCGTGCGCTTGATAACATTGATGCCTTTATTGCTGGCAAGGACGTTCCCTACACCGTCTGATCAAACTGAGAAGACAACGTCGCAAAAACAAAAGGTGCCGATTTCGGCGCCTTTTTCGTGTCTTGGTGTTTAGCTACCCTAACCCAGATCACTTTCCTCGCCCGCAGGCAGAATACAGGCAATCTCTCGCCCATCGCGGCTGATCTTGACCCGACCGCCATGGATCTCCACCACAGCCCGGACCATAGCCATACCCAGCGCACGGCGGGCCGATGGACTTTCACCATCGCGCAGACCTTCAAACAGCATCGGCTGTGGAGCTTCATCCGAAAGCGAGATCGAAATATCGATATCATCGCCACGACGACGGGCAACAACCGACACTTCGCTGCCCTCTGGTGCTGTGCGCAGCACGTTGGTCACCAGAATAAACAAAGCCTGTTTCAGGCGGCGTTCATCAGCCACCATCCAGCCAATATTGCGCGAACAATAAAGCCGCAGCGACACGTTAAGCTCAGCCAGACGCGCACGTGTAAGTGCCTCGAGCGAGCGGAGCAAGCGGCGCGGATCAACCGTATCAAGCTCAAGTGCAACTTGCCCCGATCCCAATGTCGCCAGATCGCGCATATCATCCACCAGTGCCAGCATGCTTTGGGCTTCGGCCCGGATCGTTTCGACAGACCGCGCGACATTGCCGGTCAGATGCGGGATCAAACGATCAGATTCGCCATTGATATGATCCAGTGGCTTGGTCAGTTCACGTGACACGGTCGAAATGAAATCAGACTTCATTTGATCGGCGGTCCGAAGCGCTTCATTGCGTTCGCGAAGCGCACGTTCGACCCGGATCGTATCGGTGACATCAATATAAGACATCATCACAGCCCCATCGGGCAGCGGCACAATCGCAAAATCAATGATCGTGTTGTCTGATCGCTCAAGTCGGCCATTCATCGGCTCATGATTGGTGATACGTGCCACCATCCGGCTTTTGAACTTGTCCCAATCATCGCGTTCGCGCCAATAATCCTTGGCCTTTTCCACAACATCGGCCAGATGCGGTGCCGCATCCAGGAATGCCGCATCCAATCCCCAAAGATCGGCAAAGCCATGGTTATAAAGGCGCAACCGCCCATCTCCACTGATCACGCCGACCGCCTCATGCAGGCTTTCAAGCGTCTCGCGCTGAACCGCGATCAGGGTGTTATAGGAACTTTCAAGAACCAGCTTGTCGGTGACATCTTCATAGACAAACATCAGTCCGCCAAACGGATGGGGCGAGATAAAGCGTCTGAGCGTCATGCCATTTGGCAGATGCATCAGATCTTCTTCAGGCTTAAGAAGATCGGTAAAGCGCTGGTTCTCGGTATTGCGGAACTGTGTGAAATCGGTGACTTCCGGCAGTTTGCGCTCATCACGCAGACGCCTGAGAACATCATCATGGGTCGGCTCGGACCACAGCCATTCATCATCAAGATCCCAAAGCTTGGTGAAGGCAGTGTTAAAGAAGATAAGCCCCTTATCCCCACCATAAACCGCAATCGCAGTGCCAAGGTTTTCAAGAACCTCGGCATGGGCGCGAATATGGCGTGACAGATCAGACTGCAATTCTTCGACCGGGGTGCAATCAATTGCAAAGCCGATCAGGCCTTCCGACCCATCGGTTTGGCGTGACGGGGATTCGGTGATGCGCAGCAATTTACGATCACCGCGAATCACCACGTGATAATCGCGTGTAAGGCCCTCACCATTGCGCTGTACGGATGCGGCCAATGACTTACCCTGATCGGGGATAATTCCCGCTCCGATTTCCGATTGATTGGCCAGCGCATCTTCGATGCTTGGCTGCTCAACCGCGTCGGCATAGGCGTCGTTGCAATCAATCAGGCGAAGCTCGCTATCACGCCGCCAAACCGGGAAGGGCAGGCTATCAAGCAACAACCGCAAGCCCGATACTTCGTGCTTCAGCGCCTGAAAATCACCAAACTGGCTTTCACGTTCGCGCGAATGACGGGTTTCATCACGGAACCACAAACCATGCGCCAACACCGCCGATGACCGGTCTTTGCGTGCGGCCATGCCCGTGACATGGAATTTCCGTTCATCAAGGGTCGTGATCCAAAGCTCAAACCGGTCATGCCCGGATTTAAGGTTGCGAACCCGTTCCTTAAGCGCCTTGGCATCCTCATCGCGCAACATATCAAGCAGATCAGGAAAACGCCCGTCATTGCCCAACTGAAACGCCCGGCGAAGCGACGGACTTGCCCCCTCGGCAAATCCCTGCTGGTTCCAATAATAAACCGGGTCGGGACCGGCAAACAGCAAATGGGTAAAAAGCTCGGTCTCACCGGCCAATTCGTGCTCGTGATCCTCAACCTCTTCAAGATGGCGGCGCATCCGCAATGACAGGCGCCAGCCAACCCAACCGGCAATCCCCGCACCAATTGCCGCGGCCAATGCCACGACAAGCCAGTCCTGATCGCTTAAACCAGCAAGGCTTCCAAAAATGGTCGCGCCAATGCCATCAGGTGCCGGTGCATCTGGCGACGGCACGGGCCGAAACTTTTCTTGCGCATGGATCGAGGAGGAGAGAATCAGCGTCGAAACAGCAGCACTGGTTCCCGCCAAGAACGCAGACAGACGGGCTTTTGGCAATTTGCGCAAAAATGCCACCACCTGTTTCTTTCCCCCAGCGAGACCAAAAGCCTGATCAGAAGCTTGCTCGGATGCGTGCCGTGTCACGTGTTGTTAACCGTTTGTGTTTATGAGCTATTATTATGGTGAAAACGGTGTGCTTTTACCACCGTTTCGCATCAACTCGACAACAACCTTGTCTGAAGCCGCCTTTTGCGGGTCAGGCCTGTGGAAAAACCGCAATGACATGGCCGGAAAATCCGTTTATGCCTGCGGTATCGCCCGTAACAACCGACACAGTGTATCCGTCTAAAACATGAGTCCCAAACCGCAGCTAGATCTTTTTGCACCGCGCGCGGAGGCCAAGCCTGCCGCACCACAAAAGGAATCTGCCGCGCTCAAGGCCGCCAAAAATGACGGACCGGAAATTGGCGATCTGTTTGACACCAACTTCAACGCTGCCGACATTGCCGAATGGGAACTGCTGTTTCGCGATGTCCCGCAATATAACTACCATTTCAAACGTGCGCAGATCGCTTCGGCCTTTGATCGGCCGCTGCATAAAAAGCTGATCGCCTCTCATGCATTTGAACGGTTACGCGAAATCTCGTTCCTGGGTGCCATTGATTATCTGTTCCACCCGAACGGACGCCCGGCCAATATCCGCCATTCCCGTTATGACCACACCATCGGCGTCGCCCTGCTCTCGCAGCGTTATTGCCGCCTGATGGGCCTCTCGGATGCCGATTGTGATCTACTGGGCGCTGCAGCCCTTCTGCATGATATCGGCCATGGACCGTTTTCCCATACGCTGGAACCGGAATTTGCAAGACGGTTTAACCGCAACCACCATCAATTGACCAATCAGATCATCACGGGTGAAGTTCAGCTCGACCTGTCGGTCAATCATCTGCTGGTCAAACATAATGTCGATCCTGATGAAGTGATCGCGCTTCTCTCCAAGAAGTCCAATCACCCGCATGCCAGCCTGTTCTCCGGCCCGGTCAATATCGACACGCTTGAGGGCATCAGCCGCACAAAAACCTATGTGCATCCCAACCATGTGCATTGCCATCCGCGCCTGCTGCTTGAGGCTGCGGTCAAGCTTGATGCAGACTCGCTCAAGCGCCTGGATAAGTTCTGGCAGCTCAAAGAAGACATCTATCGCAACTTCATCTTTGGTCCGATGTGCTTTGCCACCGACCATCTGTGCCGCGAATTTGTCGTGAAAAATGCCCCGGACTTTGCCGCCGATGATTTCCTGCTGACCGAAAAGGCATTCCTGAACAGCCACCCGGCCTTCAAGAAATTCCTGCATAGCCTTAAGAACCGCATTGAACTTGATGGCGTTGCCGATGCCGTGGACAACCAGATCAGCGTATCGGCCAGCACGTTTGATCTGAACGAAGCCAAGGTTCCGCGTCGCGAGTTCCACATCAACAAGGATGTCGAAGTTCGCTGCTTTGCTGACCTTTCCAAACGCTATTACGAGGAAAAAAACTCGTTCCTGCGTCGTGTCGGCAGCCTGACGGACCCGGCCCAACAGGCTGCTGCGGCAAGTCTGTTCGACTAGAGTTTGTTTCTACCTAATCGACAACAAACAGTGTCGCACCGGTCTCCGTCGATGAGCGATGCGCTTCGGCATTGTCCGCCACCTGATAGCTCATACCCGGCTTAAGGACGAAGGTCCTACCGTCTTCAAGCTCGGTCACCAGTTCGCCCTCAAGACACAGCAAAATGTGGCCCTTCGAACACCAATGATCGGCCAGATAACCCGGCGAATATTGCACCATGCGGACCCGGATCGGACCAAATTTCTGTGTTCGCCATGTTGCCATGCCGGCTTCGCCAACATGTTCGGTGGTCTCAATGCGCGACCAGTCTGTAGTACCAAATGGCAGATCAGAAATGTTCATGGCGAGGTATTCTTTCGCAAGGATTGTGGGGCAGATGCGTTCAGCAAATGGGAAACACCGACAAACTATGGTTTGCTTTGCTTAAGCGTCAATCGCGTTAATCGCGTTAATCGCGTTAATCGCCCCCAAGTCATATCAGTTAAACGCGGTATTAATCTTTAAGCGATAGGCAGATACTTGGTAATCAACGAGTTGTACCAAGAGGCTGTCCCGATCTTGTTACCCAAGACCATCGCAACCAATCAGGAATACTCTGCCACCCGTCTGGCGGAGATGCGCGATGCGTTGGGCAAGAACCTGTCTGGTGATACCTTCTGCGTCGTGGTTACCGGCTCCTATGGCCGGCATGAGGCATCAGATCAATCCGATCTTGATTACTTCATCATCGGCCGCGAAGCCGAACGCGATCAGGCCCCGCATCA
>NZ_JBLLNT010000002.1:0-602500 GCF_048059015.1 Thalassospira sp. | reverse complement strand
AAACAGCCCGAAGGTCTCCCTTCGGGCTGTTTTGAGATCTTTAGGCACTATTGGCCTCTATCTATATAGAGAACCCCAGTGACCGTAATTGGCAAAAGCCAATTAGTAGCGGTAGTGATCCGGCTTGAACGGACCAGCCTGCGGAACACCAATATAATCGGCCTGTTCGGACGACAGTTTGGTCAGCTTAACGCCAAGACGATCGAGGTGCAGAGCTGCAACTTTTTCATCAAGGTGTTTCGGCAGGACGTAAACCTTGTTTTCGTAGTTCGCAAAGTTCTTCCACAGTTCGATCTGTGCCAGCACCTGGTTGGTGAAGGACGCCGACATCACGAAGCTCGGGTGACCGGTTGCGCAACCAAGGTTGACCAGACGGCCTTCGGCCAGAACGATCAGACGTTTGCCATCCGGGAATTCGACTTCGTCGACCTGCGGCTTAACGTTGTCCCACTTGTAGTTACGCAGCGAGCCGATCTGGATTTCGGAATTCGAAGTGACCGATGTTGCAAACAATTGCGCGGTCTTTCATCGCACGCATGTGGTCAAGCGTGATGATGTCGATGTTACCCGTGGTGGTGACGAAGATGTCGCCAACCGGAGCAGCGTCTTCCATCGTGGTGACTTCGTAACCTTCCATCGCGGCCTGCAATGCGCAGATCGGATCGATCTCGGTTACGAGAACGCGTGCACCTTGGCTGCGCATCGAAGCAGCAGAGCCTTTGCCCACGTCACCGAAGCCAGCAACAACAGCGATCTTACCAGCAACCATCACGTCGGTTGCGCGCTTGATGCCATCGACCAGGGACTTACGGCAGCCATAAAGGTTGTCGAATTTCGACTTGGTGACCGAGTCATTGACGTTGATTGCCGGAACCTTAAGGGTGCCTTTTTTCGCCATTTCATAAAGGCGGTGAACACCGGTGGTGGTTTCTTCCGACAGACCTTTGATGTCTTCAAGAAGTTCCGGGTATTTTTCGTGGATCAGCTGGGTAACGTCGCCGCCATCATCAAGGATCAGGTTCGGCTTCCAGCCGTTCGGACCAGAGATGGTCTGCTCGATGCACCACCAGAATTCTTCCTCGGTTTCGCCTTTCCAAGCGAAGACCGGGATTTCAGCAGCAGCGATTGCCGCAGCAGCCTGATCCTGGGTCGAGAAGATGTTGCAAGACGACCAGCGAACTTCTGCACCAAGGGCAGTCAGGGTTTCGATCAGAACTGCGGTCTGAATGGTCATGTGCAGGCAACCGACGATGCGTGCGCCAGCAAGCGGCTGTGCCGCACCATATTCTTCACGCAGCGCCATCAGGCCCGGCATTTCGGTTTCGGCAATCGCGATTTCCTTGCGGCCCCAAGCGGCCAGCGAAATGTCAGCGACCTTGTAATCGGTAAAGTTCGACATGTCGTCTCCAATCAAACAGGAATGGCGCATCCGCCCCGGGTTTGACCCTGCCGATACGCCGATAAATTCTGTTGCGGCCCAATCCCTGACCGCGATGGAAGACATATAAAGATTTCTTTATATCGATTTCAAGTCTTTTCTTGTGTAATTTTCACGACCAAACAGCACCATGGGTTCTCCAGCGCTGCAAAGCCCTGAAATCACGCCGAAACCGGCACGATGCTGTAAATCCATGTGAAGGGTGAAAAGTCGCCCGATCAGGCGAGATCGTTGAAATCATCAAGCATCATGGCGATGCGCGCAGAATCCCATTGCTCCATCACGCGGTTGGCCTGATGTTGGGAATTACGAGTATCAAGACGCCGCAGCCGTTGCTTAACCAGCAGAAGATTAACCGGTGACATCGACAGATTGCGCAGGCCAAAGCCGATGAAAAGCGGCACATAGCGCGGATCACCGGCCATCTCGCCACAGACACTGATCGGGATGTCGCGTTCGCCCGCCACCCGGATCACATCGCGGATCAGACGCAGTACCGCAGGATGAAGCGGATCATAAAGCCCTGCGACCTGATCATCGGTACGGTCAATCGCCAGGGTATATTGCGTCAAATCGTTGGTGCCAATAGCAAAGAAATCACATTCGCGCGCCAGCGTATCAATCGCCAGGGCCGCCGCCGGAATTTCAATCATGGCACCCAAGGGCGGCAGCGTTTCCGGGATCGAATGGCCATCGCGGCGCAGGCGTTTGGCCACCGCTTCGTAGATCTGGCGCGACCGGGTCATTTCATGCACACCCACCACCATCGGGATCAGAACCCGGATCGGCCCATGCAAGGATGCGCGCAAGATCGCCGCAAACTGTGCTTCAAGCAGCTCGGGCTTGCGGAGCGACAATCGAATGCCGCGCAATCCCAATGCCGGGTTTGGCCCGGAGCCCATTTCATTTTGCAGGGCCACCGCAAGCTTTTCACCGCCAATATCAAGGGTACGGATCGTGACCGGCCTGCCATCCATGCGTTTGACGATATCGGCGAGCTCTTCATATTGCTCGTCCTCGTCTGGCAGGTAATCCTTGTTCATGAACATGAATTCACTGCGCAAAAGCCCGATCCCGGTCGCACCATTTTCAAGGGCGGCAGAGAGTTCGATCGGCAGTTCGATATTGGCATGAAGATCAATATCAACACCGTCGCGCGTGGCCGATGGCACATCACGAAGGGATGCCAGTTTATCGCGCGCCGCCAGCCAATCAGCCCGGCGTTGTGTGTAATGTTCAATATCATCTTCGGTCGGTGACAGGATGACTTCGCCCCGGCCACCATCGACAATGATCTGATCACCACCCGAAACACCGCGAATGATGTCAGCCGCCCCCAGTACCGCGGGGATACCAAGCGATCTTGCCATGATGGCGGTGTGTCCTTCTGCCCCACCAAGTGCGGTGACGAAGGCGGCCAATTCGCCAGATGCGAAGCGCGCCATATCGGCCGGGCTGACATCTTCGGCAATCAGGATCGCACCCTTGGGCGCCTTATCCACTGCCCGATCGGTTTCCCCCATCAGGCAGCGCATCAGACGAAGACCGACTTCGCGGATATCGGTCGCACGTGCAGCGATATAGCGATCATCCATGCCCGAAAACTGATTGGCGATGGCATCAATCACTTCGCTGACCGCATGCACCGCATTGAGCTTGCGCGAGACAATCAATTCTTCCGCCCCACGCACCAAGCGTGACTCCGTCAGCATATGGATATAGGCATCCATCAGGAAGCCAAGTTCCTCGGACGCGGCACTTTCGGTTGTGCTGGATTGAGATTTTAGTCGTTTGAGCTGATCGATGCTTTCGGCAACGCCGCCATGCAGGCGTTTGCATTCTGCCTGAACCGCATCCTCGGCAACGGGTTTGCGGCTGACCTGGATATATTGCCGATCCAGAACAAAAGCCCGCCCGATCACGATACCGCCCGATGCGCCCAACCCGGTGATAACCCGGCGGACGCCTGTTACATGCTCATCGGTTACGGTTTGGTTTTTTGGCGGAACTTGCAAACCTGGGATCAGGACCTGTTCTTGTTGTTTTCCCGAAAGTCAGACGTCTTGTTTGGATAGACGTTCTTATTCTTCGTCGAACTTGGCATCGACAAGTTCATTTAGGGCATCAATTGCCTTGGTGGCGTCGGGTCCGGTTGCCTCAACCTCGATCTCGGTGCCAATTGATGCGGCAAGCATCATCAGCCCCATGATCGACACACCAGATACCTCGGTCCCGCGATTGCGCACCATGATGCTGGATTCAAATTCGCCCGCCAGTTTAACAAATTTTGCAGCCGCCCGCGCGTGCAATCCGCGCTGGTTACTGATTGTTAAAATGCGTTTTTCCTTCTGCGCCATCTATGTCCCCGCCAGCCGGACGCTTCGTCCCCGCGCATCCGGCCATCTTTTTATTGTTGCAGACTTATTCCTCGCCGCTGAGAAGCCGCGATGCAACGTTGATATATTTACGTCCTGCATCCTGGGCCGCATTGACCGTTTCAGCCAATGTGCCATCGATGCGCACAGATGCCAGTTTGATCAACAAAGGTAAATTTACCCCTGCGATAACTTCAACATTTGCCTGTTCCATGATGGAAATCGCCAGATTGGAGGGCGTCCCGCCGAACATGTCGGTCAGCAATACCACACCTTTGCCGCTGTCGACTTTTTCGACGCTGGCAAGAATGTCCGAGCGGCGTTGTTCCATGTCGTCATCGGGTCCGATACAGACCGAAGCGACATTTTCCTGCTCGCCTACGACATGCTGCAAGGCAGATACGAACTCTTTCGCGAGATCGCCATGGGTGACCAGCACCATCCCGATCATGCAGTTTTCTCCATTTTATCACTCCCCCGAAGTCGGTTCGTCCGGCTTGTCACGATGACTGAGATGTGTGTCATATCCCAGATCAGCAATCCAGTCATTGAGTATCCGTGCGATATAAACCGAACGATGTTGACCACCCGTACATCCAATCGCAATGGTCAGATAGCTTTTACCTTCTTGCGCATAGCGCGGCAAAATCGGCTCCAACATTGCTTTTAGGCGGGTCACAAACCCGGAGAAGTCCGGGTCTTCTTCTATGTATCGCCCAACAGCCGCATTAAGCCCGGTCATCAGACGAAGCTCGGGATCATAATGCGGGTTGCGCAGAAAGCGAACGTCAAAAACCAGATCGGCTTCTGCCGGGACGCCCTGTCGGAACGAAAAGCTTTTGACAAAGATCGCCATGCCTTCGGTTTCGCCAATATCAAATTGGTCCTGAAGGATCTTGCGAAGCTCTGCTGATTTCATGCGCGATGTGTCGATCCGCATGTCCGCCGTCGCCGCAATCGGCGCCATCAGGCGTTTTTCATGCTCGATCGCATCCACAAGCGGGCGATCATGGCTAAGCGGATGGGGACGGCGCGTTTCGGTAAAGCGACGCTGCAGAACTGCCGTATCCGCATCAACATAGATCATCAACGGATCCATGCCGGTCTGATGACGCAGCCGGTCGACAATTTCGACAAACTGATCCACGCCAAAATCACGGGTACGGATATCTAGGCCAATCGCAATGGGTTGTTCCGGGCGGCAATCGCTTGGCACCAGGGCTGAAAGCATCCGAAGGGGCAGGTTATCGACCGCATCAAAGCCGAAATCTTCAAGAATTTCAAGGTTGTCGTGCGCCCGGCGCCGGAAACGCCGGTCACCAGCACCAGTCCGCTTTTGCCATCAAAAGCGCCAAGAGCCTTGCTCTGTTCATCAGACGATGTGACGGGAGTTTTCTGCAAAACCAATTCCTAGGATTTAAGTCGCATTTCACCGGTCGCCAGCGCAAGGGCAACGGATATCTTTGCCTCAATCGCCGGATCCGATGAACATAATGTCCATCGTGGAATGGCGATACCACAAATCTCTTCAGATACTTGTTCTGGCATGCGCTCGATCACACTTTCGTCGACTTCGAGATCAATCAGAACCCGTACCTTGCATTCTAAATGACTTGCCAAGCCCCGCACGATGCCGATGCCGCGCACTTCGCACATTCCGGCAATCGTTTTGGGTGCGCTGGCGACAAGGCATCCGTCGCGCGCAACAAGGTCTGTACGATCATCGGAAATCAGAAACGCACCGGCATGCACCAGACGCAAGGAAAGGCTGGATTTGCCTGAGCCGGATGGTCCGCGAAGCAGCACCCCATGGGCACCGATCTGAACACAGTTTGCGTGAAGTTGAGACATAATGGAAAAACGATGCTTGCCAATCACTGCGCTGTCAAACACCAAACGCCGCAACCTAGTCTAACGAATAAGAGATTGGCGGTTTTGCGCCGCAAAAACTAGTCGAGTGGCAGACGAATGGTAAAGACAGCACCCTTGATCTGGCCATTCAGCTCGCGATTCCGTGCTGAAAGCTGACCATTGTGGGCCGAGATAATCCGCTTGGAAATCGAAAGACCAAGACCGGAATGCTGACCAAACTTCTCGGTCGCGGGGCGCTCGGTATAGAAGCGGTTAAAGATCGCCTCTTCCTTGCCCGGCGGGATGCCTGGCCCGTCATCTTCAATCGTGATCGCAGCCCAGTTCTTGTCACGCCATGCATTGACGCGCACTTCACCGCCTTCAGGTGTGAATGTAATCGCGTTTGAAATCAGGTTTCTAAACACCTGCGTCAAACGGCTTTCAAGGGCGGGGACAAGCAATCCTTCGGGCACAGTCACGCGAATGCGCGGGCCATCAACGTCGGCATTATAAAGCTCGCCCAATGTTTGCAGCAGAACGCCAAGATCAACTTCCTCGCTTTCGGCACGCGAAAGTTCTGCATCCATACGCGAATAATCGGAAATATCACTGATCAGGCGATCCAGTCGCTGAACGTCTTCGGCAATGATTTCCATCAGGCGGCGTTGGCGTTCAGGGTCTTTAAGGCGGGTCGCCGTTTCCACCGCGGATCGAAGCGATGTCAGAGGGTTTTTGATCTCGTGCGCCACATCGGCGGCAAATCGTTCAATCGCATCCATTCGATCCCAAAGCGTTTCGGTCATATCGCGTAAGGTGGTCGACAGATCACCAATTTCGTCGCGGCGATCAGATAGATCAGGGATGGCGAATTGGCGGTTTTTGCTGCGACGGACACGCTCGGCCGCACGGGCCAGACGGTTGAGCGGGCGGGTGATCACACCAGCCAGATAGATCGACAAAAGAACCGTAATGCCAAAGGCAAAGACAAAGATTTTCAGGATATCAAGCCGCACGGCATGAAGCGCATTTTCAATCGCATCACCATTTTTGGTCAGCATCACCGATGCCAGAACCTGCTTGAACCGTGCAACCGGGACCGAGACCGACAAAATACGACGCCCCTGACTGTCAACACGGACCACCCCGCGCGAATAACCCGCGAGTGCGGCTCGGACTTCCGGGTAATCGGCGGCACTGGCCACGGGTGGGTCGACATAAAGTGGCAGGGGCTGTTCGCCTTCAAACAGGGTCAAGACCCCGTCGGTCAGCTTGCGCATGATATCGGCAAAGGCATCTTCATCGCCGGGTGCGGGAAGTTCTTCGGCCTGAATGGTCCCGGCGCCAAAGGACTGGATATTGCGGCTATCGGCCATCAGTTTGCCGTTGGTGGCAAAAAGCCGTGTGCGTGCGCCTGTGATGCCGACAAGACGGCGCACCATTTCGCGCGCGACTTCAAGCTTCACCCGGTTGCTGGCGTCATCGTCGGAGCTGACCGCAGATGTCGAAAGGGCGGCGGCATACATTTCGGCCTGAACGGCCATGGCTTCAAGCTCGGAATGAATGAGTTCCTGCTTATAGCGGCCCAGATACAAAATACCTGCGACCAGCACGAACAAAGCCAGCGCATTCACAGCCAGAATGCGCCAGGTCAGTGGGGATAAGAGCCCGTGACGTTCCTCTATTCGCGCTGTCCTTGTTTCGGACTGGACAGCTGTCTGGTCGTGCTCGCCGGCACTTAGATCGCTCATTCAAACCTGCAAAACTGGTCTGGCACCATCAGACCTGCAAAAGAAACTGTGCCGGAAAGCATGGCAACACACGATTTCCGGCACATAACAATCCTTAGGATCAACCTGCCACAGTGGCAGAGTTGCGATAGCGATATCCGACACCATACAGGGTTTCGATTTCCTTGAATTCCTTGTCGGTCTCGCGGAACTTTTTGCGCAGACGCTTGATATGGCTGTCGATTGTACGGTCATCGACATAGATATGTTCGCCATATGCCGCATCAATCAGCTGGTCACGGTTTTTCACGTGGCCCGGATGCTTTGCCAGCGCCTGGATCAACAGGAACTCGGTCACGGTCAGGTTCACATGCTGACCTTTCCAGCTGCACATATGACGCGACGGGTCGAGAACCAGATCACCACGCTGAAGAACGTCATCCGATCCGTTCGGACGCACACCGCCCGCGCGCAGGATTTCCGACCGGCGCAGCAAGGTACGGATACGTTCAATCAGCAAACGCTGGGAAAACGGTTTCTTGATATAGTCATCCGCGCCAAGACGTAGACCGGTCAGCTCATCAACCTCGTCATCCTTGGATGTCAGGAAGATGACCGGCATTTCAGTCTTCTTGCGCAGATGGGTCAAAAGTTCCAATCCGTCCATGCGCGGCATCTTGATATCAAGAACGGCAAGGTCCGGCTCTTCTTTGGTGATCGCGTGAAGCGCCTCTGAACCATCAGAATATGTCAGGACCTCATATCCTTCTTCTTCCAACGCCATGGAAACCGACGTCAGGATATTACGGTCGTCATCAACAAGTGCGATCTTACTCACCTGGACCTCTTCATCTGGACAGATACAAATTGCTCATTCGTTTGGTGACTATACCTTTTACATCCCAATGTGGCGAAAAAATAACCACTTGCGGCATAATTAAGGCTTGTCGAATACAGCACCCTGACGAATGCCGGAATTGCTGTATATGTTGACTTTGCGCCCGCGCGACAAATAACAATCACCATTCCTGGGCATAAGCCCATCTGCCCATAACGCCGGGCATTTGAAAATGATCCCTGCCCGACGGAGGTCGTGATTTTCTACTGGTTAAGCAAATTCAGCCGCGGCAGCCTGATCTTTGCAGGCACCCTGATCGCAGCCATTGTGATCTGGGGCGCTGTCAGCTCGACCGGAAATCTGACCATCCGCGAACTTCAGGATACCGGACAGGCGCGACTGGCCCTTTATGACAGCTCGCTCCGCGCCGCGGTCGACCGGTATCGGTATCTGCCTTATGTCGTTGCCCGCCATCATCAGGTGATCGACGCTATACTGGGCGTTGATGATCCGCAAACCGCCAATGTCTATCTTGAACGGGTCAATGACCGTTCGGGTGCGGCTGCCCTTTATGTTTTGGATCGCACCGGGATCACAGTCGCGTCGAGTAACTGGAACACAACTGATAGCTTCGTTGGCGAGGATTACAGTTTCCGCCCCTATTTCCGCCAATCCATATCAGGCGAAGAAGGCTTCTTTTTTGGCATCGGTGTCACAACCGGGCGCGCAGGGCTTTTCATTTCCAACCCGATCCGTCGCGGTGGCGCAGTCATTGGCGTCGTTGTCGTCAAACTGGAACTCGATGAGCTGGAAAAGAACTGGCAGGACGGTGGTGAGACGGTGTTTGTTATCGATTCTGATGGCGTCATCACGCTGACCAGTCGCGGTGACTGGAAATACAGAACCCTTTCGCCCCTGTCTGATTTTGATCGTGCCCGCATTGTTCAGAACCGCCAATATCCCGGCAAGGAACTGACATCTCTTAATGTCGGCCAACAGCTCGCCAAGGGATCAGGTATCGCCACGATCAACGCACAGCGCTTCCTGTTTGACAGCAAACCGATCCGCGGCAGCGACTGGCGCATATTTTACCTGACCTCTATGGATCAGGTGACGGACCGTCAGGGTGCAGTGATGCTGATTGCCATCATTGGCGGGGGCATGATCATTCTTGTCATCCTGTTCCTGCGCGAACGTGAGCTCAAACTGGCGTCCCAACGCGAAGCGCGTGAACTCGAACGTATTCAGGCACTTAATACCCGCCTTGAACAGGAAATCACCGAACGCCGCAAAACCGAAGACGAATTGCGCGGCACGCAAAACGAACTGGTACAGGCCGGAAAACTTGCCGCCCTTGGTCAGATGTCAGCCGCCATCGCCCATGAAATCAATCAGCCGATTACCGCGATCAGAACATTCTGCGCCAGTGCGAAACTGATGCTCGAACGCGGCAAGACCGAACAGCTTGAACAAAATATCGGCCAGATTTCATCGCTGACCGAACGCATGGGCGCAATCACCGGGCAGCTTAAGACCTTCTCGCGCAAATCGACCGGCGTACTTGAACCAGTTGATCTGAAGATCGCCCTTGATAACGCCCTTCAATTGCTAAGCCCGCAGCTTCAACAAGAAGACTGCACGCTTGAACGTCATGAACCCGCCGATCCGCTGATCGTCCATGCCGATCTGGTTCGGATTGAACAGATTTGCGTCAACATCATCCGCAACGCGCTTGATGCAATGGAAAACAGTTCGGTCAAACGCATCCGCATCGACCTGTCATCGAAACAGGATGACGTGATCATGTATATCACCGACACGGGACCTGGCATGAATGACGAAACCCTCGCCCTTTTGTTTGATCCATTCTTTACCACCAAGGATCCGGGTCAGGGTGTCGGGTTGGGTCTTTCGGTGACTTATGGCATTGTGCGCGACTTCGGTGGCAGCATAAAAGCCTATAACACCGAAACAGGTGGTGCCTGTTTTGAAGTTCGTCTGCCGTTGTTAAAGGACGCCTAACCGTGACATCGACCCACCAGACCAACGAGCCCGACCTTAAACCGCATATCGTCATTGTTGATGATGACGAAGCGATGCGCATGGCGCTGTCGCAATGGCTGGAACTGTCGGACTTTGATGTCACGGTCTATGAAGATGCCCGCGAAGCACTTCGCGACATCAATCCAAGCTTTACCGGTGTGATCCTGACCGACGTTAAGATGCCCAAGCTTGATGGTATCACCTTTACCCGATCGATCCTGTCGGCCGATCCCGATATCCCCGTCATTCTCATGACCGGACATGGCGATGTGCCGATGGCAGTCGAAGCCATGAAAAGCGGCGCCTATGATTTCGTTGAAAAACCGTTCGAGCCAAAGGACATTGTCGAAAGCCTCGAACGTGCGATTGAAAAGCGCCGCCTTGTCATCGAAAACCGCAATCTGCGCCGCCAGATCAGTAATCGCGGCAGCCTTGATAGCCGCCTGATCGGCAACAGCCCGCCGATGCGTGCACTGAAGGACGAAATCGCCAATATCGCCCCAACCGAAGTCCCGGTTTTGATTTCTGGCGAAACCGGGACGGGCAAGGAACTGGTGGCGCGCGCCATCCATGATCTAAGCGACCGGCGTGACGAGAAATTCGTTGCGGTAAACTGTGCCGCCATCCCGGAAAACACCGCCGAAAGCGAGCTATTTGGGCATGAAAAGGGATCATTCACCGGTGCTGTTGTTCAACGCATCGGCTGGATCGAACATGCGATTGGCGGAACGCTTTTCCTTGATGAGATCTCAAGCATGCCGCTTGCACTGCAGGCCAAATTGCTGCGTGTGATTGAACAGCGCGAAGTTGTCCGGGTTGGTTCCAACGCCCCGGTAAAGGTCGATTTCCGCCTGATCTGTGCCAGCAACGAAGACCTGACCGAGGCGGTCGCCGCGCGCAATTTCCGCGAAGACCTTCTGTTTCGTATCAACACATTCGAACTTGCCATCGCGCCCTTGCGCGATCGCAAGGAAGATGTGGCATTGCTGTTTGATATCTTTGCCGAACGTGCGGCCGAGCGGTTTGAACGCCCCTATGAACGCGTAACACCCGCCCTGACCGGGCAACTCAAGTCCCATGAATGGTCGGGCAATGTGCGCGAACTTAAAAACATGGCCGAACGCTATGTTCTGTTGGTCGGAAGTCCCGAGGAACGGTTCAAACGCCTGTTTAAGGGTGGTTTTGACACAACCGGATCGGCCAGCAATGATCTTGCCTTGGCCGATCAGTTGCGCGATTTCGAAGAACGCATCATCCGCGATGCGCTTGATCGTCATGACGGCAATGTCAAATCGGTGATGGAAGAACTTGATATCCCGCGCAGGACGCTGAACGAGAAAATGAAAAAGTTGAACATCCGGCGCGGCAAGTCAGTCTGACAGCCCGAATTCAAATCTGATTCGGCCTTCTGACGCCAGTGGTGCGTCAATTTCCCTTAATGCCCATGACGCACCTGCAGCAATTCGCGCGCAATCGGCAAGATTCCGCCGACGAAAATTGGCAAATCGGCAAGATTATGCCGATTTAACGAATTGCGGCCAAATAAATATATGATTTTAAAGGACTATTTTTATTTTAGCTTTGGCATACTCATTGCAATTCAAAATCCCAAAATGATAAAATGCTAAAAAATATCGGGAGGAAGAATAACAGCCTGTCCAATTCGGACTGTGCAAAAGGGCTGTTTTGAAAATCATCTTTCCCATAAGATTTCATCGATCTGTCGGCTGAGCATTGCCCGTTTGCAATGCGCCTGACAGGTGCCGAAAGCTGCCACGCCGCGTGCGATCATGTCAGCAAACAGACGGTGCCACGTATGAAATCCAAGAATAACAGGCCATGTTTATTGGCCGATAAAGAACGTGAAGATCCAATTTCTTGAACGATCTTTGACTATCTGGACGTACCGAATGTTAACCCTAGGGAGGACTACCATGAAGCTACGTACTCTGCTTTGTGCAGCAGCCGCAGCCATGATGCTGACCGCCGCACCTGCGTCGGCACAGCAGCTTTCAATTGCGACCGGCGGTACCGGTGGCACTTATTATCCGTATGGCGGTGGCCTTGCGGAACTGATCACGAAATACATCGATGGCTCCAGCGCCGTTGCTGAAGTTACCGGCGCATCTGTCGAAAACATGGGCCTGATCGCTCGTGGTGAAAGTGACATTGCAATCGGTCTGGCTGATACCGTTTATGCTGGTTACACCGGCACCGGTAAATTCGAAGGCCGTACCCTTGATAACGTTCGTGCACTGGCTTCGATCTATCCGAACGCCGTTCAGATCGTCACCATGGCCGACAGCGGCATCAACGGCCTTGCCGACCTTAAAGGCAAGCGCGTTTCTGTTGGTGCACCGGGTTCGGGTACCGAAGTTTCCGCTCAGACCCTGCTTGCTGCAAATGGCATCACCTATGATGACATCGAAGAACAGCGCCTGAACTTCAACGAAACCGCAGATGCGCTCCGCGATGGCGACATCGATGCCGGCTTCTGGAGCGTTGGCCCGCCCACCAGCTCGATCCTCAACCTCGCAACCACCCGCGACATCAAGCTGATCGCGCTGACCGACGAGGAAATCCTTGCTGCTCTTGATGCTGAGCCGACCTTCGCACCGTATGCCCTGCGTAAAGGCATCTATGAAGGCGTTGAAGCACCGGTAAACACCATTTCGACCCCGAACGTTCTGTTCGTGAACGAAGAAATGGACGAGGAACTGGCTTATCAGATCACCAAGACCCTGTTTGAAAAGGTCGACGAGCTGATCGCCATCCACCCGGCAGCCAACGACACCACCGTTGACTTCGCGCTGAACTCCACCCCGATTCCGATGCATCCGGGTGCGCTTCGTTACTACGAAGAAACCGGTTTCCCGATCCCGCCGAAACTGGTCAAATGATTTTATCAAAGCTTGGGCGGCCTTTATTGGCCGCCCTTCTTCTCTCGGTTACGGCCTGTGCTGGTCCCGCCAGCCAGATGGAAACGAAACCCGGAACTGTTGTTGATCATCTTGAGGTGATTGGCGCTGACGGGACGCTTCTGGCCCGAACCGAAGTCCCACGCCAGACAGGCTGGTGTCTTTACTGGAACCATTCAGTTACCGGCGATGGCGTGATCGATTGCTATGTAGACGATCTGGGCAAGATGGTTCTCCATCGTGCGTATCAGCCCGACTTTGCCGCAGGCCTTGGCCATTATCCGGGCCGGGGAATTTTAACCAGCGCAGAAGGCGGCGGATACTGGATCGAAGATATTGATGAGCCCGTGCGCGGCAATGCCTATGTCCTGCGCGTCGGAAGCCTTGCGGTCAATCACCGTATCGTCACCGACAGTGACGAAATAAACCTTTCAAAGATGGCTGAACACACACGTGTCACCATCCGCCTTGATACCGGGGAATAAGTTTCATGTCTGAACCGGCACCGATTCCGTCCATGGCGGACAGATTGCCACAGCCGAAAATGGTTGTGTGGGCGATATCGATTGTTGCAGTCGCACTATCGCTCTTCCAGATGTATGGCGCGGGGATCGAACCGCTTGGACTGTTCTATCAGCGCAGTATCCATCTTGCCTTTGTGATGGTCCTGGCCTTCCTGATGTTCCCGGTATTTGGCAGCAACAAGAAGCGTGGCCCCCTTGGCTGGCTGATTGATATCGGCTTTTTGGCCGGCGCCTTTACCACAGGTTTCTATCTTTCCTTCTATCTCGACGAGATCATCAACCGTGCCGGTTTCTGGAGCGACGCGGATCTGATCATCGGCATCATCGCGACCGTTACCGTGCTGGAGGCCAGCCGCCGTGCAGTTGGCCTTGGCATGACCGTGATTGGCATCATTGCTATTCTTTATGCCTTGTCCGGTCCGCGCGGCGCTCTGCCATGGATTGGCGAATGGCTTCCTGGCATTCTGTCTCATCGCGGCAACAGCGTTGATCGACTGGTCGGGCAACTTTACCTTGGCCAGGAAGGCATATATGGCCTGCCGATGGGTGTTGCTGCGACCTACATCTTCATGTTCGTTCTGTTTGGTGCCTTCCTTGAAGTCACCGGTGCAGGCAAGTTCTTCATCGACATGGCCTATGCCGCAACGGGCAAAAAACCCGGTGGCCCGGCCAAGGCTGCTGTTCTGGCATCTGCCGGTATGGGATCGATCAGTGGTTCGGCCATTGCAAACGTCGTGACCACAGGTGCCTTCACCATTCCGCTGATGAAGAAACTGGGCTATCGCCCGGCACAGGCTGGCGGTGTTGAGGCAGCTGCCTCGACCGGCGGTCAGATCACCCCGCCGCTGATGGGTGCTGGTGCGTTCCTGATTTCCGAATATACCCAGGTGCCGTATCTCGACATTGTCATGGTGTCGATCTTCCCAGCGATCCTGTATCTCGGCACTGTCTACCTGTTTGTGCATATCGTTGCACTGAAACAGGGCATGCGCGGCATGCCGGTCTCGGAACTGCCGGATTGGCGTCAGGTTCTCAAGGAAGGCTGGCAGTTCATCCTGCCGCTTGGCATCCTGATTTATCTGCTTGTGCTCAATATCTCGCCGATGCGCGTTGGCTTCTGGGCAATCCTGTCTGTGATGGCTGTGGCCGCACTCCGATATGCTTTGTGGTTCTTTATCGTCGCACCGCAGAATGGTGAAAAACCGACACATGATGGCCTGATACAAGCAATCAAAAAGGGCATCGCGATCACGATTGCCGCCCTTGAACTTGGTGCCAAAAACGCCGTTGCCGTTTCGATGGCCTGTGCGGTTGCCGGTATCATTGTTGGCGTCGTTGGCGTGACCGGTCTGGGCCTGAAATTCTCGTCGATGATGATCGCATTCTCGGGCGGCAACATTGTTCTGGCACTTATTCTGGTGCTGATCGCAAGCCTGATCCTCGGTATGGGCCTGCCGGTAACGGCATCCTATATCGTTCTGATCGTGCTGGTTGGCCCGGCGCTGTCGAACGAGTTCGGCATTCCGCTTCTGATCGCCCATCTGGTTGTGTTCTGGTACTCGCAGGATAGTAATGTCACACCGCCTATTGCCTTGGCCGGGTT
This sequence comes from Thalassospira sp., assembly GCF_048059015.1. Taxonomy (GTDB): domain Bacteria; phylum Pseudomonadota; class Alphaproteobacteria; order Rhodospirillales; family Thalassospiraceae; genus Thalassospira. The sequence goes on along the minus strand of NZ_JBLLNT010000002.1, from coordinate 587,183 downwards.
TGCCGGGGCGGCGATTGCCAATGCCAGCCCCATGGAAACCAGTATTCAGGCCTGGAAATTTGCCAAGGGTCTCTATCTGATCCCGGCCTTCATGGTGTTCAATCCCGAAATCATCGAAGGTGGTTCAATCCAGATCGTTCTGTGGACCGGCTTTACCGCGATCCTCTGTCTTGTGGCGTTTGCTGCGGCCCTTGAAGGATTCCTGTTCGCGCCGATGGATATCGTTTCGCGTATCCTGATTGTCCCAGCAACAATTGGTGTCTTCTATCCAGACATCACCGCCGAGATTGCCGGTACCGTGGTTCTGTTGCTGGTGCTTGCGCTTAACTGGTGGCAGGGCAAAAAGAACGGCCCGACACCGGCAACTGCTGCAAGCTAAGGCTTGATCCAACAAATCTTTTCAAAGGCCCGCAGCATTTCTGTTGCGGGCCTTTTTCTTTGATCTGAATTGCTTGCCTATTCTATGGGGCAGTAGACCATCCTGAATTGAATCGATACAATTCCCCGCGCCATTCAACTCTGGATTCGTGGATTCCCATGCAGTTCCTTCATCTGTTGCGCCAAGCACCAAGGCCGCTTGCCTTTGGCGCGTTGCATAGTTTCGGCTCCTCGTTCGGTCAGACTTTTCTGGTCGCGCTGTTTGTGCCCTTTATCTCCGCAAGTCTTGCGCTCAATGAAACCGAGTTTGCCAATATCTATGCCGGTATTACGATTGGCAGCGCACTCTGCCTGACCGTCGTTGGTCGCTGGATCGATAAGGTCGATATTCTGTCTTATAGCTTGGCGACCATGGGCTTGCTCGCCCTTGGCTGCGCGATGATTGCGGTTGCCAGCAATGTCTGGATGCTAATCGCAGCCCTGTTTATCTTGCGCCTGGCCGGGCAAGGCTTGATGAGCCATGTCAGCATGACCGGCATTGCCCGCTATTTCACAAAGAACCGCGGTCGTGCACTTGCCGTGGCAAGTTTTGGCTTTCCACTGGCCGAAGCCATCATGCCCGCCACCCTTTTGCCCCTGATTGCGGTCTTTGGCTGGCGCTACACCTATGGCGGGTCGGCGGTGTTTATTGTTGTCGTTTTGATCCCGCTTGCGATCTGGTTGATCCGCTCTGATCAGAAATTCCGTGCGGTCCCGAAAAAATCGGGCGAGTTGGCAAAACCCGACTCCACTTCCATGCAGGCCGATAATGACAATGTGCTTGATGATGCACCCCAAAGCGATCACCCGCGCCTGTTCCGATCGCTTTATGTCTGGTTCTGCCTGCCGATGCTGGCCGCACCACCACTGATCATGACCGCGCTGTTTTTCCATCAAGGTGCGATATCGACCCACAAAGGGATTGAGCTTGGCTGGTTTGCTGCGGGCTTCACGGTCTTTGCCATCACATCGGTGCTTGGCGCCTTTGGTAGCGGCCCGTTGATTGACAAACATACCGCGCGCCGTCTGTTCCCCTGGCATCTGATCCCGATGATGTTTGGCATCGTGGTGTTGAGCATGTCCAACGAACCCTTCGCCATCCTGATCTATATGGGTCTGGTCGGGATTACGGTCGGATTTGCCACCACACTTCGCACCGCCATCATCCCTGAACTGGTCCCGCTTGATGAAATCGGGGCTGTGCGCAGCACGCTTACCGCTGTGATGGTTCTGGCATCAGCGATGGGACCGGCGATTTATGGCTGGATGTTTGCTGCTGACATTTCAATTGCGATGATGCTCGTCATTACACTGGTTGCATCCGCCTTGGTGAGTTTTGGCTCGTGGTTCTCGGAACGACCAGGCTTTTATATACCGCCCAATATTGCGCTCAAGGAAAGCCATTAGTGGCAAACATTAATTGAATTTCATCAATAAAAACGATGAGTTTATGCCCAGACCCTTAACATTTAGACCCTATACATATCGGTATGTTAGCTGCAGAGTGTCCCACTCCACAGGACGTCAATGATGCTACAGCCCACAATCACTTGGTCTTGCTTTCTATCGTCGGGTGTTTTTGAGTTGTGCCGCAAGCTCAACGCTGCAGATAAGTTAACAGTCCACTTTTTTAGGACACTATCGGATTATGAAACGACATTACGCAAAATATAGTTTCTCAATAAACAAATCCGTCCCCATTTCCCCAAATGCACTAACTTCTGAAACTGACATATTTTAGCCCATTCATTATTAATCGATGTTAAACCGCCAAGAAGCTGGGAAAGGAATACACTTATCAACTGAAATATCTGGAAAAGGAAGAGAATATGAAATAAAATCCCTCCACCATCCGCTATAAGCAGAAAATATCTTTTGAGAATAAAAAACAACGGACTCTGTATTATTTTCATTCACGAAGAAATCATGCGATCTTATACTAAAAAATTCATTTATAACTTTGTATTCATTGCTATAAAAATTAGTTTTTTCCAAAATATATGTAAAAGGCTTATCAAAGAAAGCCAAATTCTCTTTCGCCTCAACGCTCCCATCTTTTGCCAAGCTATAGGATACCCAAACTAATTTAGAATCGCGCATCTTCGCTTGAAACACCGCTCCAACGCCTGAGCGCAAGATGTTCCAGCAATTTTCGTCGCACTTCTCGCCTACCCTTCTCAAAACTATTGAAGACGGAGACGGGGAATTGAAAATATTGGAAGGAAAATCCGACGTGTTACAATAATAACTCATAATAATTAATTTAGCTAGAAAGTCCCCACCTAAAACAAAAAACAAAAAAAAGAGAAACATAAAAATGCCTCAACTTCCCATATCTAAGCCTCACCGGCCAAACAATCAAAAATATAAATATAAAAATCGAAAATAAATAACTCATTTCACTCACCTAGACTCATTCCATAATTCCCACCACATAACCAAAATCCGATCTTATTAATCATTTTTGCAAATATTCGACCATTTTACCTGTCGTATTACTCAAATACATGTACGTTTCTTTATTTGCCGCCCCCTTTACGAGACACCTACATCAAACCCAGCCCAGATGGTATCAAGCCGAACAAGAAAAACAATCCAGAGACAGATCACATTGCCGATTTCGCCCCACGGCCTAGCCTGACCGCGAGATACTTTCAAAATACGACATTGATATTAAATGATAATTTTTGGAGAGTGGTAGCCTCGGAGGGACTAGTATCCCGCCGTGAACCTGAACAAAAAAATGGCCCGGATCACAAAGGTGACCGGGCCAGTCGGGAAAACAGCGTCAAATAGGGAGGAAGACGCTAGATAGAAAACTCTATCAAATCCTGCAGGAGCGCCTCTTGGGGAGGAAATCAATCAGCGCTCGACCGCAGGGGTAGTCAATTAGGCAGCACCGCCAACGGTGCCAGCCGGATGCTTGATCTCGGATGCCTTGTCCGAACCTTTGAACAGGTTGCGGAAGAAGGAACCTACGAACTCAGCGCGGAGCTGCTGACCTTTACGTACACCAGCTTCGATTTCGGTGGTGGAGATGTAACGGGTGGTGATTTCTTCGTAAGTGGCCATGATGACCTCCTTCAAATTTCTTTGGTTGCGACCCATGTCGCTCTCGATGAACTCAATCTAATTTTCTTTACGGGGAAAGAGAATTACCTCAATATGCACATTACTTGTGAATGATTGTCATAAATAGGAAGCCTGAGATATGGATCGCGCTGCGGAAATGGAAATCTTTGTCCATGCTGTAGAAGAAGGAAGCTTCTCTGCCGCTGCACGGACAATGCGCCTGTCGCCTTCTGCCGTTTCGAAATACATTTCGCGTCTGGAAGATCGCCTTGGCGCGCGCCTTTTGATGCGCACCACCCGGCAGCTCAGCCTGACCGAAGAAGGCCGTGCCTTTTATGAACGTGCGCGCACGATCCTGAACGAGATCGAAGAAGCCGAAGAAGTCGTCACCCAGCTTTATGCTGCACCCCGTGGTACGCTTCGCATCAACGCATCGGTCGCCTTCACCAAAATGCAGGTGGTGCCGCTGATCCCGGAATTCCTGGCACGTTATCCAGATGTGCGAATTGAGCTGACCCTTGATGATAAATTCACCGACCTGGTCAACGATGGCTATGACCTTGCCATTCGCCTGTCCGCGCTTGAAGACTCATCGCTGATCGCGCGTAAATATGCCGTCAACCGCCGCATGATCGTGGCATCGCCGGAATATCTTGAAAAGAATGGTATCCCGCGCAAGCCCCAGGATCTTGAAAACCATAACTGTCTGCATCTGTCATCTCGCGAAAGCTTCAACGACTGGCACTTTGAAACGCCCGATGGCCATGTGTCGTTCCGCGCGCAGGGTTCATTCTCCGCCAATGACGGTGACGTGCTCCACGAAGCCGTTCTGGCCGGGCTTGGCATGGCGCGACTGGCCGAATATCTGGTGCATGAAGATATCCGCACCGGGCGCCTGACCCCGGTTCTGACCGAATATGTCCATGATCAGGCATGGATTTCGGCGGTGTATCCGCATAAGCGTCACCTGTCGCCAAAGGTCCGTGCCTTTGTTGACTTCCTGGCTGAAAAGTTCACCCCGGTCCCGCCATGGGAGCTTGGCTTCCGCGACGCGCGTGCAGTTCGTCGTAATACCGATGCTGCGGCACCGGCCTCGACACCGGCCCAGACACCGGAAAGTGCTTCGTAACCTAGAACTGAAGCGCCTTTTGATAAGCGGCAAAATCCATTCGGAACTGATATTCCGAAGACTGGCTGAGATCATCAAGAATGCGGCTTTCCCCGGTCCGGGCGAAGCCGCATTTTTCATAGAAGCGATGACCAGCTTCAAACCGTGTATCAGTCCACAGCATTACGGTTTTGCAATCGCCGTGGGTCTGCCCCAACCAGGCAAGTGCCTTGGCCATCATTCGCTGGGCAATGCCGCGTCCGCGCGTGTCGCGATGCAGATAGACTTTATGAAGCTCCGCCTCATTAATCGTCAGATCGTATTTGATCCCAAAGCATCCAAGGATGTGACCTTCGGCATCAGTAGCGACCCAAATCCGGCCGTCAGCTGCCTTGAAGTCATCAACAATGGCATCTAGTTCCGGGAACTCGCCCGCACGGTCAAAAACGCAGCCGTCATATTCGGCAAACACACCTTCGATCAGATCGGCAATACCATCGCCATCACTGTTAAAGGCCGGGCGGATCGTTAAATCCGTTGATTTGCTATTCAACTGCTTTGCGACGATCTCGGTCATCAGCCCAGCACCACGCCCTTGGCAAGCTTGTCATAGCCGCGCAGAACTGCATCGGTATCCATTACCGACTTACCGGGGCGCTGAATACGGGTTGGGCGCAGGGCCGCTTTGCCGCAACCAATCGTCAATGCATCATCAAGAATCTCACCAACCGGGCCGGACTGATCAATAACCTCGGCAGCCTGTACCTTGATCCGTTCCTTGCCCAGTTCGAAATAAGCACCCGGCCATGGGGTAAAGGCGCGAATTTTGCACTCCAGCGCTTTGGCGTCATCCGCGAAATCAAGCTTGGCTTCAGCACGCTCCAACTTCGCGGCATAGGTCACGCCATCTTCTGGCTGTTTGGTCGCGGTGAGCTCACCTTTTGGGAGCTTATCGAGCGCCTCAACGATCATCTCGCCGCCCAATGCCGCCAGATCATCATGCAGGGCATTGGCATAGGTCTCAGCCGTAATCGGCAGCTCACCAATCAACAGCATGTCACCGGTATCAAGCCCGACATCCATCTGCATGATCGTCACACCGGTTGCTGCATCACCGGCCAAAATCGCGCGCTGGATTGGCGCTGCCCCGCGCCAGCGCGGCAGAAGGGACGCATGAATGTTCAGGCAGCCATATTTCGGCGCATCAAGGATCGCCTTTGGCAGGATCAGGCCATAGGCCGCCACCACCGCAACATCCAGATCAAGATCGGCAAAGGCCTGCTTTTCTTCATCAGATTTCAACGACACCGGATGGCGGACTTCAATGCCTCGGTCTGCGGCCCAGGCATGCACCGGGCTTGGCGTTTCCTTATGCCCGCGGCCTGCAGGACGCGGCGGTTGGGAATAAACACACACAACGTCATGACCGGCTGCCACCAGGTCCTTAAGCGCGACAAGGGCAAAATCCGGGGTTCCCATAAAGGCAATGCGCAATTTGGTCATATCGTCACGTCCGTTCAGCATCTGGTGTGGTGGCATTTTTCGATCAACAGGCGGCAATTTGGCGCTATCTTGTCGAAATGACAAGCCAAGCCTGCACCCAAACACGCAAATACCCCGTCGATATCATCTGGCATGCCGATTGGAGCATGTCGGCCAAAGGCCGTTGGGTTGCCAAGGCCAACCGGACGGGTCACGGCTGGCAGATCAACGCAATTGAGCCAGTTGGAGAACTCGATGCCTTTCGGGCTTCACTTCGTGAATTGGGAAGGACACAAAAAGTCTGGCTTGGCCTTGATATGCCGATCGGCTTTGCATCCACTTGGTTTGATGGCGCGAATGTTAAAGACTTCAATGTCCTGTTGGGGCTTCTCAGCACCGATGCATGGCAAGATTTCTTTGATGTCTGCCGTTTACCTGAAGAAATCACACATCAACGCCCCTTTTACCCGAAATCATCCGGCAAAAAGGGCAGCGTAAAACGCGATCATCTTATCCAGGCATTGGGCCTATCGACCTTTGGCGACCTGCACCGCCGCTGCGAATTGCCAACCCATGCCCGCACGGCCGCCTGCCCGCCATTCTGGACATTGGGCGCCAATCAGGTCGGCAAGGCAATGCTGCATGGTTTGCAAAACCTGATCCTGCCCGGTTTCCGTGATGGTTTTAACATCTGGCCCTATTCCGGTGATCTTGCGGCTTGCGCCAGCCAGTCTGGCGTCACCCTGATCGAAACATATCCCGGTGAAATATATGGATGGCTGGGACTAAGTAAGTTGACTAAATCATCACAATCCAGTCGCGCGGATGCGATCAGGTTTCTTTTGGAACACCCTGACAATACCGGGATCGAAATTGCTGATGAGGTCCGCTACGTCATCCAAGACGGTATTGATCGCGCACATGGCAAGGATGATGCATTTGACGCATTGATCGGGATTTTGGTTTGATCAGGATTGCTGCGGGCAAGCATGCCGAGAACCTGCCGCGTCGTGCGTCCATCCTTGAGCGCGAAGGCTGGATCGTCGGAATGGATGAGACCACCATCAGGGCAAAATAAAAGGGCCGGATAACCGGCCCTTAAACGTGATCAGAAATCACTGCGAAGCAATCAGGCAGACTTTTTGGTCTTCTGCAGCTTCTGGACTTTTTTCATGATCATGTTGCGCTTAAGCGCGCTCAGATAATCGGTGAACAAAATACCATCAAGATGGTCAAGTTCATGCTGGATGCAGGTCGCAAGCAGGCCATCTGCTTCGATCTCATGCTCCTTGCCATTTTCATCCAAGTAGCGCAGGCCCACTTCGGCCGGGCGTTCGACATCGGCATATTGCTCCGGGATCGACAGGCAGCCTTCCTGATAGACCGAGGTATCCTCGGATTCCCAGATGATCTCCGGGTTGATCAGTTTGATCGGTTCCGGTTTGTCCTTGTCGTCAGACACATCCATGACGACCACACGCTTCATCACACCGATCTGCGGCGCGGCCAGGCCAATGCCCGGTGCGGCATACATGGTTTCAAGCATGTCATCAAGAAGCTCTCTGATCTCATCATTTACTTCCGCGACCGGCTCACACTCCTTTTTCAGGCGGGGGTCGGGAACGATAAGAATCTCGCGCAGGGCCATGGGTCTGTAATCCGGTTTCGAACTAATTTCGGTAGATGATTATAACGAATTTCGCGCTTCGAGATAAGGTTTCCGTCACGCCAAGTCAAGCAAACTGCCGTGAACGGCCCCGATATCAGCCATGCTCGGTCCCCGTTGGGCGTGCGGCTTCTTCGTCCGTCTCCTCTGGCCCGGCAAGCAGTTCCATCTTGGTGATGTCACGCACATGGGTTTCCGACGGTGCGGGTTCCTCGATCATGCGATCATCGGCAACGATATGTTTTTCCTTAAGCTTTCTGGCTGAAACCAGAACCGATCCCTCAAGGGTTCCCAGCGTCTTATTGTAATTCTTGACCGTGCTTTCAAGCGACTTGCCCATCGCAGAAAAGTTCTTGGCAAGCGTGCCCAAACGATCAAACAACTGCTGACCGATTTCGCTGATGTCGCGTGCACTTTCGGCCAATGCTTCCTGCCGCCAGCCATATGCCACCGCCTTAAGAAGACCCAACAACGTGGTTGGCGTTGCAAGGATCACCCCATCGCGGAAGCTGTCTTCAATCAGGCGCGGGTCACGTTCCAGGGCAGCCGAGAAGAAGCTTTCACCTGGCAGGAACAACACAACGAATTCCGGGCTGTCTACCGACTTCCAATAGGATTTCTTCGACAGATCCGTGATCACCTTGCGCACATTGGTAACATAGGTCGCCATCAAGGCTTCGCGGCGTTCATCGTCATATTTTTCGTCAATCGCCTCAAGATAGGCTGATGTCGGCGCCTTGGCATCGACGACGATGTTTTTACCCCCCGGCAGATGGATGACCATGTCGGGCTTTTGAATGCCTTCATCGGTATTGAAATGCACCTGCTCGTCAAAGTCACAATGCTTGAGCATCCCGGCAAGCTCGACAATGCGTTTAAGCTGAAGCTCACCCCATTTGCCCGAAACCGATGAACTGGCACGAAGGGCCGAGCTCAGCGTTTGGGTTTCTTTGGACAAACGCGTCTGGGACTGCACAAGGGTTCCAACCTGTTCGCGCAATTCGCCGTAGGCTTCCTTGCGGTTTTTTTCAAGTTCATTAACCTTTGTATCAAAAGCCTCAAGACGTTCCTTGATGGGTTTTACAAGGCCATCAATTGCCTGCTGACGTTTTTCAAGATCACCCTTCGCCCCTTCCTGAAGGCGCGAGAAGTTTTCACGCGCAAGCTTCATGAACTCGTCGTTATTGACCTTAAGCGCATCAGACGACAGCGCCTTGAAACTATCAAGAAGCTTGGTTTTCGCATCTTCTAGCATGGCAAGCTTTTCGGCCGCGGCTTCGCGTTCTTTTTCAAGGGCTGTTTCAAGCTCGGAGCCCTTTTCGCGCCAATGATCAAGGGCGGTGCGAAGCTCCTTCATCTCGGCCTCAAGAACCGGGACGCGATTGGCTGTGGTTTCGGCAATGGCCCGTTTTTCCGAACTTTCCGAGAGCTTGTCGCGCGTTTGCGCCAATTCCGACGCCAGATCACGCCGGGTTGCTTCGGTCTGTTCAAGCTGGGATGCCAGCAATGCGGTACGCGACTCTGTCTCGCTTTCGGCGGCATCCTTGATGCGTTTGACCATCATGATGCAAAAAGCCAGTGCCACGACAGAGGCCGTCAGCGCACCTGCGGCCAAAGAAATCGGATCCATTGTCCCACCGTTTGTTCGTTGTCTGACTTCTTTGTATCTGTTTTGTTCCATCAAATCCAGAACCGAACAGCGGGAATTTTACGGCAGATGCGCAAAAATCTTGTTCGCGCTTGACTGGCGCAGGTCGAATTTTGTTCTATATTTCAACAAGATATTCAGGCCCCACGAGAATCCAGCTGCCATTCCGGCACAAAACATCCCCATCGGGATCAATTTGATAATGAAAACTGATCCCAAATCATTGGGACGGCACGCAAATCGGCGTGCGCCCGCCCCCCGTCTTAAGTTGTATTCCCTGAATATCTTCTGCGCACTAGCATAGGGCGCAAGCGACAGGACTGGTATTGCCACTCGCAATTGACGCTACGTCATGGCAACCGCATCGGCGTTCCGGTCACTGATCCGCACCAGAATATCGCATCGACACTGACACCTACTTCAAAGCGGGCAGGTGCTTGATGTGAACACACAGACCACAGGAAACGAACAAGAGGCCACATATGTCTGCGAACGTTTATCCCGTACCCGGCGACATCGCAAAGGGCGCCCTGATCGACAAGTCGAAATACGATGCCATGTACAAACAGTCGGTCGAGGACCCGGACGGCTTCTGGGGCGAACATGGCAAACGCATTGACTGGATCAAGCCATACAGCAAAGTCAAAAACGTCAGCTATGACGCCAAAGACCTTTACATCAAATGGTATGAAGACGGCACGCTGAACGTTGCGGCCAACTGCCTTGACCGTCACCTTGAAAAGCGCGGCGATCAGACCGCCATCATCTTTGAAGGCGATGATCCGAGCGTTTCCGAACACATCACCTATCGCGACCTGCATGAGCGCACCTGCCGTTTCGCCAATGCGCTGAAATCGATGGGCGTTGGCAAGGGTGATCGCGTTGTCATTTATCTTCCGATGATCCCCGAAGCCGCTGTTGCCATGCTGGCCTGTGCTCGCATCGGTGCAATCCATTCCATCGTGTTTGGTGGCTTCTCGCCAGAAGCCCTTGCGGGCCGCGTTGAAGATTGCGGCGCGAAAGTCGTCATCACCTCGGACGAAGGCCTGCGTGGTGGCCGTGCCGTTCCGCTCAAACGCAATGCGGACGAAGCCCTTTCCCATCCGGGCGTGAAATCGGTTGAGAAAATGGTCGTCGTCAAGCGCACCGGCAAGGATGTCGCCTGGAACGATACGCGCGACGTCTGGTACCACGAAGTGTGCGCAGCAGCTTCGAGCGACTGCTCGCCGACCGAAGTTAATGCCGAAGACCCGCTTTTCGTTCTTTATACCTCGGGCTCGACCGGCAAGCCGAAAGGCGTTCTGCATACGTCTGGCGGTTACCTCGTCTACGCATCCATGACCCATCAATATGTCTTTGATTACCACGAAGGCGATATCTACTGGTGCACGGCCGATGTGGGCTGGGTCACCGGTCACAGCTACATCGTGTATGGTCCGCTGGCGAATGGTGCCACGACGCTGATGTTTGAAGGTGTACCGAGCTATCCGGACGCATCGCGCTTCTGGCAGGTCTGTGAGAAGCACAAGGTCAACATTTTCTACACCGCTCCGACCGCGATCCGCGCGCTGATGCGTGAAGGCGAAGAATGGGTCAAAAAGGCTGATCTGTCCTCGTTGCGTATCCTTGGTTCCGTGGGTGAGCCGATCAACCCGGAAGCCTGGGAATGGTATCATGAGCATGTCGGCAATCGGTCTTGCCCGATTGTTGATACCTGGTGGCAGACCGAAACCGGCGGCATCCTGATTACGCCGCTTCCAGGCGCGACCGACCTGAAACCGGGTTCGGCAACGCTTCCGTTCTTTGGTGTTCAACCGGCCCTGCTTGATAACGAAGGCAAGGAACTGACCGGTGCAACCGATGGCAACCTTGTGATCAAGGACAGCTGGCCCGGTCAGATGCGTACGGTCTATGGCGACCACGAACGCTTCATCCAGACCTATTTCAGCACCTTTGCCAATGTCTACACCACCGGTGACGGTGCCCGTCGTGACGACGATGGCTATTACTGGATCACGGGACGTGTTGATGACGTGATCAACGTATCCGGTCACCGTATGGGTACGGCCGAAGTCGAAAGCGCACTTGTCGCCCATCCGAAGGTTGCCGAAGCCGCCGTCGTTGGCGTTCCGCACGACATCAAGGGTCAGGGCATCTATGCCTATGTGACGCTCAATGCCGGTGAAGAACCGACTGACGAGCTTCGCACCGAACTGGTCAAATGGGTTCGTAAGGAAATCGGCCCGATCGCAAGCCCGGACTTCATTCAGTGGTCCCCGGGTCTGCCGAAAACCCGTTCGGGCAAAATCATGCGCCGTATCCTGCGCAAGATTGCCGCGAACGAATATGACCAGCTTGGCGATACCTCGACGCTCGCCGATCCGGGCGTGGTCGATGATCTGATCGATAACCGCCAGAACCGCTAAGCGGTTATGGCGGCGTTGAAAACATCATCGCGATAACGATATCCCAAAAAGGCCCCTGTATCACGCAGGGGCCTTTTTCTGTTCATTAGGACATCTCACAAGTAGCACACCATTTAGTGAATTCGCCGGATCGGAAATATCGGGTACTCGGTTATGAAACACTCATTCCGAAATTCCGCCCGGAGGGTAGCCGTGTCGATCCTTGCTTCGATGTCATTGCGCCGTGTCATCCCGACCACGATCGCGATTCTGGCCATTTTGGCTGCGGCAACCACCGCGCTTTCAAGCTATCTGATTGCGCGCGATGCCCTTAACAGCAGTGCGACCGACAAGCTTTCAGCACTCGTAAGCGCCCGACAAAGCGAACTGGACGGCTATTTCAAATCCATCGCCCAGGATCTGGTGCTGCAATCTTCAAGCCCGGCCTTGCGCCAATCGATTACGATCTTTGATTTTGCCTGGTCGGACCTTGGCGGTGGTGCGATGGAAACCCTGCATAACCTTTATATCGCGCAGAACCCGAATGATCCGGCAGAGCGAGATATGCTCGATCAGGCGCCCGATGGATCGACCTATTCCGATATCCACAAACAATATCACCCATGGCTGCGCCAGTTGCGCCGTGAACGTTCCTATGGCGATATCTATCTGATCAATGCGCAAGGAAGTGTTCTTTATAGCGTTGCGAAAACCAATGATTTCTCGATCAACCTGACCAATGAAAACTATGCCAGTTCCGGTCTTGGACAGGCGTTTGCGGCGGCCAGCAAAGCCAATCCGGGTGCAGTTTCCTTTATCGATTTCACATCCTATGCCCCTGCCAATGATCAGCCATCGGCTTTCATGGCTGCCCCGGTTTATGATGACACCGGTGCCAGCTTGATCGGTGTGATGGCGGTGCGCATCCCGGTTGACCGCATCAACGCGGTCCTGCAAGGCAGTCAGGGGCTTGGTGAAACCGGTGACACGTTCCTTGTCGGTACCGACGGTCTGATGCGTAATGACACCCGCCTGATGGAAGATGCGACCAGTCTGGTGCGTGAAATCCGTGCTGCCCCGGTTGATCGTGCGCTTGCGGGTGAAACCGGCACCATGAGTGTCGATGACTTTGACGGCAAGATGGTGGTATCCGCCTTTGCTCCGCTTGATATACTCGGCACCCGTTTTGCTTTGCTGGCAACTGTTTCCGCCGATGAGGTGTTTGCCCCAACCCTTAATATCCGCAACGCATCACTTCTGATTTTGGTGATCGTTGCCATGGTTGCCATCATCGTTGGCTGGTCATTGGGACGCGGCATCACCCGTCCGCTGACCGATGCCGTGCGCATGATGGAACAGCTTGCTGCAGGCAAACTTGATACCGCCATACCAGCGGCGCAAAGCCAGAATGCGATTGGCCGCATCATGCAGGCACTTGGCAATTTCAAACAAAGCCTTCTGGAAAATGATCGACTGACCCGCCAGCGTGAAGAAGAAAATCAGCAAAAGCTTGCCCGTGCTGCCGCCGTTGCCCGCGCGGTCGAAACATTCCGCAGCCGGGCAAACGAAGTTGTCCGATCCCTTGCCCATGCATCAGGTTCGATGGACAACACCGCAACCGTGATGTCAGGTGCCGTATCTGATACCACCCGCCTTGCCACGGGTGTTGTCAGCATCGTTGAACGTGCAGCAGATAACATCAATTCAGTTGCCAGTGCCGCAGCACAGCTATCCTCGTCAGTTGAGGAAATTGGGGATCATGTCCGCACTTCAAGCCAAATCGCCCAAGGTGCTGTGACCCGCACCGAACACAGCAACCGTCTGGTGCAAAGCCTGTCGGAAAGCACGCACAAGATCGGTGAAGTCATCACACTGATCAGCGACATCGCATCCCAAACCAATCTTCTGGCGCTCAATGCCACGATTGAGGCCGCCCGTGCGGGCGAAGCAGGCAAGGGCTTTGCTGTGGTCGCCAATGAAGTCAAAAATCTAGCCTCGCAAACCAGCCGTGCGACCGGCGAAATCAGCGAACAGATTCTCGCCATTCAGGAAGCCACCCAGGAATCGGTTGAAGCCATGCAGGCCATTTCCGAGGTGATCAATGAAATCAACGCAATTTCAAACACCGTCGCCAGTGCCGTCACTCAACAGGGCGAAGCCACCAGCAACATTGCCCTGCGCGCGCAAGACACCGCGCAAGGGACCGAAGAAGTCCTTGGCAGCATCAATGGTGTAAGTTCGGCAGCGGGTAAAAGTGAAACCGCAACCCGTGACGTCACCGATGCCGCGCGCGAGGTTTCCTTGCAGGCCGAAAACCTCCGGGTCGAGATTGACCAGTTCCTCCGCGCCATTCAACTTGAAGATGCAAATGCAGCCTGATGGCCTATACCAACGGGCCGAATCCCGGCTTATGCGTAGTTTTGGCTTTCGATTATAACCCGCTTTTTCCTCAATTGCGGCCAGATTGACGACCAAGTCATTTGGAACGCTTGTTTTTGAATGATTCTATAAACACCTGATTTTGTGGAGAACTCGGGGCTCACCAAGATACTCAACCTAAAATACTATTCTAAAGAGTAGTTAAAAAGGTTGAATAACCTATACCTAAATCAATATATACGATACTAAAGGGTAGGTTTATGTCTTGGGAGATGGGTTATGTTCGGGTTCCTCGCAAAAATGTCGCTACGGCGGGTCATTCCGGTTGTGATTGCAATCATCGCAATCTCGGCAACGGCGATTACCGCATTGTCGAGTTATCTGATCGCCAGTCGCGCATTGGATGCAGAAGCATCTGCCAAACTCCATGCGCTTGCCGATGCGCGTGGCAGCGAGATGGCCGACTATCTGGAATTCATCCGAGAAGACATCGTCATCCAATCAAATAACCCTGCCATTCGGCAAGCCCTGAAACTGTTTGGTTTTGCTTGGGATGAGTTGGGATCTAATCCTGAAGCCAAGTTGCAGGATCTCTATATCAACGACAACAGCTTCCCGACCGGTGAACAAGATAAACTGATGGCCGCCAAGGATGGCTCGACCTATTCCGACATCCACGGCCAGTATCACCCGTTCCTGCGCAAGCTTCTGCTTGAGCGCGGCTATTACGACATCTTCCTGTTCGATACCAAGGGCAACCTTGTTTACACTGTGTTCAAGGAACTCGATTACGCCACCAACCTTGTGAACGGCAAATATGCGGACTCAGGGTTGGGCAAGGTCTATCGAGCAGCGCTCAAGGGCAAACATGACGAAATCACGTTTGAAGATTTCGAACCCTATGCGCCAAGCCACGGTGCCCCGGCAAGCTTCATTGCTGCTCCGATCTATGACGAAGCCGGATCATCTGTCGTCGGTGTGATTGCGTTTCAGATGCCGATCGAGCGCATCAACAATGTCATGCAGCGTTCTGAAGGCATGGGTGAAACCGGCGAGACCTACATTGTCGGCGCGGATCATCTGATGCGGAACGATTCGAAATTCAGCACCGAATCCACCATCCTGACCCAAAAGGTTGAAAGCCCGACGGTCGAAGCAGCGCTAAACAATCAAGACCTGACGACGGATATTGATGGTTATCGCGGTATGCAGATGTTGTCTTCATCTGTTCCGCTGACCTTTGATACCACCACATGGGCCATCGTTGCCGAAGTCGCCGCAGACGAGATTTATGGACCGGTCTATACGCTTCGTAACTGGGCACTGGCGATCCTTGTCACCATTGCCGCGGTTGCCATCTTCATTGGCGTATCGCTTGGTCGTGGCATCACCGCCCCGCTGACACAGGCGGTTGTTCTGATGGAACAGCTCGCCAAGGGTGAGCTTGATGCCAATATCCCCGACGATAACTCGACCAATGCCGTTGGCCGGATCATGAAGGCGCTAAAGGAATTCCAGTTGGGCCTGCGCGAAAGTGCGCGCATGACACGTGAACGCGAAGAAGAAAGTGCACGCAAATTGGCCCGTGCCGAAGAAGTCCGCAATGCCGTGATCAATTTCCGCCGCAAGTCGGATGCCGCATTGGCAGCTGTACAAACCGCATCGGAAACCATGCATGGCGCGGCCAATGTCATGTCAGAAGCGGTCACGGAAACCAATGATCTAACCAACAATGTCGTCGAAGCCGCCGAACAGGCATCTTCAAACGTCAATACAGTCGCTGGCGCGGCCGAGGAACTGTCATCCTCGATCCTTGAGATCAGCTCACAGGTTCAACGGTCCAGCGAAATCGCCCGTGATGCGGTCCGCCAGACCGAGCTGAGTGACAAACTGGTACAGGGTCTGGCCGATAGTGCGGATCGCATTGGCGAAGTCGTTACCCTGATCAACGATATCGCGACCCAGACCAACCTTCTGGCACTCAACGCCACGATCGAGGCTGCCCGTGCCGGTGATGCTGGCAAAGGCTTCGCCGTGGTCGCCAACGAGGTCAAAACACTTGCCAACCAGACCGGCAAGGCAACCGATGAAATCGGCGAACAGATCATCAGCATTCAGCGCGCGACCAAAGAAACCGTTGATGCGATGAAAAACATCACCACCGTGATTTCCGATATCAACAATATCACCACCACCATTGCCTCATCGGTCGAGGAACAAGGTGCCGCTACCCAGGAAATCGCGCGCAACACCCAACAAACCGCCGATGGCACCGACCGTGTGACGCACAATATCGGTGGCGTCAGCAAGGCAGCCGGTCGCAGTGAAACCGCAACTGCCGATGTCATCAGCGCAGCAGACGCCCTGCGTGCACAGTCTGATCATCTCCGCCGCGAAATTGATGAATTCCTCGATACGATCCAGGACGACGAACAAAAGTCTGCATAAAAGCAAATTCGTCCGGGAGTGGGAGCGCAAAGGACCGTTTGAGCAATCGAACGGTCCTTTGTCTTGTCTGAAGGCCAATTTCGCTCAGCCCCATGCAAGATCGCAAGGTGACCATGCACCATGCGATGAAGCCGCGCGGTTGTGCCAATTCACAAATTGGTATAGGTACAGCCTGCTGCGACGCAGCAACGACAAGGATGGTTTGGGGACCCCTGTCGCCAGCATATTGGGCTGACGGGAAAATAGACCACCTGATGACATTTCCTGCGCCGGGGACAGCCCCGAGATCAAAGCGGGCTTACGGATACGGAGACTTTCTGTGAACAGCGATTTTCTTCCGCGCTTGCGGGCTGAGTGGCTTGGCAACATCCGCTGTGATGTGCTTTCGGGCCTTGTGGTGGCACTTGCCCTGATCCCGGAGGCCATTGCCTTCTCCATCATTGCCGGTGTTGACCCGAAGGTCGGTCTTTATGCCTCCTTCTCGATTGCCGTGATTACCGCAATCTTTGGCGGTCGTCCGGGCATGATTTCGGCAGCAACGGCCGCAACCGCGGTTTTGATGGGATCGCTTGTTCGCGAATATGGTCTCGATTATCTGCTGGCTGCGACCGTTTTGGCCGGTGTGATCCAGATGCTGGCCGGTGCACTTCGCCTTGGCAATTTGATGCGCTTTGTCTCCAAATCCGTCATGACCGGTTTCGTGAATGCGCTGGCCATTCTGATCTTTATGGCACAGTTGCCTGAACTGATCGGTGTGTCGAACATGACCTATGTGATGGTCGCAGGCGGTCTTGGTATCATTTACCTGTTCCCGCGCATCACCAAGATCATCCCGTCGCCGCTGATTTGTATCGTCGTTCTGACCGTGATTTCGCTGTTTATCGATGCGGACCTTCGCACCGTTGGCGATATGGGCGCATTGCCTGATGCCTTCCCGGCGATCTATATGCCTGATGTGCCGCTGAACCTTGATACCTTCCTGATCATTCTGCCGTATTCTGCCGCGGTCGCAGCGGTTGGTCTTCTCGAAAGTCTCATGACCGCACAGATCGTTGATGATCTGACTGACACGACGTCGAACCGTACGCGTGAATGCTATGGTCAGGGCATTGCCAACTTCTTTACCGGTTTCATCGGCGGCATGGCCGGTTGTGCGATGATCGGTCAGTCCGTGATCAACGTGAAATCGGGCGGTCGTTGCCGTTTGTCGACCTTCCTTGCTGGTATCTTCCTTTTGATCCTGATCGTTGTTCTGGGTGATCTGGTTGCGATCATTCCGATGGCGGCCCTTGTTGCCATCATGATCATGGTTTCAGTCGGTACCTTTAGCTGGTCGTCGATCAAGAACCTCAAAGAACATCCGCGCAGCTCATCAATCGTGATGCTGGCAACTGTCATCACCGTGGTTGGCTCGCACAACCTGGCGATTGGTGTTCTGGTTGGCGTTTTGCTGTCAGGCATTTTCTTTGCCTGGAAGATTGCGCAGATTTTCCGCATCACCAGCACGCTTTCCGATGATGGCACGCACCGTACCTATGACGTGCGCGGTCAGATCTTCTTTGCGTCGGTCGAAGACTTCACCAAGGCATTCGATTTCCGCGAAGCCCTTGATAAAGTGACCATTGATGTCAGCCACGCGCATATTTGGGACATTTCAAGTGTTGCAGCGCTTGATATGGTCGTGCTCAAATTCCGTCGTGAAGGGGCAGAGGTCGAATTGATCGGTCTCAATGAAGCCAGCGAGACAATTGTCGATAAACTGGCCATCCACGATAAGCCGGGCGCACTTGAACGCCTGATGGGTCACTAAGACCCGGTCTAGGGAAAAGGGGAACGATCAATGACACATCTGATCGCACTGATTGACGGATCGGGCTATTCGCAAAGCGTTTGCGACCTGACCCGCTGGGTGGCGGAACGCACCGATGCATCGGTTGATCTGATGCATGTGCTGGGCCGCCGTGGTGTTGGCTCCGAACCAGCTGATCTTAGCGGCAGTCTCAAGCTTGGCGCACGCACGGCCCTTCTCAAGGAATTGGCTGATCTTGACGAGCAGAAAAACAAGCTCGAACTGAAACGCGGTCGCCTGCTGCTTGAAGAAGCCAAAACCGGCCTTGAAGAAGCGGGCCTTAAATCTGTCGGCACCAAGCTTCGTCACGGTGATCTGGTCGAAGGCATTACCGAGTTTGAAGGTGAGGCTGATCTGATCCTGGTGGGCAAGCGCGGCGAAGCTGCCGATTTTGCCAAACTGCATCTGGGCTCAAACCTTGAACGCGTTGTCCGTGCAGCCACCAAACCGGTGATGGTCGCATCGCGCGCCTTCAAGCCGATCAACAAGTTCCTGATCGCCTTTGATGGTGGTGAAAGTGCGATGAAGGCCGTGCGCCATATCGCATCGGGCAAGCTTTTCACCGGCATGCCCTGCACACTTCTGACCGTCGGCAAATCAACCGACAGCCTTCAGGAAAAGCTCGATGAAGCCGCCGCCATCCTGCGCAAGGCAGGTTACGACGTTGATGCTGGCTTTGCCTCGGGCGAGCCGGAAGACGTGATCAAGGACCGGATTGAAGCAGATAATATCGACCTTCTGGTCATGGGTGCCTATGGCCATTCGCGCATCCGCAACCTGATCATTGGCAGCACCACGACCGAAATGGTGCGTTCCTGCCACGTGCCGGTGATGATGTTCCGCTGATCCCGGAAAATACATTCATCAAACAAATAAAAAGCCCGGCAGTCATCCTGCCGGGCTTTTGTATGATAAATGCAAATTGGTCGCTTAGCGTACCAGGAAACGTCCAAGGTTGGCGTTGATCTGACGTTCCAGCTCGCGATCCAGATCCAACAAAAGGGTCGCGGTTTCGTCATAGATCGCCTTTTCGCGCTCGGACACCGACATCAATTCCGAAAGGGTGCGCGACCGCGATGCCATTGCCTGTACTTCGCCTTTCTGAATGCCATTGGCATCCATCAGCTCAAGCTTGGCGGCAACCACCAGGTCGATCTTGTCGGACTGATCATCGGTAAAGACGCCCTTGATGCCCTTGGTGGTCTTAAGCGCGTTTGACGTGATCGATGCTTCGGTCACGGAATAGCGCAGCATGTCGCTGGTACCCGCCGTCTGGATACGATCATCTGGCCAGTTCATTGCCATCTGACCCAAGCTGAATGGCAGATCAGATGCGATCGAACCATCAGGCGCATTGTTCCAAGCGCCAACTTTTTCGATCGGACCCGCAGCAAAAACAATCGATGGCAGATGACGCCATGTCACATCGGGATAGGTCGCAACAGGTGCGCTTGTGCAGGCCGCCATAAGCGCCAATGCAGCACCCGCAACCAAAGTGCGCAAACCGTTGATGGACAATAGCTTCATGACGTCAAACTCCCCTGCCTCGCAGAACTTCAAAACATCAACAAAAGTGACAAACAAAAAACGCCACCACGGCGTTTATAGCCATGGTGACGTTGCAAGATGATTAAGGCAAGCCTATGACGGCGTAACGCCCTGTAATCTTTTTAAGAAGCCTGTTCCGGGCTGTCTTCGTCAGACGCCTTGAGCGCGCGCAGATCAGCTTCGTTAAAGCCATAGCGCGTGTTGCAGAACTGACAGGAAACGCCAACTTCGCCGGTGTCGTCTTCACGCATCGACAGAAGCTCGTCGAGCGGATAGGTCACAAGCGCGCCTTCGATCTTTTCGCGCGAGCAACGGCATTTAAACTGAAGGTTCGCTTGCTCGTACACACGCGGTTCTTCGTCATGGAACAGACGCCAGATCAGATCATTCGCCGGAAGCGAAATATCAACAAGCTCGTTCTCGGTGGCACTGGCCATCAGGATGGTCGAACGGTTCCAGTCTTCGGAAACCTTTTCGGCTTCTTCGGGCGTTGCGGCATCGCCAGAGGCACTAACCGGCATTTTCTGCAGGAACAGACCACCAACCCACCAATCCGCATCGCTTTCACCACGATGAACTTCAAGCTTGAACGAGGTTTCAAGCTGTTCGGACTGACGGAAATAGGCTTCGGCACATTGCGACAGGGTCTCGCCTTCAAGCGACACAATACCCTGATAACGCTCATGCTCGTCACCCTGATCGACCGTAAAGGCAATATGCCCACGCCCCATCAGTTTAAGAACCTGACCACGAAGGGCTTCTTCGCCGCCTTCTTCGGCTGCAATCAATGCGCTTAAGCGTTCTTCATCAACGCGCAGGCAAGCGCGGATATTGCCATCACTGTCGACATCAACGACCAGCATGCCGATCGGACCGTCAGACGAGGTCTGAAGCGTGAAAAGCCCGTCATATTTCAGGGCAGATGACAGCAGAACGGCAAGCCCGACCATCTCGCCCAACAGGTGGTTGGCAAGCGGCGGATAATTGTGCTGACCAATGATGGTCTGCACCGTCGGGCCAAGGCGCGTAAAGCGGCCACGGATATTGGAATGGTCCAGCGTGAAGGGCTGGCAAAAATCGACAGCAATCTGCATGTGCGTATTCCGGTGTTTTGCGTTTGGGGCCGTATAACAATACCAACCCCGTGTGTCGAGGTGCTTCAATAGCCACGTCATGCATAGCAAAGGGCGGCAAACGCCGCCCTTCACATTCGATACGCCTTATTTAGCCTGAAAACTCAGGAAGGCAAGCCGTTAAAGCAGTATAGCAGAACCCCTTTCTGCGCATGCAGACGGTTTTCCGCTTCGTCAAACACCACGGACTGCGGACCATCAATCACTTCGTCGGTGACTTCTTCGTTCCGGTGGGCCGGCAGGCAATGCATGAAGATCGCATCGCTTTTGGCCTGTGCCATGGTTTTGGCATTGATCTGATACGGGGCAAGTGCCTCCATCCGGGCGTCATAATCCTTGTCACCCATGGAAACCCAGCAATCGGTCACAACCACATCCGCATCGGCAAGGGCACTGTCCATATCGGTCATACGAACGTTGCCGCCTTCGGCATTGGCGGTTTCAATCAGGCCCTGATTGGGGCGGTAACCGGCCGGGCACGCCATATCAAGCGAGAAGCCGAATTTCGGCGACGCATGGATAAACGATGCGGAAACGTTATTCCCATCGCCGATCCACGCGAATTTTAGGCCTTCAAGCTTGCCCTTATGTTCCTTGATCGTCATCAGATCGGCCATGATCTGGCACGGATGGCTTTGATCGGTCAGGCCATTGATGACGGGAACAGTGGCATATTGTGCCAGTTCAAGCAGTTTCAATTCATCGGTCGTACGGATCATGATCGCATCGACAAAGCGCGACAAAACGCGTGCGGTATCGGCAATGGTTTCACCACGGCCAAGCTGGCTACTGTCCAAATCAAGGATCACAACATCGCCGCCCAGCTGGCGCATACCGACTTCAAACGAAACGCGCGTACGGGTCGACGGTTTTTCAAAGATCAGTGCAAGGGTCTTGCCTGCAAGCGGCTTGTTCCCGAACGGGGCATTGCCCGCCTTTTCGGAGTCGCCAAGGGCAAGAATATCTTTGAGTGTTCCCGACGGAAGTTTGTCGAGATCAAGAAAATGGCGAATATCAGTCATTGGTTAGTCTTCCTTCCTCGCCCTTATTTGGTCAGGGCTACGGCGGCCGCTTCAATGGCAGCAAGCGCCTCGTCGGCATGGGATTTTGTGATGTTGAGCGGCGGCAACAGGCGCACCACATTATCGCCAGCGGGAACCGTCAAAAGGTTCAGCTCACGCAGCTTGGCGACGACATCACCATTGGTCGGCACAGTCTTCATGCCCAACAACAGGCCCATGCCACGAACTTCTTCAATAAAGCCCGGATGCTTGCGTGCAATCACCTCAAGGCCATCAACAATCAGGCGGCTCATTTCCAGAACATTGTCCATGAAACCGGGTTTCAGAACCTCATCCAGCACCGCATTGGCCGCAGCGGTCGCAAGCTGGTTCCCGCCAAAGGTCGTGCCATGCATGCCCGGTGAAAACGCCGATGCCGCCTTTTCATTGGCAAGTAGGGCACCAATCGGGAAGCCACCGCCAAGTCCCTTGGCCGATGAAATGATGTCCGGCACCATGTCCGACCACTGATAGGCAAACAGTTTGCCTGTGCGGCCAATCCCGGTCTGAACTTCGTCAAACATGACCAGCATGCCGAACTCGTCGGCTGCCTTGCGCACGCCCTCAAGATACCCTTCCGGTGCACGGCAAATGCCGCCTTCACCCTGAATGGGTTCAAGGATAATCCCGCCGGTATTGGGCGTGATCGCATTGCGCAATTCATTGAGGTTACCAAACGCCACACGGTCAAAGCCATCGGGCATCGGGCCGAAGCCTTCACGGTATTTTTCGCTATACCCAGCAGTCAGCGTACCAAGGGTACGGCCGTGGAACGCGTTGGTCGCAACAAGGATACGGTTCTTTTCCGGATTGCCCGACACATGCTGATAACGACGCAGCATCTTGATGCCGGCCTCGTTGGCTTCGGCACCCGAGTTACAGAAAAACACCGTATCGGCAAAGGTATTGGCAACAAGCCGCTCGGCCAGTTTTACCTGACCAGGCATCTGATACAGGTTCGAGGTATGCCAAAGCTTACCAACCTGCTCAGAAAGTTTTGCCACCAGATGCGGGTGCGAATGACCCAGCGTGTTCACAGCAATACCGGACCCGAAATCAAGAAATCGTCGGCCGTCCTGCGCATAGAGATAAGGTCCTTCACCTTTCTCAAAGGCCAAATCGGCCCGCGCATAGGTCGGCATGACGGGAGTAATCACTTCTTTATTCCTTATTTCGGGTAAAAACACACATTCTTGACCACTTGGTCAGCACCGGCAGAATACCGGGAAGCCGGGGAGTATCAAGAATTCCTTACCCCTGTCAACGTCCCAAAAACCCCTTAGACCGGTGATAACCAAATGATAACGGAAATAAAAAAGGACAGCATCCGCTTTTGAATGCCGTCCTTTTGATATCTTTTTGCGCAAACGCGCCGATTTCGGCCCGTTTAAGCCCCGATTTCCTAAGCTTTAAGCTTATAGCCGCTTTTGATCATGCGATAGCAAAGCACCCAAAGCACGGCATTGACCACCGCCAGGACAATCACACCGGTCATGATCGTGCCGTCCGAAATCCCGGTGAAGCCATAACGGAACCCGTCAATCATGTAGAAGAACGGGTTGAAATGCACCAGAATCTGCCCTGCTTCGGGCAGGCTGTCGGCACTGTAAAAGGTACCCGACAGGAACGACAAAGGGGTGACGATGAAGTTGGTGACAACCGCGATATGGTCGAACTTCTCAGCCCAGACACCGCCAGCAATCCCCAAAAGCGCAAGCATCAAGGATGCCGAAATGCCGAAATACAGGATCGCCCAGATATTATGGATGCTGATATCAACGAAAAACGCCATGGCAACGGCGGTTGCAACACCAACGAAGATACCACGCGTCACCGCACCCATGGCAAAACCGGCCACCATTTCACCCGGTGAAAGCGGCGGCATCAGAACATCAACAATATTGCCCTGAACCTTGGCAATCATGATCGAGCTTGAAGTATTGGCAAATGCGTTCTGCACCATGGTCATCATCACAAGACCCGGTGCAAGGAAGGTGGCAAACGCAATACCATTAACCGTTTCAACCGCACGACCAAGGGCCAGCAGGAAAACAGCCAGGAACAAAAGACTGGTAACAACCGGTGCACCCACGGTTTGCAGATGCACATTCAAAAACCGACGGACTTCTTTGGCATAAAGCGTCCAAAGACCGAGCCAGTTCACCGCCCCCATCGGACGTGGGGCAAGAACGGGCCGCTCTAACTCATTCATGGAATTTCCTTCGGAAAAATGCAGACAATTGCGCGTAAAATAGGGAGAGTGGGGGCATCCTTGCAAGGGTGCGTATTCATTCATTACGGCTGATATGATCGAGAAACAGCGTCAAAGCCCGGAAACAGTAGCGTCTGGCGCGCAAAAAAAGCCCGCCGGAAACGCCAGCTTTGCCAGCAACAAGGCCAAAAACGCCAAGGATCAAAAGCGCGAACCAAAACGCCCGCGCAAAGTCACCCGTGACTATTTAATGAATTATGCAACCTGGTATCTCGAACGATTTGCCGCCTCGCGCGCCCGGTTGGAAAAGCTGATGCGCGGCAAAATCAGGCTATCGGTTGCAGAATATGGCACCGATCCGGAAGAAGCCGTTTCCTGGATGAATTCGGTCTTGTCCGCCTGTGAAAAGGCCGGTTTCATTAATGATGATGCCTATGCCAAGGGCCGTGCACGGTCGCTTCTGCGCAAGGGCAAGGCAATGCGTGTGATCGCGGCTGATCTGTCTGCACGTGGTATCGCAGCAGATCAAATCGATCAGGCGATCGCCCATCTTAAGGCCGAAGCCCAAGAGGCCGCTTATGAAGAAGTGCGCGGAACCGATCCCAATATTGCAGCCGCTGCCGCCTATGCCAGACGTCGTCGTCTTGGCCCATGGCGCAGACCCGACATCCGCGATGAAAAGCGCGACAAGGATATGGCCGCCCTCGCCCGTCAGGGATTTGGCTATGACACGGCCACCCGCATCATCAATAGCGACATCGAAGAACTTGAATATCTGCTGTCGATGATTGACGGGATTTGATTGCGTCCGCAAAGACCGCTATCAAGAACCAAACCCATTCTGATCCGGAGACCCAACCATGATGGTCCGCATCTATCACAATCCACGCTGTTCGAAATCACGCCAGACCCTGGCCCTGATCGAAGAAAAAGGCATCACGCCAGACGTGATCTCCTATCTCGACACCCCGCCCACCCCGCAGGAACTTTCCGGCATTCTTGAGATGCTTGGCATGCAGCCCGAAGACATCCTGCGCAAAAAAGAAGCCAAGGAAGAAGGCATTGATGGTCTGCGCGGCAACGATCTGATCGAAGCGCTGTGTGCGCATCCGCGCGCCATTGAACGCCCGATTGTGGTTAATGGCGACAAGGCCGTTCTGGGTCGCCCGCCGGAAAATGTTCTCGAAATTCTCTAACCCCTGATGCATGGATGCCCGCCGTCGCGGGCATGACGACACCCCAACACCCGTCGTTCCCGCGCAGGCGGGAACCCATCTGGCCTAAAGCACCGCATTTTCAAACGCCTGTGCCACATCGGCACGGGCGTTTTTCGTTATTAATAAAAGTCGAACACCCCAACAGGCATTATGACAGCTGGATATAAATCCAAAATCAAAACACCTGTGGGGGGTTGTTCATGATTGCTGCATTTGCCCTGATTCTTGTCTGTCAGCTTTTTGGCGAAGTCGTGTCCGAGCTGTTTGATCTGCCGGTACCTGGCCCGGTGATCGGGCTGGTATTGTTGTTCTTTGGTCTTCTGATCAAACGCAAACCGCCCAAGGTACTGACAGATGCGGCAGACAACCTTTTGCTGCATTTCTCGTTGCTGTTTGTGCCCGCTGGCGTGGGGGTTGTTACCCAGATTGATCGTCTGAAAGGTGACTGGTTGCCGATTGCAGCGGCCCTTGTCGTTTCCACCCTTCTGACCATGGTGCTGACCGCCGTCCTGATGTCGAAATTGCTGCCAAAAGCCAAATCCGATCAGACGGCGGAGGACGCGCAATGAACGAGACCGATATCACCCAGCTTTGGGTTTACCTGTCTGCCAAACCGCTTACAGGTCTCACCATTACCCTTGTTGCCTATGCCGTCGGCTTTTGGCTGTATCAAAAAAGCGACCGCAATCCGCTTTGTAATCCTGTCGTGATCGCCATTGCCCTGATTGCCATGTTGCTCAAGCTGACCGGCACCCCCTATGCGACCTATTTCGAAGGGGCGCAGTTCGTGCACTTCCTGTTGGGCCCGGCCACCGTCGCACTTGCGGTGCCACTGTTTCGCCAGACCGAAACGCTTAAGCGTGCTTTGCCGGTAATTGTCTTGGGGCTTCTGTTTGGATCGCTTGTCGCGTCGGCCAGCACGGTTGTTTTGGCCTGGGTCCTTGGTGCAAGTCCGGAAACACTGGCGTCACTGGCGCCGAAATCGGTCACCACCCCTGTCGCCATGGGGATTGCTGAGAATATCGGTGGTGTCCCCGCCCTGACCGCGGTCTGCGTGATTGCCACCGGCATTGTCGGTGCGACTTTGGGAACGGCTGTGATGAATTTGGCCCGCGTCCGCGATTGGCGCGCACGTGGTTTTGCCATGGGCGTTGCTGCGCATGGGGTTGGCACCGCACGTGCCTTTCAGGTCAATGATACGGCGGGTGCTTTTTCGGGCCTTGCCATGGGGCTGAACACCATGGCGACCGCTGTCACAATCCCGTTTTTGTGGCACTGGATATTTGGATAATCAAAAAGGGTGGGCATAAGCCCACCCTTCTTGGTTTGCGATATGCCGCGTGTCTTAGCCTGCGCGAAGCTGAGTGACAAAGCGCGATACCGTGTCCTGCAAAGTGTCGATTTGTTTTGCCAACACGCCGACATTTTCATCAAGTTCGCTGGCAGCGGCACCACTATCAACCGCCGCTTCGTGGATTTCATTGATGTTGCCAACCACTTCGTTCGACCCCGAAGACGCAACCGCTGCACTGTTGGCAATTTCATTAACCGCAGAATTCTGCTGACTAACAGCCGATGAAATACCGGTCGCGATTTCGCTGATTGAGGAAATGGTATGTGTGACCTTCTCGATGGCGTCGACCGTGAGCTTGGTTTCATCCTGAATCGCGCCAATTTGCTGGGCAATCTCATCGGTTGCTTTTGAGGTCTGATTGGCCAGATTTTTGACCTCTTGGGCAACGACGGCAAAGCCTTTGCCTGCTTCCCCTGCACGGGCAGCTTCAATTGTTGCGTTCAGAGCCAGCAGGTTGGTCTGAGCTGCGATATCGTTAATCAGGCTTACCACTTCGCCGATCCGTTCTGCCGCTTCGGCCAAGCCGCCAACCATTTCATTGGCCCGCGATGCTTCGCCAACAGCAGCTTCTGCGATGGATGTCGAATCTTGAACCTGTCCGCCAATCGCACTGATGGATGCGGACAATTCTTCGGTTGCGGCGGCAACACGCTGAACGGAATGGGCCGATTCATTTGCGGCACCAGAGACTTTTTCACTTTGCGTGGCAGAATGATTGGCCGATTTACGCATCTTTTCGGTAGACGTGCGCATGCCACCTGCGGACTTACGCACGAGCGTCATGATCTCGCCAATCGATTGTTCAAGCTCAACGGCAAGACGGTTGCGTTGTTCGCTTCGTCCTTTTTCCGCGCGGTTTTCTGCTGCGACACGGGCTTCTTCTGCTTCGCTAATCTTTTCGGCTGTTTCGCGCCAACGCAGCAATCCATTGGCGATCACCCCGACCTCATCCCTGCGTTCTGTGAAGGCAACTTCCTGATTGAAATCACGTTCAACAAACCGCGAAATCGTATGCCCGATTTCACGCAGCGGGCCCAGCTGCCAACGCAGCAAAAGGAACATCAAAAGCGCGGATATAACGGCTACGATCACACCAACGATTGCAATCCGGGCTTCGATTTCACCGGCGACTGCTGCGACTTCTGCCTTTTTGATCCCGACATACAGAATACCAAGTGTATCGCCGCTTGGGCTTTTGATCGGGGAATACTGGGTGACGTATTCAGTACCGAGAATGACCGCTTCACCACGGAATGTGTTACCTGCCATGATCGGCGCATAGGCGGCACTTGCCTGACCCAACATTGTACCAACCGCGCGCGTGCCATCGGGTTTGATAATGTTGGTCGAGACACGCACGAAATCTTTTTCCGCCGGGACATAGGCAAACACTGTCGCCGTCTGACCGGTTGCAGTCCCGATACGATCAATCAGTTCGTGCGATCCAAGATCAGGAATTTCGGGCATCACCAAATTGGTGGTTTCGCCGTCCTTGCCAATCCGCATTTTGAAATCGGGATAAGCATCCTGCAGCAGCAATGCAGCTACGCGCAGATTAAGCTTTTGGGACTCGAGGCTATCGCTTGCGACTTTGTCGTCGATGCGCTGCATGATCAAAATACCAAGAAGCAGAATGCCGCCGATCAGGATGGCCACGGCGGCAAGTGCCACCTTCAAGTTCAAGCTTTTTGACATACGCTCACTCCATTCACCCTGTGACCGAAAAGATTTCAGTCGAACTTGTTATTGGTGTGGATCGTGCAACCAGGAAAGCAGCGCCCGGTTTTAGACCCCGGTAAGAGGTAGAATATCACCTGATCGACTTTCGTATAGGTATTTATCTGTTAGAGTAGAAGTCCTCACGAGAATTTGGGCGAAATGGGTGCATTGCATCCATTTTAGTTCTATTATTTCAGATACTTGATTAACATTAGAAATTACTATTATATAGTATGGTTATTTAAGAATGATGCCCATGTCAGGAACCTCAAATTACACGAATGACGCATCCGGCCAGCTGCAGTGAGTCGAAAGGCCAGCCGAAAACAACTCCGCTTGCCGTCGACAAAGACATTGCGACGTGAAACGCGATACTTCGTGATTGCTGTAACAAGTGTTTGGCGGGTCAGCCGGCTACGCCGATAATTTCGCGCTTGTCAAACCGGCAGCCGTGCGGTGGTTGTGCGCCGCATGCGCAGACCATCGCGGATATTCAGCCCGATCAGGGTCAGGTTCACGACACCGGCAATCAGCTCAATCGCCTGAAGGGTGATGAATATCCCATCCATCCGACCAGCATTTGCGAGTATCGCCAATCCAATGGCGGATGGGGCCAGCACCAGAATGCCGTTTGCTGCAATGAGCTTCATCCGGCGCAATTTTACCGCCAGAATTCCGGCAATATGCCCGCGCGCAAGATTGAAACCGGACGCACCCGTTGCGACCAACGCAGGTATGAGGGCGATCAAACCCCAGGCAATTGCGGTTTTGACCGTGACGATCTGATCGGTTGAACCGGTCAGCTCAACCACGATGGTTGAAAGCCAGAAAGACGCGATCAGGACAAATGCAATCCCGCCGCTTACGCGGTGCAGATTGCGTAAAGCAGTTTTGGTTTTCGGTGACATCGAAATCTCTTTTCAAACAGTGATTGCGATGTGGCGCCACGCGTATTTAAATAGCATGCTATATATTACATAGCAAGCTATGTATTCCTTTATCGAGTTGCAGGACACCCATGCCATTAACCCGGACAAAATCTGCTGGCTATATGACCAACTGGGCGGCACGCCTGTTTGCGCGCGCCATTGATCAGAAACTTAAACCCATGGGCATGAGCAGCGGCTATTTGCCGGTGTTCTTTGCCTTGGCTGACGGAAGTGCACGCACGCAAAAGCAGCTTGCCCTTGATGCCGGGATAGAACAACCGACCATGGCCGCGACCTTAAACCGCATGGAACGTGATGGATTGATTGAGCGCGAAAGGGATAGCGAAGATCGCCGCATCACCCATATCCGCCTGAGTGCGGATGCACGGGCCAAGGCAAAGGACATTCAGACCATCGTCAATCAGGTCAATGAAACGGCACTTTCCGGTCTGAACACCCTTGAACAGCGGGTGTTTTTGGATGCGCTGGGCAAGGTTACAGCTGCATTGAGCCGATCAGGCGATCAATAGTCGACCTTAACGAAATAAAGCCCGTCTGCCGGTGCGGTCGGGCCGCCTGCGCGGCGGTCGGCGGCTTCAAGGGCGGTTTTAACGTCAATCGGTTTCCAGTTGCCCTTGCCGACCAGAACCAGTGTTCCGACCATGTTGCGGACCTGATGATGCAGGAAGGACCGGCTTTCGGTATAGACCCGGATTTCAAGCGGGTTGTCCTTGCTGCGCACGACTTCAAGCTTTTCGAGCGTCTTGATCGGGCTTTTGGCCTGACATTCGGTCGCACGGAAGGTCGTGAAATCAAAGGTGCCGATCAGATGCTGGGCAGCTTCATTCATCGCATCAACATCAAGCGGCTTATAGATGCCCCAGGCCAATCCGGCCTCGATCGTCAACGGCGCACGTCGATTGATGATGCGATACATGTAGTAGCGCTTCTTTGACGAGAAGCGCGCATGGAAGTCCTCGGTGACTTCCTCGCAACTTGTGATCGCCACCGGATCGGGTTTGAGGTGATGGTTGATCGCGTTCATCACCGCGTCCGCCGGGTAATATTTCGGCAGATCGAAATGCACCACCTGCCCCAGCGCATGAACACCCGCATCGGTCCGGCCCGAAACATAGACGCGCACAAATTCACCGACGAATTTTTCGATCGCGATCTCAAAGACCTTCTGAACCGAAATGACTTCGTCCTGATACTGCCAACCGTGATAAGGGCGGCCGTCATATTCGACGGTACATTTATAGCGCTGCATGCGGGGTCTTAACTCGTTCAGATAATTGTACCGGTCATTCAGAATTGTGCGGATGCTAGGAGCGAAATCGCAGGAAGATTAGCATCTTGCAAGATTTCGCGACACAGCAGCCCGTGCAATTCTGTTTGATCCAAAGGACAGCTTTTATGTCAGCGTACTACATCCTCAAACCTCTCGACCGGGGCACCATCCCGCTCTTCGAGCTTTTCCTCGTATTCCGCTGACATAAAAGTTGCCGGTGCAACTATCTGAACGAGTTAAGACCCCGGCTTTATAACCGGGCTTTCAAACGAAAACGAGGGGCAAAAATGCCCCTCGCTTGCTTGTCCACAATTGCTTGCGGAAACTTACTTCAGACCGTCGCGGTCAAAACCAAGACGCAGACGAAGGG
The DNA here is from genome assembly GCF_048059015.1 of Thalassospira sp. Classification (GTDB taxonomy): domain Bacteria; phylum Pseudomonadota; class Alphaproteobacteria; order Rhodospirillales; family Thalassospiraceae; genus Thalassospira. The sequence continues at coordinate 555,875 of NZ_JBLLNT010000002.1, read as the reverse complement.
CGTTCAATTTGATGAAGCCTTCTGCATCGCGCTGGTTATAGACGGTGTCGGCTTCGAACGTGACATGCTCTTCGGAGTAGATCGAGTTCGGCGACTTACGGCCGGTGACGGTGACGTTGCCTTTGTAAAGGTCAAGGCGCACAACGCCGTTCACGGTACGCTGGGTTTCGTCGATCAGGCGCTGCAGGGCCTGACGTTCCGGCGACCACCAGTAACCGTTATAGATCATCTCGGCATAACGCGGCATCAGCTCGTCCTTGAGGTGACCTGCGTTACGATCAAGGGTGATGCTTTCCATTGCACGGTGTGCCACCGCCAGGATGGTGCCGCCCGGGGTTTCGTAAACACCGCGCGATTTCATGCCGACATAACGGTTTTCGACCAGATCAAGACGACCGATGCCGTTCTTGCCGGCAACTTCGTTCAGTTTGGTCAGCAAAGTGGCCGGGCTCAGGCGTTCCCCATTGATCGCAACCGGGTTGCCCTGTTCGAACTCGATTTCGATCGTGGTGATTGCATCGGGTGCGTTCTGCGGCGATACGGTGCGCTCGAACATTTTTTCGTCCGGCTTGACCCACGGATCTTCCAGCGCCTTGCCTTCATAGGAAATGTGCAGAAGGTTCGCATCGGTCGAATAGGGCGGCTCGTCACCACCAAGCTTGTCCGCCGAAATCGGAATCTGGTGTTCGCGGGCAAAGTTCAGCAAAGCCGTACGCGAATTCAGCTTCCATTCACGCCACGGCGCAATCACCTTGACGTTCGGCTTAAGGGCATAATAGCCCAGCTCGAAACGGACCTGGTCGTTGCCTTTGCCGGTGGCACCGTGGGAAACGGCATCTGCACCGACTTCTTCGGCGATTTCGATCTGGCGCTTGGCGATCAGCGGACGCGCGATCGAGGTACCCAGGAGGTAAACACCTTCGTAATGGGCATTTGCGCGGAACATCGGGAAGACGAAGTCGCGGACGAATTCTTCGCGCAGATCGTCGATGAAGATCTGTTTGACGCCAAACATCTCTGCCTTTTTACGGGCCGGTTCCAGCTCTTCGCCCTGGCCGAGGTCGGCGGTGAAGGTCACGACTTCGCAGTTATATTCTTCGCGAAGCCATTTCAGGATGATGGAGGTATCCAGACCGCCTGAATAGGCAAGGACGACCTTTTTGACCTGATCGCTCATGGGAGTGACGCCTTTCTTCTTCCGATGTAATGCAGGGTGCGGCTTGATCGGCCCGTCCATCCCTGTTGTCTATGCGACATTGTCGCTATGTTCAGTCCCGAACGGCCCACAGAACCATTCGACGGCTCTTTGCGCAAATTGCAGGGCAGCTTGCGCAAAGAGCCCTAGACCTTGAGCGCGGAGTATAGGAAAACACTACTGAGGGGCAAGACCCAAGATGGGCTTGGCTCCAAAAAGGCACAAAAAGACACCACTTTTTGCCAAGCTTTTGGAAAAATCCGCGCCGAATGCTCAAGAATACCGAAGAAACCGAGATCGATCTGCCCAAAATCGGCCCGCTGCCTGTCCGGTTGCGGCCCAGTGCGCGCGCGTCGCGACTCAAACTGCGGATCGATCCGGCCTTTGACGGTGTGGAAATTGTCGTGCCCAACGGGGTATCGCGCAAAACAGCAATCTCGATGCTGCATCAGCATGGCGACTGGGTTGCAGCCCATATGAACCGCCTGCCGGACCGGGTGCAATTCATGCCCGGCGCGTGGATTCCCTTCATGGGCCATGACCACGCCATCCGCGCCGTCCCCGATGCGAAACGCGGGGTTTGGGCCGAGGCCGGTGTGATCTGGGTGTCTGGTTTACCGGAATATACCAACCGGCGCGTGACGGATTTTCTGAAAAAGCAGGCCAAGCTTGAAATCGCCCCACGGGCGCACGCCTATGCCGAACAAATTGGTAAGAAGGTCAATCGCATATCACTGAAAGATACGCGTACGCGCTGGGGCAGCTGTTCATCGAACGGCAATCTGTCCTTTAGCTGGCAACTCGTTCTTGCCCCTGAGGATGTGCTGGATTACGTGGTCGCCCACGAAGTCGCCCACCTTCAGGAACTGAACCATTCGGCGCGGTTCTGGGCCGTGGTCGAGGAACTTTATGGCCCGTCAAAAAAGCAGCAACATTGGCTGAAAAAGAACGGGGCCGGCCTGCATCGTTATGGTGCAGGCACGTAACTACCCCAAAGATCACTCTGTCATGGAGCCCCACCCGTGCTGATCCCGATTGAAACACTGGCGATCTTCATCCCCACCGCTTTGGCGCTGAATATGACGCCGGGCAATGACATGCTGTTTTGTCTGGGACAGGGCATCAAGTCAGGCCCGCGCGCTGGCAATGCCGCAAGCCTTGGCATCGCCACGGGTGCGATGATCCATACCCTGTTGGCAGGTCTTGGGCTGGCGGCCCTTGTTGCCGCCCATCCGGTGGCACTTGAAGTTCTACGTTGGGCGGGCATTGCCTATCTGGTGTGGTTGGCGATTGCGGCCTTCAGATCGAAAGATCAGGATTTAAGCCCTGCCAATACCAAACGGTCGACCGCGATCAAGGCATGGCGCGACGGGATTGTGGTTAATTTACTGAACCCCAAAATCATCGTCTTTGTGCTGGCCTTCATTCCGCAGTTTGTTGATGCGTCGCGCGGATCGGTTTTGGTTCAGTTTCTGATTTTCGGGCTGATCCTGAATGTCGGCGGGACAATCATTAACTGCCTTGTTGGCAGTTTCGCCGGAAAGCTTGGGCAGTTCCTGTCACGCTCCGCCCGGATTGCACGCGCGTTTCAGATTTTCACGGGCTGTGTATTTCTGGGACTCGCCGCCAAGCTGGCCTTTGATCGCCGGGCGTAATCCTGCCTAGATCACGCACCCGCTTTTGCGCAGGCTCGGAAGCTCTGCCCGAAGGAAGGCAAGGAAGCTTTTTTCCACAGCACTGAGTTCACGGGTCGCCGTGAACAGGGCCACGTCCCATTCAATGGTGGGGGTGAGCGTTCGGGCAACCACCTTTTTGCCATCGACCAAAAGGGCTGCGAACGGGTCGGTCACTGCAATGCCGACATTGCGTTCAACCAGGCGCGAGACGGTTCGTACCGTTCGGCCCTCCACCGCGATTTTGCGCGGCCAACCGGCGATCTGAAAGATGTAGTCGATCTTGGTGCGCAGGGGCGATCCGATGGAAAGTTCGACAAAATCTTCGCCCCGCAGAAGGTCGATATCAATTGTCTCAAATGCTGCCAATCGATGCCCCTTTGGCATCAGGCAGACCGCGCGCGACTGTGCGAGCGGGGTAACCAGAACATTGGGGTCCTGCAGATCAAGGGTGATGCCGATCCCCAGATCGCATTCCCGGGTCGAGATCATATCAAGCATCCCTTCCAGCCCAGTATCAGTGATGCTGACAGATACCTTGGGATGGGCGCGTTTGAATTTGGCAATCACGTCGAGAAGATAAGTATCAACATAGATCGGCTGAGCGGCGATACGGATTGATCCCAACTGATCATTGGCGATGGCACGGGCCTGTGTTTCGACCTCGCGAAAGGCATTAAGCGATCGCAAGACGGTGGCGTGAAACTGCTGTGCCTCGCTCGTTGCGGTCAGCTGATTGCGTTTACGATTAAACAGCTCAAACCCGACGGATTTTTCGAAATTATTGAGCAACCGGCTGACCATCGGCTGGCTGATATTCATCGCCTGTGCGGCCTTGGTAACAGACCCATAGGTCATAAAGGCATTGAAGCTTTCAAGCTCGCGCAGGTTCATATCGGGGCTCCGGGGTAGTTTGGTGATGGCTGCGTCGTGAACGCAGTTCAGTATGTAAATTAGTTATACTGAAATTAATTTTTTGCGTCACCAGTTATAGTTTGTCTATGCATGAAGCCAGAAAAACAAAAGACAGAGCAAAATACGTCACAGCTCAGGGCAATCCTGCCACCACCACCCAGGGAGACATGAAAATGTTTCGTCAGCTTAAAAAAGCAGCCGGCCTAGCTGCTGCCATCCTTGCGACAACCACCATGATTTCGACTGCACAGGCTGATGCCTATCCTGAAAAAGCGATCACCCTTGTTGTGCCTTATGGCGCAGGTGGCGCATCGGATCTGGCAGGCCGCGCGCTTGCTGAAACCGCACGCAGCTACACCGACGGCCAGCCGGTTGTTGTTGTTAACAAGACCGGCAATGGCGGCATGAATGGTGCGCGCTTTGTAACCGAACAGAAGGCAGATGGTTACACCCTGCTTCTGTCGCGTGTTGGTATGGCGCTTTATCCGGCGGTTTATGCTGACAGCCCGGTTGGCTGGGACGACTACACCTTCCTTGGCATTCTGGAATCAACCCCGATGATTCTGGCGGTTAATGCCAATTCCGACATCCAGACCATTGACGATCTGATTGCGAAAATCAAAGACAGCGACGGTGCAACCACCTACGCCGCATCCGGCCCCACCGCGATTGACGGCTTTACGGTTCAGGCGCTGCTGTCTGACATTGGTCTTGATCCGCTGACCGCTTCCACCCTCGTGCCATACAAAGGCGGCTCTGCTTTGGCCGCAGCTCTTCTTGGCGGTCACGTTGACTTCCTGGCGATTGCCGCTGGCTCCCTGATGCCCCACATCGAAGCCGGTAAAATGCGTCCGCTGATGGTCTATTCGCCAAAACGCATGGCGACCCTGCCTGACGTCCCGACCGCAAAGGAACTTGGCTATGCCCAGGCTGGTCAGGTTGGCGGCTGGAGCGGTCTTTACGCGCCCAAAGGTCTTCCGGACGATGTTGTTGCCAAATGGACCGACGTTCTGGGCAATGTCGCCAAAGACGCAACCTGGCTTGACCTTGCTGCCAAGCGTGGTTCGACTTCGGTCATTGGTGATGAAGACCCGTCTGCTTACGTCAAAAGCCAGTTCGAGCTTTACAACGGCATGGCCAAGAAGTTCGGCTACATCGAATAAGAAACGCCCCCGCGTTCTCTAGTCCAAGACATCTAATGCGAGACGGAACCATGAACCAAAATCGCGATTTTTACGCCGGACTGGTCGCAACGGCATTCTTTGCCATCGTCCTGTTCGTTCTGATCCCGATCTATGTGAAGGTTCCGTCTTTCATTCCAGGCTTCGCCCCGCCGCCTGATATGTGGCCGCGCGTGGTGGCCATTATCGGCCTGGTCATGGGTGTTCTGGCCGTTGTTCTGGCATTCCCGAAAATGCGTGAAGCCAGCCGCAATCAGGTCACCGGGCTTGGTGCCCATATCACTCAAAACAAGGTTATGATTGGCCGATTTGTTAGCCTGATGGTCCTGTTTGTTGGTTTTGTCTATGGCATGCCTCTGATCGGCTTTGTCCCGGCCACTGTCCTGTTGCTTGCCATTCTGTTTGTCATGACCGGCAATTTTGAACGCAAGTTCTGGATGATCGCCCTTTCGATCATTTTCCCGGTCCTGCTCTACATCCTGTTTACCGAAGTTACCCACACGCCGTTTCCCGAAGGCCTGCTGCTTTCCCAAAGCGCTGTCGGCACTTCTGACCTCGTAACCCTGATCTGATCGAAAGCCCCATCGTTATGTGGAATGAATTGCTTTATGCCTTTCAGGCAGTCGCGACGTTACCGAACTTTTTGGCCATGTTTGCCGGGATTTGGGGCGGTGTGATTATTGGTGCCATCCCTGGCATGACCGGGACCATGGCCGTGACACTGGCACTGCCTTTTACGTTTTATCTGCCGCCGGTCACCAGCATCCTTCTTCTGGTTGCGCTTTATAAAGGCTCGACCTATGGCGGATCCATCTCGGCCATTCTGATCAAGACACCGGGCACCGCATCGGCTGCCTGCACGGTTCTGGATGGCTATCCGCTTGCCCGTGCTGGCAAGGGTGGCAAGGCGCTTAACATGGCGCTGGTTTCAAGCTGCATTGGCGATTTCATCTCCAACATCTCGTTGTTCTTCCTCGCCATTCCGCTGGCGACATTTGCCCTGCGCGTTGGTCCGCCGGAATTTTTCATGCTGATGGCCTTTTCGCTGACAATTGTCGCAAGTATTTCCGGCAGATCACTGGTTCTGGGGATTATTTCCGCCTGCCTTGGTCTTCTTCTGGCGACTGTTGGCGAAGATATTTACGGCTCGTATCGCTTTGCCCTTTCAGAGGACATGAAATCAGGTCTTGGCATGGTGCCGGTTCTGATCGGACTGTTTGCCCTGCCTGAGCTGATCAAAATGATCGTCTTCCGCCCGGAAGAAAACAATGTCGCGCTGAAACTTGGTGATAACCGCCTGTCATTGTCGGAGTTTCGCGGGTCGATCAAATCGATCTTCCGTGGGTCGATCATTGGCGTGATCCTTGGCGCCATTCCGGGTATTGGTCCTTCAACGGCTGCGTTCTTTTCATATAGCGAAGCCCGCCGCACGTCGAAAAACGGCGACCGGTTTGGCGAGGGCGAGATTGAAGGTGTGGCTGCGTCTGAGTCTGCGAACAATGGTGCCTGCGGCGCGACCATGATCCCGCTTCTGGCCCTTGGTGTGCCGGGCGATGTGATCACGGGCGTGATGTTGGGTGCCTTCATGATCCACGGCCTGACACCGGGGCCGCTTCTGTTCCAGAACAATCTGGGCGAGGTCTATTCCCTGTTTATCGGCATCCTGTTTAGCTCCGTCTTCCTGTTTATCGCGGGCAAGGTGACGGCAGGGGCCTTTACCAAAATCTCGCGCATTCCCCAGACACTGCTTTTGCCCTGCATTTTGATCCTGTGCGTCTATGGCATCTATTCGATCGGGGCGAGCCCGTTTGATGTCACGGTCCTACTGGTGATGGGCGTGGTTGGCTTTGCCATGATGCTGCTGAACATCCCGGCTGCGCCCTTCCTGATCGCCTTTATCCTTGGCCCGATGTTTGAAGACAATATGCGTCGCTCGCTTGCGATTTCGCGCGGTGATCTTGGTGTCTTCTTCCAGTCATGGATTTCATGGGGCTTCTTTGCCCTGACTGTTCTGTTCGTTGTTTTGACCATTCGCCGTGAATGGAAGAAATGGCGCGAAAAGCGCGATGCAAATGCATCAAGCGCTTCCTGATCCGAGAAACGAGAAGTTAAAGCATGCTCCACTTAATTCACATCATTTTGCCGGAGGCAGTCTTCTGTCCGGCAAGGAAAAGACCCGCCGAGCGTAGCGGGGCTACGGTCAAGGGTTTTGACGCTGCGGGGCAGAAGACTGTCCCGGCCCGAAGGGTTTGATTTTGGCGGCGTTTCGCGGCGTTACACCGTTTGAACGATGCGCCGCATCGCCCTGCACGCTGTGCCTTGCAAAACCACACGCCAAAAACAAACAAAATGCGGTAAATTAAATGGAACATGCTTTTAAAATGTCCAAACCAAATATGTCACGCCTGCACAATGCCATTGATCTGCTTGGCAAGCTGGTCGCGTTTGACACCACGAGCAAAAACTCGAATCTCGGTCTGATCCATTTTGTCCGCGACTATTTGGCGCAATATGGCATTGAAAGCACCCTGTTCCACGATGAAACGGGTGAAAAAGCCAACCTTTTGGCAACCATTGGCCCCAAAGGGGTGCCGGGCATCGCATTGTCGGGCCATACCGATGTTGTTCCCGCCCTTGAAACCACCTGGATTAGCCCGGCGTTTGAGCTGACCGAGCGTGATGGAAAGCTGTTTGGTCGCGGCTCAGCCGACATGAAGGGCTTTTCGGCCTGCGTGCTTGCCATGATCCCGGATCTGGTGAAACGCGATCTTGCGATCCCGTTCCATCTTTGCCTGTCCTATGACGAAGAGGTTGGCTGCATCGGTGTCGGATCGATGGTCGATCATTTGGCGGCCATGGACACGCCCCCGCGACTGGCGGTGATTGGCGAGCCGACCGACATGAAGGTCATTAACGGCCAGAAGGGCAAATATTCCATGCGGGTTGGCGTGACCGGCACAGCAGGTCACAGCTCGTTCGCACCCAATCACGTCAATGCCATCGAATATGCGACGCGCGCGATCAACCTGATTGCCGAAAAAGCCCGCGAGTTCGAGGAAAACGGGCCGTTTGATCAGGACTTTACTGTTCCGCACAGCACGATGCTGACCACGACAATCGGCGGCGGTACGGCAACCAACGTCACCCCGGATTATTGCGAATTCACCTTTGAAATCCGCCACTTGCCCGACCATGACGCCGAAGCCGTGATCGAGGAAATCCGCACCACCGTGATGGACACCCTTGATGCGGAAATGAAGGCCAAGGCCGAGGAGACAGGATTTAGCTGGGAAAAGATATTTTCCTATCCCGGCATGGGCGATTGCACCGATGCGCCCGCATTTGAGCTTGTGCGCAACATCATCCCGGAAATTTCGGGCAAGGTGTCATACGGATCAGAAGGCGGCGTGTTTGAAAAGCAGGGCAATATCCCGTCAATCATTTGCGGACCGGGCAGTATCAAACAGGCCCATAAGCCCAACGAATTTATCGAGATTTCGCAACTTGAGGAATGCCTGGAATTCCTTGAGGCGCTCACAGATCAGGCAGTTGCTGCCTGATACTCTCACCGAGACGCTGCGTCACCCACAGCATCAATCGGTTTACCTTAGCGCAGATTGTCTCCCCCACTCTGGCTCTGCGCGGTGGGCATTCCGATAGGTGAGAAACTCCCTGGCCACATCTCCCCCAAGTAGTGTGGCCAAGCAAACCAAACTTGAAGACCGGCTCGATTATCGATGCCGGTCTTTTTTTGTCTTAGCGGAAATAAGGAAAAATAAATCTGTCCCCTTTTTTCGCGCCCCCATCGAGCGGCTATGCCAAAGTAAGAACGAATCAGAGATTGTCTTCAATAAAGGCAACGGTAGTCGATACAGACTGTGTTTCAAGGCCATAGAAACCGTGTTGACTCAATGGCCTGCAAGCTTCGCCGAATTTGCCGGGATGCTTTTCATTGCTGTCAAATTCGACAAAGGATTTTGATTCCGATGCGATCATATCATGGAATTGTTTGGCATGTTTTGGCGGAGTTTTATCGCACCGATCGGACTTGTTCACTAAGACAAGAGTTCGGCTGATTGATGGTTTCTGCGCCACCTTCCAGGAAATTGACCGGCTCCCATTCGTGCCCTTTTAAAGCAGGGGCGGACATGATCAGTAAATCGACGAGCTCGGGCGTTTTCATCGCCAACCAGGCGGCGGCACGGGCTCCGGAAGAGGTGCCATTCACAACAATTGGCAGATCATGTTGTTGTTTCAGATAAGCGGCAAGAAGACGGAAATCCTCTTCAAATTCCGAGGATACGCGGTAATCATTATTCTTGCCCCTTCCTGTCAGCCAGTTCCGATTTGTCTTTTCGCCCCATCGGTCAGACGGAGCGCAAAACATGACAACATTACCCCCGTTTGCGGCATAGTCCAGCCGAGTACGCAGGACAAAATTGATACCCGTGCCCATGCCTTTTGTGGCTTCTTCACTGCCCGGGTGACATTTTAGATCCCCTTTGCCGCCGACAAAAATAACATGATGATATTTTGGCGACGGCGGTGTCAGCTGAATATGATGATGTTCAACGCCCTTTCGTCCTTCAACACTGACAATTGATCGTTGGATCACTGCATCGCCCAGGGGAATCTCCCGTTCCATGCTGTTTTCTACAGTGCCACTATATGCTGACAAGGCTGTGGTGCTATATTGGGGCTCGGCATTGGCCAAGTTTGTGGCTAAAACAACGCTCATAGTCAAAACCAAAGATGCGGTGTTTTTTGTGAGGAGGCTTTTCAATGGCTCAACTCCCTGTTTTACAGGTTTCCGAAAAGTTCATTTAAATACAATTAATTGTTATGTGAGGTCGAAGCGACCCGCAAACCTGTATAGTGTCTCTTCAATTCAATAGAACAAGAAAATGAGCTTTGATCTTCCACCATCGAATGGGTCCTCCGTGCACAATCGTTTTTGGATGACCGAAGAGGGCTGTTGAAGTGGCGCCAGTTTCGCTCGCACACAAGAAAATATATAACCGAGCTCGTCGAAAATACTTTGGTAAATTGCATTTTGGCCAGCTCTGTTGGTGGCTCTCGTCGTAATCCTCGATCCACCGGTCAATTTCCTGCTTCAACAGCTCATTATCAGCTTAAGAAGGTGAGTCGCTTAGGGGTGTCTTGTCCTGAAATATGTCGACATCTTCAACTCCTGTAAGTGTCAACATATTTCAGGACAAGACACCACAAATGAAAAGGGCGGGGATCATCCCCGCCCTTTTTTCTCGTATCCGCGGCTAGCTGCGCGGTTTGAGGTTTTCCGAATCGTAGACCGGCTTGTAACCGATGCCGTAAACCTCGACCGGATAGATTTCGTCCATGTAGGACACCTGGAGTTCGCACCCAATCACGTCAATGCCATCGAATATGCGACGCGCGCGATCAATCTGATTGCCGAAAAGGCCCGTGACTTTGAAGAAAACGGCCCGTTTGATCCCGACTTTACTGTTCCGCACAGCACGATGCTGACCACGACAATTGGCGGCGGTACGGCAACCAATGGCTGCCTGCTGCAAATTCTAAGCGCTGAAAAGCTTATTACTGCTTCTTATTGCCGGAACTATAGCCCGCGGTGAAGTCACGCCAGCTATCATCCTCGCCAACTTTCTTGGAACGTGCCAAGGCGGCCTTGCCAAGCGATCGGACCGGGATGTTCTGATGGGCGTGCAACATGAAGTCATGCCACAAATTGGCCGGAAGGCCACCACCGGTGACTTCATCCATCGGGCTTCCATCATCATTGCCCATCCAGACACCTGCAACCAGATCAGCAGTGTAGCCAATGAACCATGCATCACGATATTCCGACGTGGTGCCGGTCTTGCCCGCCGATGGGCGGTCAATGATGGCATCACGCCCGGTTCCTTTGGCGACAACAGCAGCCAGCATGTTGTTCATTTCGCCGGCATGAAGCGGGTTCATCAAGCGGGTCGGGAAATCATCGGTTCGTTCATAAAGAACCTCGCCACCCTTGCCGACGATCTTGCTGACTGCGTGCGGGAAAACGGCAAAACCGCCATTGGCGACAATCGCATAGGCCCCGGTGAGCTCAAGCATCGAGACTTCGCTGGTGCCAAGCGCCAGACTTGGTTCTGCTTTGAGTTCAGACGATACACCCATGGTACGCGCCTTCTGGATCACGGCATCAAGGCCAACTTCCATCGCCATCTGAACCGCGATCGAGTTGTTGGACGTTGCCACCGCATCACGGATCGACATGGTGCCGTGATGTTGACGGTCAAAGTTACGCGGCTCCCAACCATCAATGACGATGGGCACATCGCGCATCCAGTCATTGGAGCCGAGGCTTTTATCCAAAGCAGCCAAATAGACAAACAGCTTAAAGACCGAGCCCGGTTGACGGCGGGCCTGGGTCACTCGGTTATACTGGCTTTCAAAGTAATCCCTGCCACCGACCATCGCACGAACTGCCCCATCAGGGGTCATCGCCAGAAGCGATGCCTGCGTCACGTGTTTTTCCTTTGCCCCGTTGCTTTCAAGCGCACGTTCAAGATTGAACTCGGCAATTTCCTGAAGACGGGAATCAAGGGTGGTGTAGACCAAAAGATCCTGATCGACATAGCCGACATAATCACGCACCCGATCAAGTACCCAGTCGGAGAAATACCGCACACCCGGCCCGGTCTGTGCCGCACGGGCGGTACGGACACGATATTGTTTGGCACGATCGGCACGCGCGTTTGTCAGCGCGCCGGTCGATGCCATGGCATCAAGAACGATATTGGCACGCTCGGCGGATTTGACCGGATCGACCATCGGGTTATAGCGGCTGGGTGCCTTTGGCAGGCCCGCCAGAACTGCCGCCTCATACAGGCGCAGACGACGCGGGTCGGTGCCGAAATAATGCCGGGATGCGGCATCAATGCCATACAGACCCGACCCGAAATAGATGCGGTTGAGATACAGCGACAGGATTTGTTGCTTGTCGAACTTGAATTCCAGCCATATCGCCAAAAGAACTTCTTCGATCTTACGGCCAAAGCTGCGTTCCGGTGAGAGGAACAGGTTCTTGGCAAGCTGCTGGGTGATGGTGCTGCCACCTTCGGTGATGCGACCCGCCGTCAGGTTGGCCCATGCTGCACGTAGGATGCCGACCACATCAATGCCGAAATGATCGTAGAACCGGCGATCTTCAATCGAGACAAATGCTTGCGCGACATGTTCAGGCAGATCGCGCACCTCGACCGGATTGCCATAACGGTTGCCATAGGTGGCAAGGGTCATGCCATCAATGCTGATCACGCGGATCGATGGTTTACGTTCACTGGCAACGTCGAAATTAACCTTTTCCGGCAGCCCATAGCCGTAATAGGCAATCACACCACCGCCAAGAACGGTGACCCAGATCGTACTCAGCACGATGAATTTGGCAATTGCCTCTGGCCCCGGGATCATGTCGCCAAAGCGCGCGAACAAACTGCCCTTGCGCTTACCCGCGCTACTGACGCGTTTTTTCTTGGTTTTGGATCCGGTTGATCCCTTGCGCACACTTGTGCGCCGTTTGAATTCTCTTTGCGCCACCAAAGCACCTATCGGTCTGGACCGGGCACACGTCACACATGCCCAGCCATCTTGAAACGAGCTACCCCTAACCCGTTTCAGACAGATGAGCGCGCCGCATGATCCGGCGATTAAATATCTAAGGGTCAGGGTCTACTAATTTGGTTCGAATGGTCGCTCAGACTTGTGCGGATATGCGAAGCAAGACCGCCGGAAGATTTCTATCTTTCAAGGTTTTGCGACAAAGTAGCCCGTGCAAATCTGACCGATCAGAAGGACAGAATTTATATTTGCAAACTCCGACGTCAAACCCCTTGAGCGGGATACCAACCCGCTCGGCGGGCTTTTCCTTGGATTTCACAAATATAAATTCTGCCATTCAAATCAAATTAATAGATCCTGACCCTAATGTCCCAACCGAGGAGGGAGTCCCCCGTCTCCCCGCTTTGCGACGATTTTATCAATTATTATCGCTGAGACCCATTTTCCACAGGTCTGTAACACCATCGCTGTCGCGCCGTCGTTGCGAAGATGCGCGCACCATCGAACGGATGGGCAAGCCATCGTGTGCATCAAGCATAAATAACCGCCACAAAGACGCAAGTTCTACCTCGCCTCTGACATCCATTCTACGCCGTTCATCATTGCCCGCCCAGACCACCGTGATCAGATCGGATGTGAACCCGGCATACCATGCATCTGTGCCGCCACCGGCATCGGTTCCATAACCGGCAAACGGCCGGTCAAGACGCACTTCCGGGTCCGTCACACTGGAAAACAGAACATACGATCCCTGAATGGCCTCATCGGTCAGGCGTTTTTCCTGAACAGGGTCAACACGTTGATAAAGAAGCGGCGCGTTTGGCGCATCGGTATAACGTACCGAATTGATCAGTGTGATCATCGGCGGTTTACCCGAATTTTGCGGCAGGGCATGAATGGCAGCGATGTCGCTAATCGTTACCGGATCAAGCCCGACCACGGTGCGAATATCGGTCGAAAGCGGACTTGTGATGCCAATATTACGCGCATATTCACGCACATTCAAAAGTCAGTAATGATCGGCCAAATTGGCCGGAACAGTGTTTACGTCACGTACAAATGCCTCACGCAGTGACGTTTGCCCCATATAATCATGGTCCGGATTGATCGGCCGCCAACCGCCAACAGCCATACGGTTATCGCGCACCCACTGGGCCGGGTCGCTGTTTTCATTCAGCGCGTAGTAATAGGTCGCGATTTTAAGCATACGGCCCGCCGGATGGCGCATTTCCGTGACCCGGTTGCGTTGGAACGGGGTGTAATCCGCCCCACCGATCAGGGCGCGAATGCGGCCTTCCGGGCTGATGGAAATCATGGCGACTTGGTCGGCCCCACGCGGGATCACACGATGTGCTGCGACCTCGGGCACGATTTCCTGCGCAAGGTTTTGAACCTTCCAGTCGATGCTGGTGACGACATCAATGTCGCGGCTGCTGTAGCCGACAATATCGGCGACTTCTTCAAGCACCATGTCAACGACATAGCCCGATAGGACATTTTCGTCATACTGCACATCAAGCTTTGGCTCGATCAGGGTCAGGGCCGAAACACGGTCTGGCTCAATGAACTTATATTGGCCAAGCTTTCCGAGGATGCGGTTGGCTTCCTCGGCGGTTTCGCGCGGATAAAACAGCGGATTGAACTTTTCCGGATCGCTCATGGCTGCGGCAAGAACGGCTGCCTGATGCAGGCTCATGCGTTCAGACGGGCTGCCATACCAGATGCGGGCGGCCGCTGTGATGCCAAAAATGCCGCGCCCGACATAGCTTCGTTCCAGATAGCTTCGAAGAATCGTCTTTTTGTTGAAGCTCCATTCCAGCCACAGGGCCACCAGGAATTCCTGGAAATGGCGCCCCGCACTGTTGCTTTTCTCCTTAAAGAAACTGCGCGCAACCTTCATGGTGATGGTCGATCCCGATCCTTCGCGACCGGTAAAGATCCGGGCAAAGTCTTCGCCCGAAACACCATTATGATCATAAAAAGTCGGGTCCGCCGCCGCGACGAAAACGTTCTGAACACGTTCGGGCAAGGTCGTTAGCGAGACATCCTGACTATAATGACCCTTGATGGTTTCAAGCATGGCACCATCATAGCCAAGGATACGGATTTCCGGGCTTCGGATCATATTGCGGCTAAGATCAAGGTTCGACTTGATCGAGTAGGTGATGCCAAACAGACCCAGTGCCGTAATCGACACGAAAAAGCCAATAATCAACGCGCGCCGACGCCGGATACGCCGCCGGATCGAGCGAAGTTCTTTCTCGGCAATGCGTTTCATCGCCGACTGGGCAGCGGATTGTCCGCCGCTTTGCTTTTCGTCGTCTTCTTCTGCCACGCCCAAAATTCCGTTTGATGCTCGTATTTTATATTGTTCCCCAACAGTAAAACGCCAAGCTGTTAAGAAAATGCTTTAACGCAGCCGATTATTCATACGAACGCATAGGAACCATTGGGTTGCCTACCCGTGGCTTTAATCTGCTTTGAGATTGTGCTTGCCAAGCACGCGGATCGTTGTTGATATTGGCGACAGGGCAGGCGATGGCGTCGCCAGCGAAAATTCGCGCCCCACCCATCATCACACATATCCTGAACGCCGGGATCTTGCTTTGTCATTGCCATGACAGGGGGAGGTTCCAGTCCCCTTTCGCGGCAATCGCGTTGAAGAGGATTTTGCGAATGGATCGCCCAGAATTTTACCGTTTCCATCAAGGTGACCGCGTTCTGCCGTTTGCGGCGGCGGAATATGATACGCGCCTGACCAAGCTCCGTGCCAGCATGGCGCAAAGCGGGGTTGAGGCCTGCGTTTTCTCATCGATGCATAACATCGCCTATTATTCAGGCTTTCTGTATTGCGCGTTTGGCAGGCCCTATGCGCTTGTTGTCACGCCATCGGAAAGTGTCACGATCAGTGCCGGTATTGATGCCGCCCAACCCTGGCGCCGCTGCCATGGTGATAACATCACCTATACCGACTGGCAGCGAAACAATTACTGGCGCGCCATTCGCTCCGTCACCGGAACCGGCAAGGTGATCGGTTTTGAAGGTGACCATATCAATCTTGTGCAAAAGGCACTGCTCGACGAGTTTCTGGCACCAGAACGCAGCCTTGATATTGCGCCTGCAACCATGCGTCAGCGCATGCATAAATCACCTGCCGAGATCGAACTGATCCGCGCCGGGGCCAACGTGGCCGATGTTGGCGGCTACGCCATCCGCGATGCGATCAGGGAAGGTGTGCGCGAGATTGATGTCGCCATGGCAGGGCGGGATGCGATGGAGCTTGAGATCGCCAAACGGTTCCCCGATGCCGAATATCGCGATACCTGGGTCTGGTTCCAGTCGGGCATCAATACCGATGGTGCGCACAACCCGGTCACCGCGCGCAGGCTTCAACGCGGTGATATCTTGTCGCTCAACACCTTCCCGATGATTTCAGGCTATTACACGGCCCTTGAACGCACGCTTTTCGTCGGCGAAGTCGATGATGCCAGCCGCAAGATTTGGGATGCCAATGTTGGCGCGCATGAATTTGGCATGTCGCTTTTAAAACCGGGTGTGTCCTGTGCCGAGGTCACGCACAAGATCAATGACTTCTTTGCCGAGCGGGATTTGCTGCAGTATCGCACATTCGGCTATGGCCACAGCTTTGGCGTTCTGTCGCACTATTACGGTCGCGAAGCAGGGCTTGAGCTTCGCGAAGACATCGACACCGTCCTTGAACCAGGCATGGTGATCAGCATGGAACCGATGTTGACCATCCCGGAAAACCAACCCAGTGCAGGCGGCTACCGCGAACATGACATCCTCGTCATTACCGAAACCGGGAACGAGAACATCACAGGCTATCCGTATGGGCCGGAATTCAATGTGATCGGCTAGTCAACTGCACGAAGTATAATCAACCGGAACTGGGTTTACGCTGCCTAACCCAGCTCCGGTTCGAAGTTGTTTTGTAGAAAACTAACCACTCGCCGAGAGTAAGTTGAGATAGTCGTCATCGACGATGTCTTGATTACCAGGATTCGGGTTTGGGGAACTCGGTTGGAAACCGCTCGTTGAATACATAACCAAAAGTTCAGCCATTTGTCCTTGCGGGCTTTGCGCCTCAGTTACTGCATCCGTTGAGATGGTTGTTTCTACATTTGCAGTATCCAGATCCCAAAAATTCTCTGTTGATGCAGCAAATGCTGTGTCTGCCAACTCTCCACTAGTTCCGTCTTTCCAAGTAAAGCTGCCGTAGCCAAACACTTCAACGCCGTCTTCATTCAACGTGTTGTTGTCCTTGGAAAGATTGATGGAAGCTATGCCAATCTCGTCGAGAGTTTTAACCTCGCCATCATCGCTGACACCGTCACTATTGATGTCCTGCCAGATGGAGAATTTCGACCACTCAGTATCCTGCTGATCGAAGACCCCATCCCGATTGCTATCAAAACCGTGTGCCAAACCTTCAAGATCAGTTGCCCCTTCTTCGCCATACATCGACAAAGCAACTTCATCCACATTTGTGATTTTTCCGTCTTGATCATGATCGAAGACAAGCAATCCGTCATTTGACGCGACCCATGCTGTTCGCTCCAGGTTGCCGTCACCATCAACATCGAATCTTGCTGTAGAAACCGAGGCCCCCATGAACTCGACACCATTGCCATTCAGATCAACGATAACTGGTTTCCAGTTATGTACCCGGTAACCACCAGCGACGTAGGTATGGTGTTCTTCGACTTCAAAATTAAAGACGTTGGCGCGTTCACCGCGATTAACGATGCTCTCAATTCTAACGAGTTCGCCTTCCGCATTGACCAGTCGATCAAACATGGAGAGCTGGGCAGCAACCTTGAAGTGTCCTTCTTCCGTCAGGAAAGGATGATTAAATGTCGACTTGATACCATTAACTTCGACGACTTCTTTGTTCTGAGCACGGATCAGAGTCAGGACAGCGCGCGGCTCCAAGACACCAAAGCCGTCAAATGCCATCACCATGTCACCGACTTCGACGTCCTCAATAGGTTTGGTCCGGCCATTTGCCATAAGCACAGGTGTGCCCGCGACGAAACAACCTACATCACCACCAGAACTCCCCCCACCCGACGATCCGCCAGATGAACCTCCAGAAGATCCACCATCGTGATCCCGGTCGTTGTTGTTACCACCATTGTCTGGCGGCGGCGGAGGTGCCTGGCGGGTAAACGAGAAGCCCTTATCGACATAGGCTCCGTTCCCATCGCTTGCTCGCATGGTGAAACTGAAGGTTCCATACCCGGAGGCCGAATAACTGAAATTACCGTTACCATCAATGCTAGCACTGGTTCCGCCTGATCGACTGACGATGCTGTAGCTCAGTGCATCGCCATCAACGTCGGATGCCACCATCCGGTTTCCAGACAGGTATGCTGTTGGTGCGTCATTAACCGAGTTGATGGTCAGATCAACATACTGCTCGCGCGCGTTTCCTTCGGCGTCAGTTACCGTGAAGGTGAAACCGGCATCGCCATGATAGTTGGCATCGGGCACGAACCGCACGTCATCCCCGACAATCGATACGGTGCCGTGCGAAGCACCGGAAACAGCTGTCAGATCAAAGCTGTCACCTTCCAGATCATAAAATCCGGATAGAAGGGATGCCTTGCTGATTAATGTAATTGCGTCTTCATCTGTCGTGACTTCTTTGGTTCCGAAAAAGCCCGGACTGTTGTTTTGATCGGCACGGAACGTGTTTCCACCGATAACGATATTCTCCATGTCATGAAGAATATCTGTCCCGTCAGTACCGATTAGGGTCGAAGTTCCATCATCACCATGAACAAGCTCGTAGTCCGTGAAATCGCCATCGACGACGAGCGTATCGTTCCCCTCGCCGCCAAAGAAGGTGTCACTACCTGTACCGCCTTTGAAAACGTTGTCGGCGTCATCACCCTTCATGACGTCATCGAAGTCAGTGCCAATGATGTTCTCAACACCGGTAATAATATCGCCGTCGGCAATACCACCGGTTCCGCTTCCATTCACCAAATCGATAAGGACTGCCGCCGTTGAAGACGAATAATCTAGAACATCGGTACCGGTTCCACCATCGATGGTGTCGGCACCTTCACCGCCGGTTATGCTGTCATTGCCGTCACCCGCACTTACAACGTCAGCACCGGCACCTGCGAAGATGTGATCATTGCCTGCCCCGCCCTCGATGCGGTTGGCATTTTGATCACCAGTGAGTGTGTCGGCATGGGCACTGCCAACAAGGCCTTCGATTGACGTGTATGTGTCACCACTTGCGTCGCCACCGGTACCGGACTTTGTCGCAAGACTTGCAGCAACGCCCGAGCTTGCATTGGCATAACTCGCGATATCAAAACCGGTCCCACCATCAAGGGCGTCTGATCCGGCACCACCATCAAGGGTATCATCACCAGCACCACCCAAAAGGTCGTCATTTCCATCATTGCCATGCAGCACATCATCGCCAGCACCGCCATCAAGAAGTTCATTCCCGTTTGCCCCGGAAATGGTATCGCCCAAGGCACTGCCAAGGACAACTTCGAAACCATCGACCTGATCACCGTCGGCATCCCCGGCAGAGCCGGTACCAGTAAGAAGATCTATTGTGACAGCACTTGATGACGCAGAATAATCAAGTGTGTCGGTTCCAGCCCCACCCGATAGCGTGTCGGCACCTGCCCCACCAGAAATGACGTCATCCCCATCAGCACCATCAATAATGTCATTGCCTGACAGCCCGGACAAAACGTTGGCGCCAGCATCGCCGTTCAGAACATCATCATGCGAACTGCCAATCACATTTTCGATATTGCGGATCACATCGCTGGTTGCTTCGCCGCCCGTAGCACTTCCGGCGCCAAGGTCGATCTCAACACCCGCGGATGATGCACCATAAAAGGCGGTATCGATCCCATCTCCGCCATCAAGAACATCCGCACCATTGCCACCGGCAAGAACATCATTGCCGCTACCACCGGTAAGGATGTCATTTCCTGCATTGCCGTACAGCGTAACATCCTCAGAACCAGAAGAGATTAGCCTGTCTGCCTCTGCTGATCCTGAAACTACCTCAAAGCCATGAGCCGCCAGATCAAAACTTGACGGCGCGCCGACACGCATAACCAAGGTATCTTTGCCCGCGCCACCGACGGCCCAACCAAACTGGCTGGCGTAATCTGCGTAAAGAACATCATCGCCAGCTGTCCCGGTTACCTGAGCACGTTTCCAAACCGCATCATCAAATACTGGTCCGTCATCAAACTCTGTCTCAGAAGTTTCTTCTTCATCAGCACTGCTGGCTTCTGTTTGATCTGTCCCATCGATATCTGCGACGGCATCCTCTGATGACAGCGAAAGTTCACCACCACTTTGATTGCTTGGCTGACCGTCGCCTGTTTCTGATAATGTTGGGTCTGAACCTGCCCCGGAGGAAGGTTCATTTGCAAGCGCACCTTCCCCCTCGCCAAGCAGAGCAGGATTGAAGCTCAATGGATCAGGTGATGGCGAAGCTTCTTCACCATCAGACGCTTCGCTATTTTCTGCGTAAGTGACGTATGTTTCATCAAAGCTTGAAGATGATCCGGTAACATTGGTGTCGTCAGCTTCTTCGGTTTCATCCAATGGATCGTTGCCACCGAACCCAAGCGGCCCATCATTCTCTTCTGCCAATGCGGGATTAACGGCCGCACCTGCCGCGACACCAATAGATGCCAGAAGCATCACTTCTGCTGCCTGGACCGATTGGTTTTGGGACGCGTTTATTGCGTTTTGTCGCTGGGTTCGTTTGTCCCTGACTTCATCCGGATCGCCAAGCTCATCAAGCTCGGTCTGCTCCCCGGCAAAGCCGGCATTTTGCGAAAGGGCTGCAATCGGATCAACCGTCGGCTCAGCTAGATCGCCGTCCTCGGCATCCGAACGCAGAACGGAATATTCAACGCCCAGCGTTTGCAAATTGATGGTCCCAACGGTTCCATCGGCAAAAACGAGGCCCTCGACCGTATCGCGCGCATCCATGCCGTTCTGGATTACGATCCGGTCTTCTAGTTCGGAAATATCGCGATCATCATCCGGGCCGGACCGGACCCCGATCACAAGGTTATTGCCATCCCGCTCAATGACGATGTCTGACGGCAAAATATCTGCGCCAAAGACGATCCGGTCATCACCAGCATCTTCATGGATATCAACTACGCGTGTACGGTAGTTACGTTTGCTGCCATCGGAATAAAGGTCATAAAGCTTATCTGTACGCGTGTTATGAGAGTAGTCATGGATGGTGTCATTACCATCACCGCGTTTGTAGATATAGGTATCATCCCCATAACCACCTTGCAGGGTGTCATCACCATGACCACCACTTAGCCAGTCATCCCCCCAACCACCAAAGATCGTATCATTACCTTCACCGCCATCAATGGCTGCTTCGTGGGTTTGATCAGTTCGGATGATGTCATCGCCACCACCAGAGTTGAAGATTTCAATCTCATAGTCGGTTATGTTGATATCAAGGTCCGCATCGCCCATGAAAATGACGCGATCCTGCCCGGCGCCGCCATTGAAATCGTCGTTTTCATCAACGACCAGCGTATCATCCCCGGCACCACCGCGCAGGGTATCGGCACCTTCACCGCCCGATAGCAAATCATTCCCGGTTCCACCAGTGATCTGATCATCCCCGGCACCACCGTCAATGACGATATGTTGAGCATCGCCGGCACGAAGGTCATCATTGCCACCGGCACCATACACTGCCTCGGTGTTTGTCGCTCCAAGATCAATGGAAAGATCACCTTCCCCCTGGCCAAGAACAACATCAAAGCCATCGCCACCATCAAAACTGTCGTCTGCATCAACAAACAGGATGTCGTGACCGGCACCGGCATTAATGGTATCCGCACCGTCGCCGCCAGACAGCCATTCGTCACCATCGCCACCAATCAGGATGTCATTGCCTGCCCCGGATGATAGATAGCCATCTTTGCCCGAACTGTTTGAAAGCGTATCGTCACCCGCCCCGGTGATCAGACCATCATATTCAGTATTCGCAAGATCTCGATCTTGAGAGCTATCACTTTCAACGACGAAAGCGTTGCCATCGCCAATTTCGATTCCGTCCTCGGTCTCGCGATAGCCATAAGTCGATGCCCTGAAGGATACATCGCCTACATCGCCCGTGGTCCCATCTTCGCGGGTGAAAGTCGCGCGACCATGGACAGTGTTTCCGGCAATTTCCTCTTCAACGCCATCAGAAACCAGGCCGACTTCAGTGATATTGAGTTCTTCAAGAGTACTGACTTCACCTTCCTGAGATTGGCCGTCACCGTTCCAATCCTGCCAAACTCGAAAGTCTGCCCATGCTTCATCCTCGGCATTCAAAACGCCATCGCCATTGCTGTCATATAGCTCGGCTAGCGCTTCGAGGTCAGTATCTTCAGCTTCCGTTTCACCGGCAAAAACGAACTCAGAGGCATCGTCGATGGTTCCTGATCCATTGAGGTCGATTGACAGGATGCCGTCATCACCAGCAACCCAGCCGACGTTTTCCAAATACTGGTCTGAATCATAATCAAAGAACGCAGCACTGTCCGACAAATCAATAAGTTGAAAATCATCGTTTGAAAGGTCGAGGATTACTGGCGGAGCAGTTCGCATACCGTCAAGAATTTCTTGGTCTACTTCACCAACATATTCTGCAGCCCGTGCCTTGAAGTCCTGATAGCCATCGTATAAATTTCTACCGTAATCTTTTGCCCAGTCCCCATTGTAATTGCCGAACGCTTCGGCGGTTGCCACTGCACCAACCGCCGCTGCAACCGGATTCCCACCGGTCGCGGCACCAAAGGCAACACCTCCTACAGCCGCTCCGAAGCCCATAGCAACAGTGTCGGCGATCTTGTCCGCTGCCTCCCCCCAAGCTTCTCGGGCTTTGTTCTGCTCAGGCGAGTTTACAACGTTGTCAACTCTCTGCTTAAAGTCGATCCCCTCACCAATCCACCCTGCCCCCGGCATATCAAGCCTGCTGGCCATATCTGAGATATTTGATGAAACAGACAAAGCCACGTCTGCAGATTTCTGCACATCGACATCAGTAGCTTGTTCGACACCGACTGAAACTTGTGTAGGAGCCGAAGAGCTAGAATCTCCGTTTCCATTGTCAGAAGAAGCGTTATGCGACGAACGAGAAGCTGACCTGTCTCTATCTTGGTAGCTTTTCTCACCACGATGACTATCACCTGAAGTAAATGATCCTGCCATAACACTCTCTTCAAAACAAAAAGTGGAAACAACACTACAGAAACAAAGTTTTATCCAAAATAAGTATTAAAATCAGTCATACTCATTATAATGAAAACTTCTAAATTCATGATAGAACTCACTTAAACACAATTCATATGATTTGTAATTTCCATCAAATACAAACATATTGAACGATTGCAGTTTCTTACTATCATCATGTATAACTCTAATTAAACAATCACTGTTATCCTTAACATAATTCCCTTCGTAGAATATTTTATTTGTCAATCTACCAGAAGATGACATAGAAGATACAATTCCATCACTTCCATTTAGAGAAAAAACAACTGCATATACTGGAACAACATCACCAGGGTTAATAAAATTAAAATTATCAATGTATTTTTTATTTATTTTTTCTATCTCAGACGTATTTGTGCCGATATCAAGTATAGAAACCACATCTATTGGCTCTTTGTCCGAAACCAATATCTTTTCTTTTTCGGAAATATTTCCTTCTAAATCCACGTAGTAAACCTTGGACGCAACAGGTCCCGCGCTCATCCACCCCAAAAGAAAGGCAGCCATATACAGAAGCTTCATTTCATTACACTCTCAAAATATATTCATCCGCACATCGTCTGATTATGTTGCTACCTCTCACGCAAACTCTCATCGCGATAGCGCAACATCGGCCCAAGAACATACTCCAGCAAACGGCGCTCCCCTGTTTGAATATCCGCCGTCACCGTCATGCCGGGCTGCAACGGAGCTTCTCGACCACGCACGGTCAAGTATTGCTGCGCCAACTCCACCTTAGCCAAATAAACCGGGCCCATTTGTTCATCGACGACTGCATCCGGTGAAACATCAATCACTGTCCCGTCAATCGCACCGAACTTGGTAAATTCAAACGTTTCGACTTTAATCCGTGTCTTCTGGCCAATATCAACAAATCCCGCATCACGATTGGCAAGTTTGACTTCAGCAACCAATTTGCTGTCGTCTGGAACAATCTTCATCAGGGTTTGGGCCGCTTCTACAACACCCCCGACTGTGTTCACCGCCAATTCCTGCACCACGCCATCAATCGGCGCACGCAATACTTGCTGATCGCGGCGGCGTTCGGCCTTGATACGTTCCTGCGTAAGGGAGCCGTGATCCTGATCAAGCTGGGCACGTTCGTCAAACAGCGCCTCTTCGAAATCGGCCACAGTGCTTTGTAACCGTTCACGCGCCATAGCGATGTCTGCATTGGCCTTTTGCAGATCAAACTGTAATTGACGGCGTTCCTGCTGACGCTCGACCAATTCCTGTTCCAGCTCAAGCAATGAAGTCCGGGTTGCATAACCGTCAGAAGCGAGCGATCGACGTCCTTCGACCCGCTCGGTGATGAGTGGCAAGATAGCATCGACCCGATCAATCGAGACAGTAATGCCATCACGAACAGCACGAAGCTGCAGCATTTCTTGTTCGAGTGCCTCAACACGTTGTTGCTGCGCACGCGCCTGCCCAATCATGGCATCGAACTCGGCAATTGCCTGACGTTCTGATGCCTCTGCTGGTGGCAGAAAATGAGCGGCGGGATTGCTGATATCCTCAAGAAGGGCATTTAGCCGCGCAAGCTTCAAGCTAGTGCTGGCAAGATCCTGTTCAATTCTTGTCAGGTCTGCTGTGCTGTCCGTGCCGTCAAGTACGATGAGTTGGTCACCTGCCTTGACCCGTTGCCCATCACGAACATTGATCGCGCGGACCACCCCGATCTCAAACGGCTGGATGATTTTGACCTTGCCGGTTGGAACCAAAGTACCTTGGGTCGGGCTGACGATTGCGACTTCCGACATCCAAGCCCAAAGAGCAGCCACCATAAACAAGACCATCAAAACAACGGGCAAGACCCATGCTACCGGGTTGGGTGCACGTTCTGTCACTTCAAGGATGCCAGGCATGAAGGCGCTGTGATCCTGCTTGATCATTCTGCGGCCTCCCGGGTTGCGGTATGAATATTCACGTTCGGCGTTTGCTTACCCAATCCGGCCTGAATGGCATGCATCCGTGCATAAGCACCGCCCGCTTTGAGCAGGTCCTGATGCGAACCGGCTTCGACAAGCCGTCCGTTATCAAGAACCAATATCCGGTCCGCATGGTAAAGTGTTGAAAGCCGGTGGGCTGCAATGAAGACCGTACGCCCCTTTGCAATCGTTTGCATGCGATCCTGAATGGCCTTTTCCGACGCGCTATCAAGTGAACTTGTGGCTTCATCTAACAGCAATATTGCCGGATTGGTGACCAATGCACGTGCCAACGCAAGACGCTGTTTTTGACCACCTGAAAGCAGTGCGCCACGTTCACCAATCACCGTGTCATATGCCTCGGGCAGTTGAACGATGAATTCATGGGCATTTGCAAGTTTTGCCGCGTGAACAACATATTCAATGGGCAGACCGGGACGGCCGATTGCAATGTTTTCGCGCACGGTTCGGTTAAACAGGAAGTTGTCCTGAAGGACCGCACCGATCTGTCGACGCAGCCATGCCGGGTCCGCAGCACTAATATCCATACCGTCGACAAGTATGCGACCGCCCTCCACAGGATAGAAACGCTGTAGAAGGCGTAGCAACGTCGTCTTGCCCGCGCCAGAGACACCAACAAGCCCGATCACCTGACCGGCCTTTACATCAAAGGAAACATCATCAAGGATTTTAGCTCCGTCCGCCTGATAACGGAACGTCACATGATCAAACCGAACATGTCCGTTCAGCTTCGGAAGGCTTGATCCGCCGGAGGTCCGGGAAGGCTCAGTTGGTGCATCAACAATATCTGCAACCCGCCTTAGCGCCACTTTAGTTTGCGCCAACTGTTGAAGGAGCTGGGCGATGCGCATTGCAGGTGCGGTAACGCGACCGACCAGCATATTAAAGGCAATCAACTGCCCCGCAGTGAGACCACCGTCGATAACCATGCTGGCACCAAGCCAAAGCGTCAATGCAATCAATACCTTGTTGAGGAAGCCTGCTGCCTGCTGGGTATAGGTGCTTATTTTATCTGCTGCGTAGGAAGACTCAGTTCTTGCAGCAATCTGCTCTTCCCACTGACGCTGTATCTGCGGTTCAATACCCAGTGCCTTGACTGTCTCCATGCCCGAAACAGCTTCGACCAAGAGCGATTGGGAGTCTGCGCCATCCTGAAAACGCGCCATCAGGCGATCTTTGATAAAGGGACCGATTAACCCATAGATCGCAAGAATTGCCACCAGGAACCCGACAACGATCGTTGCCAGGATCGGTGCAAACCCGAACATCACAAACAGGAAGACAAACGTAAATCCGAAATCAACAAAGGCGGTCAGTGCTGATCCGGTAAGGAAGCTTCGGATTGTTTCAAGCTCTTTGACCCTAGCTGCAGTATCACCCACCCGCCGACTTGCGAAATATGCCATCGGCAAACGTGTCAGGTGACGGAAGACACTCGCGCCAAGTTCTGCATCAATCTTGTTCGTTGTCAGAGAGAACACATATTGCCGCAACCCGCCTATCACGAGATCAAACACAGCAATTGCAACAAGACCAATGATCAGAACATCAAGCGTCGACATGTTGCCGGCACTTAAAACCTTATCAATGATCGCCATGACAAATAGTGGGGTGATCAGTGCAAATACTTGAATAAAAAGGGATGCTGCCATCGCATGAGAAAGCGATGCCCGATATTTTTTAAGGAAAGGCAAAAACCATAACCAGCCAAATGGTGCCGGTTTCACGTCTGCCGAGCCGCCTTTTACGCGTGCACGCCCGAGTAAAATTGCTTCGCCTGTGCAGAGCTGCTGAAGCTCTGAACTCGTCCCTACTCGAGGTTTTTGTTCACCGAAGCAGCCAATAACGAAGCCACCATCCTCATTGCGCTGCGCAACAAGAAAATAAACGCCATCAACACCGCGTGCGATAAACGGCACCGGTGCACTTTCCAGACCTTTCCCGGAAAGCACGACAAGCTTCGCCTTTGCGCCCAATTTCTTGGCACAACGAATAATGTCTGAGGGTTCGAGCGGCCTTTCAGCGCCACCCGACTCATGTTTTATCTGATCTGCTTCCCCCGAAAGTCCAAGAACAGCAAGGCCATTGGCCAGTGCAAATATCCCGGATTCCGTCTGCGGATCAGGTGTTTTCTGTTTGCTCATCGCGTGCAAGAGCCCCAACCAAATGGTTTTCCAAGGCTCCCCCAAGCACGTCTTTTATATTTTGGGGAAAGCTAGAACAGCGTTACGTACAAATCAACCTACTCAAAAGCGGGGGAAACAATAATTACAACTTCAGCATGTTGTACAATTCAAGTTACTTCAGCTTGTTAGGTTACTTTTACGGCCGAAGCCCACTGAAGAGATCAACCTCTGGAACTCCAAACGGATAGTAGGTTTTCACCTCTGATGTCACTGAATCGCAGCATGATGGTGATCTAAAATGACACGACTTTTTCGGGAACTGGCTGGAAGATGACTTAAGACACGCCCTCCAAGTAGCTCACAATCGAGATCAGCCAAACGCGGATGGTTGCGGTCCTTGTCCGAGACCACCGCTTGCTGGCCATAAAGTTGCCAGTCGATATTCAGTTCCGGATCGTCCCAGGCGATGCCATGGTCATGTTCGGGGCTGCAATAGTTCGATGCCTTGTGCATCACATGGGTGTCGGGGCGCAGTGTTTTGAAGCCATGCGCGAAGCCTTCGGGGATCCAGAGCTGGTACCAGTTATCTGCGCTCAGCTCGATCTTGATATGTTGGCCAAAGGTGGCCGATCGCGGACGGATATCGACCGCAACGTCAAGGATCGCACCCTGTGTGACCCGGATCAGCTTGCCCTGGGCATAGGGGCTTCTTTGGAAATGAAGGCCGCGGATGGTGTTGATCGGCGTGCTGATTGACTGGTTTTCCTGCACCAGATCGACATCGCCAACCACTTCGCGGAAATCGTCATAGCGGAATGTTTCGGCAAAGACGCCACGCTTGTCGCGGTGCCGGTTGGGCACAAACAGAACCGGACCTTCGATATCAAATTCGTCAAATTCCACAGGCATGTGCGTTACTCCTTGATGGAAATCGGAACACGGATCAATTGGCGCGGCACACGCCATTTATCCTTGTAGGGTTTGGGCACAAGTCGCACGAAAATCAGGCTGGCATTGTCATCAACTGTGCCAAACAAACGATCTGTGCTGTCTTCATCGATGATGGATGGATAGGCCGAGAAGCTTTCGCCTTCCTGCGCATCCGGCTGAAGCGGCTGCTGATATAAAAGCTTCGGCTCCGACCAGTTTGTCAGGTCCTTGGAGGTCGAATAGAAGAACCCGGCTACGTCAGGCTCACCCTTTTTGCGGATGCGGTGCAGATAGACCGTGATGAAACTGTTCGTTGCTTCGTCACGCACAAGCCCACGGATGGATGAAACACCAAACGGGCTCACGCGTGCGCATTCGGTTTCACGTACCGACCAGCCTTGATCGGTCAGGGTGGCGGCCTGTTCAAACGTGGTCCCGTTCCAGACATCCCAGCGTTTCGGATTATCCATTGGCGCGCGCACCAGACAATTGCGCGAATTTTCCCAATTGTCCGCCCGTCGCCAGACGATGGCGTAATAGTGGTTCTGCCAGGAAATGATGTTGGTGACCGTCACATAGCTTGGCGCGCGTTTGCGATCATCGCGATAGGGTTGGGGCGGCGGGAACGGCGCGTGATGCGGTGGATTGCCAAGATATTCAAAGCTTTTACCCCCATCACTTGATTTCAGGGTCACAAGCCCGTTGATCCAGCAATCGGTACGCGTGGTGCGCCCTTCGCAGGGCATATCATGGCGGTAGGGCATAAAACTGGCACTGCCCAGCGCATAAACATCGCGTCCATCGCGCGTATAGATCGCCTGAAGCCAGGTGCGGTCATCAAGCAATTCGGGGACGGATTTGCCAGCGGCCTTGAACCGGCTGTTGCAGTCGGGTTTCAGGCTGTTAAAGCCATAACCGACAAAGGCGCGGTTCTGGAAATTGGGTGCAAACATCACCATCTGGCCGCGATCATTGCGAAAGGCGCGCGCAGGTGAATCTGGCAGGTGATGGTGATCACACCCCGAAACGTCACTGTCAAACAGGACGGTTTCCGGACCCGAAACTGTGACCTCGGTCGCGTTTGCATCGGGTTTCCAGCCAAGCACAGTACCAATCGACAGTCCGAAGACGAATGCCGAAAGGCCAATCACACACTTTGAAAAGGGCAGCTTTTGCAAAACTTCCATCCGCCAAAATTGGACAATATCGAATGAAAAAGTTTGGTGCGTGGCGTCACTGGGGAAATCGCCACGCACCAACCAGCAATGTCACGCCGCCTCTGCGACATAAGGGGCCGGGGTAGTGCCCAGGCGGTGCGCCATGCTGTTTTCTTCAAGGAACTTTTTCAGATCGCCAAAACGCCGCTGATAGGTCTGTTCGAACAGGTCGAAATCGGCGTTGTCCCAAGCTTCTTCGAACGAGAACTTGTCCATATAGCGACCATCGACATACGGGATACCCAGCGTTTTGACGAATTCGCGGGTCCGCGTGTCATAGGTGACATAAAGGGCCGGGACTTCATTGGCCAAGGCCAGCAAGTTGCCATGCAGACGATATCCCGTGACTGCATCAAGGCACTGCTCAGCACGTTCAAAATCCGCAACACTTTCAAATACGGAAAGCGAGGATTTATAAAGCGCAAGTAACGGGTCCATCGGACCATAGATCCACTTTTCTGCGGTCAGCTTTTCGATCGCCGCATCCATGATCTGATCGTCATGTGCGACCTATTTGGAGCGGGCGTAATAGATCTGCTTTTCTTCAAGTTCACCGGCACAAAGGATTTCCGTGTCATAACGTTCGGCCAATGTGCGCAACATGAAGCGTTGCTGGGTTTGGAAACCATGCGTCTTGCGGCGCAGGGTAAAGCCAAGCTTCTTGATCGAAGCAGCATCCACCCGGCGCAGTTTCAATTCCGGTTTGCAATGACGAAACGTGGTCGGGCAGCCAAAAATGCGGACATTCTTGATACCGATCGAGTTCAGCGCCTTTTTCGACAGATTACCGCGTACGCCAATCGATGCGGAACGATCTGCAACCAGTTGCAGGAACCGTTTGGTCGATGCATTGACATATTCGTCGGAATTGTCGGGCACCTGTACGCCAATGCCAAAGGCAATCACCGGCACATTGGTCTTTTCAAGAACCGCGGTAATCGGGTCCCATTGGCCATTGGTGTTGATGTAGTTCGATCCGCGCAAAAAGATGTAATCGAGCTGATTGATCTTTTCGATCTGTGTTTCCGAAATTTTCCCGTCCGATGGAACATAGATCGGAAATAATTCGGAATAATCCAGAATTCTCAGTGAAGAATCATAGACAAAGCAGTCACCGATGTTGGTGAACAAGGTCTTTGCTTTTTCCGGATCATTATAGGTGTGGGTTACAACACCCAGATTGCCATCGATACGGCCGGCGGGCATCAGCACACCAATACGGGGCTTCCGCCCCCCGGTGGGAAGTTCCTGTTTCATAAGTTATCTCCTGCTTATGCGGTTCGTGTCATTTGCTGACTTTTGCGAACCGTTGCTCGTGTCGAAATTTGCAGGTCAGTGGTCAGGTTAAAGCTGGATCAGGCTGCGCTGACTTCACGTGATTTCAGGCTTTCTTCCCAATCAAGGGCATGGCGCACGATGGCTTCAAGATCATCATGCTTAGGAACCCAACCAAGCTTTTCACGGATACGATCCGCACCAGCCACAAGGGCCGCAGGATCACCCGGGCGGCGTTCGGCCAGGTCGACATCGAAATCAACGCCCGACACCTTTTTGACCGCACCGATCACTTCACGGACCGAGAAACCACGGCCATAACCACAATTCATCACGTCGCTTTCACCACCGCGCTCAAGATATTCAAGGGCAAGCACATGGGCGTTGGCGAGGTCGGAGACATGGATGTAATCGCGAATGCAGGTGCCATCGGGTGTTTCGTAATCTTCGCCATAAATCGCCATTTGCGGACGGGCACCGGTTGCGGTTTGGCTGGCGATTTTGATCAGATGGGTCGCCTTGCGCGATGTCTGGCCAGACCGGCCTTTGGGGTCCGCACCGGCCACATTAAAGTACCGAAGGGCGACATAGCGCAGATCATGGGCCACGGCCGCATCCGCCAGCATCTTTTCGGTCATCATTTTTGATGTGCCATAGGGCGAAATCGGCTTAAGCGCGAAATCCTCGTCAATCGGGGTCGATATCGGTTCGCCATACACACCCGCGGTCGAGGAGAAGATGAAATGCTTGATCCCGCTATCGACAGCCGCCTGCGCCAATGCGCGCGAATTGACCGTGTTGTTGTAGTAATATTCAAGCGGGTAGATGACCGAGTCCGGAACAATGATCGATCCGGCAAAATGCATGATCGCTGTCACATCATGTTCAGCAACTACGCGGCGCACCAGATCATAGTCACCACAATCGCCCTCAACGAAGGCCGCACCGGTTGGCACTGCCCAACGGTGGCCTTGGCTGAGATTATCAAGCACGACGACATTGCGTCCGCCATCAAGAAGGGCCAGTGCCGCGTGACTACCGATATATCCTGCACCACCTGTTACAAGTACAGTCATAGCCGTGTCTCCTTGTTGATATTGCCTGTTGCTCTTCAGGCTGATCTTCGGAGGCACCGCCGCCCGACCATTCCATCCGGAACAGCCAGACGGCAGCACCGGATGTGATCACGCGACCTTGCGTTGGGGTTGCGCATCGGCGTTCATCACATCGACCATTTTGTGGTCGATATTGTTTTCGCTCAGGAACTGTTCCATCTCGCGATAGGTCTGGAACCAGGCGCGGTTGAACTTGTCGAACAGATCCTGATTCCAGTAATCCTCAAGCACGAACTCCTTGGACGAGAACACGTCATAAGACGGGATCTGATAGGTTTCGGCGAATTCAACCGTGCGGCTGTCATAGGTGAAATAGATCGACGGAACACCGTTTGACAGCGCCATCAGATTGCCGTGCAGGCGATAGCCCAGAACGCAATCCTTGGTGCGAACAAGGTCCTCGTAATCCGAGACGACATCGGAATAGAACAGCTTCTCGCGATAGAGACGCTCCATCGTGTCATCAAGATACCAGTTCTTGACCCAGTCGTTGTTCTTAAGGGCCTGCATGGCTTCTTCGCGCTGGATGTTGCTGCCGAAAACGAGCTTTTTCTCTTCGGGCTCGCCCTGCGCCATCAGGGTCATGTCATCAAACCGGCCGGCCAGATGTTTGACCAGATCACGATGGAAGGTGAGGTATCGTTTGATGTCCTGCGCATAGGCTGGCGACACTTCACGACGCAGCGTAATGCCAACATTTTTCACGCTTTCAAGGGATGGCAATTTGATGCGCATGTCGGGATTGTTCTGACGGAACGCCGTCGGGCAGCCGACAATACGGGCATTGGTGATGCCAAGATCCCAAAGAACCTGTGCGGTATAGGCCCCACGCACACCGATGGATGTGGTGGAATCTGCCATCATGCGCAGAACCGTTTTGGTCTGTTCAGACAGTTCGATCTTGCCTTTGACCGGGGCCTGCGCACCGATCCCAAAGCCCAACACGGGCAGCTTCAGACGTTTGAGAACATCAATGGTATTGCGCCAATCCATGTCAGAATGGATGTAGTTCGACCCGCGCAGGAAGACATAGTCATATTCCTCGCGAAGGCGGTCGATATCTTCCATCTTGGGATCGGCAATCGGCAGAACGCCAAGCTTGTCGTAATTCATCAGTTTCAGGGATGAATCAAAGACAAAGGCATCACCGATATTGTGATAGTGATTGATGCTCTTTTGAACATCCTGATAGTTGTACCACCGGACGCAGTCGTGGTCGTAGACTTCGCCCGACGGGATCATTACGAGAACGCGCGCCATTTTGTGTCTCCTTGGTTGATCACGTTTTTGTTCCGAATTCAGGCCGTGCTTGCCACGCTGTGTTGCGTGGCAGCCTTTGCAGACAGCAGGCGCGTTTTCAGAACCTCCCGATACTGCGCAAGATGTTGCTCTGCGCATTCTTCATAGGTCGTCACGCGCGGGATTCCCTCGCGCATCCGATCCCAGATCTTGTTGTCGCTGAGAACTTCGATCATCCGATCCGCAAGGTCTTCGGCACTTCCGACCCGGAAATGCAGACCATTCACACCGTCGGTGATTTTTTCGGCCATGCCGCCAATGTTGGAACAGATCATCGGACGCCCGTGGAAGAAGGCTTCCTGGATCACGACCGGCGAATTTTCCCACCAGATTGAGGGAATGATCGTCCAGTCGGCGAGTTCCATCAGCTTGGGCATTTCGGTATTCTGATAGGCCCCGTAAAAGCGGACACGTTCGCCGGCCTTTTCGATCAGGTCATGGACCTTGTCCTGATATTCCCTGGGTTGGCGATCAAGGTTGCCGCCAAAGATCATCAGCCGCGCATCATCGCCCCAGATTTCATCAGGCACACGCCCGACCGCATCGAGAAGGATGTCAGCGCCCTTGAACATCGTGAGCTGCCCGAAAAAGGCAAAGCGCGACCGGCGCGGCTGGGTTTTGGAAAGCGGGCGATCCTTGGCCCGTTCATTGATGTCGAGACCGTTTTCGATCACCGACATCTTTTCGGCCTTCATGCCCCAGTCAATGAAGCGGTTGGCGAGAAATTCACTGGGCGAGACATAGTGATCGGCCAGTTCGAGCATCGCCTTGATAAAGCGTTCACGCCGCAGGAACGAGGCTGGCGAGATATTGGGGAAACAGCCATTGCAATCAATCGGGCTGGCCCGGTTGCACAGCTTGGTTCCGCCGCTTTTGATCATCTGCCCGTGATTGTGGCAGATCGTCAAAAACTCGTGGAAAGTAAAGAAAATCGCGGTTTCGGGCAGGGCTTCGCGAATGGCATAGATGGTTTCGAGCCCAAGCCCGAGATAGTGGTGGAAATGCACGACATCGGGTTCGTAATCCTTCACAAAGCGCAGGAAATCGCGATCAATTTCATCCGTGCTGCCGTTGGACAGCAGGAAGTGATCATAGTTTTCCGCGTGATAAAGGATTTCGTTTTCCTTTTGCCGCAGGCTCATCAGGGCCGAGGCGCCGTGACGCGGCACGGGATTGCCAACACGGGCGAGATAAAAGCTTTCGACCCCGTCAAGTTTGTTCAACCCTTTATGCAGGTTGTAGGAGGCCACTTCGGCCCCGCCCAGCGAGATGCTGGGATGGCCGTGCGAAATAACGAGGACGCGTAAATCAGTCGACGGCATTGTTGTGGCTCCGCAAGTTTGAAACGACCAATGACCAGCGGCGATCAAACGCCCAGCGGTCAAGACGATTGGATAGTTCCTCCCAGGCAGGGGCTTTGCTTATGGATTGTTCGCTGCCCAGTACTTCGACATCGGGGATCCAGTAGGATGGCGTCCCCGCCATGCGCAGCTTCAGCGCAAGGTCGAGGCTTTTTTCAGCCGGGCCGATATAGCCGCGTGTAAAGCCGCCAATATCATCAAACGCCTTGCGCGGCAGAATGGCGCATTCGATTGTACCTGCGGTAACCTCGCTGGGTTCGGCCCCGTCAAGAACCGCACAGGGATAACCGACATAGCGGTCTGACAGATACTGACCTGACTTGGCATCACCATCGATCCAGGTTCCTGCCCAACGCACAGAATCGTCTTCAAACAGAATGGTCGGGGATACCAATGCCTTCCCGCCGCGCTTGCGATACGCTGCATAAAGCTGATCAAACCAGCCGTCACCGCGCGGCAGGATATGGGCCGACACCAGCCCGACGGTTTCGGAATTGGTTGCCGCCACCCCGACTTCCAGCGCGTCACAGAAATCCTCAACACCCTCGGCAAAGACGATGCGGGTGTTAAGCTTGTAAAAGGCTGCAAGTCGCAGGATATCGCTTCCGACCTGATCGAAACTTTCGACCGGACCAGCAATGATAATCGGCAGATGCCGGGTCGCCGGATCAAGCCCCAGAAGCGCAATCGTCACCCCGATATCATTGATCGTGTCATCGACACCGACCACCAGGGCAACCGGTGCGTCTTCATCAAATGCACCGACATCATGGACATCGACTGCATAGGGGCTTTGGGCACTCATGCCCTGTAACATCGGGCCAAATTGCTTTTCGATGCTGTTTGATGCGGTGACCGAGCGCGGATCAAGCGATGGCAAAACGCGCGACAATGCCTGGCGGGCAGAGGATCGGGTTGGATTAAGCGGGCAGTAGGCCGGAAACGCATCGCGGATGCCCAATTCCAGATACATCACCTGATCAGATGATGGCGTTTCATCAAGCGGACAAAACACAAGGAAGCCGTGGTTATTGCGCGCCGGATTAAGGCCGGAAAACATTGGGTCTTGTGCAAAGGCCGCGGTGACATCGGCACGCGATTGACGCGTCCAGCGATCATCAATGCGAACAACCTCACCCCCGACCCGAAGCGAGACATCCTCAACCCCGCGATCGGGATCCAACATCCAGCCTGAAACCAGAACCCCGCTTCCTTCGATCAGAAGTGCGAAATCAATGCCGATCCGAATAGGACGATCGAGCTCAGACACCGTGTCACGCCCATCAAAACGATGTGCGGCCATTTGCAGTTGGCTCAGGATATTTTCCGGTGCCCGGACGCGGTCCAGAACCGATCGGATATGGGCAGGCACATCGGGCGGTGCGACAAGAACGCGCTGTTGATATACCTCGATCGAATACCAGGCTTCGCGACCGCGGAAATAAACGCGTTTAAGCTTTTCCGGATTGATAGGCTTGTCACCCATCATAAGGCCAGTGACACCCGATGCTTCGTCACCCAGATCGTCGCGTTTGAAATCAGCCGATGTCAGTTCGACCAAGGCCGGGTTTTCGCCCATTGCGATCACGCGGGTACGCCCGACCGGAAAGTCGCTGGACCAGCCCTGGATATAGACATCGCCTTCTTCAAGCCCGCCCAGTACTTCGATGAAGCCATTGCTGCGCGCAGCACTTTGGACAAGGGCAGTGACCTTGCGCAGGCGTTTCTTGTCGGGATCACCGGCCAGAAGGGCTTCGACCACACCGTCAATTACGGTGGCAAAGGCGGGACCGGATTGATCTGCAACAGCGGACAAGATGGATTCAATACGCTGCTGACGGTTTTCAATCCGGTATTCGCGTGGCTTTCCTGCACCATGAAACAGGGCCGTTTTCAAACGTCGTTGCGAGACATCCTTCATCGGCAGCAGTGCAACAAAACCATATGCATTATCGACATCCGCATCATGCCGACGCCAGCCAATCACAGATGCCTGAACCTTGGCATCAGACTGGTTATTCAAATAGATATCCATGGTGGCCGGGAATGCGTTCCCGACACCCACCATCAGTGCCAGACTGTCATCGACCAGCGCGGCAACAACGGTTCTGCCATCAAGGGGCATTCCATGATGTTGATCGTTCACGTGCGTGCCTCCTTGGGTCCTTCGGCATTGATCAAATGTGCGACGTTGTTTTTCATCAAGGGACTGCTCACCAAACCATCGCGCCAATCGCCAACCCGACGGTTACACCGACCAGACCGGACAGGAATAAAAGCGGGGCTTTCAGATCGTTCTTGTGACGTGCAGTCAGGACAGACAGGCGTTCGTCAAATCCACCCAGCGACTTGTCAAACCGCACCAGAAACACTTCGAGTTCATCGACACGACTGGACAGTTCTTCTTGTCCGGTGCGCACCAGCTTCACGCCGGCTTCGATGCCGTCATCGGCAGAAGCCAGTTCGTCCATACGTTTGGATGCGCTGACCAGTCGTTTGGCGGCTTCGCGCTGACCGTTTTGCAAGATGTGCTGGGCGGCCAGAAGTCGGTCCAAACGATCAAGGATCTTGCCCAGCGGCGCGTTCATCGCGGTTTGGGCTTCCTGTTCGCTTTGCGATGGAATGCGAAGATCGATCTCTTCTTTCGAACCGGGCATGACAGCGCATACCGTGACATCGGTAACACTTGCCAATGCGGCATCAGGGAGTTCAACCTCAAACGCGTGTTTGCCATCGCCAATGCCGTTACGGCGCAGATCGACACGTTCGCTTTCGGCCTTGGTGCGCAGCAATGCGTGACCGTTCAGGCGTACGATGACCTCAATCCGGGCATCGGGCTGTTGCGGTGACCAGACCCAGCCAAACAAGCGGTTCTGGTCAATCGCATCAACCCGGCCTTCAAGGGTTGGCGCAACGGTTTCTGCGTCCTTGGCAAGAACGGTGCTGTCCTTTGTGGACGGGGTCTGATCGTCAAGCGTCTGTTTTTCAGCAAGTGCCATAATGGCCTCCTGGTTTGGTATCAGGCCGCAACGAAATCGGGGCGAACCATCCGGCGGAACATCGTCAGATGTTCGTTGGCGACATCGTCAATCACCGCAGGGGCGCGGACATGCCCGGACAATTTTTTCCAAAGTTTGGGATTGGACGCGCAGTCCTTCATGACGCGCGCAAGGTCGGCCGGATCATCGGGCCGGACGTGAATGCCGTCATGGCCATCGCGCACCATTTCCGCCATGCCGCCAATGCCACTGGTAATGACGGGGCGGCCGTGCTGGAAGGCTTCCTGAATGACAAGCGGGGCGTTTTCCCACCAGATAGACGGCACCACCACCCAATCGACACGCGCCATCAGATCGCGGATATCATCACGCTGATAGGCACCCATGCGATGTACTTGTGTTCCGCTGCTTTCAAACAGTTCGGCCATCTGGCTTGTGAAATGTTCGGTCTGATACAGAACCTCGCCATGGATGCGCAGGTCGAAATCGACATTGTCGTCGCTCAATATCCGGGCGGCTTTCAGCAGAACGTCAGACCCCTTCCACGGATTGAGATTGCCGAAATAGCCAAACACATTTGGCATACCCGCCCCCATATCCCGGCGCGGGGCGGCGGCAACATGCGGACGACCATTGTTGATTACCGTAATTTTTTCGGCATCTACGCCCCAATCGACGTATCGATCCTTAAGAAATGCGCTTGGCGAGATAAATTGATCGACCACACGCAGATGGTTCCGCAAATTCACCGAACGCATGGAATGCTGATCCGGGGTAAATCCATCAACACCACAAAGACGCCCGATCGCATCGGGTTTGGTGTAGCGCGTGCGCGTATCACGATGGATCATCAACCCGTCATTCGGGCAAATTTGATAATAATCGTGCAGCGTCATGACGATCTTGCAATGAGGCAAGACGCGCCGGATCAACATGGGCAATTCGATGCCCCACAGCACCAGATGATGGATATGCACCACATCCGGGTCCCAGCTTTTGAGCAAGCGGGCAAAGTCCGGGGCGACCGCATAAAGATCGGTCTGCGACATATTGAAGCGATCAAAATGCCCGGCCCAGAACAGCATTTCATCACCAGCTTCATTGATGGCCTGAAAACTGGTGCCCGGGCGCCGTTCGCGGTGCACGTCATTGGTTGCCGCGACAAACAGGGCATCACATTCCGCGCGCTTATAGGCGTGGAACAGATCATGGGCGAAAATTTCGGTCCCGCCCGGATGCAGATCGGGGTGATTGTGCGCAAGCACCATTATCCGGGGATTCATACGCCCCTCCGCGGTTTATGGGCGATCAGGAAATCCTGGTAATGCGGGCGATCTCCTCCGCGCCAATTGCCATAGCTTTTGGTCTGG
This sequence comes from Thalassospira sp., assembly GCF_048059015.1. GTDB lineage: Bacteria > Pseudomonadota > Alphaproteobacteria > Rhodospirillales > Thalassospiraceae > Thalassospira. The sequence continues at coordinate 517,351 of NZ_JBLLNT010000002.1, read as the reverse complement.
ATTTCAAACCCGGCTGATGTCAGGGCCCCATCGATAAAGGCATCATCGAAGCCAACGGCTGCCATCGGGTTTTCACCCTGCAGATGCCAGCATGGTTTGCCTTCGGCTTTTTCGAACCCGGTCAGGCGTGCATCACGATCCGGTTTGGAGGTCTGGTCTTCTTCGCGAATGACGAAGGCCGTCATGAACAGCCGGCCGCCGGGGCGCAGCACACGGAACACCTCGGAACAATAGGTATTGATTTCATCAGGTGGCAGGTGGGTTGCCACAGAGATCATTGCGGTGAAATCAAATGTTCCGTCCTGGAAAGGCAACCGCATGCTGCGCCCGTTAATCGCGCCCTCAGGATTGTAAAGTTCATTCCTGACGTCGCGACTTTCGAAACGGAAATTGGGATAGACCGGGGTGATGGCGCGCTTGCACCAGTCAATGCCGCTGGCAACCGGATCAAGTCCGCAATATTTGGCCATATCGGTATCGAGATACTGGGTCAAAGGCACGGCAATCCGGCCAATCCCGCAACCGATATCAAGAACGTCTTCGGTCGGGTGCAGTCCACCCATGCGCACGAAATGACCAAGGAATTCGGCCCCGATCGCACGGTAATCGCCATCGCCGACAAAAACGTCTTCTTGTGGCGGGACCGGCAGGAACCGGTTGGAAATGATGCTGTCGCACAGCCAATTGAGCTGTTTGTCATCCATGGCCGGTTTGGCTGGATGCTGATGTTCAGACAGGGCAAGAACCTGGCTCATGCTGCTGCTCCGGATTTGGAATTTTTTGCACTGCCTTTGGTCGGCAAGCCGTTTTCATGAAGGTCTTCAAGCGCGTCCCGCCACCGCGACGCATGCAGCCAGGCGTTATATTCAGCCGCCACACCGCGCATGTAATCGACATGGGTCGAGATTGATTTGCGCTCAAAATGATAGAGGCTGACATCAGGCACATATTTGATGTCAAAGTCGGCCTGACGGAATTTCAGGCACAGATCACTGTCTTCGTAATCGCCAATGACATAATCCTCGCTAAAGCCATCAACCTCGTTGAAGGCATCGCGATGGATCATCATGCAGGCACCTGTAATACCCGGAACCGACCGTTCGACGTTCGCTGCGCGGAACTGATCGGGCATGCCCTTGTGGTAATGGTAATTCAGCCATTTGCCGGTTTCGTTTTTGGCAAAATACATGCCCGCATGCTGGATCGAGCCGTCTTCAAACAGAAGTTTTGGCCCGACAGCGGCCACTTCATCCTGACCACCGATTTTCTTGGCCAGACCAAGCGCCCAGCCCGGTGTATGGGGGATCACATCGGAATTCAGCATCGCCAAAAGATGACCACGCGCATTTTCCGCACCGGCATTGCATGCACGTGCATAGCCGCCATTGCGCGTCATCACGACCAAACGCATCGGCATGCCATAAAGGATGTGCAAACCACGCAAAAGATGTTCGCATTCTTCGGCCTGTTCCGGGGAATCCAGCACAAAGATTACTTCGCAGTTTTGCGCGACCCAGGGCTCACAGGCAAAGGCACCGACCTGCGCACGCAAGAAACCAAGCACGCGATAAAGCGGAACAATGATCGAAACATCCGGGTCATCATGCTGGGTGCCCAGATCAATGACCCGATCGACCTTGGCCGATGCAATCAGCTTTTGTTGCAGATCGCCAATCACCGGTGCCAGACAGTTTTCAATGATATCGGCCGTCAGATGTTGCGGCGGGACAGCACGCAGGATGCGTGCCCGGGCCTCGGCCGGATCAATCGGCTGGGCGGGTGGCACCATCAAATGACGATTGCCGGATTTAAGGCGCATCACACTGCGCGGCTGAAGGATCGGGACCGGACTTTGAATATCCTGATAGAAGCCGACAAAACCCGTAGCCGGAACCGTGCGACCATCATCCTGAACATTGCCCTGATAGCGATAGAAACCATCGCCAAACGGATGGGCAATGCCATTGCTATCAAGAAGATCAATCCCGGCAATCATATCGACCGGATCGCGATACCACCCGCCAATCAGGGTGCCGCGCGCCGTCGTAACGGCAAGATCGACCTCGCCACTTGGAAGCGAGGCGCCGCCCGAGACCCGCTGACTGGACAGCGGGCAGCGAAGTTGGAATTCAATCGCGGCCTTGCTGGCCTTCATATCGGATCGAGCCAACGCACTAATGATATATTCGCGCAAATCCGCATCCGATTTGCCCTGCGTCTGCCACCAACGGGCAAGCGACGGCAAGGCCGAAACATCGGGAAGATGGCGAACCGCAAGGGTGCGCACACCGGTCACCACCAGATAGGCACCCGATGGGGTGCTCGGGCGGTCGGCAATCATGTAGGCCAGATTTTGGCCGCGCGCGCCGGTTTGGCTGATATGGGGAAGCTGTGTCAGGCGTTTGAAACCCGACGGGGCGACGATAAACACCGCCTCGATATCGTGAATGGCATCCGGCAGGGCAGCCGCCAGCAGCATCTTGTCGTCAGATAGCTTTGCCACCGCCTTTGCGCGTTTCGGGCGCTCGACAATTTCGGCAACCAGTTGAAGGAGGAAACTGTTGTAGCTTTTGGAAAGACGCAGGCGGAACATGCTGGCCCACACCCCCAAAAGGGTTGAGACCAGTGACAAACGACCAGCCGGCGTAACACCGTTTAGAAGTGTCGCAGCACTGGCGAATTCGAAATCGCCATCCGGGTCGATAGTGATCTCGTCCTTGCGCCCCATCGTTCCGGCCTCGGCCAGAATCGTGATCGGTTCGTCCTTGGGACGGCGGATGACGCGCAGCAACCGGGTCCCGCCCCCGTCAAGGGGCAGACGCAATGTGGCCTGCGGCGAAATCGCAGCACCATCAATCGTTTCAAGCCTTGGAACTTCCCACAGACGGGTGGGCATATCCCAGCTTAACAACAATGTATCAGGGTTGAGCAGGCAAACACCGGGCGCTTCGCCGGTCGTCCGCACTGCATCGGACGAGGCAAATTCAAGCATGACAATCTTTCGCTAACTTGAAGATCAGGACGGGTCGCCCGCAGCAAAAGCTGCGGACGCCGCCATTGGATTACTGGACGCTAAAGAAGCTATCCGGATCGTCCTGTACGTCTTCGGCATCGATATTGTTAAGGGTAATGGAATCCCCATTGCCAAGATCGATGACAGTGTTGGCACCGACTTGCGTTGCACGGGCAGCCACGTCATCGGCACTTGCGATGCCGGTGTCATTGATGTTGCTGCTAATGGAAAGCATGTCGTCACCAGCCTGGAAATCCAGAACGACGTCGTTGCCGCCGCCGCCAGAGAACACGAACGTGTCCCCACCAGAACCACCAGACATGATGTCATCGCCAGCGCCACCTTGAAGGACATCGTCCCCGGAACCGCCAAGCATAAGGTCATCACCCTCGCCGCCCTGAAGAACATCGTCTCCAGAACCGCCAAGCATGACATCGTCTCCGCCACCGCCGAAAACGATATCGTCACCTGCACCGCCGATCAGAACATCACTGCCTGATCCACCGTCGAGAACGTCATTATGCGCGCCGCCAAGCAGGGTGTCGGAATCCGCACCGCCTGACAGAACGTCTTCACCGGAGCCACCTATCATCAGGTCGCTGCCGCCGCCCCCGATCAGTGCATCGTCACCCGATCCACCGAACAGGACATCATCACCTTCGCCACCAAGCGCAACATCGTCGCCCGATCCGCCGAACAAGGCATCATCGCCTTCTTCGCCAAACAGCACGTCGTCATTACCTTGTCCGAAAAGTGTATCGTCTCCGCCACGTCCAAAGATGACGTCACTGAAACGAGATCCGAGAAGCGCATCATCAAAGGCGCCGCCTTCGAGAGTTGCCATGTAATCCTCCTTCGTGTCCCAACATTATTGACATCGCGGGGATGTTTCCCTCGCGAGAGGATGGCCGTTCCCTCGGGACCTTCTGAGTCCCGCGGATAACGGCCACTCAGAAAACCCTACATTTTTTTACTTATGCATTGGAGGGTATTGTTGTGATTTTATTTTGTCAACATTATGACCTAATTTGATATTCATTACATATATTAAGATAATACTGTTTTTATTTTACTTATTATTTACTTCAAAATTTGATCTATACTTGAAAAGAAAAGGGGCAATCCGGCAGAAAACCGGGATCGACCCTTAGTTGGTTCCGCATCACGCGGGGGAGGAATCACTCTTCGCGGAAGGCTTTATCCATGCTCTGAACAATCGGATCGATCAGATAATCGATGGCCTTGCGCGGTGTTTTCAGAACAAGAATGTTGGCGGGCATGCCGGGCCGCAGATGAATATCGTCATATTTTGCGAGCTCGGCCGGATCGATGGCGGCGCGCACGATGTAATAGGATGAATCGCGCTGTTCATCTACGGTTTGGTCGGCCGCGACATAGCGCACTTCACCGTTCAAAGGGGCCAATCGCCGCTGGCTATAGGCCGTCAGACGAATTTGCGCCTTTGATCCGACCTGGACCGAGTCGATATCCTGCCGGTTAATCCTGGCTTCAATCACCAACGGTTCGTCTTCGGGGATGATATCCATGATTGGTTCGGCCGGGCTGATCACCCCGCCGGGCGTTCTGATCTGAATATTGGCAACCGTTCCGGCCTGTGGTGCCTTGACCTCAAGCCGGTCAAGAACATCACTGCTGGCGCGCAGACGCTGGGTAACATCATTCAGTGCAAGCTGCGCTTCCTGAATCTCGGTCGCGATATCGCTTTGCCATTCCATTTCAATGGATGCCAAATTGATTTCGGCTTCGGCTTTTTGCTGCTGGGCTGCTGCTTTCTGGGCTTTGAACTCGCCCATATCCCCGACAAGATCTGACCAGTTATTTTCCACCTCGACCAACTGTGTCCTTGTGGCAAAGCCCTTGTCGGCGAGTTGGCGAATCCCTTGAAGTTGTTCGGCAACCAGCTTTTCCTGCCGGGTGCGGGCATTGATCTGGGAATCCAATGCCTGTGCTTCGGCTTCGAACTGTTCGATCTGCTTGGCCTGTGCGTCACGTTTGGCTGTATAGACCTCGTTGCGTTTGCCAAACAGACGCTCCTCGTCGGCTAGGATATCGGCAACATAGTCTTCCTCGCTTGCCAGCAATTCCTGCGAGAAGGCGATATTTTGCTGACCACGCTGTTCAGCGCGCAATCGCGCAAGCTTGGCCATCAAGCCATAGCGCTCGCCGCGTAACTGGCCAATTTCCGACTCGCTACGTGTGCCGTCGAGAAGCGCCAACACCTGACCGGTGGTGACTTTATCCCCCTCCTCGACCAGAAGCTTTTTGAGGATGCCGCCTTCAAAGTGGTTAACGACCTTCTTTTTCGAATCGACAATCACCGAACCGGTCGCCACAGCGGCACTATCAAGCTCGGCGGTAAACGCCCAGGTCAGAAAACTGCCAAATCCCAGAATAATCACAGCAAGCCCAGCCATGATCGGTTTGCGCAGACTTTGGCGCGATGCTTCGCGTTCTTCAGACAGGATCTGATGCCAGGCGACCTGCGGTTCTTCGTGCGGGATCGCGACACCGCCTTCATCAAGGTTAATGATACGGGTCATGCCGCACCTCCGTTTTCCTGCTTACGTTTGACCGAAGGCAGACTTTTGATGTCGTCATTTTCATTGGACAGATTGCGGATCACATCGGTGCGTTCCCCGAACTGCTTAACCCGTCCTTCCTGCATGACCAGAAGCTTGGTCGCGTATTGCATGATGCTTTGACGGTGCGCGATCAGAACCACCATGGCACCAGAATCAGCCGCTTGACGCACAGCCCTGATCAGGGATGCCTCACCCTCCGCATCCAGATTGGCGTTGGGTTCATCAAGAACCAGAAGCCTTGGCCAGCCGTAAAGCGCACGCGCAAGCGCAATGCGTTGTTGCTGCCCGCCAGACAGGGTATGTCGGCCAGCACCAATCGGCGTGTCATAGCCGAGTGGCAATCGCCCGATCATTTCATGAACGCCCGCGGCACGGGCGGCTTCGATCACCTTGCGGGGATTTGCATCGCGCATGCGGCTGATATTGTCGCGTATGGTGCCATTCAAAAGCGATACCGATTGTGGCAAATAGCCAACCATGTCGCCAAATGATCCGCGTTCCCACAGATAGGCACTATGCCCATCAAGATAGACGCCACCGTTATTGGGCTTCGACGCCCCTACCAGCAACCGTGACAAGGTCGATTTACCCGCAGCCGATGGCCCGACAACGCCAAGGATGTCACCCGGTGCGAGCTCGAAACTGATGCCGCGCAGAACCGGTACATTTGATCCCGGTGCGGCATAAACCAGATTATCGACAATCAGCGGTCCTTCGGAGCGCGGGGTGGGCTTGATTTCACGTTCCGACTGACTTTCTTCAAGCATCAGGCGGATGCGTTTCCAAGACGAAAACGCCCCGACCCATGCCCGCCAATCGCGGGTGACATTATCAAACGGCAGCAACAACCGACCCATAATCACGGTCCCGCCGATCATCGCACCCGGAGTCGTTTCACCCTTGATCACAAGGTATGCCCCCATCGCCAGCACAATGATCTGCATGCCAAAACGAGCGGACCGGGTGACGGAATACATCCCCTTGCTGCGGATATTACCGACATCAAGCAACTCGCTGGCGTGGATTTGTGCCTGACGCCAGCGCAGGGCGAGGGCTGGCATCATGCCCATTGCCTCGATCACTTCGGCGTTTGAAACCGTCGATCCGATATCACCGATATTGCGAAGATTGGCGTCCGTTCCTTCTTTGGTGACCTGGCGTATCATCAGATCCCCCAGCAAGCTCAGCCCGATCAGGGTCAGAACCGCCACCAGCCCGGCAATGCCGTAATAGGGATGCAACGCAAACATCACGAACAGGAAGATCGGCGACCAGATCGCTTCAAGCGGGGCGGCGATGGTGGTGCCGGTGATGAAGTTGCGCAGATCAGAAAGGTCGCGCAGGACCTGGGTGCCGTGCAGCGATCCTTTTTCAAGTGCCACACGCATGGCTGCCGAAATTGCAGGCAGGTTCAACCGGCGCAAAAGCGACTTTGCCATTTCCTGAAAGACAAGCGCGCGCACGAAATCAAGGATGCCATACAGAATGATCGCACAGACCGCGATCACCAGAAGCAACAGCAGGGTATCGGTGCTTTGACTGTTGATCACGCGGTCATGCACCTGAAGCATGAACAGCGGCACGGTAAGTTGAAGGATATTGATGAAGCCGCTCATGACACCGGCCCATCCGAGCCCGCGCACGAACGTAAAGCGGGCCTCGCGAATGACCGATCTTGCATCAAGTTCGGGCCGGGCTTCTTTCGAATTCACGGTCGAATTCACAGGCAAATCCACCGGTTTTGCCAGCTTTTTGCGGCGAAATTGCATCGAAAATCATCCAATTAAGCAAAAGTCATAGTTTTTCCGCAATCTAATCACATAGTTGCGATGACATGATGCTCTACAATAAAATCAAATATGTCGATCTCATGTTGACGATTAGACAATGTAAAAACATTAACAATGGAAGTAATTCAAAAATAAAAATACTTTGGAATTACTTCTGAAGAACGAGCAAAACTGCGGGAAGAAAGAGGCGTTCGGAAAAATCGTTCAAGAACAACGTCTTGTTATCTTCCCCAACACGAAAATTGTGTCTAGGCAAACCCACCTTGGCATCAACTCTCGCTTGGGACCAGATAACGGATCGAAACTTATGACCGTCACTCATCTTGAACTGGCAAATACCGTCGAACGGATATATCGGCGGTTTGCGGATTTGTTACGGGTAGATCTTATCCGACTCGGAAAGGATGACATCAGCCCGGCGCAAGTGGCGCTGCTTTTTACCATCGGCGAAGATGAACTCTCGGTACGTGACCTTTTGGATCGCGGCCATTACATGGGCTCAAACGCGTCTTACAATCTTAAACAGCTTGCTGAATCTGGCTATGTCGAACGACAGGTCATGGCACGCGACAGGCGATCTGCACGCCTGAAACTAACAGCAAAGGGCCATGAACTTTGTCAGGCATTACATGAATTCCACGAGGAATATCACGAAGCCCTGACCAGCAATCTTGAAGACCAGCAGGAAATGGAAACAGCTTTGCGCACTTTACGCAGGCTGGAAGAATTCTGGACGCAAACCCTGCGTTACGGTGGCATTCCGATCAACGGCGCCATCGCCGTTCAGGAGGCCCGAAACCGCCGATGAAGATTGTCCTTGTTCATCGTCATGGACCGGGACAGTTTGTACATCTTGCCTGTCATCTGGCGAATGCCGGATGGCAGGTATCGTTTCTGTGCGAAGCCATGAATGTGCTACTGCCCGGCATCCGAACGCTGCGCCAAGCTGTCACCCCACCGCCACCGGCCATGCCCTTTGCCCAATATCATCAGGATGTTGGACTAAAAGCTGCCAAAACGCTTGATAGCCTTGTGCGTGAAGAAGGCACACCTGACATCGTTTATGGCCATATTGGCTGGGGCAGCATGATGTTTGCCCGCGATGTTTTGCCCAACACACCCTTGATCGGATATTGCGAACATTATTATCACGCGACCGGCCGTGACGTCGGCTTTGCACCTGATGAAGACGTTACACTCGCCAAGCGCACTCAGCTTCGCCTGCGAAATGCGGCACAGCTGGCCACCCTTGATCAACTTGATGCGGCGATCAGCCCGACCCGATGGCAGAAATCCGCCTTCCCGGCGGCCTATCACGCCAAGATCGGCGTTTGCCATGACGGGATCGACACCCATCGATGCCAACCCAACCCGCAAGCCAGCCTGACCCTGCCAGACGGCCAGGTACTCACCGCCAACGATCAAGTGATCACCTATGTCGCGCGCGATCTGGAACCCTATCGCGGGTTTCCAACCTTTATGCGGGCAGCGGCAAAGCTTTGCCAACAGCATCCCAACGCCCAAATCGTCATTGCAGGCGGTGATGGCGTCAGTTACGGCCAACCGCGCACGGATGGCCAAACCTGGCGCGATGTCATGATGGCCGAAACGCAGATCGATCCATCACGAATCCATTTTCTGGGACAGATCCCACATGATCAATTGATCCGGCTGTATCAAATCAGCTCTACGCATATTTATCTGACATATCCGTTCGTGCTGTCATGGTCGGTGCTTGAGGCCATGGCATGTGGTGCACCGGTGATCGCATCTGACACCGGGCCTTGCCATGACATCATTCGTGATCGGCATAACGGGTTCCTCACCGATTTCTGGGATGCGGATGCACTCGCCGCCAAGATGGCATTCTGCCTTGAGAACCGTGACGCGCTGATCCCCTTACGCGAACAGGGGCGTAAAACCATCCTTAATCACTTTGATCTTCGGCTGTGCCTTGATCGGCAAACCAGCTTGCTTGAGCGTATGGCACGTGGAAAGGGTCGCGCCGCCTGATTGGGTAGATGGGCAGGTCATTGCGTGTTATCGTTTTATATCAACAGATTTACATATTTGATGACCTTCGATCCCGGATACTGAACGACAAGCAACACCGTAAGGCCGTCGTGATTTTGCCATCGACTGCCCGATAAAAGGAAAAACGGATGAGCTGGAACCCTTCGATCGACCCCGGATGCCCCGATGATGTTGGAATGGATGCAATCGAGACCCTGATTGTGCCGCGCGCACGTGATCTTGGCGGGTTTGAGGTGCGGCGTGCATTGCCCGCACCCAAACGCCAGATGGTCGGGCCATTCATCTTCTTTGATCAGGCGGGCCCGGCAGAGCTTTTGACGGGAAAAGGCGTTGATGTCCGCCCGCATCCGCATATCGGTCTTGGCACGGTCACCTATCTGTATCAGGGCGATTTTCATCACAAGGACAGCACCGGTGCCGATCAAGTCATTCGCCCGGGCGAGTTGAACTGGATGGTGGCCGGGCGCGGTGTCACCCATTCCGAGCGAACTTCTGCCGCAGCTCGCCAAGGCCCCAGCAGCCTGTTTGGCATTCAAACCTGGATCGCCCTTCCCGAAGAATTCGAAGATGTCGCGCCGAGCTTTGAACATCACGGCAAGGAAACCCTGCCGGTCCTTGAAGATAACGGCGTTTCGGTCCGGCTTATTCTTGGCAATGCCTATGGCATGGTCGCCCCGGCCAAGATGATGTCAGAAACGTTTTATGCTGATGTGATGCTTGACGCTGGCAAACGCCTGCCACTACCAGATGATCATGAAGATCGCGGGATTTACATTGTTGAAGGATCAATCTCGGTCGCGGGTCAGGAATATGGCCCCGCACAAATGATGGTCTTCCGCCCGGGTGACAAGATCACGATTGCAGCGGGTGAAACCGGTGCGCGCTTGATGATCTTGGGCGGAGCAACCTTTAACGGCCCGCGCTATATCTGGTGGAACTTTGTCGCATCATCCCAGGAGCGTATTGATGCCGCCAAAGAAGAATGGCGCGCGGGCAATTGGGGCAAAGGCCAGTTTGATTTACCACCCGATGACCGGGACGAGTTTATTCCGTTGCCGGAATAAACCCCGATATTCAAAGGGTCATAGGCGATTTTGATTGCGCCTTCTGGCCCTTTTCCCATGCGTTCGGAATCAGATGTGAACCGTGAGAGCATTGCCGTTCAACTTGAATTGTTCGGTCAAAATCTCTGGCATTGTAAGTTCGATGCTTTTGCCGGACCGAAGCAGATAGGATGTTGTTTGGGGCTCGCGGTAGCAATCCATCTCTTCCCGAGATGCCCCGGCGTACAACCCGCGAATCAAGCGAAAACAGCCACTGTGGGTAACGACAACATGGGTTTTGTTAATTGAGAGATCGTTCAACCAAGTTTTGATGCGCAACAAAACCTGCGATTTAGACTCGCCGCCTGGCACCTGATAGTTCCATGGATCATTCTGATGAAGCGCGAATTCTTCAGCGCGATGTTTCGCCACTTCGGCAAGTGACAGACCTTCCCACGCACCATAACTGCGTTCTACCAACGCACTGTCGGCATCAAATTTGTCAAACCGGCCAGCCCACATGTCTGCAAGAATGGAAGCGGTCTGACGTGCGCGACCAAGTGTACTGGTGTGGTAAGCGATGTCGCCTTCATTACGCAGATCACCGTGGATCTTACGCAAGTTCTCGCCCACGGCGCAGATTTGCCGAAACCCGTTCAATGTCAGGGGTGCGTCTTGCCACCCTTGCAGGCGACCTTCAACGTTCCATTGCGTTTCACCATGACGGATCAGCAAAATGGTCGGATGGCTTTTTTTCATTATGTCGAACTCATAGCGTCAGAGAAACCGGGCTGCACCAAATGTCACTCCACATTCGGCGCAGCCCGGTGGCAAAGTTAATCGCGGATCAAAACCGCCTGCTCGGGATCAAGTTTCAAGGCCACTTTCGCCCCTTTCTCCATGCGTTTTTTGCCACGTGTATGTCGCTGATCAACAAGAAGCTGCTGACCCCCGACATCAACCGCATACCGCACCATGCCACCAAGAAACTCTGCGGAAACAACAGAACCAACGACTGTCTCGTCTGAGGTTTCGGCACAAAACTCGATACTTTCCGGCCTTACAACCAGCCTTGCAGTTCCCGCCTGTTCTTCCTGTGCAACGGGAATCCTGAACTCTCGCCACAGTCGAAACGCACGCCCTGGCCTTCCTTTACGACCTTCCCATCAAGGATATTTGCCGTACCAAGGAATTTGGCGACAAAGCTGTTTGCCGGGTTGTCATAAACTTCGTCTGGACGACCAATCTGCTGAACAACACCATCGGCCATCACTGCAATGCGGTCACAGATTGTGTTCGCCTCTTCCTGGTCATGGGTCACGAAAATGGTCGTAATCCCCAGACGGCGCTGCAGTTTGAGCAAGTCCTGACGCATCTGAACACGCAAATTCGCGTCCAGATTTGAAAGGGGCTCATCGAGCAACAAGACGCGTGGTTCAACCACGATTGTGCGCGCCAGCGCAACGCGCTGCTGCTGGCCACCAGAAAGTTGCGACGGAAACCGTTCTGCATAGTCGCCCATGCCCACCAGTTCTAGAGCGGCACGCACTTTCGGTGCGATCTCCGATGCCGGCACTTTGCGTTCTTCAAGACCAAAAGCAACGTTCTTGGCAACAGTCATATGCGGCCAGAGCGCATAGCTCTGAAACACCATGCCAACATTTCGCTGCCAGGGCACTGACCCGACAATGTCCTGGCCGTCAAGCTTGATTTGACCTTTCGGGGTCGGACCAAACCCTGCGATTGCCCGAAGAAGCGTTGATTTTCCTGATCCTGACGGACCCAGGAAAGCAAAGAACTCGCCCGGACGAATGGCCAGGTTTACCCCTTTGAGAACCTCGGTATCGCCGAAGGATAGAGAGAGGTTTTCAATATCGATCTGAACCGGCGTTGTTTGCATGGTCGTCATGGTGTCGGCCTCCGCGCGACGATTATTGGAAAGATTGGTTGTGATGGTCATGCTGAGCCCTCCGCTCGTTCCATGCTGCTGCGCTGCTGACGCGCACGATCAACCATTCGATGTGAAAGATACGTAGCCAGACCGACGATAATGACGGCCATCACGCCAAGTGCCGCCCCCGGACCACGCCCGGCAGCAGATTGCATGAACAGGTACAGACCGTAGGCCAACGGTGCATCATTTTCGGTCGAGACAAGCATGATGGTTGCCGACAGTTCGACGGCTGCTGTCGAGAAACTGGTTACAAACCCTGCCACCAGACCGCTTGCCATCAAGGGCACGACGATGCGCCGCACGGTGCGAAATTTCGACGCACCAAGGTTCTCGGATGCCTCTTCAAGAGATGGGGAAACCTGCTGCAAGGCTGCTGTACAGGAACGCAGTGCGTATGGAAGGCGACGAACGGCAAGGGCAATGACAATGATCCCCCACCAGGTTGCCATCGGTTGATCGGTGAAAGGCATATTCACGCCATAGAACACACGTAAATAACCAATACCAAGCACAACGCCCGGAACGGCAAGGGCCGACACGGCCAGGTAATCAAGCCACTTACGGCCAATCACATTGGTGCGCATCACCACATAGGCGATGGCTGTGCCAAGGACGATATCGATAACCCCGGCAAGACCGGCATAAATCAGCGTGTTTTTGATAAAGGTCCAAGCAGACGTAAAGGCCGTACCATAATGGCTGGTGGTAAAGCTGTCGGGCAGGACGCTAAAGGACCAGACAGACCCGAAGGACAGCAACAGCAAGCCCAGATGAGGTGCCAAAACAATACCAAGGATCGAGAAGATCACGACATAGCAAAGGATCGCTTCGTGCGAACGAAGATCACGTTTTGACAGCCCCCCGCCACCTTTTTGCGTGGTGGAATAATCTTTGCCGCGCATCCCGAGGAATGCCACCCACATCGCAAAGACCGAGAAGACGATCAGGATACAAGAAATCACATAGCCCATCGGATCGGAGATACCGATCGACGAAATACGCAAATAAGCCTGGGGTGCCAGCATGGTGTTGACGTTGAGCAGTAGCGGTGTTCCCAGATCGTCAAATACCTTGACGAATACAAGCGACGCACCGGCGATATAGCCGGGCATGGCCAGCGGGAAAACGATGCGGCGGAAAAGACGAAAGCCGCTTGAACCCAGCATCTGGCCTGCCTCTTCCATCGAACGGTCGATGTTCTGAAGGCTGGCGCTAAGGTTGATCAGGATGAACGGGAAATAGTGAATGGACTGCACAAAGATGACGCCATTCAGACCTTCCATGAAGGGAATGTCGAACCCGAACCAGTCGCGTAGCAACAAATTGACACTGCCATTCGATCCAAACAGCAACTGCATGGCGACCGCACCGATGAAGGGCGGCATGATAAGGGGCACGAAGGCAAGCGTCTGGATAATCACCGAACCCGAGAAATTGAAACGGGTCGTGAAATAGGCCAACGGTAGCGCAAATGCCGACGCGAACACGACGGACATACCCGACACATAGACCGAGTTGAAGAAGGACTGGCGGAAAAGCGAACTGTTAAAGAAGTCCTGGAAGTTTACCAGCGTCAAAGAACCGCTGGCGGGGTCCTGGAATGCCACCTGAATAACCTTCAGGACCGGCACCAGAAGAAATGCCCCAAGGAACAGGACAACAATCCCAGCGACCATGTATGGACCAAGCGAAGAAAAACGCACCGGTCGCGCAATAGCGGCGGAGGACATGAATATTCTCCAATGTCGGGAAATTAGGCCCCTGCCAGAGAGGAACGTGCGATGAGTTTCTCTGGCAGGGAGGGTGAGCATCATGTAAGCCCCGCGCATACCCCCAGCGGCTGCGAGGTGACATTACATGATACCAGGGAGGTCAATGCAGCTCAGAACATGAAGCGTGCCGTATTCGCGAGTTCGGCTGCTTTCTGGTAGTTCTGAACGATCTGGTTATCCCATTCCTGTTCGATTTCTGCCTGACGGCCTTCGACCTTGTCGGTCTTCTTCTTGCGTTTGGTTTTGAAGATCGCGGCAAATTCAGGATCATTTGCCTTGGCTTCATCGATCGGCAAGGTATGAAGAAGTGCTTTGGCTTCGGTGATCAGCTTGGTTGCTTCAGCATTTTCAGAACCACCCTCGGCCAGTGCGGCTTCGGCTTCCTGAATCGCGACCACTGCAGCACGCAGGTCTTCCAGACGATAGGTAACCATGACGTCAAACAGCGAGTTCACAACGTTATAGCGAGCCTGCGAAACCGCAGTATCAAACTGCACTTCTGATTTGATGCTGCCATCAAACGGGTTCGGCAGACCTTTGGGTGCGTTTGCATAAACGCTCTGATTGACCGGAAGACGCATGATTTTCGGATCAAACAACAGGCCCTGACCGGTTTCCGACATCAGGAAATCGATGAATTTCTGTGCCGGTGCGCTGTTTGGAGCATTGTTGATCACACCAATATTGGCCGGAACAAGTGCGGTAACACTCGGATAGCGGAAATCAACCGGGAAGCCCGATGCCATCGACGAGAAACCAAAGAAGTCGATAACAATACCGATGCCAAATGAACCGCTATTCACCCCGTCCGGGACACCAAAGCTGCGCTCGGTGATGGTCTTGGCATTGCCGGAAATATCACGGATGGTCTGCCATCCCTTTTCCCAACCTTCACCCTGAAGGATGGTTTCAATGGTCAGGTGCGTGGTACCGGAACGCGACGGTGCAGAGATACCAACATGGCCGTGATAAACAGGCTTTGCCAAATCTTCCCATTCGGTCGGCTCGGGAAGTTTATAGGCATCCATGTAACGTTCGTTCCACATGAAGCCATAACCCGACAAAGCGAAGCCGGAATAATAACCATCCGGATCATTGATCGGATAACCGTTCAGTTCGCTGGCAACGCCGCCAACGGCTGATTCGTATTTCGCAAGAAGACTGTTTTCTTTCAGCACTTCAAACGCGTCCGGTGCTGATGCCCAGAAGATATCCGACTGGTTGTTCTGTGCCGTTTCAATCAGGTATTTCACGCCAGACGACGTACTTTTATTGACGACCTCGACAGAAATCGAAGGGTTTTCCTTCATGAAGGCGTTTTTGAAAACGTCCGTCAGATCAGACGGGAAGGACGTAACAATCACAAGCTTGTCGTCAGCAGCATGTGCGCTCGCAGTTGCAAGCATTGCCGCAATTGCAACACCTGTCCCCAGATGACGCAAAGTCTTTTGAACCAATTTGGACACTGGTTCCTCCCTATTTGGTTGTTCATTGACCGACGAAGATCGGCAACCAAACAAGAGCAACGCATGTGCCAGAAGGCAGCATCAGGAGAAACCTGACTAACTAACTGAAATAAAAACAATAACTAGAAAATACAGACATGCATTACAAAATGAATTGGGTCAATTTTGACACATATGTGAAAAATCACGTGTCACGAACGACCCATCATTCACCGCCTGAAAAGGCTTGCTTATCGATATTATGGTGCTGCATCCGCAGATACAGTTTCTTGCGTGGGATCGACAGGTAATCGGCCGTTTCCTGAACACGGCCACGGCAACGTCGCATTGCGGATACGATTACCTTTTTCTCAAACGCATCTATCTGGTCTGGCAATGACATGACGGCCGCATCACACTGATCCGCGGCCATTCCAGCATTTTCCAGCTGCAAGGCATAACGTTCTGCCGCATTTACAAGTTCACGCACATTTCCCGGCCAAGGCTTTCCACGTAAATCATCAAGATTGATTTCGCTGATTTCCGGGATCGTCAAACCATGTTTGCGACAGGCCTTCGTAACGTAATGCACAAACAATAGTGCAATGTCATCGCCGCGATCACGCAGGGACGGAATGGTCAGGGATGCAACTGCCAGCCGATAATAAAGGTCGGCGCGGAACCGCATTTCTTCGGACGCCAGTTCCAGATCTTCCTTGGCAGCAGCAACGACCCGTACATCAATCGTGATTTGGGATTTTCCGCCAAGTCGTTCAATTACCTGACCTTGTAAAGCACGCAACAGCTGAGTTTGCTGACCTAAGGGCATGCTTTCGATTTCATCAAGGAAAAGGGTCCCGCCACTAGCCTGTTCAAGCTTACCGATTCTGCGGCGGTCTGCACCGGTAAATGCCCCGGTTTCATGACCAAACAATTCGCTGGCAATAAGATTTTCGTTCAGAGCACCACAGTTAATCGCGATGAACGGTCCATCCTTACGCGGCCCCAACTCATGTAGTGCACGGGCAACAAGCTCCTTGCCGGTGCCGGTTTCCCCATAGATCACAGTATTTACATCCGCCCCGGCCACGACGGCAATCTGCGCCCGTAGCCGTTCGATCTTTGGGTGATTGCCCATAATGTGGTTTTCGATTTTATAGCCGTCTGAACTGCTTTGGCTAAGGCGCCGGTTTTCCAGAACCAATCTGCGCAGTTCAGCTGCGCGCGCCATAACGGCAAGCAATGTATCCGGGTCTGCCGGCTTCTCGATGAAATCATAAGCCCCGGCTTTGACGGCCTTGGTCGCCATCGGAATATCACCGTGGCCAGTTACAATGATAACCGGGATCTTTGGATCAATACGTTTGACAGCATCAAGTACACCAAAACCGTCCAGACCCGGCATCCGCAAATCGGTCAGAACCACGCCTGGCCAATTAGCAGCAAGGGTCGCAATTGCCGCCGCCCCGTCTTCAAAGGAGTATGGCGTGAAGTCATTCAGATGCAGGGTCTCTTCCCATGCACGACGAATTTCAGCTTCATCATCAATCAACAGGACTGGTGGTTTTACACTGTTATCGGTCACGTTTTAAACAGCTCCACAGTTGCGGTCGTCCCACCCTGATCACCGGCTTGCGGCAGGACTTGCAAGCGGCCGCCAAGGTCACGAATAATATTGAACGAGATCGACAATCCAAGACCTAACCCCTTGCCTGGTGGTTTGGTTGTAAAGAAGGGTTCGAACAGTTTGTCACTGACTTCCTGAGCAAATCCGGTGCCATTATCAGCCACTGAAATGATCGCTCGGCGGTCAGTTTCGCTGATCACCAGATGCAGGACCGGATCATCCCGGCTTTCCACCGCGTCAATCGCGTTACTGATCAGATTTACCAACACCTGTTCAAGCTTTGCCGGGTCGGTAAGGACATAAACCGGTCCATCTGGATAGTCGCGTGCAACCTTGATATTGTCGCGCGTCACACGTTCATCAAAAAGCGACAATGCGTTTTCAAGAACCTCGACCGCATTATGGCGTGTGACGGCTTCTTGCGGACGGCGCGCAAAGCTTTTCAGATGGTTGGACGTCTTTGAGAGACGTTTTACCAACCTGTCGATATCTACCAGTTTCTCGCGGCATTTTTCGATCTCGCCGCGCTCAAGATAGAGTTCAGCATTGTGGTTATAGGAACTAAGGGCAGCCAATGGCTGATTGAATTCATGGGCGATGCTTGCAGATAACTGTCCCAACGCGGCCAATTTCGCTGCCTGCAGGAGTTCTGCCTGAGTTTCCCGCAAATCCTGTTCGGCTTGACGACGCAGGGCGATTTCGTGACGCAACTCGCTGTTTGTTCCCTGAAGGGCCTCGGCATGCGTTTCGAGCTGCTGGGACTTGTGACGGAACAATCGCACTGCATCAGCAAGTTGCCCGATCTCGTCTTTGCCATCGACCAGAACCCGGTGCGCAAAATTACCATCTGCAATGATCTGCATCGAAGACAAGACACGCATCAATCGTTGCAACAACTGTCCGCGCACAAAAAACACCGAAAAAAGGATCAGCAACACAACAGTGGCAAGACCGGCCAAAACCCCGAATAATTGCCCGTTACGCACTTCCTGTTTGATCTGGCGCGATACGTTTTCGGTGCGCTGACCACTTTCACGCACGGTATCGGCGACAAGCCCGCCCAAGGCCTCGAGCAATACGGCGCTTTCATTCTGAAGCTGGGTATTCTGACGGCGTAAAGCTGTTTCGCGTAGCTTCAATTCGAGCAAGTCACGTGGACTGTCCCCATAGGACGCAATTTCACGCCAAATCTGAAGCAGGGTGATGGAACTACTGTTTTGCTGCAAGGCAGGCAGATTTTCGTTGGCCTCGGAAATGCTCTCCAAAAGACGCAACCGAAGTTGTTCAATCGCGCCGAAATCATCTTCACCTACAGCGCGCAACATTAAACCGACAATCAGGTTACAGGCGGCATGCAAACGGCCAAGAGCCTCGGTGAAGCGAACTTCATTGACGACAGCATCGGCCGGTATTTCCTGCCCTGGGATAGCAAAGCTGCGATCAATAGCCGATGTTACGTTAAAATTTGCGTCAATCAGCAAGGGATCAACTTCGAGCAAGAAGTCGCTATGCAGCCTGTTAATCCTTGAGACTTGCCGGCCAAGATCGTCTCGCATGGTAAATCTGCCAGCGACATTGGCATCAAGTTTTTCGACATTCCCCATCAGCGCATCAAGCAAGCCAGTCAGTTTTTCTGTCAGCTCCGGCGCATAGATCGAAAGCTCGTCACTCAGTTGTTTCAGGTCTCTGAAATGGCCTTCCAAGCTGTTCAGAGCTTCTTGCCGACCGTACTGGGTATTGGCACTTCCCAAACGCGGGGTATCAACCCTGATCTCTTGGCCAATTTCGGCAAAACGGGCACTTGTTGCCGTAACCGAAAGGTTCTCCGATGCAAGGTCGCCCACCGTCTGGCTGACCCCGCCCAGGGTCAGATTGGAAATCACCGTTGCCATGACAGAGACACTGGCGATAACGATGATCGACAAAGTCAGCTTGGATTTCAGACTGCTCGGACGCCAATTCATTTCACAGCACCCGTATCAAGGTGACTTTGAAACGAGTCCATTCGCGCAATCAACTCTCGGGCCGATTTGAAACGCTGACTGAAATCATTAGACCAACTGTCTTGCACCCGGAGCCTGCCAACCACAGTATTTTCGGATGGAATGACATCGGAAAATACGCGTTCAAAGCTGTGCTCGTTTGCCATGAAGGCGGCAACAGGGACCGCTTCGAGCGCATCCCGAACGGCATTTAACAACGGTCTCGTCGCATCAGATTGGGTTATGACCGGGGAGGCTTCCAGTCTACGCAGTGATTGCCAAAGCTTCCTGAGTTCAAGCAAGCGGTGCGTGATCATGTCATCATAAAGCGCATTAACCACCGCCATACGACGTGCCGCCAATTTCAGATCAAGCCCCTGCGCAGGACTGTTTTCAGACGGGGAAAATCCGGCCCGCGGCCATAGACTTGGATCTATCGGAATACGCTTGATCTCAGGCTGAAGCAGCAATTTCTGGGCAGGATCACCACGCAAAAAGTCTACGAATTCAAGGGATTTGGCATTTTGGGCACCCAACCCGGTCACCGCAACACTGGCCGGGAAATACCAACTTGGCGAAAATGATTGAAACGACAAGGCATCACCGGCTTGCGATTCAGACTGCGCCAAAAAATCAATCCCGATGCCGTAAGGGAACCGTTTGCGCGCCACGCCGTCTCGCACACCAAAACTGCGCGCAGTGACGGTCGCCAAGTTGCCACCAATTTGCGACAACAATGCCCAACCATCATTCCATCCGTATTGCTGTAACAAGCTTTCGACAAAAAGATGGGTCGTACCACTGCGTGACGGAGAGCTCATACCGAGCAGACCGTAATATTGTGGCGACGCCAGATCAGCTATTTCGAATTGCCCATTTCCGAACGGCTGTTCAGCTTCTGACATCACACCAATCGTCGAAAGTGCGAAACCAAACCGTGATCCATCAGGAGCATCGGGCTGAATACCACTGACTCCAAGCGGCTTGGATACCTTTTGGGGAAACTTGGCCAAGGCACCGTGCTGATCAAGAAGCTCGAATGCGACGGGGGAACTTGCCCAGACAATATCAGGAACCGGTCGGCGACTTTCGCGCACATGGGAAATCAGGCCGATGGTGTTTTTGTTCTGAACACATACGTCTATTGTACCCGTTTGCTGGACAAAAAGGTCAATGAACGGCTTGTAAAATGACGACGGATAGGACGTCAGAATGCTCAGTTCGCACGCATCCGCCTTGCCGTAAGTCGCGAATGCCACGATACCGGCAACCAGTCGGACCACAACGCGCGACGAAATCGCTGGCCACAAACGCATTGCGTTATTTTTCGCGGAATAGCGGCTATTGGGCCTGCTGTCCGCGCCTCCCGAATTGGTATTTGTTTTTATATTTTACGGTCGGGGTAAAACCCAACCGACAAACAGATACTATTCACGAAGCCGCTTCATGGCGACCTTTTTTGACGCTTCCGTGTTGAAGCACGGGTCGCTGAACTTGGGTATTCGTCCATATTCATAAAAAACCATGGCTGCAATTTCTCGCAGCCATGGTTCCAAAATGAAGTATCTGTTCGCAATGTGTGAATTGACGCATAAAACTGGAATGGAAAACAGCCAAAGAGCCGTGATTTGGAGGAATTCTGACACATAAAGCTGAAATCAAACGACAAATAACGTTGGAATTTCTCAGAACCGTAAAAATAACTTTTATATCAGGCGCTTATAGAAATACATCAGGAACGGCACTCCTATGATCTTCTGGCTTTATACGTCATTTGTCTTTCGGATCCCAGTAGAGTGCAATTGCTTTGTGCCTTACATGGAAATCCATACCTGATGAGCCATGTTTATGTTTAGAGCAGAACAGAAGCGGGTTTCCGCATGGCGAGTCTTCTGTAGTAACTTTTGGGTTCTTCCCCTTTAGTTCATCGCGCCACTTTGCAAGCATAGCCTTGGCATCTTTTACATAACAGTAAACAAGAATCTCACCATGATCTTGCCCATGCACGCCTGTGGAATAGCGCGCTGAAAGCTGATTGAACCCCTTATTGAGCCATTCATAACTGCTGTGCTTCTTGGCCTCAGCGAGCCACAAGAAAAGATCCTTCCCTTCAACAACAACGTCGGGGTGACCACCTAAATCTCTGTCATGCGCCACCTGAAAACCTGCCATCCTCAGCATTGCGCAAATCTGCAAACTAAGCTGATCTTCATCAAGTTTTTGGTTTTTATGCTTGTCTTGCTCGAGATAATTGCACGCAAAGTCGACACTTTTTTGCAGGGCAGTGACTCTCGCAGGATGGTTCTGAGCTAAAACAAAATCCAAGTGAGCTCCCTGAGGAGTTCCCGAATAGAGAACTCGCAGATCATTGATGGTCATCTCGCTCATTGAACTGTGCCTCCGAAGATATCAGCCGTTAAGTCAAATAGCGGTACGACCCGCTTTGAAGCTTCTTTGAGCTGCTCCCGGGTTGTCGGATGGACGACAGTGTCGCGGTCGAGGACCTCCTGGAAGTCTTCTGGCGAAAGCCTGTGACGTTTTCCACCTTCATCGACGAGCACACCGCCAGAGCTGAAGACGGCAAACTCGGATTGAGCAAGAATAGACAGGGCGGCAATGATATCGTCTGAGAGCTCTTTTGATTGCAGCATCTCAAGAATATCGCTGACCGTAAGGATATCGCCTTCCGGTCGCTTCCTTGAACTCAACTCATCAATGATTCGTATCGCAACTACTGCTGCGTCTGCTTCACCCCAATGTGTTCTGATACCCTGTTTAAGCTCATCAATGGTCCCGAAGGCTTTACTGCTAGCTTCGTCGTCACCAATATCAAGACTCGGTAAACCATTCACAATCTTCATTGTTTCAAGGCTGACAGCAATAACGCGCTGGAACAGCTTCAAAGGATAGGCGGGGTCCTCGACAGTTTCATTCGCATAATCATTGGCGTCATTAACAATCCCACTTGCCTTATCAGTTTTTACAACCTGGCGTTCCATCACCCATTCCAAAGCCGGCTTCCCGTTGACCACATAGTCATAGGCCTTCAGAGGAATGTTCTGCATGGTGATGTTTTCATTGTAGATGACGGTCGTGCGGTCCTTGTCTTTGCCCTTGCCGCCAAACTTCATCTTTTTAACACGATAGAATTTTTTCGGCTCGGCTTCAGCCTCGGGAATCAGACGGTGATCGCCTTCCTTGAAGGTCACCATGTAAGGTGCCACTGTCTCGAAATTCACATGCAGCTCGCCAAGTACGCGACCTGCATCACGGAAGGCGGCGAAATCGGCAAAGGATTTCACAGCTGGAATCCTAGGGAGCTGTTTGGCGAGGTTGTTCTTGAACCGCTCGCGGTAGTCGGGTGAGTGCATAAGGCCGTAGATGTAGTAGAACAAGTCCTCTTTGCTGATAGCCTTGCCTGGATAGGCGGCTTGAAAATGCGAGAGGCCTTCATCAGTGACCGCCTCTCGGCGGCTGAAACAACTTTCCTGATCGCCTGAGGAGGCGAAGAGCCCCTCATCTGGTTGGGTGCCGTCATATAGATATAGAGGGAAGCACTGAGCGCCACCGTCTGGCTGGCTGCACAAAATTGCGTCGGTCATCAATGCAAATTGACCGTCACCACGCCAATTGCCCTTTATGCTTATGATCCTATTTTCAACTTCCGGCGATGGAAAGAACTTGGGATTTTGTAGAATCATTTCAATGATCTGCCGATCAAAGTAGAGCCACGATTTCTCAAATGGGCGATAAACTGCCTCAACAATCTGATCTTCTGAAAAACTAAGCAGCCTTTTTCTACTGAGGAGATTTCTCAATCCTCTTGTCCAACTAATTTTCTTTGTGTCCAAAGTAACAAACTGATCAGGAGCTATACCGCCACCCATGTTTTGGAAGCGTGTCACCTCAGAGTTATAGAAATCAACCATTCTCGCGATATTGGATGAAAGCCGATCTTTTGATGCATTAAAGCACCAAGCATCACGGTTGGTCGAAACACCTAAAGAGTAAAGACCAAATAGAACTAACTCTCCGTTCTCCTTTTTCTTATTCCCTATCTGAACATAGTTTTCGAAGGAAAAGTCAGCCTGATCCAGCCAGTCATTATTCTCGTCAGGCGTTATTTCTTTCCAGCCTTTGGCCATAGCAATGCCCTCAACAGAACCGAAGTCCCGGATAATCGCCAGCTTTTGCTTCTGGTTGAGATAGTCGCCAATATCGTGAAAGAGGATGCGTCCATGCTCGGTGGCATCTGGATTCTTTACTAACACTGATATTGCAATCGGTGCACGGCTTCCCGATCCGAATATTTTTCCGCCTTCCTTGCGTGAGGTTTCGCCTGATGTACGTTGGTTTCCGCGCAGATGAAAGACATACAGATCGCTGAACTCTTCGGCGAGACATTTGCGCATCCCATCGGCGGAGTTCCCATCAATCCATCCTGCATTGGTCACATAAGCCATAACGCCAGCATCACCGATCCGATCCGAGGCCCAGCGGAATGCACGGATATAGCTGTCGTATAGTTTCGTGCTCAAAGTAGCGTTTGAATTTGCCACATAGCTATCTCGGATCGCTGCGTCCAATTGAGGATAAATGATGTTGGCTGCATTATCATTGGCACTGGACTGCCCTGCCGAATATGGCGGATTGCCGATGATGACGCGGAT
Source organism: Thalassospira sp. (assembly GCF_048059015.1). Lineage (GTDB taxonomy): Bacteria > Pseudomonadota > Alphaproteobacteria > Rhodospirillales > Thalassospiraceae > Thalassospira. The sequence continues at coordinate 493,418 of NZ_JBLLNT010000002.1, read as the reverse complement.
ATCCAGCGCTTTCTGTTTAGTTCGACGCTCCGAGTTATCAGGCAGGAGATTAGCGACCATATCGCGTTCCTGCTCATACATCTGGAACGTATCTGTCAGCAGAATTCCCTCAAACGGGTCATAGGGGGCGTTCGCGGTTAACGAGCCAAAAGCCAGTTCGTGATAAACAGTCTCGATATTCACAGCGGCAATGTAATAGGCCAGAAGAACAATCTCGTTGGCGTGGATCTCGTGCTTGTATTTATGCTCCAACTCGTCGGGCGCGATCAGACCCGATTGCAGCAGGCGGGTAATGAAGGTACCGGTGCCGGTGAAGGGATCCAGGATATGAACACCCTTGGAACCCAGAGTCTGGCCAAACTGAGCCTTGAGTACGTCATTGACTGAATGGATGATAAAATCCACCACTTCGACCGGGGTGTATACGATACCAAGCCGCGCGGTAAGAACGGGAAAGGCCGTGCGGAAAAACTTGTCATATAGTTCGGTGATCAGAGTCTGGCGGCCATGCGCAGTTTTTACATCCGCTGCGCGTCGCTCCACACTGGCATAGAACTTTGCAAGACTGTCAGATTCTTTTTCCAGATTGTGTTCGTGGAGTTGGCCGAGAACAGTCTCCATCGCGCGAGACACCGGATTTTCCTTTGTAAACCGGCTACCTTTGAAAAGCGCATCAAAGACCGGTTTGGTAATGAGATGCTGTGCCAGCATCTCGATTGCCGCGATCTCAGAAATTTCGGGGTTCAGATCGTCCTGCAGTTCCTCAAGGAAGGCGAGGAACGCTTTGCGCTCTGGCCCTTCCTTGGCAACAATCGTTGTTATGCGTGTAATGTGGGTTTGGGCAATCTTGGCGATGTCCTTGGCCCAAGTATCCCAGTATTCGCGGGTTCCACATTTTTCAACGATCTTGGCCATGATGGCACGGGTGAATTCATCAAAGACCAACTCACCTTGAACAGGATCATCACCCGGACGACGCTCAAGGCCCTGTTTGCCGATTTCAGCTTTCCCTTTGCCATCACGGTTCTTGGTCGTAGCAAAGTCATCAACGACAGCAGTGAGCTCTTTTAATTCTGTCTCAGAGGAAACCCTCAAAAACGCAACCTTGTCGCTGATATCCTCGCCAATTTTTGCTTGGTTGATTCGAGCGTCGAGACGTTCGTCGTGGGCACGCAGAGCATTCAGGATTTGCCAGACGACCTTGTAACGCTCATTATCGTTTAATGCTTCCTCTGGTTTGGTGTTTGGCGGAATAGCAACCGGCAGGATCACATAGCCAAGCTTCTTTTGCCCGCTGGGGTCTTTGCGCATGACACGCCCAACGGATTGAACGACGTCAATTTGGCTTTTGCGCGGGTGCATAAACATAATGGCGTCAAGAGCAGGCACATCAACACCTTCTGAGAGCACCTTGGCATTGGTCAATATACGGCAAGTATCATCACCCGCATCATTTTTGAGCCAATTGAGCATCTCTTCACGTGCACTGGCATTATAGCTACCATCGATATGCCGGACCTCAGTGTTCAGGCCAAACGGACTATCTATCTGTTCATTACTTGCATATTCCTCAACGACTTGCGCGAACTCGTCTTCAATGATTTTGGATTTGGCAATCGTCTGACAGAATGCGAGTGCACGCTTCATAGGCTTCGGATCAAAATCCAAATCCGCGGCCATATCCGATTTGGTCAGCGCTTTATAGCAACCAATGATTTTTGTCGCGTCATCAAGAGTAAGCTCTGCACCATCCTTGAGACGATTTTGGATAGTTGTCGAAATCAAGCCTTCGTCTACGGCCAAAACAACAACCTTGTAATCGGTCAGCAGGTCGTTTTCGACCGCCCAACCGAAGCCGCGATGAAAGAGGTCTTTGCCGAATTTCGTCTCATCATCCATAGACGCCAGTTCGGCGTCATGCTCATCTGCTTTTCGCCGCGCTGCATCCCCGAAAATGCGGGGTGTCGCTGTCATATAGAGGCGCTTTTTGGCGGCTACATAGTCATTGTTGTGGATACGGACAAAGTTACTGTCATCTTCATCCTTTAGCGTCACACCGGTCGTCCGATGCGCTTCATCGCAAATGACCAGATCAAATTCCGGTAGGTCGAATGTTTTCTGGGCACGCGTCAGAACATCAATAGAATGATATGTCGAGAAAACGACGGTCATTTTCTCCGCACTGGCGTCATTTACTTGGCGCGCGAGCCTCTGCGGATCAGTCGTGGCGGGAAATGCCAGATCATGAACATTTAGATCGAGACTGTCAGCATCGGCTTTACGACCAACTTTAATGTCTGAACAAGCTGAAAAAGCCGTAAAATCGACCGAGCAATCATTCTTCCATTCACGCACCGTCTGAGACATCAGAGCCAGCGACGGGACCATGAAAAGCACACGCTTTCCTGGACCCCCAATTTTCTCGGCAATCATGAGGCCAGTAAATGTTTTACCGGTGCCGCAAGCCATGATTAGTTTGCCGCGATCATCCTCTTTGAGCCCGTCCAAGACTGCTTTGAGGGCTTCGCGCTGGTGATCTTTTGGGTTCTTCTTATCTGTTAGACTGATTTCACCGTTTCGCAGGAATTGGCTCCAATCAATACGACTGGCCATCAACTCGTTGATGCCTATACGGTTCCAATCCTTTGACACCTTATCGAGTGTCTCTTTCGCATTTTTCCCAAAGTCCTTTTGAGATGTATCTGCGATAATCAGGCGCGAAAAAAGCTCGTTAGATGCTGCGGAGATAAAGCTATCGATATTCGGCTTCTGGATGACGTGATCCGCCACATAGAACTTGCACTGGATAGCTGCATAACCGGAACCATCCGAGAGTGTTGCCACCAAATCGATACCGCTATCAGTACCCTTCCACCCTTGAGCCTTTGCCCAGTCGGCGTAGGGAACGACCTCGGAGTAATATTGCTTTTGGATGTCATCGTTTTCTAGGAAGATGCGAACCAAGCGCTCAAAATAGTCGCCTTTTTCACGCTCAGTACGAGCGGTATCACGGTACAAGTCGAATAAATCTTGAAGTTGCATCTTCTCCACCGGCGATAGCCTAAATTGTATTCATTCACCATACACGCTTAGCCTTCGAAGTTACAAACATGGCTTTGCGTCTGCGCTCTAATTATCTTGTATGGCTCCAGAATCACCATCTCAATAGATTTGATATGATGAGGTTACTTAATTTTCCTTCACTCAATCTGAGCGAAGGAATCACCGATTTAGGCGCTGATGGAAGTCCGACTTAACCGGTACTAGGAACATTGTCATATATCTTGAAACGCACAGATTCTGAAAGCACGAAAGCCCGCGACATGCGCGGGCTTCGGAAAGTGGGCAACCACTACTGTCGTTGCGTCACAGTCATCAGACTGGCCACATACTGAAGAAGAGTCAATTAATTCGCGTCGGTTCCGCTCACAACCGATCCACTAAAGCTATCGTCTTATGCAGAAGCGGATCGTCTGAAGAAGTATTGACGACTTCCGTCAATCGCTGGCCCGGTAACAGGGTTGGTCCCTAATTCCCGCAGTTGGGCGACGACAGTTCTTGCCGAAGTATTCTTATTTGCGGCTAAACAGGAAGCTGAAACGTAAGTCGACTTAAACCGCTCAATCGCATCTAATGAAACTTGTCTGCGAAGACGGCCATCTACCGGGACGGAGATTGTTTCGAGGAACCCCTTATGCACGAGATCACGTGCTGCTTCTTCATTTAGCCCAAGCATCCTTGACGCTTCACGAATGGTAACGGCCCATTTGATCGTCCGTTTCTCATTGTAAAGAAAGGCTCTGAAGTCTGCGTCATTAAAGAACAGATCTTTGAGATTGATGACTTGTGTCGAGCGCTTCAGCGCTTTCAACTCTCCACCGAGCACTCCCTGGATCAGATCAACGATACAAAGCCCCTTGGCGGTACAACGGCGCAGCGCTTTGGTAAAAGTCACAGGCTCATCTGTGAACTGACGATAGGTCGCTTGCTTTGCCAAAGATGCAATTAATTCATCGATGTCCTGTTTCTTGAATGCCCAGTGCTGTGAACTATCAACCTTTGGCCCTTTGACAGCTTTGATCAGGCCTGCGTTCACTAATTTCATGAGTGGGTGCTTGGAAACTCCGAGCAGTTCCTGAGCATCATCGGTTCCCAGCAGGTTCTCTCGCGCGTTTCGGTAACGCTCAATCTCCGAGACTTCCAAGACACGCAGACACCTGCTTTGCATCTCTCGGGTGGTTGCAACCAGAATTCCCGCGGCAATATCTCGTCTCAGGATAGTTGGATGAATACCAAGTCGGCGTGAAGCCTCCGCCAAAGTAACGAAAGACTGATCTTGCACCCACTCTTCGCCCATCCGCTTACTGGTCGGCACAACAAATCCAGAGAACCATTCCTTTTGAATGTAGTTGGCAAACTCGGACCGGATTAGGTTCAGGTGCTCGACTTCACGCTGGTTGCGAAACAGGTTTTTATAGAGAGACCTAAACTCGGCTTCGAGACCAACACGTTTTTCAAGTTCTGCGCCCGCAAACTGCCGCACATCGTCAAGCAGATGATGAAAAGCGTTCGGCCAGTCAGAGAGAATGATGGCTACCCGGTCAAAAACCTCATGCGAAGCATCTGATGTCAGATTGTAAAACAACTGACGACCTGTTCCACGACCGCGACCAGAAATGTAAGCGGCAAGAAACATCGCATAATTTAAGAGATCGGTGAAATCCAACTTCTGCAATTCAGGGTGAACACCGCATGCTTTATCTGCTGATATCGCCCAAAATCGCTTTTCCAACAATCTGCAGAAATCGACCGTTTGCGGCGGAGCTGACCGGGATTTGAGTGTTCTTAAATCTTTACCACAATCGCAGTGAGTAAGACTTTCACGCCCCCAACTGATACGACGAGCACATTCCGTGCAACGCTCAATCAAATAGGTGCGATGTTTCGGACATACCGTCAGAGGTTTAAGGTCCCAAAGTACCTGGTGGTGAGGATTGTCTTGCATACATTGAGGGCAGCAGCGAAATGAACGCCTTTCGATGGTGCAAATGTGCACATCATGGTGACCTACACGCGTCCATCGCGGTTCGACAATCTTGTTTTGCCTTTCAAACAGCGCACGCTGCGGAACATCGATTGCCTGCGCCAGCCTCTCAACATCTTCTTTGGGTAATACGGCACGCGGCGTGATCCCAAGCGATCTGAGCATCCAGCCAGTGTTATGATAACCATTTGCTGATGACACACGAAGCAAGAAGCCTCGAAAGCTCTCAGAAGGTTCCGGTTTCGGTCGAACCAGTAAAGAAATGTTGGAATTCATTCAAATCACCGCGCTGAGAGTGTGTCGTTGAGTTTCATGCTTCGCGAGACTGGTTGAAGTGATGCTATGCAGCCCTCAATGTGCAAGTGACGGCTTTCTGGAAGGGGGTCTATTTTCTGACCCTTCCAAGAATCAAGGAATGGATTAGGTACCTTCCGATCAGGCACCAAGCGCGCCCTGAAGGCCTGCGCCAGGTGCTGTTGCGTAATTGAGGTGCCTCCAGCTTTGGTTGCCTCATAAGCAGCACCATAAATCAGCTTGATCAACAGTGAGATCAGGCCCTTTGTCGCCGCATGGCAACGGACATTCTGGTCCTTCAGGTTACTGTTTCCCCCCAAGACCGAAGCCAATTTGCCATCAATGGCGTTTAGGATCTTTGTGAACTCAGAACGGTCTGCTTTGTCTTCCCAATCAAACGGCGACAACTCCGTTTGGTAGCTGAAGCGACGCATCAATTGTTCGTTGGCAGACAATACACTCAACGAATATGGCAGCCCGACCAACACCACCGGGATTGATGTGTTGGAGATCAAATTCTTTAGCCAGTCAGAAACATCAAGAATGACCCGATCACTTTTCCGATCGATAAAATGCTGGAATTCATCCAATATAATCAGCTTGGTTCTGCATTCGCTCAAGAGCTTGCGAAGCCTCTTGGTGCGTTGCTCAAGTGTGCCACGGTCTGAAAGTGGATCCCCCAGCTTATCAAGAAGCTCAGTCGCCATGTTTTTCATGGTTGCCGGCACCGGGATAACGGCATTCAGCACTGGAATTACCCTTCGGTCATCAGCGTCATAGGGATTATTCTCGGCCAAAAAGGCTTTCGCGACCGTCGACTTTCCAACGCCAGCAGGGCCATGAAGAAGCATACAGACCGGCTCACCGTATCCGGTAAAAGACTGCATACATTCATCAAGGCGTGCTAACGCTGTTTTAAAAGAGCGATGACGAATGAGCACATCATCCATGACCTGTTTGATTCCGGTTAGCTTCGCTGGATCAACTGAGCTGTTCATCATTCATCCCTTCCAGCAGATTGAATTCTGAGCATGCCATCTGCAAGAAGGTCGTCTTCTTCGGTAAATTCGTCACAAGTCCCTTCGTTTTCATTGGGCGAGAACGGTTCGAAGGAAATTTCATATGACGCCTCTGGCTCGACCAAACTGGTTATCTCAGCATTGTCCTGCTTGAGCACCATCCCTGACGATTCCAGGAAGCGTGCAATTTTTGCATTGGTCGTCCGCTTTCTCTTCTTCGTCTTGGACGTTTCGTGGATTAGTGCATGAATTTGTTCCTTCGCCGTCGCTCTTTCCAAGACATCGACTTGACGTGATCCAAGCGCTCTCAGATGTTTCCGCAAGATTTTGTGCGGCCATAGTCCCAAGCCTGCTGTGTAATTTTGATCAAGGGCCGGGACTTCGAAATAGTTATTGTTCCGAGGATCTCGGACGTGGATTTTGCTCAGGTTCGTTGGGTCAAGCTTCATATCCACATGAAGAGCTTTCGGAGAGCTGTTGCGTAGCTCGGTCAGCCTTCTGGAATTGTACCAAATGCCTTCGATGACGATCCCTTTGGGATGAATTTTCCGAACCTCTCTGAAGCAAGAAAGAAGGACATTCAGGTCCTCGTGGTCCGAAATGAGCCTTGGCGGATAATCCTCAACACCATCCACCCATCGCTCCATCGGTATCGCCTGAATACCGCTGTGCATTTGTTTCGCATGAACTTCGACAATCCATTTGCACAGCACATGCTCAAGAACTGCGACAGGAACACTCGCCTCTCCAACCGCATCATTCTCGGAACGAGCGTCCTTGTTGTGAAATGTCTTGCCCGGAGCGTCACACAACAAAGATCGGTTAATCTCGCCAAAAATTCGCTCCACAACACCTTTTGTCCATGGAGACTTTACTTTGTTGTGCTGGATGGTAATCCCAAGCTGAGCGCACGCTACTTCCAGATCTTTGGAATGGAACTCCGGGCCGTTATCCGTGACCAACATTTCAGGTACACCGTAACAGGGCCATGTTCCGTCGATGTCCGGATATTTCTCGTTGACCCATTCCTTGGTGCCAATAGCACTACGAAGAGCCATCATGACGCTGGCTGTGCTTGGAGCCTCGAAGCCAAGGTAAAAACCAAGTGGCAATCGCGAGAAATGATCAATGACGATTGTAAGCGTCGGTCGCCCCAGAGGTATGTCTAATTCAGGGTCATATACGATGATATCAAGCAAAGTATGGTCAATCTCGACCCGTTCAAGCGGACGAGAAGAAAATGCACCTTGTCCCACGTGTCGCGTTTCCTTTTCAGCAATGTATTTGCCATACCGTCCCTTGAGAAAGGTGTAGGGCTCGAGTTTATCGATTTCACGATAGAGTGTTCGAAGGGTCGGGACCGCCAGTTGATCAAAACGTGAACGACGAGCATTCAAACGGTTAATCTCAACCACAACAGCGGAATAAACATCTGTTGGTCTGGGTCTAGAGGTAACCAGGAAACGCTCGTTTATGACGCTCTGAAGAACTTCCAGGACTTCAGGACCAAAGCGCCGTTTCCTGTTTCCCCGATGTTTTGACTGCGGTACCAACGATGCAGCATCTCCGCCTGATCGTCGATAAAGCTTGCACCAATTGTAAAGGGTTGCGACGGAGGGTGGTTTTGGGTCACCGAGTTGCCTTGAACCAAGCTCAATACTTGCTTTCATCAAAGCCACACCGCTGGCGACAACTTGCGGCTTTTCGACCAATTTCACGTAAGTTAATCGTCGACGAAGTTCATCCTGCTCTTTCTCTGTAAGTGCACTCAGATCTTGCTGTTTAGCGATCATTTTATTGCGATCGCCAACAAGGATCGACGCCTCACCATTGACAACGGATGACGCCAAGTCCGTTCTTGGTAACTTCACCAGATGTCCATCGTGTTCGGCTTCAAGCTGCAGAATGTCCCCGTGCAAACATCTACGAACGGCGTAGATCGTTTCACCTACTGAGATTTCAGTACCCAAGCCTATGCGGACTGCGACCATTATGAGGCACTCCGTAAATAGATCGGAGCATCGGGATCATTGATCGGTTGGTTGATATCAATGGTAAGGATGCCTTGGGAAATGAGTGCATATATCTGGGTTACCTGCACGCCTTGCTTATGAACATACAGCTGCAATCCACCCAGCGTCTGACCGTCACTGCCTACAGCGTCAAAGATGATATCCTTGTTTTCAGCACTGACGATTTCTCTCTGGTAGCGTAAGAGCTTGATGACATTTGAAAGGCGCGGCTCCTTTCGAATTTCTCGGTCTGTCATAACGAGATAGCTTATGCCTTGCTCAGCATACTGCTTTTTGAAAGCCAAGAGGCGCTCTCTTAGTGGGCTGGTGTTGGCTTGATCACTGGGCTTCACTTCGAACACAGTTACGCCAGAGATCATTTCCGCAATAAAATCGGGAGTGTATTTACGCTTTCTACCACCCTCGTAATACGTCAGCGGTTCAGGTTGCTCCCGATATGAGAGAACGGCCGGATCAAACTCCAGCAATCGGATCATGTCTCGTTCCAACTGGGATTCCCAGTGGACGACCCGATTGGATTTTAAACTTGGCGAGCGTCCAACGACGCGATGTGTTGTCCTATGGACAATCTTGCGGCTTCTTTGTGCATGGAGATCAAACATCATTCACAATCCACGTTATGCTTCGTGGCATATTATGACTCGAATCAACTTTGCACAATCAAAAAATTTCTGCTATTGGTTATTGAAAGAACTTTAAAGCATGGAAAACACTCTGCAATGAATGCTCATTCCTTCGATGAATTGCTTGAAGAACTGGATGATGCCCGAGGCCGTCGGATGCCGTGGACGCAGATCGCATCAATCATCAACCAAATCGAAAAAACGCCGGTCGGCAAACAATATGCTGCGAATAAAGAGCAGTTCTGGGAGATGCTTGCAAAGAAAACTGCCTACACCCGGAATGCCTTGCAACGAATGCGCTCAACGCTGATTCGCTGCACTACAATTGCTGAACGGGAAAAGACGAGATTGAAAGAAGTTCTCGGTCCGCAATCAGCCGAGCCAAATGACTTGCTTGATGTCCTGGGTCATTTTCACTCGGCTGAATTGTTTGCGCGCATACACAGCGCTGACGCAGATGTTGCAATCGAACTGTTGGGTAAGATGCGGAACGAGCGCGTCCCGGTTACTCGCATCAAAGAAATCCTCAGCGAAGTAACAAACCGAAGGCACTCGTCGTCGTCATCCACACCGTTCGTAATGCCGAGAAGCTTCTTCCACCGGAAAGAGGCACTCGCATTGATTGATGAACACAAGTCCCAATTGTATGGGGGCGAGGATGTCAGCATCTATTTCAAGAAGTATGAATTCGAGTTTGTCAGCATTGATGCAGTTGGAATTCGCTGTAGTGAAGACGGCGCCCTGCAATTGGTTGACGGCTTCATGTTCTTGACCGGGTCACCTTTAAAAAACAAGCTGGGATTCCAGAACCTTTTGTCAGACATAGACTACCGTTCCAGCTTTTTCCGGCATGTATGGCTTTGCCGATCCAGCTCGTTCCGATGGTCAACTGAAGATATTATCATCGCAACCGATGTTCTTGGGATTGATCAGGTTGGCATCATCGAAGTCGATGAGAGGAGCAGCGACATTCGCGTTCTCCGTCGACCTAAAGGTGATAACCGACCATCCCGCTATTCTCTGACCCTTCGCGAGATCATGCGCCAAGGCATTCCTGATTTCGGGATGGTGTAGGCCTAGACGCTCGCCAAACAGTATCGTCTGGAACGCCCGCCTCCGCCACAGACACGCAAATAGCCTTTGGCTACTAGATCGGTAAGGTGACGTGTAGCCGTCGCCTTACTGACGTTATTAATTGCAGCATATTGTGATGCACTTATGACAGTTTGATCCGGATCATCATGCATCTTCACAAGAATTCTAACTTGTTGCGTCGAAAGCCGATTTTCTGGCTGCATCGCCACAAGGCTATTCGCTTCAACACTCCAGCTTAATCTCGTTATTGCGCCATCGAGCGCATTTTCCAAAGTTTTGAAAAACCAAACCATCCATTTCGTTATGTCCAAACCGGAAGACTGAGTTCGCTGCAGCACTCGGTAATAGTTCTCACGGTCGGCTAAAATGTAAGGAGCCATTGGGTACAAGACAGCATTTTTGTCTGACTGAAACAGTGCCAAATCAGCAACAGCGCGTGAGCTCCTGCCATTGCCGTCATCGAACGGATGCACGGTCACGAACCACAAATGTGCCAAAGCTGCACGTGAGACAGGGTCTATTTCTTTGGCTTCTCGGCTAGAAGCGAACCAGGTAAGGAATGTTTCCATCTCAATTGCGACGCGTGATGCGTCAGGAGCTTCGAAATGAATTCTCCGGTCGCCGCTTCCACCAGAAACCACGTTGATATCTTCGGTTCGCCATGTTGCAGGCTGCCCGATTTGAGTCGATGAGTACGTCCTCTCGAACATGCAGCGCTGCCACACCCCTAACCGATGCCGAGTAAGGCCTTCAGACGGCTCATCAAAAACGTTTGATATCAAAGCAGCAGCGTTTGCCTCTAGGAGACCGACACTCTTGGCTTTTTCGGGAGAGATGGTTTGATCAAAGCCGCGCTCGATTTCATCGGTTACAACATTTGCATCGAGGCGCTCACCCTCAATTGTAAAAGACGCAACAATGTTCTCAGTGAGTGCTTTGGTGATTAAGGCTTGGGTGCAGTTCAGGGAGTTGACCAATCCTGCCACGTATCCCTGCTTATGACAAACAGAGGGTAAGCGAGCCTGGATCTGCTGCCTGTCCCAAGTGAAGTTGGGCCAGTCGCCATGCTGCCAGTTCCATTTGCCCATCACAATACCCCCTCGTGAGCCGATTAATCACCGTATTCGGCTCACATTATGACGTGAATAAATTTCATGGAAGAGGCAAAACCCAAAACAACTCGCGATTTTGGCAAAAAATAACCCCCCAAGAGGCGCATCACTGAGTTCCTAAGAACTGCAGGCTAAGCGTGGGGGGTGTTGTTGGAGAGATTTTAACTTAACCAGACGCCCAGATGCAACAAATCTCAGCGGTTAAGTACGAGCAGAGCGAATTCATAGCATTCACTTGAACTTGCTCCGCTCGTTCTAATTTTATGCGTCACAGATTCTAAAATTATGCGTCGCGTTTCCAATTTTATGAGTTAATTCACACAATGAGCGAATACTTAAACGTCGAGGTTCGCAACCTTCAGCGCGTTGGACTGAATGAAGTCGCGGCGTGGTTCAACCACGTCACCCATCAGGGTCGAGAAGACTTCTTCGGCCTCGTCCGCATGATTGACTTTAACCTGCAGGAGCGAACGCACATTCGGGTCCAGCGTGGTTTCCCAAAGCTGATCCGGGTTCATTTCGCCCAGACCTTTATAGCGCTGAACAGAAATGCCGCGACGGCCAAATTCCATGACCGCGTTGACCAGATCGACCGGACCATTGATCTTCCAGGTCTTGTCCTTGGCAACGAATTCCGCACCTTTTTCAAACAGCTCGCGCAGTTCACCAAGGATACCGGCAATCGCGCGGGCCTCGGCCGAACGCAGGATGTTGCCATCAATCACGTGACGCTGCTCAACGCCGCGCAGCATGCGCCATAGAACAATCTCATCAAGCGTTGCTTCACCATGCCAGCCGCGATCAAAATCTTCTTCAAGGCTATCAAGATGCTGGGCAAGCGTCTGGGCTGCTTCAAGACGTTTTGCATCGTCATCAAGCAATGCCGGGTTCAGCGCGCCAGCAAGGGTTGCCTGTTCAAGAACCGAGATCGGCAATTTGATGGAAAGCGGTGCCAAAAGGCCTTTGGCCTTACGCGACAGTTCAACCACACGCACCAGATCTGGGCCCGCAAGCTGCTGACCACCGGCAAGGGTGAGAACGGCTTCTTCGGTGCCCTGCGCGGTCAGGTATTGTTCCATCTCGCGGTCGTCTTTGAGGTACTGGACCGAGTTCCCGCGCTTTGCACGATAGAGCGGCGGCTGCGCGATATAGAGATAGCCACGTTCGACCAGTTCGGGCATCTGACGATAGAAGAAGGTCAGAAGCAGGGTTCGGATATGCGCACCATCGACGTCGGCGTCAGTCATGATGATGATTTTGTGGTAGCGGGCCTTTTCGATGTTGAAATCATCGCGACCAATACCGGTCCCCATCGCCGTGATCAGAGTACCGATTTCCTGGCTTGAGAGCATCTTATCGAACCGCGCGCGTTCGACGTTCAGGATCTTACCACGCAGCGGCAGGATCGCCTGGAAACCACGTTCACGACCCTGTTTGGCCGAACCACCTGCGGAATCACCCTCCACGATGAACAGTTCGGCTTTGGACGCATCGCGTTCCTGACAATCGGCAAGCTTGCCCGGAAGGGACGAGATATCAAGCGCACCTTTACGGCGCGTCAGTTCGCGCGCCTTACGGGCCGCTTCACGGGCGGATGCGGCTTCGACCACCTTGGTGACGATCTTGCGCGCATCGGCCGGGTGTTCTTCAAGCCACTGGGCAAGCTTGTCATTGACGATGTTTTCAACAACCGGACGGACTTCGGACGAAACCAGTTTGTCCTTGGTCTGAGATGAGAATTTCGGATCGGGAACCTTGACCGAAATCACGCATGACAGGCCTTCACGGGCGTCATCACCGGAAAGAGCAACCTTTTCCTTTTTGGCGATACCGCTTTCCTGCGCGTAGTTGTTGATCTGACGCGTCAGGGCGGCGCGGAAGCCAGCCATATGCGTCCCACCATCACGCTGCGGGATGTTGTTGGTAAAGCAAAGGGTCTGTTCGTGGTAACTGTCGTTCCACTGAAGCGCAACTTCAACGGTGATGCCGTCTTTTTCGCCTTCGATGCTGATCGATTCTTCGATCTGGCGTGCCTTGTTACGGTCGAGATATTCGACAAAGGCGCGAATACCGCCTTCGTAATGAAGCTTGGTTTCAACCGGTTCGCCATGGCGTTCGTCGCGCAGCGTCAGAATCACGCCCGAGTTCAGGAAGGCCAGTTCACGCAAGCGGTGCTCAAGCGTTGCCAGGTCAAATTCGAGCTGGGTAAAGATTTCTCCATCCGGATAGAAGGTGACTTCGGTACCCGAAAGCGGCGTGCCATCGGCCGTAAGCGGCGCATCGCCGACAACTTCGAGCGGCTTGATCGCATCACCACCGGAGAACTCCATGTAGTGTTCTTTGCCATTCCGCCAGATGCGCAGTTTCAGCAGGGTCGAGAGCGCGTTCACCACCGAAACACCCACGCCGTGCAGACCACCGGAAACCTTATAGGAGTTCTGGTCGAACTTACCGCCAGCATGCAGCTGGGTCATGATGACCTCGGCGGCGGAAACGCCTTCTTCCTTGTGCATGTCGGTCGGAATGCCACGGCCGTTATCGCGGATCGTTGCCGAACCGTCGCCGTTAAGCTGCACCCAAACCGTGTCGCAATGACCGGCCAGCGCTTCGTCGATCGCGTTATCGACGACTTCATAGATCATGTGGTGCAAACCGGTTCCGTCATCGGTGTCACCGATATACATGCCCGGACGTTTGCGGACCGCTTCAAGGCCTTTGAGAACCTTGATCGATTCTGCACCGTACTCCTGCGCCGGTTCGGCGGTGTTCGGAGTTTCTGTTTCGTTGGTCATAGCGTCACAACCTCGGCATTCACGGAGTGGTTTCCAGGGACAATGTGGCATCTTCCACGCGGAAGAATTGCGCACGACCGTCCAAACCTTCAAACAGCGCCCGGTCCGTACCTGTCATCCAGGCCTGGACACCAAGCGCCACGATTTCGTCAAACAGGTGTTTGCGACGTTCTGCATCCAGATGCGCAACCACCTCGTCAAGCAACAGCAGCGGGCCAGCCCCGCGTGCCTTTGTTTGCAGGCGGGTATTGGCCATGATGATCGACAGCAACAACGCCTTCTGTTCCCCGGTGGAACATTGATCTGCCGACTGGCCCTTTGCATCGTGCCAAACCAGCAAATCGCTGCGTTGCGGACCAACCACTGCCCCGCCATAGGTCGCATCGCGTTTTCGTCCATCACGCAATGCAGCCCGCATTCTGTCTTCGACCTCGATCGCCGGACAGGTTTCCAGCCATTCTTCAAGGTCACCGGCAAGCGCAAGACGCGCGGCCGGAAATGGCCCGATGGCCATTGTTCCTGCACGGCTCAGCCGCGCCAGCAATTCCGCGCGCGCAACCGCAACAGCAATGCCATGACGCACCATCGAATCTTCGATCGAGGCGAGCCATTTATCATCGCCCTTGCCTTCCTTGAGCAGCTTGGCGCGCGAGCGCAAGGAATGCTCGTAGGCGGCAACGCGGCTGCTGTGATCGGGATCAAGGCCGTAAACCAGTCGATCCAAAAAGCGCCTGCGTGCCGATGGACCATCCAAAAACAGTCGATCCATTTGCGGTGTCAACCAAACGGCTGCACATACCCTTCCCAAGGCCGCCTGACCGCGTTGCGCCTGCCCGTCAATTCGGACCGCACGGCGTTCACGCCCCTGTTCAAGGGCAGCTGGGTCAAGGCCACTTCCAACCTGAAAGGCACCATCAGGTGTTTCAAGTTCAGCCGAAACCGCCCAGGCACGTGGTGTGCCATTCGGTTTTGCTGGCGTATTGCGCGCAATTTCACCAAGCTTTGCCCGACGCAACCCGCCGCCTGGTGCCAGAAGCGAGACCGCCTCGAGCAGGTTGGTTTTCCCGGCGCCATTTGGCCCGGTAAGAACCACAGGGGCGCTGCTTAACGACAGCCGCAAGCTTTCGTAACAGCGAAATTCACTGAGCTGGATACGGGAAACTGCAAGACGGTTTGTCATCGACGCCCCGTCTTTTGGCATGAGGTTATTGGCAAGAGCAGCCACAGCTTGATCGTGCTTACCGTCAAACACGCATCGGCATCAGAACGTACAATGCCGAAAGGTCATCGGTATCGCGCAGAATGGTCGGGCTTGATCCGTCCGACATCAGAAGGTTCAGGGTATCGCCCTTAACCTGCTTGGCAATGTCGAGCAGATAGCGCGAGTTAAAGCCGATTTCGATATCTTCGGCATCGTAATTGATTTCAAGTTCCTCGGACGCGGTGCCGTGTTCCGGGCTGGATGCCGAAAGCGTCAGGGTATTGCCCGACAGGACCACTTTGACCGCACGTGATTTTTCAATCGAGATCGCAGAGACACGATCAACCGCATCGGCAAATCCCTTGCACTCGATATCAAGGGTCTTGTCATTGCCCGACGGAATCACGCGTTCGTAATCCGGGAAGGTACCATCGATCAGCTTCGAGGTCAGAACTGCATTGCCAAAGCCAAAGCGAATCTTGGTATCCGAAAGGGTGATATCAACCGCTTCGCCGGTTTCATCAATCAACTTGCGCAACTCGCCGATGGTTTTGCGCGGAACGATAACGCCCGGCATGTTTTCCGCACCATCTGGAAGCGGCGCTTCGACGCGCGCCAGACGGTGGCCGTCGGTCGCAACAGCGCGAAGGATTTTTGTGCCTTCAGCGTCGGTCGCATGGAAATAAATACCGTTGAGGTAATAACGGGTTTCTTCGGTCGAGATCGCGAATTCCGCACGATCAATCAGGCCGCGCAGTTCTGCAGCAGCAAGACCGAAGCTGACCGGAAGATCACCACCGGACATAACCGGGAAATCATCAACCGGCAGAACCGCCAGATTAAACTTCGAACGACCCGCAGAAAGCGTCAGACGACCTGCACCCGGTTCCAGTGCGATCTGCACCTGGGAGCCATCCGGAAGCTTACGGACGATCTCGTAAAGGGTGTGAGCCGGCGTGGTGGTTGCACCTGCCTCGGAGACTTCGGCCGTGGTGGTCTCGATGACTTCAAGATCCATGTCCGTTGCCGTCAGCGAGAGGCGGTCATTCTCTGCCCGGAGCAAAATATTGGACAGAATTGGAATGGTGTTGCGTCGTTCAACGACACTTTGAACATGGGTCAGCGATTTCAACAGCGCCGCGCGTTCGATGGTCAGCTTCATGCCCGTCCTATCCGTCTGTCAGTATTCGTTTAACAAATTGTTTTTTAATCAGTTTTCTCACCTGACCCCCACCCTTCCGGGTGAGGAACGCGCATTATAACATGCATGCCACGAAACCGAAGGATTTTTACGGCTTAAACCCAAGCAAATAAAAGGAGTTGCCACACCAAATCACGCCAAAAACGCGCAAAGCCGCGCAGCCTGCGCGACTTGCGGTTTTGTTGATGCATTTCAGGGGGAAATTTGCGCCAAAACCAACCTGGAATCCGCCGAATGAACTAGCGGATTCCCGATAAGATTTACCCGACCGAAAGACCGATCAGATCAGCCTTCAAGCATCCGGCGCAGAAGATCGATGTCTTCGGAAAGCGATGGATCGGAGCTGTGCAGTTCTTCGATTTTGCGCACCGCATGCATGACCGTGGTGTGATCACGCCCGCCAAACTTGCGACCAATTTCCGGCAGGGAATGTGTCGTCAGCTGTTTTGACAGATACATCGCCACCTGACGCGGACGGGCAACTGCGCGCGCACGGCGGGCGGAATGCATGTCCGAGACCTTGATGTTGAAATGCTCGGCCACGCGTTTCTGGATTTCTTCGATCGACACACGGCGTTCGGATGCGCGCAGAACGTCATGCAGGACGTCCTGAACCATCTCAAGGCTGATCTCGCGACCGACCAGCTGCGAATGCGCAATCACACGGTTAAGCGCGCCTTCAAGCTCACGGACATTGGCCGTGATCTTGTGAGCGAGGAATTCCATCACACGCTGCGGAAGTTCAACACCCTGACGCTCCGCCTTGGATTCGAGAATACCAAGACGCAGCTCATAGGTGGTTGCGTGGATATCAGCCACAAGGCCCGATCCCAGGCGCGACCGCAGGCGTTCTTCGATGTCTTCAAGATCGGATGGCGACTTATCGGCCGAGACAATGATCTGACGGCCCTGATCAACCAACGCATTGAAGGTGTGGAAGAATTCTTCCTGGGTCGAATCCTTGCCCGAGATAAACTGAACATCATCGACCATCAGAACATCGACCGAACGGAACTGATCCTTGAAATCAACCGTGTTCTTGTCGCGCAGCGCACGAATGAAGCGATACATGAACTTTTCGGCCGACAGGTAAATCACCGTGCGGTGCGGCTGGGTTCGGCGGATATGCCAGGCAATCGCATGCATCAGGTGGGTTTTACCAAGACCAACACCGCCATACAGGAACAACGGGTTGAACGGAACCGATTCGGCCTCTGCCAAGCGGCGTGCCGCGGCATAGGCAAACTCGTTCGGTTTGCCGATCACGAAGTTATCAAAGGTGTAGCGCGGATCAAGGGCAGCGGAAATGCCATCATCAGACATGCTGGCAATGGCAGTGCGGCCCGATGCCTGCGGCTGGCACGGTGCTTCGGCAACAGCGATATGTTCAGCTGACGCAGATTTGGAACTCGGCTTGGCTTGGGACGGATGAGCGCTCTGGGAATTTGCGGCTGGGGCAGCCGAGCTGGTTGCAGAAGCAGCCGAACCGCTCGAAACGGAGATGATGTTGATCTCTACGAAATGAACATTGGCGTCTTCGGCGTGCCAAAAGGCCTGGATACGGTCGAGATAGTGCTGGGTGACCCAATCACGCATAGCGCGGGTCGGCGCACCCAGACGGGCAACACCGGCTTCAACACCGATCAAGGCAACTGGTTCAAGCCAATAGCGATATGCCGTTGCGCCAAATTCGGCGCGCAGCTTTTCGCGAACGACTTGCCAAGTTGCTACGACATGATCATCAAGTGCTGCCTGCTGCTCACCCGGCATCCCCTGACCGAGTGTAGATTGCATTCCCCTCACGGCGTGCTGCACTGTAAGAACCTTTCCCCGCTATCCCAAACTCAACACAATCAAGACTGCAAAAGACAAAATAGTACTTTATCGCGTTGGTCACCTTGGTGATCAACACGCTGGTCTTCCGCAAAATCTTGGAAGCGTACTCGCGCCTTTTGTTTTTTTGGTTCTTCGTCACGGACCGCTTTGCGCGGTCAGAGAAGTCCAAACACTGTACTGATGCGACCCACATCAGGCAAGGCGATCTTTAACAGAACGTTAAAAGGATTTCGGCACCAAAACGGTCCTTATTTTCTGCGGTTTCTTGCACCCGCGGAATCAAAGAACAAAAGGTGATTCTCCGGAATCCGGGCAGCGAAAAGGCCGCACCAAAGGTGCGGCCTTCGACTTGCCATCCCATAAGGGATAAATTAGATCGCTTTGATACGAGCGGTCAGACGCGAAACCTTGCGAGCTACGGTGTTCTTGTGCAGAACGCCAAGCTGTGCGCCGCGCGCCATTTCCGGCTCGGCGATTTTCATCGCAGCCAGAGCAGCATCTTTGTCGCCAACGTTCAGCGCAGCCTCGACCTTCTTAACGAAGGTACGAATGCGACCGATACGTGCACCGTTGACTTCTGCACGGGCGGCGTTGCGGCGAATGCGCTTCTTGGCCGATTTATGGTGAGCCATTGCGAACCTGTCTCTTAAAACAAATGTTACGTAATTCGGAGCGCGGCTTATAGCTCTGTCCGAAACCCTCGTCAACCCCCGATGCCGCCCGAATGCCTCATTTTCTGCGGGTCAGGACTTAATTGAGCTGCAACGCAGATATGCATCGGTGGAATCAGGGGTCAACTAAACTCGATCAGCACACAATCAGCGGTGCTTGAAATCAGCTTTTCTCTTTTCTGCGAAGGCTTTCATGCCTTCTGCCCGATCTTCGAGTGCAAAGGTCGAATGGAACTCGCGACGCTCAAACATCAGGCCTTCGGTCAGGGTCATTTCATAGGCCTTGTTGACCGATTCCTTCACCTTCATTGATACCGGGCCCGAGAAGGAGGCGATCTTTTCCGCCAATTTCATGGCTTCATCCAAAAGCGAGTTGGCCGGGACGATTCGCGCCACCAGTCCGGAACGCTCGGCTTCTTCGGCATCCATCATGCGACCGGTCAGGCACATTTCCATTGCCTTGGCCTTGCCGACCGCGCGCGTCAGGCGTTGGGTACCGCCCGCACCGGGTATGGTACCGATGGTGATTTCCGGCTGACCGAACTTTGCGGTGTCTGCCGCAATCATGATGTCGCACATCATCGCCATTTCACAGCCGCCACCCAATGCGAATCCAGCGACCGCGGCAACGGTCGGCTTGCGGCAGCTTGCCACACGGGTCCAGCCTTTGGTGATGAAGTCGTTCTTATAGACATCCATATAGTCGTAGTCGGCCATTTCCTTGATGTCGGCCCCGGCCGCAAAGGCCCGTTCCGATCCGGTAATGACAATCGCACGGATGTTTTCATCAGTTTCGAAATCATCAAGTGCCGCGCCGATATCATTAATCAGTGCTTCGCAAAGCGCATTGAGCGCCTGGGGACGATTGAGCGTGATAAGCCCGACATTGCCTTTCTTCTCGGCGATGATGTTCTCGTATGACATGCGTGTGATCCTTTTTTCGCATCAAACCCGATGGAAAACCGGGTCGATTTGCGTGAAACCATATTTTGATACTGTTTTACCGATTTTAACCACGACCCGCAACCAACCGTGTAACAGCCAAGGTAATCCACCTCAAACTTGGCGGCGCACAGCCTATTTCTGGCAGGTCGGGCAGAAGAAGGTCGAACGCCCGCCCTGAACGATGCGTTCAATGGTGGTTTCGCAACCATCCGCCACACAGGCCTCGCCCTCGCGCCCATAGACACGGAAATTGTGCTGGAAATAGCCAAGCTCGCCATTGCTTTGGCGATAGTCCTTCAGGCTGGATCCGCCCGCCGCAATAGCATCTTCAAGAACCAGTCGAATCTCGCGATACAGTCGATCAATCTCGCCCGCCTTAAGGTCCTTGGCCAGGCGATCGGGCGCAATACCAGACCGGAACAGAGCTTCGCAGACATATATATTGCCAAGACCCGCAACCAGTTTCTGATCCAACAAAACGGTTTTGATCGGGCTTGCGCGACGTGCGATTTCCCTCGGCCAAAACCGCGGCATTAAAAGCATTGCCAAGCGGTTCCGGACCAATGTCTGCCAGCATCTTGTGGCTGGCAACTTCGCCCGCTTCGATCAGGGTAATCACGCCAAAGCGTCTTGGGTCATTGAACCGCACAACGGCCCCGCCCTGCATGACGAAATCAACGTGATCGTGCTTTTCAGGTGCGGGAACGGGTACAGCCGGATCATTATGGATGGTCATGCGCCCGGACATGCCCAGATGGATCAGCAAAACCTGACCATCATCAAGATGACCCAGAATGTATTTAGCCCGACGTGTCAGCTGATTGATGCGACGTCCCGCCATTCGGTCGACAAACCCGTCTGGAAACGGGAACCGCAAATTCGGGCGGCGCTGCACCACATGATCCACAATATGACCTTCCATTACGGGGGTCAGACCACGGGTAACTGTTTCGACCTCAGGCAATTCAGGCATATCTGGAACTCATCTAAAGGAATGCGTTCCACTTTCTAGACCAGATTGCCCTGCAAAATAAGGATCAATTTCAACTGCGCGGTGGCGGACCGTTCGGGTTTGGGGGCGGGCCATTGCCCGGACCGCCATTTCCCCCGCCACCTGGACCGGCACCGGGTCCGCCCTTGCCGGTTCCTGCGGGACCCTTGCGGGTTTGAGCAGGTCCTTCGTAGGGGGCAAAGGTTGAAATCGATGCGGCATTGAACCCGGACGGGCAACCATCGGTGATGTAATCGTAATAGATCGCCCGACCGCGAATGTTCGATTTCCGATCCGCCTCAAAGAACAGGCCATAACAAGCCTGATTGCAATAAAACAGTGCGCCATCTTCGGCATTGATGCGTTTGGTCGTGCCGTTGGTTTGCAGCAACTGTTCCCCGCGCAAAGTACCGGTCATGACCCGGCACATATCATTGCCATAGGCAGCCGCACTGCTTGATGTGATTTCAAAAGGAATTGGCAATCCAACAATTTCGGCCCCGGTGCGATCCTTGCGCGGGGTCCAGCGATCCTTGGCAAAGCCGCGCGGTGTGCCCGACAGGCAATTCAACACATCCCAGCTCGGCTTGGTTTCGACATTGTAGAAATACGATCCCTTGTCATCCTTCATGCCGCGGCAGGCATCAAGCAGGGCTTCGACCGAATTAGCCGGATCAAACCAGCCCAGCGCCAGGATCGGAAATCCATCCATGGCATAGCCAACCGGCTTCTTGTCGATATCGACCCACTGATTGCCAAGGTCATCAATCAGGCATTTCGGCGCAATGTGGTAATGGTAATCATCACCACGCCCGGCATGACCACCACATTCATCAAGCTCGCCTGCTTCGGCGGCACTCGGGCGTTTGCCCGTGGCGGCATTGACCGGCCCCTGGGTTGATGGATCAAAGATCGGCACGCCATTGATCGCAACACCAGCCGGGCCTGCTTCGGTCGGGGTCGGTTTTGCCGCCAAAGTCGGGTTCAGGATGATTTCAAAATCAAAATCATGTGCGGCGGGAAATTGCTGATTACTCGCGGTAATACCGGTCATGACCGGATGGGATGGATCGGGAAGACCATTGGCGGAAAATCGCGCCTTGTCACGATTGCAAACAAGATTGCTGACCTCGTCGGTGTAGCAACCCTCATCACATTTACATGTCTTGATCTCATGGGCCTTTGCTTCTGGCGGCCCCCATAAAACCAATGCCAGCACAACAAACAGCACATGCATGCGTCTTCCCCCGAATATGTCCCTTGATCAACAACATAACACGCATGCGCGTTGCGGCACATCTTCGACTGGACGCGCTATGCCAAAGCAATATGATGTCGACATTCTATTGATCTGGCAGTCCGGCCCATCCGATCTGTCTGCCGATATAAACTGAAACCGCGTTGCCCCACCTTTGCGGTTTCCAAACCCATGAAAGCCACCCCATGGAATTTGGAATTGATTTCTTATTGATCCTGTTTGCGGTAGCTGCCATTGCTGCCTGCATTGATGCCATTGCCGGCGGCGGCGGATTGATCACCATTCCGGCCCTGCTTTGGGCGGGTCTCACCCCGGCGCAAGCACTTGCCACCAACAAGCTTCAGGGAAGTTTTGGCAGTTTCACCGCATCGCTGAACTTTATCCGCAAGGGTCACGTGCATCCGCGTGACATGGTCTTGGCGATCGTCCTGACATTTGCCGGATCAGCAGTTGGTACTGTCTTGGTGCAGATGCTTGATCCGGGCATCCTAATGACGATCTTGCCGGGTCTTTTGATCCTGATTGCGCTTTACTTCCTGTTTTCACCACGCGTTGGTGATCTTGATGCGCATCAGCTGATCAGCAAAGGCACCTTTGCCTTTACCGCCGGATTTGGCATCGGGTTTTATGATGGCTTCTTTGGTCCGGGTACCGGATCGTTCTTTTCGATCGCCTTTGTCGCCCTGCTTGGCTTCAACATGACCAAGGCAACCGCACACACCAAGGTTTTGAACTTCACATCAAACTTCGCATCGCTTGTGATGTTTATTGCCGGCGGCGAAGTCGTTTGGGTGATTGGCGGGGTGATGGCGGTTGGTGCACTGGTTGGTGCACAGATCGGATCGCATCTGGTGATGAAGGTTGGCGCACGCCTTGTCCGACCGCTTCTTGTCGTGACCTCAATTGCCATCTCGATCAAGCTGATCATTGATCAATATGGATCAACCATCAGCCAGACTTTTGATCAGGTCCGTCACTGGATCGGCTAACAAGACGCTTGCCTGAAGGCAAAAGAAAACCCGTCAACCGAATGGCTGACGGGTTTTGTATTTCATATTTCGCGGCATCACCGATCAGGCGCTGGCACCGCCTTGAGCAAAGACTTCATCACCGCGATCAAGCAGGTGGCTCCAGACCGTAAACAGCAAGGCCAGAACCGCAATCCCGGCACCAAGCCAGGGGATATGCTGATAGGAAACGCCATGCGTGATTGCCAAACCGCCAAACCAGGCCCCCCCGGCATTGCCAAGGTTAAACGCACCCTGGTTCAGGGTTGAGGCAAGATTGGGGGCTTCGGACGCCTCATTGACCACACGCATTTGAAGCGGGGAGACAAGGGCAAAAGCGACAACACCCCAAAGCATCACCGTGATAACAGCCGGAATGATCGAGGTCAGGGTTTCCGTAAACAGGGCCAGGATCACGATCAGCATGACAAAGGCGATGATGATCGCAGGCATCAGACGCCAATCGCCCAGACGACCGCCGATATAGTTGCCCACTGTCAAACCAACCCCGAACAGAAGCAGGACATAGGTCACTTGACGCGGGGAAATGCCGGTGATTTCCTGAAGCATCGGGGTGATATAGGTAAAGACGCTAAACATGCTGGCCGATGCCAGAACGGAAATCAGCATGGCAAACAGGACCTGTACCTTGCCAAGTGATTTGGCTTCGGCAAGCAGGCTACCGGTCGATGCGGCAATCTTGCGCGGCAGGGCGAGATAAAGCGCAATCGCGGCAAGAACGCCAATCGCAACTACCGCCCAGAAGGTCGACCGCCATCCCAGTTCCTGACCAAGCGCGGTGCCAAACGGCACACCCAACACGTTGGCAAGGGTTAGGCCCGAAAACATCAGGGCAATTGCCTGCACCCGCTTATGGGCCGGAACAAGGTTTGCGGCAACAACCGCACCAAGACCAAAGAACGCACCATGGCAAAATGCAGTCACGACACGGGCCGCCATCAAAAGCCAATAATCAGGCGCAATCGCGCACAGGAAGTTGCCGAGAATAAAGATCGAGATCAGCAGCAAAAGCGCACGTCTGCGATCCATCCGTGCAGTTGCAATCGCAAGGAACGGTGCCCCAAAGGTCACGCCAAGCGCATAGCCCGTCACAAGCAAACCGGCATCAGGAATACTGACACCAAGATCAAGTGCCACATCCGGCAGAAGACCCATGATGACAAACTCGGTGGTTCCGATGCCAAAAGATGCCAGCGCAAGTGCCAGAATCGGGAAATTACCGAGGAAACCCCGGCTGGTGGCGGTAACTGTCATGTCAGAAATGTCCTGAGCAACAAGGACCGGTTCAAACGATCCTTGTTTTGTGCATGTGCGAGATAGGCATCATGCACCAATTTTTGAAACGATTCAATTCTCAGATAATCAGGACCATAAAACCATCGCGAAATCTGCATGGCTGTATGCATTCGCGTCAAAGCTTGCACCCGGCCAGAAACGCAAAACCCGACCGTGTCAGAACGGTCGGGTTTGAAAGCTTTGGCGCAAGGTTTGGTGCGCTGCGTCGTCTGATCAGGAAAGCTCGGACACGATCCGTTTTGCTGCTTCGACCGGATCGTCTGCCTTGGTAATCGGACGACCAATGACCAGAACGTCACTGCCCATAGCAACCGCATCAGCAGGAGTGACAATACGTTTCTGATCATCGCTTGCCGCCCAGGCCGGACGGATACCCGGTGTGATCAGTTTGAAATCAGCACCAAGCGCGTTACGGACCGGGGTGATCTCCTTGGCCGAGCAGACAACGCCATCAAGACCGGCCTTTTTGGTAAGCTCTGCCAGTTTCACGACACGGTCTTCAATCGGGCCTTTCAGGCCAACATCATCAAGATCACCCTGATCCATGCTGGTCAGGATGGTCACCGCAATCACCCAAGGCACTTCAACGCCTGCCTTGTCGGCGGCTTCGCGTGCGGCATCACCGGCGCGCTTCATCATCTCGATCCCGCCAGAGGCATGGACGTTTACGATCTTAAGACCCATCGGGGTAACCGCACGAATGGCACCGGCAACCGTGTTTGGGATATCGTGATATTTGACGTCCAGGAAGATCGGCATGCCAGCCTTGGCAACTGCCTTGACCCCTTGCGGGCCGTGGGCCGCAAAGAACTCCTTGCCAAGCTTTGCCCCGCCAATAACACCAGACAGGCTTGATGCCAGCTTGATCGCGTGATCAAGGTCAGTGGTATCAATTGCGCAAAAGATGCGGTCTTTCGGGGAAAGGGTCTGGGTCATGATGTCCTCCGGCGGGCTGGCATTGGGTCATGGCCCTGCTTTGTCACATCCAGTGTGACTGCGGACCGGACATGGCTTAGCCGATTTATCCACAAAGGCCAACGCCAAATCACCTTGGCTAACTGCATGGGCCCATGCGCAAACCGATCAAAGCAATAATCTGCGGAAAATGAAAAGGGCCCCTGAATCAGGAGCCCTTAATTTAAGCAGTGTATTTCAGCCGCTATGGCCAAGTGCCTTTTGGTCGGCCTTGGGTGTGCTATCGTCGGTTTTGATGCGTTTAAGTTCGCTATCCATGCGCCGTGCTGCGCGACGATGTTTGCCCTGAAGCATCCATTCAAAGGCAAAACCGATCCCAAGACCAAGAAGCAATGCCACCATGATTGGCAAAAACAGCGGCAGGTCGACTTCATAAGGCAGCGGCCACAAGGAAAGGGTCACCGCAGTACGGTTGGAAACGGCAAATACCGCGATCAGAACGGCCAGCGGTATAGAGATAATCCAGTAAAGGAAGCGCATTCTTAGCTCCTTGTGCCAGATCCGGCATCAGAGGCGAATTGCTCGATACCGTGATCAGACAACAGGTCACGTTTGATAATCAGACCGTTAGTATGGGGCAAGAAGCAGGCAAAAGCCAAGACGCCCGTGACACGTGTTCGGGGATAAACCCGGTGGCGTCATCGTAGAAACAATTTTTTGGGCTGGCGAAAGCCTGCTTGTCGGTCAGAAATCCATCACGCGGAGGAAATCAGTTCAAACGCTCGCGGAGCTGTTTGCCGGTTTTGAAATAGGGAACTTTTTTCTCGCCAACGGGGACAGCGTCACCCGTACGCGGGTTGCGACCAACACGCGCATCGCGCTGTTTGACAGAGAAAGCACCAAATCCGCGAAGCTCGACCCGGTCTCCACGGGCAAGCGCGTCGGTGATTTCGTCAAAGATCGTTGCAACAATCCGTTCGACGTCTCGCTGATAGAGATGCGGATTCATTTCAGCAAGCCGGGCAATCAATTCTGATTTCGTCATTTCCAGGCCCCATCCTGTTCGTGCTGATAGTCTCACTCAACCGCGAATTAGATTATATGTTTGGGTAACTCTTACTCAGGTTGCCAGACAGCCAGCAAACCGTCAAGTTTAAGCCCCTCAGATGACAGCACTTTTCCAAGGTTCCCCTCAAGAAGTGCACTCATCAAATCGTCCTCCGGGTACTCAATTTCAAGCGGCACGACGTCCGCTTCCGGCGTGACACCAGCTTTATCTTCAAGCCAGCGTAAGGCTTCACGACGGCCTCCAATTTCATCAATCAATCCATTGGCAAGTGCCTGCTGTCCGGTAAAGACACGGCCATCTGCCAAGGTACGTACGGCGTCCACGGGCATATCGCGGCGTTCCGCAACCATGCCAACAAACACGTCAAACATGTCGGAAATCAGGCCCTGCATGGCCGTTTTTGCAGCATCATCAATGGGTTCGAACGGATTGGGTGCTGCTTTAAGCGGACCGCTTTTCACTGTCAGCGGTTCGACGCCAAGCTTTTCCAATGTGCCGTTAAAATTCATCGACTGGAAGATCACGCCGATGGATCCGGTGATCGTGCCACGGCGCGCAATGATGTGATCGGCGGCAATTGCCGTCATATACCCGCCAGACGCGGCCACAGTACCCATTTCAGCAACGATCGGGCGGGTTTCGCCAATCCGGCGCAGCGCTTCAAACAGCGTCTCGCCACCGACCATCGTGCCGCCCGGGCTGTTGATATGGACAATCACGCCCACGACGTCACTGTCATCTTCGATCGCCTCAAGCGCCTCAAGCAGATAGGGGTCCTCGGCAATCACGCCTTCAATATTGATCTCGACAACTTTCGGGCCAAGACCGCCCATGACACCGTCCTTGATCCCTGTGCCAGCCAGACCAATAACGATCACGGCCAGTACAGCAATCACTGCGATCACACGCCAGCGAAAGACGGATTTCTTCAATCGGCGTCGATCAAGCAGGATATCGGCATCAAGCGCCATCAAGGTGTCCCGGTTATAATTGTTCAATCAAATACTTAGGCGGGGCTATGCCCTTAAACCTGCCTTTTCAAATGGTTTTTCTCGGACCAGAAGGCAAGAACAAAAAGCGTTTAAAATCAAAATTTTCGCGAAAATGGGCGATAATTTTCAGGATCGCAGAGAAATCGGGGCAAAAAGGCCGATGATATACAATATTGCCCTGCAATATCCGCGACATAGCCCAAGCAGACACCGCTAATAAGGCAGCATCGCCCACAACGACAAACAGTCGTCAAATGACGGGCATCCGGGCCAAGGAAACACGCAGTGACAACCCATCAGCGCGTTTGATCCGCGCAAAAGAAAACGGGCCGCGCAATGCGCGACCCGTCTCGTCAATCTGCAAGCTTGCAGATTGTATTTCTTCGGAGGGTGGCTTATTCGCCGCCTTCCTGCTTTTTGCGCAGAGCTTCGCCGAGGATATCGCCGAGCGATGCACCGCTGTCAGCAGAGCCGTAATCCGCCATTGCTTTCTTCTCGTCAGCAACTTCAAGAGCTTTGACAGAGAGGGAAACTTTACGGGTTTTGGCGTCGATTGCGGTAACGCGTGCGTCAACTTTCTCACCAACTGCGAAGCGCTCCGGACGCTGCTCAGAACGCTCACGCGCCAGCTCAGCTTTACGGATGAAGCCTTTCAATTCGGTGTCGCCAACAGCAACTTCGATGCCGCCATCGTTAACTTCGGTGATCTCGCAGGTGACGGTCTCGCCACGCTTGATACCGGTAACTGCTTCTTTGAACGGATCGCCAGCAAGCTGTTTGATGCCGAGCGAGATGCGTTCTTTTTCAACGTCAACGTCAAGAACCTTGGCTTTGACGATGTCGCCTTTTTTGTATTCTTTGATGACTTCTTCACCAGCGCGGTCCCATGACAGGTCCGAGAGGTGAGCCATACCGTCGATACCTCCCAGAAGGCCAATGAACAGACCGAATTCGGTAATGTTCTTGACTTCGCCTTCGATCTCGGACTCGACCGGGTGAGCTGCAAGGAATGCATCCCACGGGTTCGAGGTGCACTGCTTGAGACCAAGCGAGATACGACGCTTCTGTGCATCGACGTCGAGCACCATGACTTCGACTTCCTGCGAGGTCGAAACGATTTTGCCCGGGTGGATGTTTTTCTTGGTCCAGGACATTTCGGAAACGTGGACCAGGCCTTCGACACCAGCTTCGAGTTCGACGAATGCGCCGTAATCGGTGATGTTGGTGACACGACCTTCGAATTTCGAACCGACCGGGTATTTGGCTTCAACACCTTCCCACGGATCAGCTTCAAGCTGCTTCATGCCAAGCGAGATACGCTGGGTTTCGCTGTTGAAGCGGATAACCTGAACTTTAACAGTCTGGCCGATCTGAAGTGCTTCAGACGGATGGTTGATGCGTTTCCAAGCGATGTCGGTAACGTGCAGCAGGCCATCAACGCCGCCGAGATCGACGAACGCGCCGTAATCGGTGATGTTTTTGACAACGCCGTCAAGAACCTGACCTTCCTGGAGGTTCTGGATCAGCTCAGCACGCTGTTCTGCACGGGTCTCTTCGAGAACTGCACGACGCGAAACCACGATGTTACCGCGCGAACGATCCATTTTCAGGATCTGGAACGGCTGCGGGTTGTTCATCAGCGGGGTTACGTCACGAACCGGACGGATATCAACCTGGGAACCCGGAAGGAACGCAACAGCGCCCGACAGGTCAACAGTGAAGCCGCCTTTAACGCGACCAAAGATGGTGCCGTCAACGCGTTTGCCATCGGAGAACTGTTTTTCCAGCTCAACCCATGCTTCTTCGCGGCGCGCTTTTTCGCGCGACAGAACGATCAGGCCATCTTTGTTTTCATAGCGGTCGACATAAACATCAACGGTGTCGCCAATGTTTACTTCGCCTGCGCCAAATTCTTTAAGCGGAACGCGGCCTTCGGATTTCAGGCCGACATCGACGATTGCGTCGTCGTCAGTTTTCTTAACGACCGTACCGGTCATTACGCGGCCAACGAAACCTTCGTCTTCAGAACCGAGGGTTTCAGCAAGCAGAGCGGCAAAATCTTCGCCGGTCGAGAATAGTGCTTCATCAGCGATGGTCATAAACCAGACTTCCTTTCGAGTATCGTCATTATATTCTGGCCAACCGGTTGTGTCCGGTGGTCTTAAAACCGCAAAATCGCGGCAATTTGTCAGTCTCTGTCCAATTCCGGACGCTTTTTGAAGACGTATCTTCCATAGACGAAAAGGTGAACGCACAAGTCGTTCACCTTAGGGACTGACCATGTGGCCGGCACCTCGGAATCGTTCTTCGCCTGACGGTTAAAACGCCTTTTGATCAGTCATTCTCACCCATGTGGGTGCGAATATGTGCCATGACTGCGTCGAACACTGCATTGGCATTCAGACGATCCGTATCGATATGGATTGCGTCTTTTGCCATGGTGAGCGGTGCAACATCGCGGGCACTGTCTCGGGCATCCCGTTCTTCAAGCTCTTTAAGAACGCGCTCGTATATAGCAGCGGGATTTTTTTCCTGCAACTGTTTGAACCGACGGTTTGCACGTTCTTCCACACTTGCCGTCAGATAAAACTTGATCGGGGCCTGCGGGCAAACGACCGTTCCAATATCACGACCATCCAGAACAGCGCCGCGACGACCGTCTGGCGGGGTGGTTGCAAGGCTGCGCTGGAAATCAAGCAAAACCTCGCGAACCTTTGGAATCGCTGCAACTTTTGAGGCAGCAGTCCCAACTTCTTCGCTGCGAAGTTCTTCGCCGCCAAGATCATTGGCGCTCAGATTTTCTGCCGCGCGCACGGCAACTACTTCGTCAGAAGGATCTGCATTTTCGGCCAAAACTTTCGCACCGGTGGCACGATAAAGAAGACCGGTATCAAGGTAGGCATAGTTCATTGCGTCCGCGACTCGACGCGCCAAAGTCCCCTTGCCGGACGCAGCCGGCCCATCAATGGCGATGATCATATGCTTCGCTCCCTGTTGATATTGAGACCAAGCCTTGATGGCCTGATCTGGGGCTCAGGACCCTTGAGTATATATTGGGGTGAATCGATCAGTAATACAGCGCAAAATTTGCACCCATGTCACCCATCAATGACTCAAAATTCGGGAAGCTTGTCGCAATCGGATGCGCATCATCAACCGCAACCGGCTTTTCTGCGCCAAGACCCAGAACCAGGAACGACATTGCAATACGGTGATCAAGGTGGGTTTCAACGATCCCGCCACCCGGAACGACACCACCGGTCACGATCAGATCATCACCTTCGATGCGGTGAATAACGCCATTGGCCTCAAGACCGGCGGCAACAGCTGCCAGACGATCCGATTCCTTCACACGCAGTTCTTCAAGATCACACATGCGGGTTTCGCCTTCGGCATAGGCCGCGGCAACTGCCAAAACCGGATATTCATCGATCATCGACGGCGCACGTTCAGCCGGAACGACGATGCCCTTCAGGCGATTTTTGCCCGTGACAATCAGATCACCGATGGTTTCGCCAGCTTCTTCGCGCTCGTTGGTGATCGTGATATCGCCACCCATTTCAATCAGGGTGGTGATTAGGCCGGTACGCAGCGGGTTAAGGCATACGTCACGGATGGTCACCTCGGAGTCCGGATTGATCAGGGCAGCAACCATCGGGAATGCGGCCGAGCTCGGATCGGTCGGAACAACAATGTCCGCAGCCTTCATTTCCGCAGGACCGGTCAGGCTGACGGTGCGACCACCATCGTCATTGACCTTCACATCAACATCGACGCCAAAGTGACGCAGCATGCGTTCGGTATGGTCACGCGATGGCTTCGGTTCGATCACGGTGGTGGTGCCGGTCGTATTCAGCCCCGCCAGCATCACAGCAGACTTCACCTGTGCCGATGCCATCGGCAGGGTATAAGTAATCGGCTTTGCTTCATCGGTTCCGATCACGGCCATCGGCGGACGGCCACGATCACGGGTGATGAATTGCGCACCAAATTCTGACAGCGGATCGGCAACACGGCCCATCGGCCGCTTGCACAGCGACGCATCACCGGTAAAGAAAGTCGTGATCGGGTGGGTGGCAACGATGCCCGCCATCAGACGGATGCCGGTCCCGGCATTGCCCATGTCAATCACGCTATCAGGCTCACGAAGGGCGCCAACGCCAACACCGGTAACATGCCATGTACCATCATCATCGCGGGTCACGGTCGCGCCAAGTTTGCGCATGGCATCTGCAGTTGCCAGAACGTCTTCGCCTTCAAGCAGACCGGTGACCTTGGTCGTGCCGATTGCCAGACCGCCAAACATCAGGGAGCGATGGGAAATTGATTTGTCACCCGGAACCCGGATATCGCCCGTAAGCGGCCCTGATTTGGCCGAAGCAAGCGGGCGTTTGGTCTGCGAAGCACTCATGGAGCCATACCTGTCAGTAACTGTTTTTCATCACATTCGGATCGATTGAAAAAGCCGCAACGCGGGTGCGCAACGGGCAGCCGTGGTTTCAGGCGCTCAGGAGCCTTTCAATCGCCGCATCCTGCTCTAGCACAAGCGGTTGTCATGCACCAGTATCGAACCCAAATTTTGACACGGGTTTTCGCTACGGAAATCTGCGCGGATATGATCCGGGATTTCACCGTCAAAATTGCGTAAATGTGACCAAGATTTCGCTCTATAGGCGCTTCACGGAAAAAACGATCAATTTCCTTTTGACAAGGCGACAACAAGATGGCAATTGGGCCTTTCAGACATCACGTCATGCGCTGCTTTGCAGCACCTTGCGACGAACAGTCTTTACTTCTCGATGATAACGGTAATTAAGAGGATTTGCCGTAATGTCAGCACGCGGTAAGAAACGTCACTGCCTCGCCTGTGGTACCAAGTATTACGATCTGAACCGTACCCCGGTTGTTTGCCCGAAATGCGCTACACCTGATGGCGTGACAAAGGTCAAGAAAGCCGCGGTTGCCAAACCGGCACCGGAAGAAGACGAAGACATCGATGACGTCAGCGATCTTGATGATGATGTCGATAGCGATCTGGACGATGATATTCTCGAGGATGCCTCGGATCTCGGCGAAGACGACGATGATCTTGGCGAAGTCTACGAGCATGTCGAATCAGACGACGATGATCGCTAAGAAATTTTGAAAATAGGTCTTGCCAACATTTGGTGAACCTTCTAAATATGCGCCGCGCCGCAGAGCTTTCCTTGGAAACCTGCGACGCGGACAAAGTGGGGCTGTAGCTCAGTTGGGAGAGCGCTACAATGGCATTGTAGAGGTCGTCAGTTCGATCCTGATCAGCTCCACCATTCAAAACCCGTTGCCTTTGGCAACGGGTTTTGTCGTTTAGGCCCCTTTCTGCGCCAGACCAGAAACCCCTCCGATTGATCAAAAATCACCTCAGCCGGTAGAGGCACGGTCAATGTTGCACTAACATGCAAAATCAAACCGTCACGATGGGCAATGAGCCCCATCAATATGATCAAACAGGGAAAGAAACATGACCAAGGTCTGGACCGTCTATCTATCGGGTGAAATTCATAGCGATTGGCGCGAACGTATCGCCGCCGGGGTGAAAGAAGCGGGCCTTCCGGTCGAACTGGTGGCACCGATCACCATGCATGAAGATTCCGATGATTGCGGCGTTGCCGTTTTCGGGGCTGAGGAAAACAAGTTCTGGCATGACCGCAAAGGTGCACAACTCAACGCCATGCGCACCAAAACCCTGCTGTCAGGCTCCGATCTTGCCGTCATTCGATTTGGCGAAAAATACAAACAGTGGAATGCTGCCTTTGATGCAGGTTACGCAGCCGCCCTTGGCATCCCCTATATCACCCTGCACCCGACCGAACACGACCATGCACTTAAGGAAGTCGATGGTGCAGCCAATGGTGTCGCGCGCGAGCCAGAACAAGTCGTGCAGGCACTGGCCTATATCATTCGCGGCGATATGCCAAAGGCCTGATATCTGTGAAAACGGGGTCTGAGTTCATCTAATTTGGACCCCGACTTTTCTAAGGCGCCGACTGGATCAGACGCCGAACCGAGCCAACACGCATCACCAAAAGGGCGATAACCGCCCCCAATGTGTTTGCCACTGCATCGCCAAAACTGGGAAAGCGCCCGGGAACCACTCCTTGGGCAAACTCGATGCCGATCCCATAGGCAATGGTAAAGCCAATCACCTGCCAATGACGGTTAGGGTAGGCAACAAGCCCGCAACCTGCCAATGCCCCATAGGCTACAAGATGCTGGATCTTATCCCAGATTTGAACATCGGGCAGATTTTCAATTGGCTGGAGCGACAAAAACCCGATCACAAGGATCAGGCCCCAAAATCCGACGGCTGCGGCGCGCTTGAACCAAACCATCACGATTGCGACCCTGCCACTTTGAAGCGCCCGAATACCCAGCGCAGGGCTGAAAATAGTGCTAAGCCGAAGTGATAAAGGGTTGGCAACAAGGCCGAAGCGCCCATCATCATGCCAAAGTAAATATTGCGCAGATTATCGGGCGCAAACGGATCTTGGAGTGCCTTCCAAAACCGCCCTTCATAGAGGTCCGTGCGATAGGTCATCGTTTCCGGACGATCTAGAAACTGAGAGACCAACCAACCCGATGCAACGAATGCAAACAGCACCCAGAAGGTAGCAACAATTGCGATCAGGATATCGACACTCAGATAACTGACAAACTGAATGTTGCCCTTGCTGACCAATGCCCGGCGAATGATTTCGACAGTCACATAAAATGATAGCGCATCAAACATCGCCCCCATTACGGCAACAGGGAACCCCATCAGGATATATTCGTCACCTTTCCAAGTGTTGAGCAGATGAGGATAGGTTGTCAGCAATGCCCACCAGTAACATCCCAAATTGATCAGGATGAAAACGGTGAACAATTTGGCAAAGAAGAACCGCATCTCTGCACGTTTGCGCAGAAACCAATCCATGAAATGTTGAAGCGATTCGCGCCATTGGGCGAACATCTGATGCGTCTCTCCGGGAAACCCCGGGCACGTCAAGCACCCGGCAAAAAGACAGAAAACCCGATTTCACCTGAACAATCAATGCGCACTGTCACTGTTCTGTTCAGCAAAAGAGCGTTCTGGGTCAATCAACCTTAATGCAGGGTCTGACCAGATGCCTGGTCCGGGTCGCTTTGCGAGATAAGTTTGCCCGCAAGCTGCGATAGGCCATCAGTTGCACGGGCAACCATGATGCGGCCTTCGACCGGATTGCCTTTTTCCTGACGCAGCACACCCAGCTCGTCCGAGATCAGTTCAAACCCGCATTCAACAAGCCATTCAGAAATGGCGCGCTGGTGATGGCGGAAACGCTGGCCGGGGCCAAGATCGAACGGGAAGGCCTCGCCATGTTCAAGGCTAAAGGCCATCAAACCACCGGGCTTCATGCGCGCATGTGCCGCACGAAGGGCCGGGGCGAGGTCGCCGAGATAATTCAGAACATCTGCAGCAATAACAAAGCTGTAGTCATTCCCGATTTCTGCGGGCATATCGGTGATGTCACCAGCAACAAGCGTGCGATACATGCCCTTGGCACGCGCACGGTTGATCATGCGCGGTGACAGATCAATGCCATCAATTGCTTCAAAGTAACCGGCAAAGACTTCGCCGACCAAACCGGTTCCACAGCCAAGATCAAGTACCTCAACCGGGCCGGTCGCAGAAGAAAGGTGGGCACGTACCGCTTCAAGCAGCAATTCCGGCCCGCGATAGGCCAGACGATCGCGCAAACTGATTTCAAAGCGCGGCGCATAATCATCAAACAGGGCTTTGACATAGTCCGGCGGCAGGCGATCACGCATCGCTGCTGCGCCTAGCAGGGTCAAGCGGACTTCCGC
Source organism: Thalassospira sp. (assembly GCF_048059015.1). GTDB lineage: Bacteria > Pseudomonadota > Alphaproteobacteria > Rhodospirillales > Thalassospiraceae > Thalassospira. The sequence goes on along the minus strand of NZ_JBLLNT010000002.1, from coordinate 458,137 downwards.
CCCCATGCGGTCAACCGGATCAAGGATCAGATACTGACGGAAAGCTTCGACGGCGTTTTCGGTTTCACCGGCGCGTTCAAAAATGTCGCCCAAGGTGAAATGGGCTTCGTCCCATTCGCCATCTGCCGCCAATGCTGCACGCGCGACATCAATCGCGGCAACATAATCACCCTGCGACACCAACGCCAATGCGACATCAAGACGCCGACTGGCCGAAAGCCGATCTTTGCTCATCTATGTATAGAAATCCGAAAAGGGGGTTTGGCAAGCAAGCCGAAACCACAACCAAAGATAATGCTATATCCTCTGAAATTCGGACTTTGGCAAGACAGATAAGATATCGCTATTTCAGCGCACTACAAGCAGCGAAGCATTTTGTCTCATGACAAAGCGGCTTTGGCGTCGAGCGTACGACGAATCCATGGGATGAAGCCGTATAAAAACCGGGTCGTCGCCGGCATGAAATAGGCCCCGTGATGATACATCGGATCAAGCGATGTCACGATCAGATGCCCGGCATAATTTTGCGTATCTTCATAAAGGACCGAACGCCCGTCACGGTAATCCACAAGCGACTTTGCCCCTTCGGGCACGTCAAAAAGCCCATGCAGATGCCAACTGACATCTGATTTTCCCATTTCGGCAAACATGTCATGGCTTTGATCGGCGATCTCAAGACCAAGATCTGATCCCGGTTCCAGCCACCACCAGAAATTGGTTTCAACCGATGTCAATGACACATCCGGAAGCCACTGATTTTGTCCGGTATCGCCCATGGCAACCACCATGCCACCGCGTTTGAGGAATCCCAGAATGCGTTCCGTATGCGGGACAACAACTTCGGGCGGGGTACGGCAGGGAATGATAAGGCCCGCCGCATCAACAAGGTCATCATCGCAGAAGTCGCGGATATAGATCACCTCATCAATGTACCGGGCAATCTTCGGATCATCAAATGTTGCCTTGTGATACCCCGTGCCACCATCAAGGGCGATCAGCTTGGGGCGGGTCACATTTGCAGATTGGAGGTTCATACCCGCTCCTCCTGCTTGGCATGTACATGGCTGATCAGCCACTTGGCAAAGTTCGGGGCCAGATGATCAGCTGTCGTGCCATTCCCGGCTTGGGCAAATGTCAGGAAGTCATTGCCCGCATGGCTGATGACGGTTCCGCCTTCTGGTCGGTCCCAAATCCAGTCGACCGGGGCAGACATTGGATCACGATCAAGGCCATTCAGCAAAATCGCACCATCCGGTGCCGGGTTATGCCCTCTGCCCCAAAAACCGGCAACACCACGGCGGAAGGTCAAATCTTCGCCGGTCACGCTTTCGAACAATGGGTGGTCTACCAGTCTTGTCACGGTCAAACCGGTCAGGTTTCGAGCCGGGCGCGGTTCAAACGTCCCAACGCCATCAATCACGGGATAGGCCATCGGGCCGCTCCAAAGCACCACACCACCGCGAGCAAGGTAAGCAGCTATCTGCTCCTTCTGCGACAGCAGAAAACGTTGATCGGCATGAATTGAGATCGACAGGGCAGCAAAGCGCGACAGGTCACAATCAGGCAGCTCGTATTGATCAACACGTTCAAAAATGACCGGTGCGAACTTTGCGCGATCTGCCAGCGATGGCGCCATCTTGTCCGGGCCGATACAGGCAACGAGGATGTCTTTTTCTGTGCGCACGTTCATATTCCCGTCTGAGGACTTTCTGGTTAGACGAATACCGGCACAACCGCCTGCTGACTGCGGCCCTGATGATCAAAATCGATGGATCGGATATCGATGCCATAAAGGGTTGAGAGGTTTTCTTCGCTCAGCACCGTGTCGACCGGGCCAAAGTCATAGCGATCAACATCGCGCATCAACAAAACCTGATCGGCAATGACCTGGGCATGTTGCGGCATATGCGTGGTAAACAGGACCGTCATCCCATCCTCACGGGCCAGATCGCGCAACACTGTCAGGATTGTCTGCTGGTTCCTGAAATCAAGCGCCGATGCCGGCTCATCCAGCACCATGATCTGACAATCAGATACAAGCGCACGGGCAATCAAAACCAATTGCCGCTCGCCGCCGGAAAGTTCGGTCACCGGGCGGTTGGCAAACCGATCGACACCAAGCCGTTCCAAAGCTGCATCGGCCTTTTGATAGTCATCACGACCGGGCGATCCGAACGTTTTGACGTGCCGCGCACGGCCCATCACCACCATGTCGCGCACGGAATAGGGAAAGGATGCCTCTGTATTCTGCGGCACATAGCCAACCGTCCCGTCAAAGCGCACTGATCCTTCGACCGGTTTATGCAAACCTAGGATCGTCTTGATCAGGGTGGTTTTACCCCGGCCATTTGGTCCGATGACGGCGACGACTTCGCCCCGATCCACCGTCAGGCTGTGATCGCGGAAAATCCAGTTGGGACGCAGACGGTGTTTGAAACCAAGCTTTTCAACACAGATCATGGATTACCACCCCCGCGCACGGGTTCGGCGCAGCAACCAGCCAAAGACCGGCGCACCAACAATCGCGGTTAGAACCCCCAACGGAATTTCCGATGCCGTCAGGGTGCGGGCAATATTGTCGATAAACAGCATGTAGGCCGCCCCCATGATCATGGATGCCGGCAGCACAAGCCGATGATCCGGGCCAAACAACATGCGAGCAAAATGCGGCACGACCAGCCCGACCCATCCAACAATGCCACTGACCGAAACAGATGCTGCAACAAGACCTGCAATCGCCAGCAAAGCAATCCAGCGCGTGCGTTCGACCTTGATGCCAAGGGCTTCGGCCTCTTCATCGCCAAGCGACAGGACATTAATGCGAAACCGCAGCGCCAGAAGCGGCACACCGGCCAGCAAAAGTGCAATGCAAAGGATCCCGACCTTGTCATAGCTTGCGGTCGCAAAGCTTCCCATCAGCCAATAGACAATCGCCGGGAGGCTATCTTCGGGATTGGCGAAAAAGGTCACAAGGGACGTCATGGATGTGCAAAACGCACTTACGATCACACCTGAAAGCACCAGCATCAGGATTGGCGCCCGACCCTCCGTCCGGGCAATCAGATAGACAATCACCATGGCAAGAACGCCAACGACAAAGGCGCTGCCAACCACGGCAAAAGTCCCGAGCGACAAGAAAATCGCTGTCGCCCCGCCAAGGGCCGCACCCGATGACACGCCGACAATCTGCGGCCCGACCAGCGGGTTGCGGAACGCACCCTGAAGGGCGGCACCGCTTAAGGCCAAGGCAGCACCGACCAGCACAGCCTGCAACATGCGTGGAATCCGGATCAGTTCAACCACGCGCTGTTCGACATTTTTCCATTCGGCGTCAATCGGTAAGACATGATGCGCCAGAATGCCGATCACGTTTTCAATCGGCACGTCATAACGACCGATTGCCAGTGATCCTAATGCCAGAATAAGCGTCCCCGCCACCAAGGCCCCCCAAAGGACGGGTTGGTTGTTCAACCGGTTATCTGTTGCTGTTGCGACTGTGCTGGTCATCTGCACGTCCTCTTAATTCACAAAGGGCGTGTAGTTGGCGGCGCTACCATTTTGCGATACGCGCAAGATGCCATCGATCTGTTCATCGCTCGGCACCTGACCATAGATCCATTCATAAGCGGATTTGATCTCGGCGCGCAGATCCCAATCAAACAGGTCCGGATGCAGAACCTGTGACAGCCACATCCACATTAGCGGGCTTTCCTGGTTGGGCGGATCCCAACGGTAACCGCCAAGCGGCACGCGATAGACGCGCTTGTTCTTCACCGCAGCAACATCAACCAGAAGCGGGTTGTCATAGACATCCTGCGGGCTGAGATCACTTTCAAAGCCGTTCAACAGAATGACTTCCGGATTCCATTCTAGGATCTGCTCCGGACCAACAACCTGCCAGGTCGGACCATCAAGGGCAGGGTTCTGACCACCGGCAAGATCGATATAGAAGCTGTTATAAGCGCCTTCGCCAGCAACCTTGAGCTCGGAGTTAAAGCGCAGGAAGTAAAGGGTACGCGGCTTGTCTGCGTCCGCAATCCCATCCGTTTTGGCCTTGATCTTGGCCATCACCTCATCACGCCATGCAATCAGGCGCTCTGCCTTTTCCGGATTGCCGATAACCGCACCCATGGTGGTGATCCAGCCACGTGCAAGTTCCTCGGTCCCATAACGGAAGGTCGCGACTTTAAGACCCGCATTGGTGATCGGTGCAATGATGTCATCGCCCCGATGGGCCCACTGGAACACCAGATCCGGGTTCACCGAAAGCAGGCTTTCGATGTTTGGCATAAAGCCCTCGCCGACGATGTCACTTGGAACGTCTTTGGACTGCGGGAAGAAATCCCCCAGAACACCTTCAAGCAAAGCAGATTTGGAAAGCTTATGCATTGCGGCCAGTCGATCGGTTCCACCATCAAGGGAAACAAACATCGAAGCCGCCGGGATCGGGATGGTTGCAACGCGTTCTGCCGGTTTGTCGAGCGTCACTTCGCGATCAGACTGATCGACAAAGCTGACAGCACCGTCTGCGGCCAGCGCCTGAGACCCGATGGCGGTGAGACCACACGCCATGAGCATCGGCAGGCTGCGGCGGGCAATTTCTTGCCAGATAATCTTCATGGTTCAAATTCCCCCTAAACCACACTTTTGAGTAGTCCGGACTGGGGTAACACCGACATCACGCATATGCAAATTATTTTGATAATTATTCGCATTAATGAGAACAATATCGTAACACCCATTATGGCAATATATTAATACATGGATTTTATGTTAAACTTGCCCTTGGCATTAATCCCGCAACCCCATTTATACCAACACTTGCGGCTTTGATTGTCGTTAGGATCGCCAGATTGGCGCAGGTCCACATCGGCACCGATTTACAAGAAACCACCCACCAAGTTACGATTTTCGTTGATAAATTCAGTTTATTCGCATAAATTAATATAAATCATCTCACTACGGATTTTATGATGGAAAACTTCACGCCCGTTTCCGCCCTGATTGGCGGCGGACTTATTGGTTTGGCCTCTGGCCTTTACCTGCTGCTCAATGGCCGTATTGCCGGTATCAGCGGTATCGTCGGTGGTCTTTTGTCACCATCCAAAGACGGATCGGCAATGATCGAGCGCATCGCATTCGTTCTTGGCCTGATCATTGGCCCACTTCTTTTGATGTCTGGCACGTCGATTGAAGCCCAAAGTGTCGTAACCAGTCCGCTTCCGGTCATCATTGCGGCAGGCTTACTTGTCGGCATCGGCACGACGATCGGCAGTGGCTGCACCAGCGGCCATGGCATTTGCGGCCTGTCACGTTTCTCACTGCGTTCGCTTGTTGCGACTCTTTCCTTCATGGCTGCGGGGTTCATCACCGTTCTGATTACCCGCCATCTATTGGGAGTTGCATGATGCGTATTTTGGTATCCCTGATTTGCGGCACCCTGTTTGGTGCAGGCCTTTATATTTCAAGCATGATTGATCCGCAGAAAGTCCTTGGCTTCCTTGATATCTGGGCTATTGCCGATGGCGGCTGGGACCCGAGCCTTGCCTTTGTCATGGGCGGTGGTCTTGCAGTGGCCATGCCGATCTTTCAATTCGCAAAGAATCGCAGCCAGGCCGTTTGCGGCGGCGACATGAGCCTTCCGACCAATAAGGCGATCAACCGTCGCCTGATCCTTGGGGGCGTCTTGTTTGGCACCGGATGGGGTCTGGTCGGGTATTGCCCGGGCCCGGCATTAAGTGCCCTCGCCTTTGGGCAGACCGATACGGTTCTTTTTGTTGTCGCGATGCTGGCCGGAATGGCTGGTGCACGCGCATTACACTGGAATAGCTGACGCCACCCGTCAGTGGCCTGCGACCTTGTAGTCCCACACCCCAAGGATCGCAGACCGTGCAACCGCCCGTGCATTCCGCCGGGCGGTTTCGCATTTCCGGTCAAAAATCGCGTGAATTCTCGCAGCACCGGGCTTGTTTTTGGCGTTAAAATCCCATAACTGAGCTACAGCGCCACATTGAAGTCTATAAAGGTCTCTGCATGAAGATCGGCATTCTTGAACCGGGGCTCGCACCGGAAGAACTTCGCGAAGAGTTTAAAAGCTATCCAAAGATGTTGGAAAAACTCCTTGGCGATGTCGACCCAAGTCTTGAGTTTGAAAGCTGGACCGTCTTGCAAGATGAGTTCCCTGCATCAATCAATGAAGCAGATGGCTGGGTGATCATGGGCTCCAAACACGGCGTTTATGAAAATGCGCCCTGGATGATCCGCCTTCAGGAATTCCTGCGCGAAGCCGTCGGTGCCGGTCAGCCAGTATTTGGCATCTGCTTTGGCCATCAGATCCTTGCCACAGCACTTGGCGGCAAAGTGGTCAAGTCCGACAAGGGCTGGGGCGTTGGCGTTCATGAATATGCAGTCTCGGCCGGCAACAGTGACTGGCTGGCGGGAACCCCGTCCACCATCCGCATCAATGCCCTGCATCAGGATCAGGTTGTTGAACTGCCCGAAGGTGCGACCGTCTGGGCAAGCTCGGATTTCTGCCCCTATGCCGGTCTGCAATATGGCGATAATGCTGCATCAATCCAGCCGCACCCGGAATTCATGCGTCCTTACGAGGAAGCATTGCTGGAACTCCGTCACGATCTGTTCCCGGATGACGTCTATGCAACGGCGGTCGAATCGCTTGAAACCCCGATTTCGAGCACTGATTTCGCAACGTCGCTTGTGAAATTCCTGACCAAAAAGCGCGTCAAAAACGCCGCCTGACCCATAGGTCAGGCGCGCGCAACCCGGTCGATCAAATCAATCGACAAAGCGGCCCGCCGTTTGACGACGGCGGTCAATTTCAAGTTTCAGGATATCCGGGCGGGAATAATGCCCGACCGGATCGAAATTCTGCCGTTCCCGACGCACAAGACCATGATCAATGGTCGCGGTTTTAACCGCTTCGATCCCGACAATCGGTTCGATCACGTAACTGCCATCCGGTGCCACCAGACAGGACCCACCATTGGCCAAGAACTCGTTATCCCCGTTCCCGGCAAGAATGCGATCAAGATGCGGGGTTGATTGCGGGAAATCTGACACCCGCATCAGACCTGATACCGACATCACATAGGATCGGCCTTCTTGGGCCAGAAACGGCGTGATCTGTGTGTTGCGCTCGCCACCCGGCCAGCAGGCGAAATGGAAATCCTCGCCATCGGCATAAAGTGCTGTGCGCGCAAGCGGCATCCAGTTTTCCCAGCAATTCAGACCACCAACGCGAAAAGCACCAAGCGCATGGGTTCGCAAACCATTGCCATCACCGGGTGACCATGTCAGGCGCTCTTCATAAGTCGGCATCAATTTGCGATGGACTGATCCAATCACGCCGGTCGGATCGATATAAACCAGTGAACAGAACCCGCTGTGACCACCGCGATCCATCGGCCGTTCATAAATGCCAAGATACACTGCAATCGAATGATCACGCACCAATGCGCAAACTTCATCAAGATCACCGCGTTCAATAACAATCGCCTGATCCAGATATAGCGCATGGAGCTCCTTCTGGGTGGGATCGTTAAACCGCGCACCATCGGTGCGTTCGATCCAGAACGGATATCCCGGCAATAGCGTTTCGCCAAAGCCGACCAACTGCGCGCCTTGGCCCGCGGCATCAGAAATCGCATCCTTGATTTTCGAGATGGTGGCCTTCTGATCAAGCCAGACCGGGGCAATTTGCGCGATTGCGACGTTAAGTTGATCTTTAGAGGGGCTGGGATTTACTGCGTGTGACATTTGGGGCGCTATTCCTGACATAACTTGTTTATGATTGGACATCATAATGGGGCGGTCGTTAGGTGAAGTCGCGATCACTTAAGCACGCAACCAATTCGCAGCAAACAGATTTTCAGCAACGTGGCGGAACACAATGATTCAGAGCTTGCGACTGTATTCAGGACTGACACTGTTCGCCTATGTCCTGATCCATTTGCTGAACCATTCGGCCGGGATCGTCTCCCCCGAACTGATGAGCGATTTCAGCGAATTCACGACCGAGATCTGGCAATTCCCACCACTTGAAATCTTGTTGCTGGTATCACTGATTGTCCATTTCCTGCTGGCCACCGCACGTTTGACCAGTCGCCGTACCTTGCGCCTGCGCACCTCGGAATGGGCACAGATGATACTAGGGCTGTGTATTCCGTTTTTGCTGTTTCGCCATATCATCGCAACGCGCGTGATCGAACTTGGCTTTGATGTGTCATCGGAATATGAGCGCGTCCTGCTTGATCTGGCGGTATTTATTCCGTTTCAGGGGTTCTTGCAGGCAGTCTCGGTCATCGTCGTCTGGGCGCATGGTTGCATCGGCATTCATTTCTGGCTGCGCGTTAAACCGTTCTATCCAAAATGGCGCAATGCGTTGGGCACCTTTGCCATCCTGATCCCGACATTGGCCTTGGCGGGTTATGCCGCAGCCGCAGCCGAAATCATTCGCCGCACCGAGGAAGGTGGGCGCAAATATGTGTTTGGCGTTCTTGAGGCCGCCGACGTCAATCAGGCAGCGATCAGCTTCTATGAAAATGCGCTAACGCCACTGACCATCATGACGATTGCACTGGCCCTTGCGCCATTTGGTGTGCGCCAGATCCGCCAGACGATTGATCGGGTCAAACGTGGTCCGATGCTAAGCCTGCCCAATGGTCGATCGGTGCGTGTGCCGCCCGGTGCCACCGCCCTTGAAGCCTTGCGCGATGCAGGCATTCCGATGGCGTCAGTCTGTGGTGGTCATGGACGTTGCACCACATGCCGCATGCATTGCGGGTCGGGTCTGGATCAACTTGCCCCACCCGGCCAGATTGAGGCCGCAGCACTTAAAAGCATTCAGGCCCCGCGCGGCATGCGTCTTGCCTGTCAGATTAGACCACAAAATGATCTGGCGGTCGCTCCGCTGATGCCGCCGAACGCCACCGCACGCGATGGCCGCCGACCAGGGGGATTGTCCGGCAGTGAAAGACAGGTTGTCTGCGTCTTTATCGACTTGCGCGATTCGACCAAGCTTGGCGAACGTAAGATGCCCTATGACGTGCTGTTCATCTTAAACCAGTTCTTTGCCGAAATGACCGAGGCCCTTCGCAGCACCGGGGGTTATTACGCCCAGTTCACCGGTGATGGGCTGATGGCGCTTTATGGTCACGAGACCGAGGATACAGATCGCACCATCCTTGAGGCCTTCGAAGGGGCGGCAGAAATGCTGCGCCGGATCGAAGGCCTAAATGAACATCTGAAATCCGAACTTCCCCATCAGCTGCGCATCGGTATTGGCATGCATATGGGCAAGGCAATCGTTGGTGAAATGGGCCCACCCGGCCGCGAAAATATCAGCGCGATTGGCGATACGATCAACACAACAGCCCGCCTGGAAGCCCAGACAAAGGGGCACGGCGTGCCATTGGTGATATCCAAGGGTCTGTTTGATCTTGGCCCGATTCCCTTGCCGGAAAACGCGGTTCTTCATGAAGTGGCGCTGCGTGGCAAGGATCAGACGGTTGCTTATTACGCGCTTGATAAAATGCCCGATCTTACACAGCGCAAGCGGTGACTCGTGCCAATCCGGTCAAAGGTAGCTGTGGGTTTCCTGTGCATAAGTTTTGCAGAGCAACATGATAGCGGCATCTCAAGCCCAAGGGCGCAGGCAACTCTTGACTATCGCGCGGAAAACCACATTTATTCGTATAGATGAAACGTTCGGTGCCGAAGGGTTCGGGTCGAACAAACGGATGCCCGAAACGCATGATGCGTGGGGTCTGAATACCAATCACACTCGCTCTGACGGAGGAGGTGCTGCAAATGTCACGGATTTCTATGTTTAACAGCCCGCTGCTTTTAGGTTTTGATCAGATCGAACGCGTTCTGGATCAGGTTTCGAAAACCAAGGCCGAAGGCTATCCGCCCTATAACATCGAGCAGATCGGTGAAAACAAGCTGCGCATCACCGTCGCAGTCGCCGGATTTGCCGAAGAAGATTTGTCGGTAACCACAGAAGACAACCAGCTGATCATTCGCGGTAAACACTCCGAGGACGACAGCGAACGTGTCTATATCCACCGCGGTATCGCGTCGCGCCAGTTCCAACGCTCCTTTGTCCTTGCCGAGGGCATCGAAGTTGTTGGAGCCCATCTGGATAACGGCCTGCTTCATGTCGATTTGAACAGACCTCTGCCAGAACCTGTCGTGCGTGAAATTGCGATTGGCTCGAACAAGAAAAAAGCTGTTCCGTCACGTACCATCGATATGAAGGTCGAAGACGAAGACGGCACTGCCTAAGCAAGGAGTGGTTAAAATGACAAACCGCACAGCGAACCACGACGCCAAAGTCACCCAGCGTGCCCCGAAGGATACCGGCCTGTTGTCGAATGTTGATTTCGCGATGTTGGGCATTCATGACTTCGCCTATATCCGGCAGGTCCCCAACAATGAAGAAGACAGCGACGAGCTGGTCTATGGCGTCTTTACCGCCGACGGCACCCATATTGCGTCTTTTGAAAGCCAGGCAGTTGCTGATGCGGCGATCCGCCAGCACGACATGGAGCCGCGCGCCGTTCACTAATTCCCTGTATCCGCCAACCGATGATGCCCGGCATTGCGGGCTCATCGGTTTGCACTTTGGGGTAACCCTGGTTGACCAACTTTACGCCTATTGAGGCACCCGTCAGTCACGTAACGCTGCACAACTGGCGCATCATCCCCAACTCGGCAAAACGCAAAGACGCCCGTCTTTTGGTGTTATCGCACGGCTTTGGCACAGACCATCGCAGTTGGCGATTGCTGTTGCCTGATCTGCTCAACCATTATGATGTCGCTGTCTATGACTTGGCTGGTGCCGGACCAAACCGGGTCGAAAATTTCGATCCCGAGCGCCATACATCCATTTCATCCTATGCAGACGATTTGCTGGCGCTGATCGACGAACAGGGTGTCAAGAAATGCGACATTCTGACGCATTCGGTTAGCGGCATGGTCGCCCTGATAGCCGCGCAAAGACGACCTGATCTGTTTACCCACATCTTCATGATTGCCCCGTCACCACGATATTTGAATGATGACGGCTACCATGGTGGTTTCGAGCAAAATGACCTCAGTGGTTTGTTTGCCGCGATGGAAGGCAGCTACAAGAACTGGGCAAACGGTTTTGCGCCGATGATTGTCGGCGATGAATTTCCGGACTTTGTTTTGGAATTTGCCGCAGGCTTGCTTGAAATGCCCATGCCCGTGGCCTTGCAAACTGCAAAATTTATATTTGAATCAGATTATCGCAGCATCTTGCCTGATATTACGGTTCCGACCGTGATCATGCAGCCCCGAAACGATCTGGCCGTTCCTGTGGCCGTGGGTGAATACCTTCAGGCCCATCTGCCACACGCCGAGCTACATATCATCGAATCTCGTGGTCATCTGCCGCACCTGACAGTTCCACAGCAAGTATTGCATTGCCTGCGGCCCTATCTCGAGAACAAATGAACCTGTCGTCCCCGAAACGCGTTAGCGAATTTCGATCACTTCGCCGGGTACTGCCATACGGACTTGTTCATTTCCCTGAATGATATTTGACATCTCGGCCCTGGCGTCGCGTTTGACGTGATAGAGCCAAAACCGCGCACCTGGCATGTCTGATGCCAGCTTTAGCACGGTTTCCAGATCGCAATGTGCGGCATGCTGCGGGTCATGGCGGGTCAGATAGGTTTCCTGAAACACCAAATCAGCACCGGTAAACAGTGCTGCGGTATCGGCGGTGACATTGCCATCACCTGAATAGGCAAATCCCTTATTCTCATAGCGCAGCAAGATCGCATGGTTCTGCACACTATGATCAGAACGCGCAAATTTGCATTCAAACGGGCCGATCTGATCAGTATCGGCAATCGAATGCCAGATGATGGTAAACGGCCATGCCGAACCAAGCCCGGTAAAGCCAAGCTCCATCAGCTTTTCCAGATGGGTGCGCAGCTGCGGACTGCACAGGATGTGAAGTGGCTTGGAGCGTCCATCATCGCGCCAATTGAGCATCACCGGCACCAATCCGAAAACATGGTCGGGATGCATATGGGTGAAATAGATCGCGTCGATCGCATCAGGGTCGGGGAACTTGCCCATCAAAACGCCCGCAACCGTCGCACCACAATCGATCAGCAGATGATAACCATCTGCCGTCACCACAACTGACGAATTTTCAAAGTTCGGGTCGAACGCCTCGCCCACCCCCAGAACATCAATGCGCAAATGATCGTTCGTCATTGCCCCACTGCCCCGTTTGTCACTTCTGTCGCCATATCCTGTTTATCAAGGGCGCTATTCTTGCGATTTCACCGCGCGCAAAGCAAGCGGTTCCGAAATGGAGCCTTGGAACATCTTCAAAATGTCATAAAAGAAAAACGGGGCAGAAACCCCTGTTTCCGCCCCGTTTTCTGTATCAGTTATGTGATCGCAGATGATGCCTATCGGGCAAGAACTTCTGCTGCCTGACGGGTTTTCACCATCGAGGATGCAACCGTATCGGTTGTCGCGCGGATCGCTTCAAGGTTTCGAGTCAGTTCTTCAACCGAGAACGCCATATCGCGCATGCTGACCGATACATTGTCGGTCACTGCCGTTTGCTGCGTCACAGCCGCTGAAATGCTGGTTGCATCATCGCGCACCGTTTCAACGGAACGACGAATGACTTCAAGCGCACCGGCAACTTCGGTCGAGATCGACTGAATGCCCGCAATCTCATTAGAGATCTGCTCGGTCGCACGGGCGGCCTGATTGGCAAGGTTTTTGACCTCGTTGGCGACAACGGCAAAGCCTTTGCCTGCTTCACCTGCACGTGCACTTTCGATCGTCGCGTTCAGGGCCAGCAAGTTAATCTGACCTGCAATGTCACGAATGACTTCGACGATGCTGCCCATTTCATCGACCACACCGGTCATGCGCTGGGTCATTTCATTGGCGTTGCTGGTTTGCTCAAAGGCACGTTCGGTTTCGGTCTGCGACTTCGCCATGCTGTGCGAAATCTCGGCAATAGATGCCGCCATTTGTTCGGTGCTAGCCGCAACATTGCGCGTCAGATCCATGGTGTTTTCAGATGCACCAACGCTGCTGCTGGTGCGGTCATTGAGAACACCAATATTGCCTTCGATCTCGGCAAAGTTGCCATCAATCATCTGTTTCAGATTGATCAGAAGCTTGGTCTGTTCGGTGATGTCGGTCGCGAACTTGATGATCTTGATCGGATTGCCAACAGCATCGAGAACCGGGTTATAGGTCGCCTCAATCCAGACTTCCTTGCCGCCCTTGCCAACGCGCTGGAACTGACCCGCCTGGAAACGCCCCTGATTAAGGTTCTGCCAGAAGGTGCGATATTCCGATGAGTTGCGCTGCTTTTCCGGCACAAATAGGCTGTGATGCTTGCCCTTGATCTCGTCGAGGTCATAGCCCATCACGGACAGGAAATTCTTGTTCGCATTCAGGATCTTGCCTTCAAGATCGAACTCGATCACGGCCTGCGATGCGCTGATCGCATCAAATACGCTTTGCAAAAGCGCGCGATCGTTCCGGCGCGCGGTAATGTCGCTGGCGAATTTAACAATCTTGATGACCTTGCCATTCGCATCGACAACCGGGTTATAGGTTGCTTCAAGCCACAGCAAGCCACCATCGCGGCGTTTGCGCGGGAACGCGCCGCTCAGAAACTCGCCATTGCCAAGCTTCTTCCAGAAACCTTTATATTCATCCGAATGCATGATTTCTTCTGGCACGAACATCGAATGATGTTTGCCAATGATGTCACGAGCCCTGTAGCCCATGACTTTTTCAAAGTTCTCGTTCGCACTCAGGATATTTCCCGATACGTCAAATTCGATGCGCGCCATTGACCGACCGAGTGCTGCAGTAACTTGCTGTTCACTGCGTGCTGCGGCGTCGCCACTAAAGAACTTGAAATTCACTTCGAAACCTTTCCGCTCTGAACGGGGCTCGCTTCTTGTCGCCCGTTACGTTGCAGGAGCGCGAACAGGGCACACCAGTCACGTGTTTCGCAATAGCTTCACCGGATCGCACATAAGAAACATGCAACCATCGCCCGAAATTGTTCGAACAATGTATCGGAAGCTTTCACTACGGATAATGCAACAGCTTATCGCTGCCCAAATGCATATCAATCCGCCGAAACAACTGACTTGGCCAGCCGCTTATTCCACTCCGTCCCACAGCAGACCCGTGCGCACACAGACCAATCTGATCAATTACCCTCCCCCTGAGTAACCGATCAGCAGTAAGAGCATATACTTCGGAATAGTTCAACAGAAATGAATTTTGGTCAGCCCAAAAGAAACCATAGATAGGTTTCTATACCTTGATGACAATCTAACGATGTCGTTTTTCTAATTTTTATAACAACAACTTAAATAGAACTCAAAGGGCGGGATCAAAGCCCCAAACTTTTTGAAGACAAGTCAGCAAAAAAGATCCAGACAACCAATCACGCGCAATCCACTACTTTAGCATAGCATGAAATCACTAATGGATTCGCGCCATGGATGTCACTGTGAGGTGATTGCAACCGATCATGCCTGATTATCAGGCAGGCCATTTGACAATGTAACGTGTCAGATCTGGATGAGCTTCCTCTTCGGGGATTGCCATACCCCGCACCGACATGCCTGCCATAAAGGTTGAATCAGGTGTTCCCGTGATCAGCGGATGCCAAGTAGGAAGACCTTTACCCTCGGCCAACAGGCGATAAGCACAGGTCGACGGCATCCAGGTCAAGGTTTCGACATTTTCCTTGGAAAGCTGAACACAATCGGGGACGTGCTGGGTGCGATTGGGATAGTCCTTGCAACGGCAAGTCTCGCAATCAAGCATGACACACGCAACCGAGGTGTAATAGACAAAGCCGTCATCCTCGTCCTGAAGCTTGTGCAGGCAGCATTTGCCACAACCATCACATAAAGCTTCCCATTCATCCTGCGTCATTTCCGCAAGTTTCTTGGTTTCCCAATAACGATCGGTTGGCATGCGGACGGTGTCTTCTTTTGTCATGGTCTCTCTCATTCGGGCCGTCATTTTCGAATGATACAGCTTAATGACAGTCCATGCATCAGGCGAAGTCACGACTGATCGCGCAAATTCAACTCTGCGCGATCATGTGGAAGAAAGACCCAAACACACTGCCTTCGACCAGACCCGCTGGCCCCAAATCCGCACCGGTCGCCGTTGTCATGCGACAGAACGGCATGCCGTCTTCGGAAAGCGTGGTTGCGTAATGGAACTCATGCCCGCGCATCTTCATGCCCGCCGGTCCAAACGCCGTTGGCATGCCAAATTTCGCCTCACGATAACCAAGATGCAGCCTGCGGGTGGCAAAGCTCGTTACCAATGGCAGAAGCCCCAGCATTTCATGGGTTTTGCCTGCCCCATCGGTCAGCTCACGCCCAAGGGTCATATAGCCACCGCATTCGCCGTAAATCACGACATCGCGCGCAGCGGCATCACGCATGGCAGCCTTGAATGTCTGTGCATTTGCCAGCGTCTCGGCATGCAGCTCCGGATATCCGCCAGGCAGATAGATCGCATCGCAATCACGATCCGGTGCTTCGTCCGCCAGCGGAGAAAAGAACGAAATCGTCGCCCCGGCACGGCGCCAGCCATCCAGAACATGTGGATAGGCAAAGGCAAAGGCCGCATCACGGGCAACGGCAATATGCTGCCCCAATGGTTTGATCGAAGCGACATCCAAATCTGTACCCGACTTCTTGTCGGATTGCGCGTCAAGACCATCAGCAAGTGCAATCAACGCATCCAGATCAACATCCTCGGCCACGATATCCGCTGCACGATCAAGGAAAGCATCCAGTTCGGGATGTTCGCCCGCCTGCACCAGACCAAGATGGCGTTCGGGCAAGATCAGATCTTCGCTGCGGCGCACCGCCCCCAGGATTGGCAAGTCCGGTAGATGTGTCTTGCAAGCATCAATGATCATCTGGCTATGGCGCGTGCTGCCAACCTTATTAAGGATCACGCCCGCGACATTGATGTCATCTCGGAAATTGGCAAAGCCCGAAATCAGTGCTGCGGCCGATGCCGACTGACCCTTTACATCAACAACCAGCACCACCGGCCATCCGGTCTGTGCCGCAAGATCGGCCGTTGATCCGCTGCCATTGGCGGCCCCATCAAACAGGCCCATCACGCCTTCGCACATCAGGAATTCTTTGCCATCTGCATGTGCGGATGCGAGTGCAGTGATCTGATCAGCACGCATTGCCCATGGATCAAGATTGATGCAGTTTGCCCGGCACGCCGCGGCCTGAAATGCCGGATCGATATAGTCCGGACCGGTTTTGGCCGCAGCAATGGTATGACCTTTACGCGTCAGTACGCGCAGCAGTGCCAAAGTCACAACGGTTTTGCCGCTGTTTGATGATGGGGCGGCAATGATGATGCCCGGTAAGCTTGCTGTCATGTGACAGGGTCTCCAATGCGAAATGGCCCGCAAATATGTCTTTGCGGGCCAAGCATATCATTATGGGAAGTTGTTTGGTCAGTCGTTCTTTTTGATCGCTTCAACCACACCCTTGGCCATGTCTTCGGGGCTGGTGCCATAGTTGAAATGACGCACGAACTTGCCGTCCCGATCCATCAGATACACAAACGACGAATGATCCATCAGGTAGGAATCAGTATTGTCTGGCTCGCCTTCCGGGATGGATTTGGCGTAATAGACGCGAAATGCCTTTGCCGCTGCCGATGTCTGGGCAACCGTACCGGTCAAGCCGACCATGCGGTCATGGAAATAAGGAACATATTCGGCAATGGCTTCGACCGTGTCGCGTTCCGGATCAACTGTGAAGAAAACCGGCGTGATTTCGTTAGCGACGTCTTCTGGCATAATATCAAGCGCATTGCCCATCACCTGAAGTTCGGTCGGGCAGACGTCCGGACAGAAGGTATAGCCGAAATAGGTCAGCATATATTTGCCCTTGAAGTCTTCCTGGGTGACGGTTTTACCATCCTGATTGACCAGCTCAAACGGGCCGCCAATGGCAGCTGAACCGGTTGATTGGGCCTCAGTTCCCATCATCATCAGGCGATAGGTCAAACCGATACCCAGAACCAATGCAATTGCCAGAATTGCCAGAAGCGTCTTTTTGCTCACGCGTCCTACCTCGTTACATCGCCGGTCTGATCGGACCGATCTTTAAGTATTCCAAACTGCACGGGCACTATAAATGCCCATGGCAATCATGCAAGACCACTGGCTGTGGGAAAGCTCACACCGGGCCATAATTCAATGATTTCATGGTGATTTCGCCAGCCCGAATTTACAGCCATCACATCAATGCCTGCGCAGCCAATGCAAACAGGATCAAACCATTAACGATCATAAGACCCCGTCCAACCGGCACCATCAGGCTGCGAAATCGCTGGGCGGCATATTGGCCAAGAAAACCGGTCACAAACAGCATCGGAACCGTGCCGAGCCCAAACACAACCATCACCATTCCACCATTTAACGGCGCCCCGGTGGCAGCAGCCATGACCAGCGCCCCATAGACCAACCCGCAAGGGATGAAGCCCAACATCACGCCCAGCCCATACCCACGAAGACCAAATGGTGCAGCAAAAAGTGGACGCAGATGATTGCCAAATACCCGGTTCCACCAGCGTGATTTACCTGTAGATGGCAGCAAGCCACCCAGATGCGGCATCAATCCCATCACCCCGAAAATAAGGAAAAACAGCCCCGCCAGAACCAGCAAAACCGGCCCGACCCAGAAGGTCTGCGCCAACACACTAATGCTGTCGGCAAAATAGCCCGCCATTACCCCAAGCAGGCAATAGGTCGTCAGACGGCCAAACTGATAGGGTAGCAACGCCGCACCGGTCAGGCGGCGCAGCTCGCTCATTTTCTCAAGCGGGAGTTTTTCCATGCGGCTGGTCACTTGCGAGATCACAAACGGTCCGCACATACCGACACAATGGGTGACGCTTCCGACCAGTCCCGCGATCAGCGCAGTCAAAAGCACCCCGCCATCGTCCTGCAGGATTTCTGCGCATTGCGCCCAGCCGCTTTCAAGGATGCGGATCAATATCTGTTGTTCGTCCATGACCCAACTTGCGCCAAACTCGATATGCGCAATTGTGACAAGTAGGCATCAGACGGACAACGATATATATCAATCCGTTGGGGGGATTTTACGAATTACCTGAATTCTATGGGCAATCAGTCTTTAAGCGGATCAGACGGGGTCGAAATCAGATCAAGAACCTGTTCAAACGGCACATTGCGAACCGATTTGACGTCATCTTGCGGTGACAGCCAGTTTAACCGGTCACGCAACCCAACCACCTTGCCAAGAATGCAGATCGCAGGCGGTTCAACACCGGCACGTTCAACATCATCAGCTGCCTTTTCAAGGGTCGTAATCAGAATGCCCTGATCTGGCGTGGTCGCCTGATTGATCACGGCAAGCGGCTCATCACCTGCGCGACCATTGGCCATCAGTTCAGACGAAATCCGACGCAGATGCTTCATCGCCATATACATGACCAGCACCGGCGCCCCCTTGGCCAGTGCCGCCCAATTGATGTTATCGGGCACTTCACCGCTTGAACCGTGACCCGTCACAAAGGTCACCGATGAATTGCAATCACGATGCGTGGTTGGAATACCGGCATAGGCCGCACCGGCGATACCCGCCGTGATCCCGGGCACAACGCGGAACGGAACGTTATGTTCAACCAGTGTCATGCCTTCTTCGCCACCGCGGCCAAAGACAAACGGATCACCGCCCTTAAGTCGCAGCACACGAAGGCCCTTTTGCGCCAGTTCAACCAGCTGAAGGGAAATATCGGTCTGTTTGGAAGACGGACGACCACCGCGTTTACCAGCATAAACACGTTCGGCATCGGGACGCAGAAGGTTCAGGATACGATCATCGACCAGCGCATCATAGACAACGACGTCGGCCTGCTGCATGGCGTTGACGGCATGAAGTGTCAGCAAACCGGGATCACCCGGCCCCGCACCCACAAGCCATACCCAGCCCGGCTCAAATACCGGGAAATCAACACCAAGCTTCGTCATCTTACGCTACTTCTATTCCATGAATTTCGGTCCATCTGTGCAGGACCGCATCAAGAGGATATGTTAAACAGCAATCAAACGATACGTCCAACATATTTCCGAGATTATTTAGTATTAATTTATAAACAACATTTAAAATGATGTTTAATTGCATTTCCGGCATTGATCAATGCGCTGCACCATCAATTCCGGCACCATAGGTAGGGTCTAGGGGCTGACCCCAAGGATTGACAGGAAAAAATCAACTGATGGCTAGAAAACCGGACGGACCACTGCGCAAGGGATGGACAACGGGGGCCTGCGCCACCGCTGCGACCCGTGCTGCGTGGCAGGCGTTGCTGTCTGGTGATTTTCCCGATCCGGTCACCATTACCCTTCCGCGCGGGGAAACCCCGTCATTTAAGCTGATCAAGGCCGAACTGGGCGATGGCTGGGCACGGGCCAGCGTGATCAAGGATGCGGGTGATGACCCCGATGTCACCCATGGTGCTGAAATCATATCGACCGTGCGTATCGGCAAACCGGGATCGGGCATCACGTTTCATGCCGGTGACGGGGTTGGAACCATCACCAAACCGGGTCTGCCCTTGCCACCGGGTGAAGCCGCGATTAATCCCAAGCCCCGCGAAATGATGGTTGGCCAGATCACCGAACTTTGCGATCAGTTTGGTGCGACGCCCGATGTCGAGATCGAGATTTCCATCCCCGGTGGTCAGGAAATTGCCGCCAAAACCTGGAACGGGCGGCTGGGGATTGTCGGCGGGTTGTCGGTTCTGGGCACCACGGGGATCGTCATTCCGTTTAGCTGTTCGGCGTGGATTTATTCCATTCATCGCGGTGTCGATGTTGCACGCGCGACCGGACGCCGCCACGTCGCCGGCGCCACAGGCAAAACATCCGAAGCCGCCATCAGGGCATTTTATGGCCTGCCCGAAGAAGCCGTTCTGGATATGGGCGACTTTGTCGGTGGCATGTTGAAATATCTGCGCAAGAACCCGGTGGAATTTGTCAGCATATCGGGTGGCTTTGCCAAACTGGTCAAACTTGCCCAAGGCCATCTGGATCTGCATAGCAGCAGATCACAGGTCGATTTCGACAAATTGGCGGAAACCGTCGGACAAAGTGGTGGTGATACATCCCTTTGCGATCAGACCCGCACGGCCAATACCGCCAAACAGGTTCTGGAACTTTGTCAGGCGGCGAACGTTGACATATCAGACACCATTGCCCGACAGGCCTGTGAAGCTGCCCGCGCGACCCTTGACGGGGCCAGCGCGATTGAAGTCGTGATCTCGGATCGCGAAGGCATCATTGTTGCCCGTCACGGCTATGGTGATTTTGACCAATTCAAACCGGTCAACCCGACCTAGACCAGAGCTTCCGAACCGGAAGCGGACCAATCGATCCAAATGAATCCACAAATAAGCAACAAGGTACTCTGCCCATGTCACTTTCCCGGCCTGCCAAACGTCCGAAACATATTCTTATTTTCGGTGGTACCGGGGACGCAAATCGGATCGCAGAAGACCTGATGCATGAATTTGGCCGCGATATCCGCCTGCAGCTATCACTCGCCGGACGCACCAGTGCACCGAGCCTTCCCGATGGTGTGCCTGTTCGGATTGGCGGGTTTGGTGGACCAGAAGGCATCATTGCCCATTTCAATTCCGAGCAGATCGATCTGGTGATTGATGCGACCCATCCTTATGCCACGCAAATCTCTGGCAATATTGCGCAGGCCTGTCACGCGGTTGCCATGCCCTGCATTCAATATCATCGCCCGGCCTGGGAACAGCTCGAAGGCGATAACTGGATCATCGTGCATTCCATCGAAGAAGCGGCATCCATCTTGCCAAACCAAGGCACCCGTGCGCTGATCGCAAGCGGGGCAAAGAACCTGCATGCCTTTGAAGGGCTTGAAAAGACTTGGCTTCTGGTGCGCACAGTCGATGCGCCGCGCGATCCGTTCGATCTAGCGCATGGCGAATGGCTGTTTGCGCGCGGCCCGTTCAGTGTTGAAAGCGAGACCGAGCTTCTGGAACGTCACGAGATCGATGTGATTGTTTGTAAAAACAGCGGCGGGGATGCAACATACCCCAAGATCGAAGCCGCGCGAAACCTTGGACTCCCGGTGATCATGATCGAACGCCCGGGCGGAGAACCGGTGGTTCAGGCATCATCGCGCGATATTATACTTAAAAGCGTTCAAAAGTTTCTCGATCAAAACTAACTTCGCAATTTTGCAATGCAGACATGACTCGACCAATTCACGGTTTGGGACAATAATGCGCGCCAATACGGCACAAAGCCGTAGGGGAAGGCGCCAGCCTTAATCGGCGCCCGATCCACAAATCCAAAAAACATTTCGTGAGTGGGAATATCATGACCGGCAACATTGGTTTGCGCGGTAGGCTGATGGCGGCGATTGTCCCCATCGCTTTACTTGCTGTTTGTGCCGCCGCATTGGCGGTGTTTTCTTTTCGACTGACTGAATCCCAGCAACAGGTTGTTACTGCAGAAGCAATCCCGGCCCTTGTCACGGGTCAGGAACTTTACACCAGCAGTGATGCCGTCATCCGGATTGCGCGCGCGGTTTCAAACGCGACCAACCATGACGAAGTTGTGGCGGCAACCTCGAAGCTGGAATCCGTTGAAAACCAGATGAACGATCATATCGCCCGTCTGGCATCGCTTGATGTTGATGGTGCGATTCTTAATCAGTTTTCGGCACAGACCGGCAACATGATCGTCAATATCCGTCGTCTTGAAGACACAATGCGCACCCTTTTCACCGCGCGTGGTGAACTTGATACCCTTTTGGAAGACGTTATCAAGGCAACCAACGCGATTGAAATCAGCGCGCGCGAGCTTTCAACCAATGCGAATATGGAACTCACCAACAATGCCGGTGAGCTTTATAGCCTGGTTGGCAAGGACGACAAAAGTGGCGAGATGTTTGATCTTCTCGACAAGCTTCTTGATGAAGATGCCCTGACCGCGCAAAGCATGTCCGAATTGCGTGCCCTTGCGCTTAAGATCCCTGATCTTGCACGTCTTTCGACCTCGGCTGCGGATATTGATGCGCTTGATCGCATCAAATTCTGGACTGGTCCGGTGGTCACCCAGATGCAGGGCAGCATCGCCGAAATCCCGGTCGAAGATCTTAAGGCCCGCTCCGAGGAAAGCTTCAAAGTTCTGCAGGCGGGTCTTGATCCGCAAAGCGCTAAAAACCTGTTCTCGCTGCGTCAGCACGAACTTGAACAGCAAGCCGTTCTGGCCGACCTTTTGGCGCAGACCACCACGATTGCCGAAGGCATTGGTGAAACCGCTGATCAGCTTCTTACGGAAATGCGCGTAAAGATCGATCACGCCAGTGACGGTGTCAGCCAGACCATCGCTTTTGCTGAAACTGTGATGCTTGCCGTGGCTGCCGCTGCGATCATCATCTCCATCCTGATCATCTGGCTTTATGTTCAGCGTAACTTGCTGGCACGTTTGATCGGGCTGAATGGTGCGATGGGTCGTCTGACCAATGGTGATCTGCGTACCCCGGTTTCCGATACCGGAACTGACGAGATTGCCGCGATGGCGCGTGCGGTTGAAACCTTCCGCGAAAACGCGCTTGAGGCAGAAGAACTTCGTGCCCAGAACAAGGCCAACGAAGAACGCGCCGAACAAAATCGCCGTGCCGCCCTTCTTGAAATGGCCGATGGTTTTGAAAGCTCGGTCAATGGACTGGTCACCGATCTTCTGACCCAGATCACTGAAATGCGCGATGCGGTCGACACCATGGCATCCAATGCCGGTGAAAACATGAACCGCGCGACCGATGTGAGTAACGCATCCCATAATGCGTCGGAAAATGTCAGTTCGGTCTCGTCTGCGACCGAAGAACTGTCTGCCTCAATCGCGGAAATCGAACGCCAGGTTTCCAAAGCTGAGGAAGTCTCACGTTCGGCTGTGGACGAAGCACGTCGTTCCGATGAAACCGTACGTCAGCTGTCTGACACTGCAGTCAAGATTGGCGAAGTGATCGAACTGATCAACTCGATTGCCGATCAGACCAACCTGCTTGCGCTGAACGCAACCATCGAGGCCGCACGCGCCGGAGATGCCGGCAAGGGCTTTGCCGTTGTCGCCAACGAGGTCAAAAACCTTGCGACCCAGACCCAGCGCGCAACCGAAGATATCAGCCAGCAGATCGACGAGATGCGCACTGTCAGTGCCGCAGCCGTTGAAATGATTTCTGCCATCGCCAACACAATTGGCGAAGTTGATACCATTTCAAGTTCAATTGCCGCTGCCATGCGTCAGCAAGGTTCGGCCACGGCCGAGATCGCTAGTGGTTCGGAAGAAGCGGCACGCGGTGTACGTGATGTGTCAGACAACATGACCGAAGTATCGCGTTCTGCCGAAGCCGTTCAGCACCTGTCGGGCAATGCCCGCGCGACGGCTGAAGAACTTCTGACCAAGGCGCACCGTCTTCAGGACGAAGCCAATGGCTTTGTCTCGCGCGTGCGCGCTGGCTAATCCGATCTCGATATTCCCAACTGCAAAGCCCCGCCGGTTTATTGGCGGGGCTTTTTTCATTTCTGGTCGTGTAATCGTCTTAGACGAAACGACGGAACTCGCCGGATTTGCGCGGCGGGCAGAACCGTTTGAGGTAGGACGGTGCAATGGCTTCCAGGCTGTTGGGCGTAATGCCAAGTTCGGCAAAGCCGTCAGAGCCTTCGGAAACCACGTTATCGGATTTCAGCAAACGCACCTGATCAGGGGTCAGTGGCGGGACCGGCAGGAACTGCAGGAAGAACGCCTTGATCGACGCCAGCCAGAACGGAACCGGCATCAGGATGGCGCGCTGACGGGTGATGCGCAGCATGTCCTGCAAAAGCGCCATGAAGGAATAGGTTTCCGGCCCACCCAACTCATAGGTCTTGCCAGCAGATTTACCCTCAACAAGGGCGGTGACAAACGCATCTGCGACATCGCCAACATAGACCGGCTGGAATTTCGGGCCACCTTCGCCATGCAGATCAATCTTGCCTTCGCCAAGGTCGACTTTCGGAAGACCCGGTGCACCAACCACCGGCAATGCCGGCGAGAAACGCGCCATGGTGGCGAATTTGTTCAGGAAGTTGTCATTCGGGCCAAAGATCACCGACGGACGGAAGATCACGGCATTCGGGAAGACTTCACGAACAGCTTTCTCACCAGCCAGTTTCGAGGTCGCATAATTGGCCGAGGCGTTTTTATCCACACCAAGTGCCGACATCTGCAGGAAGGTCTTCACACCACAGGCCTTGGCTTCTTCGGCAATGCGCTTGGCGGCCTTAACATGGATGTTCAGGAAGTTGCTGCTGCCGCGCTCATAGAGAATGCCAAGCAGGTTGATGACAGCTTCGGAACCCTCAATCGCGCCCTTGATGCTGTCTTCGTTGCGAACATCGCAGTGAACCGGAACGACCTGTCCAAGATAGCCCATCGGCTTGAGCTTCTTGACGCGTTCAAAACTGCGGGTCGGGACGCGAACGATAAAGTCACGCTCAAGCAGACGCTTGACGATGTGACGTCCGACAAATCCGGTGCCGCCAAAGACGGTTACGATACGACGATCCATGCTTGCTCTCTCCTTGCCGGTCAGAAATCTGCGGAATTATCCGACTGACCATTTGGCATCTGGTGCGCTTTGGGTCGATGCATACACAAAGTAAAACCGACCCGATCGGAATGTTATCCTGTGGACAATCATATGGTGCCCAAACAGAAGACGATATGATTGTCCGCAGGCACTTGGGTTATATACGACGCGTGTTTGCCGTCAACAATGCGGTTTTATTCAACAATCTCGTCTTTGGCCTCCAGTTTGGCCAAGATTTCATCATAAAGCGCCATCAAACCGGCGCGATAATCCGGATAGCGCAGTTTAACACCCAGTTCTTCTTTAATCCGGGTATTTGAAACGCGTTTATTATCATCATAGAAGCTGGCCGCCATCGGACTTAGCGTTGCGCTGTCAAAATCCTGTTCGGGC
The DNA here is from genome assembly GCF_048059015.1 of Thalassospira sp. Classification (GTDB taxonomy): domain Bacteria; phylum Pseudomonadota; class Alphaproteobacteria; order Rhodospirillales; family Thalassospiraceae; genus Thalassospira. Next base: position 432,998 of record NZ_JBLLNT010000002.1, on the reverse strand, counting down.
GGCGGATCAATGCCAAGAAGCCCGCAGGCATGAGCAATCACATCCTGTGGCGGGGCGGCATCATCATCACAAACATTATAGGCAGCTCCGCAATTGGGCTGCTTGATCGATGCCAGCACGGTCTGAGCAATGTCTTCGACATGAATGCGCGAGAAGACCTGACCGGGTTTGACAATGCGGCGTGCGCGGCCCGAGCGAACGGTTTCAAGCGCATTGCGTCCCGGACCATAAATACCCGCCAGTCGTAAACTTTGCACACAAAGCCCGTGACGACGGCCAAGGTCAAACCATGCCTTTTCCGCAGCAACCCGACGACGGCCGCGTTTGCCACTTGGCAGCAATTCATCATCTTCGGTGACATCCGCACCCTGCCGGTCGCCATAGACGCCCGTGGTCGACAAATAGCCGATCCAGGTGCCCTCAGGCAGGATTGCAAGATCACCGCCATGGTGATGGATCACCGGGTCTCCCAACCCACCGGGCGGGGCGGAAATCAAAACATGGGTGACACCATCAAGGGCAGCCTTGATGTCAGAAATTGGCTGATCATCGGAAAAGATAAAGGGTTCGATCCCGTCGGCGGCAAGCTGTTTGGCCTTTTCAGCGGTTCGGGTGGTCCCGGCAATTTTCCAGCCTTCTTCGCGAAGCTGGTCGGCAACCAGACGTGCAGAAAACCCCAATCCGAAACAGAACAGCTTATTGGTCATCAAGGCACCTTTAATCGCAAAACTGATGGTCGTTTTGCGCACAGTAGCGGGCACGCTCCGCCCAGACAAAGCCTTTTGGGTTAGAGCCAAGCCAAAAAGACGGGAACAACTATCATTATCTTGCCGTTTTCATGATGTTTGTTCCCTGATATGCGCAATCTTGCATAGTGGTTTTGATCCAAACAGCCCTATGCTTGCGCGATTGAATTTGCCCAAAACGGAGCTTTATGCACCATGTCACCACTTCGCGGTCTTTCGCAGCTCAAACGTGTTTCATCCTCGCTGTTTATTGCCGGGATCGTCAGCATCTGGGCCGCACCGCATGTTTATGCCCAATCTGATAGCAACGGCGGCATGACAGCAGAAGAAAGCCAGCAATATCGTGACTGCATCAAGCTCGCCCAGCTTAAACCCGAAGACGGGTTTGAAAGCGCGATTGCCTGGCGCGATATGGGGGGCGGGGAACCGGCACGTCATTGTGTCGCGTTCGCCCTGATTTCGCTTGGCAAATATGAAGAGGCCGCAACACGCCTTGATGCATTGGCCAAGGATAGCAAAGCCGATCCGGGCGTTGTCGCCGGGATGCTGGCCCAGGCAGGCCAAGCCTGGATGATGGCCAACAATCTTGAATTTGCCTGGCGCGATCAAAGCCGGGCCTTGGAATTGGTGCCCAATAACCCGCAGCTTTGGGTCGACCGTGCGATGGCGCTGGGACTGGCTGGGGAATATTGGGAAGCGATTGATGATCTTAACAAGGCACTTGATCTGGTGCCCAATCAGCCAGATGTGCTGATTTACCGGGCATCGGCCTGGCGGATGCTTGAAAGCTATGATCTGGCGATGAGTGATATTGAAAACGCACTTGGTCAGGAACCGCAAAACCCCCAAGCCCTGTTTGAACGTGGAAAACTTCATCAGATTGCCGGGGATAAGGACCTTGCGCGCCAAGACTGGTTAAATGTCATAGAACTTTCAAACGGAACCCCTGTCGCTGATGCGGCAAAAGCGAATATAGAAAAGATGGATGTTCGCACCGCTCCGAATACGAACCAGAATTAGATTTTTGGGTTCGCTGTGACGAGTTTCCTTGTATATGAGCGGTAGAATTTTTGACCGGGTCATGACCGGATACCTTTTGGGGGACAATATGCGTCGCACGCTTGCCTTGACTGCCATTGCCGCGTCGATCGCGTTTGCAGCCACGACTGCTGCACAGGCACGCGATCAGATCAGGATTGTCGGTTCATCGACCATCTTCCCGCTGACCACCAAGGTCGCGGAACATTATGCCAAGACCACGGGTGAACCGGCCCCGGTTGTTGAAAGCACCGGTTCTGGCGGCGGCTTTAAGCTGTTCTGCGGTGGTATTGGCGAACAGTACCCGGATATCGTTGATGCTTCGCGTCCTATTACCGGTTCGGAAACCGCGATCTGTGCGGCGAACTCGGTCCGCAATATCAGCGAAATCAAAATCGGCTATGACGGTATCGTTCTTTTGGGATCGCGTCAGGCACCGTCGATGGAAATCACCGCCCGTCAGCTGTATCTAGCCTTGGCGCGTACCATTCCGATCAATGGTGCAAGTGTGCCAAACCCGAATGAAAAATGGTCCGATGTTGATCCGACCCTGCCCGATATCAAAATCCGCGTTTACGGTCCGCCACCGACCTCAGGTACGCGCGATCTGATGGGGCAGCTTTTGATGGATCAGGGCTGTGCGACCTTCTCGGATATCGCAAGTCTTGAGGCATCCGATCCGGACAGCTTCCGTCTTCTGTGCCGCACCATTCGTGAAGATGGTGCCTATATCGAAGCAGGTGAAAACGACCGTCTGGTGATCAGCAAGCTTGAAAAAGACCCCACGTCTTATGGCGTGATGGGCTTTAACAATCTTGAGCGGAACCGTGAAAAGCTTCAGGGTATTCCGGTCAATGGCGTTGCCCCGGATTATGAAACCATTCTTGATGGCAGCTATCCGGCGTCACGTGCGCTTTATCTTTATGTCAAAGACGATCACCAGCAGCTGGTCAGATCGCTTGGCAATTTCGTCTCGACCTATGTGTCAGAAGCCGTGATTGGCGAGGAAGGTTTGCTTGCTGATAACGGCCTTGTGCCACTTACGACGGACGAGCGCGGTGAGACCATGTCTCAGGCGGCAAAGTTTGCTGGCAACTGATCCATCGGTTTAGACCCCATACCAAATCAAGAAGGGCCGGGCATCAGTCCGGCCGTTTTGCCATCCAGACCTGATTGCTGGCATATTTTGGCGGATTTCCCTGAAAGTCCGAAAATTCCGTTATCGAAACAAATCCGCAGACCTCCAGCATTAGGCGCATTTCACTGCGATGGATCCAGCGCAGGTGATGCCAGGAATCCTCCGCCCGGATGACATGGTTGTCTGGATCGATTTCCTCAAACCGCCAATGTTCGCTGAACCGCTGGGTCAGGGGATCGTTGGTGCGTTCCATCGCGGTAATCCGCAAGCGACTGCCCGGTTTTCCCACACCATCAGGCATTAGAAAGATTGGCAGTTCAACAGACTCTGGATCGCCTTCAGGCAGACAATAACGCAAATCAGGATCCATCAGATCCAGTGCAATTGCCCCGCCCGGTTTTAGATGGGCAAAGGCCCGTTCAAGCGCGCGGCGTTGATCCGCTGCATCGGTGACTTCCTGAAGTCCGCGAAACGGAATGATCACAAGGTCAAACTGCCGCCCCAGATCAAAGTCGCACATATTGCCCGAATGCCAGGTGATGTCGGGATGGTTCGCACGCGCCTGATCCAGCATTGCTGGCGATAAATCAAGCCCTTCGACAGCAATACCCAACTCGGCAATCGCCGCACTGATGCGCCCTGTACCACAGCCGAGCTCCAGCACGCCCAACTCTGATGCCAGGCTTTTGGCAATCCGGGTATAGAACGGAATGGGGTCGTCAAAGAGTTTGCGGTCTAATACGGCGCGGAGATCGTAACTTGCGGCATTCAAACCGCCTTCTGGATAGAATTCATCTGAGATGGATGAATTCGTCATTCAAAATCCAGCTCGGCATAATGGCTTGACGGCGGGAAGCTTGCCTGACGGTCGGCCAGAATATCGCGCATCGACGGACGGCTTTTGACCCGCATATACCAATCCTTGGCGCGCGGATGCTTTGACCAGTTGATATCGCCCATATAGTCGATCACCGATACTTGCGCGGCAGCAGCCAGATCGGCCATGGTCAAATGATCGCCCGCCAACCAGTTCCGGCGTTCAAACAGCCAGCCGATATAATCAAGATGATAGGCCGCATTGGTGCGCCCGGCGCGCAGCACCTTGGTATCTGGCGTTCCGGTCGAGAAGAAGCGTTTCAAAAGCTTCTCACCCAACAAATGTTCGGTCACTTCGCGGTTAAATTTGCCATCAAACCAGGCGACAAGGCGGCGGATTTCAGCACGTTCTTTGGCGTCAGCACCAAACAGTTTCGGCTCATCAGGATAGACTTCGTCGAGATACTCGCAAATGACTGTCGAGTCACACAGAACCAGCCCGCCTTCTTCTTCAAGAACAGGGACTTCGCCCGCCGGATTAAGCAGCAGGAAATCGTCGCGGCGCTCCCAAACGGGTTCGGCTTTGAGTTCGAAATCTAGTTTTTTCTCGGCAAGAACCAGGCGCACTTTGCGCGAAAATGGTGAAAGCCAAAAATGATGTAACTGACGCATAAACGTGAGGATACCCGACCAAGGATGAACGTTTTGCAAAGACGATCTGCATCGCTGCAAACAATCGCAAAACAGCAATTCACGCGGTTCGTTTCAGGACCGGAATTGCAAAATCTGTCAAACCACGCAACCGGCCCCAAGTAAAGGGTTTCTGCGTGTTTGCGACCCAATTTTCATGATTTTGACCAGCGATGCTGTCAGAAACCTTAAGGGTGGCCTATTTTCCCCGGCTTTTTGCCAGCTCCAGCATGCCATCAAGATCAAGGCAGGCTTCCAGATGATCGGCCAATTCATCAAGGGCTGCGTCGACTCCGGCTTCGAACTGGGTGTTCGCCGTTCTGTCTGATGAACTGATCGTCGCCAAAAACGCGTGACGAAACGCATCACTGCCAAACAGCCCATGCAAATAGCACCCCATCACAAGACCATCTGAACTGATCGCCCCATCAGGCGCGCCCTCCAGATCAAGCCAGCTTCGCGCCCGATCCGGCCCATCAGTCCGGCCCATATGTATCTCATAGCCGGTTACCGGAATATCCGCAGCAAGGTAAGCCGAACCATCACCCGCCGGGTTGATCGTCGCACCGTCAATTTTGGACAGGTGCTTGTTCCCGGCCATGACGGTTTCAACATCCAAAAGGCCAAGAGCAACCTCGGAACCCGGTTCACCTTCAACCCCGTCCGGGTCGTGAACCACACGACCCAGCATCTGATAACCACCGCAAATGCCCATGACGCGCCCGCCGCGTCGATGATGGGCAATGATATCTATGTCCCAGCCCTGTTCCTTCAAGAACCGAAGATCGGCCATGGTCGATTTTGATCCGGGCAGCAGCACAAGATCACAATCGGCCGGGATCACTTGACCCGGCTTGATCACCAGAAGTTCGACATCATCCTCGGCTGCAAGCGGGTCCAGATCATCAAAGTTGGCAATGCGCGGCAGATGGGGCACGGCGATACGAATAATTGCCCGCGCGCCATTCAGATCAGCGCGTTGATATTTCCCGGCTTTTTCCAGTGCGACACCATCTTCAGCCGGCAGTTTTTGCGCGCCCGGCCAGTATGTTGCGATACCGTAACTTTTAAGATCGCAGGTCTTTTCAATGATATCGGTTGCCGTTTCAAACAGCGACACATCACCGCGAAACTTGTTGATCACATAGCCCTTAAGCCAGGTGCGGTCGCCGTCTGATAAAAGCGCATGCGTACCAACAATCGATGCAATCACCCCGCCACGATCAATGTCGCCGACCAGAATGACGGGGACCTTGGCGGCCTCGGCAAAGCCCATATTGGCAATATCGGATGCACGCAGGTTCACTTCGGCGGGTGATCCGGCCCCTTCGACCAGAACAAGGTCAGCATCCGCTGCCATCACCTCAAAACTATCGATCACCTTGGGCAAAAGATCGCGTTTCAGGCGGTAATAATCGCGCGCCTTAGCACTGGTCAGGACCTTGCCCTGAACCACCACCTGCGCGCCGATATCACTTTGGGGTTTGAGCAAAACCGGGTTCATATGCACCGATGTCGGCACACCGGCTGCGCGCGCCTGAAGCGCCTGGGCACGGCCAATTTCACCGCCATCATCGGTGACGGCAGCGTTGTTTGACATGTTTTGCGGTTTGAACGGACGCACACGCAAGCCGCGCCGGGAAAAGGCCCGGCAAAGCCCCGCCACCAGCAAGGATTTACCGACATCCGATCCGGTACCTTGCAACATCAGGGCGGGGACGGCTTGCGTCTTCATTTCTTTATCGAAACTTTCATGTCATCGGCGCAAATGCAGAGAAAATTCAGCAACTTGGCCGATCAGAATTCAACGCCAATCTGCGCCTTAATGCCCTGTTCGCGGAACGGGTGCTTGATCATGGTCATCTCTGTTACCAGATCGGCGGCCTCAATCAGGGTATCGGGCGCATTACGACCGGTCAGGACCACATGCTGATCGGGAAGCTTGTTGGCAAGCGCATCCAAAACGTCATCAAGTGGCAGGAAGTCATAGCGCAGGACGATGTTGATCTCATCCAGGATCACCATCGAATAGCTTGGATCACGCAGCATTTCCAATGCCTTGTTCCAGGCTTCGCGCGCCAGTGCGACATCCTGTGCACGGTTTTGGGTTTCCCAGGTAAAGCCTGCCCCCATTGCGTGGAATTCACACAGATCGGGGAACTTTTTCAAAAGCTTGGCCTCGCCGGTTTCCCAGCCGCCCTTGATGAACTGAACCACACCGACCTTCATGTCGTGACCAACACAGCGCATCGCCATGCCAAAGGCCGAGGAAGACTTGCCCTTGCCTTTGCCGGTATGGACAATGATCAGGCCCTTTTTATCGATCTTCTGGGCCATCATTTTGTCGCGCGCGGCCTTGATTTTCTTCATTTTTTCATCATGGCGCGCGTTGATATCGACGTCTGGCTGGCTTTTATCGGTCATTGTTTCTTCCCTTTGAAGTGCGCGCTTACAATGCGGCGAAATCAGTGCCCGGATCAAGGGCAGTTTTGCGGAGTTTTATCGAGTTCAATCTGCGCAATTACGCCCTGAAAGCCATGACTTTTCGCATTCGGGCAGAAGCTTTGGCGATTTGCACCCTCTTCCACATACTCGACCGCAAAGACGGGTTTCCCCAATGCCACATAGGGATCGAAATCATCCATGAAACCCAAACGATGTGCTGATTCAAGCAAGGCAAAATCCATCCGCCCAACCAAGTCAGGAACGAGCTCCGCCACGTTTTTTTGAGCAATGGCAAGGCCCCGGTCGTGGGCCTGATCAATCAGCCATTCAAGATAGGCCAATTGATCGTCCCTTTTGATATCAAACCCGGTGGTCTTGTTGCTTTGATCGGCTTCAAAGGCATCGATGTTATCGGGCTCAATACCCAGAAACCCCTTTTCGCGGCAAAGATCAAAACGGGCCGTCATCAGATCGGCAAACTGATCAAAGCGACTGATATCAAGCCAATATTCCCCGTCCCACCCCCAATAGGCATTGCCAATCACGGAGTTCGGAAAGCGATCAAAGTCATCGCGCCATTCTTCCACCGCGCCAACATTGATATAGCAAATCGGATAGATGCCCTTTGCACGCCAAGCAGCCACCTGATCAACCGATGTTTCAAATAAATCCGCACCCACCACGCGGATCTCAGGGCTTAAGGCGATCTCGCCCTGCAATTGCCAGTGAAACGGGCCGCTCGGCACGGGCGTCGGGCTTGATGATTGCGCGGCCGCAGGGGCGCCAAATGCAAAAAGACCCGCCATCAAAGCAAGGATTAAAGACAAATAGATGGTGCGGGGCATCGTGGGCCTTCCGGATTTCTAAGGGCGATGACCCAAGAGTGCCCGGCGGATGGAAGCAACACAACCAGCTAAACGCACAAAAGAAAAGTGCGGCCCAATGACCGCACTTTCCACCGCCAAACGGCGGTACCCCCACCCACTAACTCAAATCTAAAGCGTCGCACTTTCACGCGGTGACAGACCAAGATCACCGGTGACAAGATCGGCCCATTTATCGGGTTCGCGCATATCAATATTGCGCAGTTCCGGGCGACGCATGCGGGCCTTGTTAAACAGTTGCAGCCGATCACCGGGTGACATCCGGCGCAATCGCATCAGCGCTGTGCGTACGGCGTCATTGCTTGCATTGATCGGGTTTTGGAAGCTTTGCTCGACGACTTCAAGACGGCGTTCAAGCCAGTCACGGCTGATCACGACCTGTTCGATCAGGGCCTTGAATTCGCGAACCACCGGGAAATGATCAAGGGCGAGATGGGCAACCGAAACGGCCGTGCGCCAGACCTGACGTTCGACCCCTTGCAGATAGCGCCAGTAAATCCGCACCTTGGCATCAATTTCAAATTTGGTTTGATCCGGACCCGGTAGATGATGGGCGAGTTCGGTCATGCCATCATGAAACTCTTCGAATGTGACCGGGCGATGCACGCCATTAAAGCGTTCACGCACGCCAAGGACGGCGCGAATGGCACCGCGGGCCGGACGATAGCGGCCTTCGCCGTGCAAATCGGTACGGAGCCAGTCTGGCGTATCGCAATCAGAAAGCAGGAAGTCGATTATCTCTGCGTGCCCTTTGTGGGCAGGCAAGGGAGTTTGCAAATAGTCAGGCAAACGAACGTTGGTCTTCTCCATCGCGGCCTCCTATCTTCTTGATCACCCTGCTTCCCGGCAGGTGATCTGAAAGGTGTGCCCCGTCCCTCACAACTTCTTAACAGTTGGTTAATTGAGATATGGTGCGAAAACGTAACGTTTCAACTCCCCCGTTTGTTCCCGCAGTAAAATTCTTGTGAATCAAATGCCTTATGGCGGAGCTACACCTTATCAATCAGATCATTGGCGACACTGTTGCGCCGTGGCTGCCACAGGCCGCGTTCAATCGCTTCACGCAATCGATCGCGAATATCGCGCAGCGCGTCGGGATTGTGATTTTCGATAAAGTCGCGCACCTCAGCATCATCAAGGTAGGCGTCATACACCAGATCAAAATGGTGATCCGCGACACAGCGCGCCGTCGCGGCAAAGGCAAACAGATAATCAACCGTTGCAGCGATTTCAAACGCGCCCTTATAGCCGTGGCGCATTACCCCCTTGATCCATTTGGGGTTTACCACGCGCGCCCGCACGACACGGGCGATTTCTTCTTCAAGGGTTCTGATTTTCGGGCTTTCCGGGCGGGAATGATCACTGTGATAAACTATCGGCTGTTTGCCCGACAGACTGCGTACCGCAGATGTCATTCCGCCTTCGAATTGATAGTAATCATCGGAATCCAGAAGGTCATGTTCGCGGTTATCCTGGTTATGGACAATCGCATCGACCTTCGACAAGCGGGTTTCAAACAAATTACGGGCCGCTGTGCCCTCTGCCCCATTGCCATAGGCGTAACTACCCCAGGCGAGGTAAGCATCGGCAAGATCATCTTCATCTTCCCAAAGCTTTTCATCAATCATCGCCTGCAGACCGGCACCATAGGCACCGGGTTTGGAGCCAAAAACACGAAAACCGGCCTGACGGGTTGCCTGATCGGCATCCAATCCGCTTTCGCGAAGCTTTTGCGCCTCTGCCGCCACACGGGCTGCGATCGGGTTGATGTCAGCGGGCTCGTCACTTTGCTCGGACACAGCGCGCACCGCGCTATCAAACAGATCAATCAGACCCGGAAACGCATCGCGGAAGAAACCCGATATGCGCAAGGTGACATCAACGCGCGGTCGGCCCAAAACCGATGCCGGCATGATTTCAAACCCTGTCACGCGGCGCGATGCGCTATCCCAGGTCGGGCGAACACCCATCAGGGCAAGGGCCTGGGCAATGTCATCGCCGCCCGTCCGCATATTACTGGTGCCCCATACCGACAAGCCGAGTGCACTGGGCCATTCACCGTGATCCTGAACGTGGCGCTCAAGCAGCAGTTCGGCCGATTTCCAGCCCAACTGCCAGGCAGCCGGGGTCGGTACAGTACGGGTATCCACGGAATAGAAATTGCGCCCGGTTGGCAGGACATCGGGCCGTCCACGGGTCGGTGCACCAGACGGGCCGGGTTCGACAAACTTGCCCGCAAGGCCACGCAAAATACCGGAAATCTCGGCCGGTCCGCAGCCAGTTACAGCCGGCCGTATATTTGTTTCGATATCGGAAATAACATCACAAACCGCGCCCCACCCCGGATCTGCCTTAACCGTGCCGTTGACCAGATCACGCGCAAGAAGCTCGATCCGTTCAACCGTATCGCCTGTGGTCCGCCAAGGTCCGATATCTTCGCCATCATAATGCGCCAGTATTTCGGGCTTGGTACCCGGCCAGAATTCAGCAAAGGCGCAATCAAGCGGATCAAACGCAGGATCGCCCAGAATGTCCTTGGCAATCGCGCGATGCAGTGATGCTTTTGGCCCCGTGTCCGATCCGCGCGGCAAACGTGCCAGTGCGACCAGAAGGTCGGTCAAAAGATCGCCCTCAGGGGCCTTGCCAAAGATGTGCAGGCCATCACGGATCTGAAGTTCTTTCAGCTCACAGAGATAGTTATCAAGTTTGGCAAGTGCGCTTTCTTCGTCTTCACCCGCTTCAATCCCGCAATCACGATCAAGGCCGATGCGAATGGCAAGCTCAAGAATATCGCGTTTCAGGATAACCAGACGCCGGGGATCAACCGCCGCCGCGTCGTAATATTCATCCACCAGCGCTTCGAGGTCCTTAAGCGGGCCATAGCTTTCAGCTCGGGTCAAAGGCGGGGTTAAGTGATCAAGGATCACGGCCTGCGCACGGCGTTTGGCTTGTGTGCCTTCACCCGGGTCATTGACGATAAAGGGATAAAAATGCGGGGTCGGGCCAAAGACCGCCTCGGGGAAACAATCCGCAGAAAGCGCCAATGACTTGCCCGGCAACCATTCCATATTGCCGTGCTTGCCAAAATGAATGATCGCATCGACGCCAAACACATGGCGCAGCCAGATATAGAATGCAAAATAGTTATGCGGCGGCACCAGATCGGGCGAATGATAGCTTTCAAGCGGGTCAATATTATAGCCACGTGCAGGCTGCAACCCGACCACCACATTGCCCATCGGCAGGATCGCAAGTGCTATGGCATCCTGATCAGGCAAATAGAACGGATCGGATGTTGGATCACCCCAGGCATCCATCACCTGATCTCGGATCGATTTCGGCAAGCCAGCGAATGCCACTTGATAGTCCGCCAATGACAAGGTGACCCGGATTTCACGCCCCGTAAGCGATTTGAAATCATTGGTCGGTCCAGCCTTGACCGCGGCAATCAGCGCATCGCCATCATCAGGCAGGTTTTCAATCTGATAACCCTCAGCCTGCATGGCACGCAGGGTTTCAATCATGCCTGCTGGCGTATCAAGCCCGACCCCATTGCCAAGGCGCGCATCCTTGTTGGGATAGTTCGCCATGACCATCGCGACCTTGCGCGCATCGGCTTTCCCGGTACGCAGCTTGACCCAATTGGCCGCGAGCTTGGCCGTAAAGGCAACGCGATCGCGCACGGGGATGTATTTCACCAGATCAATCTGGGTCAGGTCATCCTTACCTGCTGATCCCTTGAACGAAACCGCGCGCGACAGGATGCGACCATCGACCTCAGGCAATGCCACATTCATCGCAATATCACGCGCAGCCAACCCGTTCACACCATCGCGCCAAGCCTCCTCGCTCCCGCCCGAGAGGACCACCTGAAAAACTGGTACATCGACAACGTCAAATGGCCCGTCAAATCGTTGCGATCCCGGAACAGAAAGCGCAAATCCCGTGGTATTAAGGATCAGGTCCGCCTTGGTTTCCGCCAACCAGTCACTGACCAGCGCACTTGCGACCGGGTCTTTGAGGCTTGCGACAAAAATTGGCAGCGGATTCAGTTTATTAGAAACAAGTTCTTCAACCAGTGCGTCAATCACATCAAGATTGGCCGCCTGCACAAGCGATCGGTAGAAAAGAATAGGTGTAACCGGTTGATTTTCAACCCAATTGGCACGGATTTCATCAAGCCCGGCTTGCGATTTTCCCGGCCAATAGCCCCCGGCTTTTACCAGTGGTGCCGCTGGTGCCCAGTTCCAGTTAACTTGTTCATTTAACTTTTCGTATATAAGACGAAGTAAATTCTCGGAATTTTTCGGACCACCTTCGATCAGGTAGCGCCAGATTTTCTGATATTCGGCCCCTTTAAGCGTTGAAAGCGACAGAAGCTCCGCATCGGGTTGATCATCGCCTGGCAACAAGATCAATGGGATGTCCCTGGATCGCGCAAGGCTGACCAATTGTTCGATGCCATAATCCCAATATCCGCGCCCGCCAAGGATACGAACAATGATGAATTTGGCATCACACAGCACATCATCAACATACAGATCGACCGACATGTTGTGGCCAAGCTGAAGCAGGCTTGCCAAACGAAGGGACGGAACATCATCACCAAATGCATCGACAAGGCGCGTCTGCGCGCCGGCCAGACAAGCAAGCTCGGACTCGGCAGCAGACAGAATGACCACGTCGCCTGGCTGTTGGCCAAGATCGACGGCCTCACTGCCATCTGTCACCATACCGGGCTGGGCTGCGAGTAAATGCATCGGGTGTTCCGTATTTTAAATGCGTTCAAAGTCAAAGATACCGGATGACCTACGCCACCCGGTATCTTGGTATTTCCAGATTAAATATCGCGCAGGCGATCAAGCAGCCTTGATGGCCGCTTCGATTGCATCGCGGTCAATGCCATGCAGGCCAATGACGACCAGTTCTGAACGGCGGCTTTCACCATCCGACCACGGACGGTCAAAGTAACGCTGGAAACGTTCGCCAACCCCCTGGACCACATGGCGCATTGGTTTGCCCGGAACATCCAAAAAGCCCTTGATGCGCAGAACGTCAAATTCACGCACAACATTGACCAGACGCTTTTCCAGTGCTTCGGGGTCATTGATCGCATCAAGCGACACAACAAAGCTGTCGAAATCGTCGTGATCATGCTCGTGACCATCGTCATGATGGCTTGGGCGGCTATCAAGATCATCTTCGGCTGCGGCACCAAGGCCCAGCAGAATGGCGTTTTCCACGCGGGAATGCTCGGTTGCGATAATCTTGACCGACGGCTTTTTCAGCTCGGCACGGATATCCGCCTCGACCTTGATGCGTTCTTCATCGCTCAGAAGGTCAGTCTTGTTCAAAACGACCATATCCGCGCACAGAAGCTGTTCTTCGAACAGTTCTTCAAGCGGGCTTTCGTGATCAAGGTTCTCATCGGCTTCGCGCTGGGCCTGAACCGCATGATGATCATGGGCAAACAAGCCATCACGAAGGGCCGCGCCATCCAGAACGGCCACAACACCGTCCACCGTCACGCGCGAGCGAACTTCAGGCCAGTTAAACGCCTTCACCAGCGGCTTTGGCAGCGCCAGGCCAGATGTTTCGATAACGATATGATCAGGCGGTGTTTCACGGTCAATCAGGCCCTGAATGGTTGGCAGGAAGTCATCAGCCACCGTACAGCAGATGCAACCATTTGCCAGTTCAACCACATCATCCTCCGCACAGCCTTCGATGCCGCAGCCATTGATGATCCCGCGGTCGACACCCAGATCACCAAATTCGTTGATGATCAGCGCGATGCGTTTGCCATTGGCGTTTTCCAGCATGTTGCGGATCATAGTCGTTTTGCCGGCACCCAGAAAACCGGTAATGACGGTTGCCGGGATTTTACCCAATTGTGCCATCTCTAAATTCCTTAAAATTCAATTCTTTATGTTACTATTTGACCTGCATCGGAATGCCCGCGACGACCAAAGTCACCCGGTCGGCCAATGCGGCAATACGTTGATGCAGGCGTCCGGCGTGATCGCGAAAGGTACGCGCCATCGCGTTTTCCGGCACAATTCCAAAACCGACCTCGTTTGACACCAGAAGGATGGGAATGTCCAGTGTTGGCACAAGCTCGCACAGGGCTGTGAATTCGGCGTCGATATCGCGGTCTTCAAGCATCAGATTGGTCAGCCACAAGGTCAGGCAATCGACCAGAACGGGTTTGCCATCAGATGTGTTGCAGGTTCGAAGTGCCGCGCAAAGCTCAAGCGGTTCTTCAATCGTCTGCCAATGATTGCCACGTGATTGTTTGTGAAGGTCGATCCGGTTGGCCATTTCATCGTCCCAGGCACGCCCGGTCGCGATATAGAAGCCGCCGCCGGCCTGATTGATGATGTCTTCGGCAAATCTGCTTTTGCCGGATCTGGCACCGCCCAAGATCAAATGCGTCCCGGCAGGCCGTATCGTTTGGGTCATCCCATACATTCCTCGCCATGGCCTCCCACCGAGGCCCGATTGCGTCGCCACCATGCTTTCGCAGTGACACCTTCGGCTGGTTTCCTGGCTGCGGGCATGAAAGCAATCTGCCTTCCCGGTTTCCCGGTGGCTGGTTCTGCAAGATCGCAAAAACCCAGATTGCCCAACCCGATACAGTTGCGGGGGCAGCATCGGCATCGCACCGATTTCCCATCACCGAACGGTCTGGCGAACGTATCAGGTTTGTTTGCCAAGCCAAAGGCCATTCTCCGTTCGGCCACTGCACCCTAACCGGAAGGTCAGTATTTGTAAGAATTGCCTGCTTGAGAGGGCGGGTCATTTAAGAGAACATCATATTATCACGCTTGAATTCGTGCAGGACGCTCTGCCATCGGGCGTGATCGCCGGGAACATAACAATCATAACCCGGTCGGCCGCAGAAATCTGTGGCGCTAAACTCTTGGGGTAAATTGGAATTTTGCAAGATCAGATGGCAATTAGTGCTCAACTACCAAAAATCCGAAAGCTGAAAACACCAACCTGGATCACTTCTTCGCGTAAGGACATGTGGCTTGGTCTGCTGGATCGCCTGACGACATCCGACCGGTCTTTTCAAAACTTTCTGGAAGAATACGCAACCGAGGACGACATTACGCTCGCCCGTCGGGACGTTCGCAATATCTTCGCGCTTGATCCGTCCAAGGGCGTGATCGCGACAATCATCTGGTCCCATTCACGTGGTATCCGGGTAAATGCCCTGTCGCTTTTGGTGCGTGACCTGCCGACCCTCATCACCTTGATGACGATCCGCGATTTTGGCGAAGAAGAACTCAACGAGCTTTTAGCACAGCCGGGGATATCTGTGCCGACAGCCAGCAAGATGCTTTCAGCCTGTGGCAAAACATATCGCGGCATGTCGGCGGCCATCATCGATGACAATGTCATTCAGGTGATTGAAAACACGTCCTTTGCAGCAGATTTCCCGAATGTCGCAAAACTGCGCAACAAATCGCGCAGCCGACCGGTGCCGTATTACGAAGCTTATCTGCAAGATATCGCAGCGATTTGCGAAAAGCATGATGTTACGGCCGATATGGTTGACCGCTATCTTGCGGAACATGCGCAGGAAGATGTCAGCGCCAATGCTGAACTGAAATCAGCCTGACGCTTAAGTGCTTTTTTGAGTACTTTGGCCACCAACATTTAACAGCATCAAGCCAAACCGGTTTGATGCTGTTTTCATTTCTGCCGATCCGCAATCAGAAACGCTGATTAACAGCTGTCACACGCCAGCCCGGCTCATCCACGCCATCAATATATTCAAGTTTCGTCAGGCCAAGGGTGTCGACATGAAACGAAAGTGCGGTTTCAAGCGACAAGCCGAGCGCATTGGCCATGATTGCGCGCACGGTTCCGCCGTGAATAACGGCGACAATATCGCGCCCCGCCCAATATCGGTTCAGGCGGCTAAACAGCGGTCCGACCCGCTCGACAACGTCCGAGAAACTCTCACCATTGGGTGGATGTTGTCGGGCAAAATCGGTCCAGAATTGGGTGGTTTCACCTTTGGGAAGGTCGTTCCAGTGTTGAAGCTCCCACGCGCCGAAATGCTGTTCGGCAAATCCGGTTTCGCGTTGGGGCGTGACATCTTCGTCAAAAAGTTCCTGAAGCCTTAGCGCGGTATCAAGGGTTCGCGAAAGGTGGCTTGTGACCCAAACAGCATCGCGCGGCAGATGCCGGGCAAGCGCACGCAGGGCTTTTTCATCAGACAGGTCCGCTGGCATGTCGCTTCGGCCATAGACCAGCTTTTCAGGATTGATCACGGGGGCATGGCGGACCAGCCACCAGCGGGTTGTTTCAACTTTTTTCATGGTATCCTCGAAACGGCCCAACCCATAACGCGCGACTGTAAATATGTGCGACGTCAGGTACGCATCATAGCATCACAGCACATTCATCATGGCGATAAATGCAATGCCGATGAAAAGCTCTGCACATAGTTGGGTCGCCCCCAACACATCACCTGTCTGCCCGCCGATCTGCCACCTTGCCACCAGTGAAACCAAGGCAATCGCAATGGCAGCCCCAAGCATCACGGCCAAAGTCACAAAAACACCGCCCAGCACAACACACAGGCCCGCAGCAATCGCGATCCCGGCAAGGATCGGGACCCATCCGGGTCGTCCAGCCCCTTTGCCCAAGCCATTATCGCGCGCTGGCTGCAAGATACGCATGACAAACGGCATCGCCGCGCGTGACATAATCGCCATGATCAAAAACGCAATCGCCGCCTGACCTATGCTTGCCGCCCCATTGAGAACAACCAAACGCAAGCCAACACACAAGATCAGGGCAACCACGCCATAGGTGCCGATATGGCTATCGCGCATGATCTCAAGTTTGCGGGCACGTCCGACACCACCGCCAAACCCATCAGCACAATCGGCCATGCCGTCTTCATGCATCGATCCGGTCAAAAGCACCATTCCGGCAACCGCAAAAATCGCAAAGATCAAGGCATTATCGGTCAGGTAATGCACCAGCATGGCTGGCAGCAAAGCCAACCCCGCCAACAACAGGCCCACAAGCGGCCAGGTCCAAACGGAACGCGCGATCATCACCGACCGGAAATCATCGATATCAAGGACGGGCACCCGGCTGAGCAGCACCATAGCCCGCCAAAAATCGGAAATCAGCGAAGCATCCGCATAGGTATAGCGCCCACCTTCATCGACATTTGCCGACGTATTTTTGGTATGCTCATCTGAGCTTTGCATGTTTGTTTCGTTTTGGTTATGATCTTCGGACACCATCAAATTCCGATTTTCGAACTGGCAATCTGTTGCGCATGAGCCTAGTTTGGGGCCGATTTTCTGCTACACCTCACCGAATTTGCGCCATGCTTGATTGACCCAGGCGGCGTTTGTCGGTGGAACGTCCCATAAAACTGGCTTGTGAACCTAATCCCAACATCCTCAGAAGCCAAGCGGAAGACGCCTTACACAAATTGCCGCCAGCCGGAGACCATGATGTTCAATCCCAAGCACCCGCCGCAAAACCTTGATGAGATCCGGGCACTTCTTGCCGAACTTCCGGCTGCTGATGCGCAGGCCCGGGCCGCTGTCATTGAACGCGAACCGACCTTGACCAAACCTGCCGGGTCTTTGGGACGGCTTGAGGATTTCAGTCTTTGGCTTGCAGGCTGGCAAGGCACATCACGCCCGCGCATGTCGCGTCCGCGTGTAACTGTTTTTGCCGGAAGCCATGGTGTCGTCGCGCAAGGTGTTTCCGCTTTTCCGGCCAGCGTGAACCAGCAGATGGTGGAAAACTTCATCAATGGCGGGGCTGCGATCAATCAGATCTGCAAATCGGTTGATGCCGAACTGCGCGTGATGGAAGTCGCCCTTGAGATCCCGACCAACGATTTCACCCAGGAACCGGCGATGGATGACGAAGGCTGCGCGGAAGCCATGGCCTTTGGCATGAGTGCGATTGAAAAGGGAATTGATCTTTTTGTGCCCGGTGAAATGGGGATTGGCAACACCACCTCGGCCGCAGCCATTTCTCATGCGCTTTATGGTGGCGATGCTGCAGATTGGACCGGACGGGGCACCGGCATTGATGACGATACCCTGTCACGTAAAACCCGTGTGGTTGGCGATGCCATCATCTTGCACAAAAACCAGATGCATGACGGACTTGATGTTTTGCGCTGTGTTGGTGGGCGTGAACTTGCTGCTATGGCCGGTGCGATCCTTGCCGCACGCTTTTCAAATGTCCCGGTTCTTCTGGACGGATATGTCTCTTGTGCAGCGGCGGCGGTCCTTGCCGCCATTCGACCAGACGCCCTAGATCATTGCCTTGTAGGGCATGTTTCGGCCGAACCCGGCCATCGCCGCTTGATTGAAAAGCTTGGCAAGCAGGCTTTGATCAATTTTGGCATGCGTCTTGGCGAAGGATCGGGTGCAGCCCTTGCCATCCCGCTTTTGCGTGCGGCGGCTGAATGCCACAACGGCATGGCAACCTTCGAGAAAGCCGGGATTGACGGCAAAGAATAAGTGCGAAGAGTTTTGATGAGTAAGAAATAGCGCTGGAACCCCGGCGCTATTTCTTTGTTCGCTCGTTCATCAGCTGCTCGACATGGCGGCCCTGGAACATGGTGATATTGATCGAATGACCGAACTTGATCGCCCGTTCATCATCACAACGGCACAGGATCACACGGGTATCACCGGATTCAGCAACTGCTGCACGCATGGCATCGCGATGCTCTTCAACCATATTCTCCATTTCTGGATCCCAGATCATCTTGATCATATCAACGCCAAGCTTGTTGCGGTTGATATAGGGAAGCGACAGGTGGCTGATGCCATCAATACAGATGCGATAACCGCGATCACGGCAGAAATCACGGGCAAAGAAGAACGCACCAAGATCGGCAAAGATGTCGATCTTTTGCAGCTCCAGAACAATCGTCCCGCGCTGACCTGCTTTAACGTTGCTATCAAACGTCAGGAAGTCCGGCGACAGAAGTGTCGAGACATTCAAGTTAATACTGACCGAGCCGGTCACCGAAGCATCGTTGCTGCGTGTCAGAAGCGACAACATGCGGCGATCCAGAATTTCGGTCAGATGCTGGAACAGCCAGCGGTTTGACAGAACATTCACATCCGGCAGAAGCGTTTCCTGCAGATCCTTGATCGAAATGAACAGCTCGTGGAAAACCGGTGTCGGGTTGGCATCACCAACCACGGCACAGATCGCCTGACGCCGCATCAGGTTGGATAGATCCGCACGACGCAGTGATTCATCAATACGCCCCAAAATCTTTGGCGTCAGCGGCGCCCGATCATCACCAAATTCCGGATGGTCATTATGACGTTCGGCAGCCTTGCTTACCACGCGCGGACGATTGGCGTTCGAGCGCACAAGTAACTGGGTGAGGTGCAGGAATTCTTTATATTGCTGCCCGACATCAAAATAGTCGGTGAAATTCGCCGGTGCACCGCTTTCATCCTTGTTATCGCTGATCAAGGGATCATCGTTAAACAGGAATTTCAGACGGAAGATGACGGCATTAACCTCATCCATCTCGGCCGCATCAAAGATGAAGATCAGATCCTGGTTGGACAGCGTAAAGATACGCCCGGTGACTTCCGGCACGATTTCCTCGAACGCTGCAATCGCCGTACGGATATGATGATCGCGGCGGTTAAAGGCCATAAGCTTTGAGAAATGCACATGGATCGCACCAACGCCTTCCTTGCGCCGCTCAAGGCGTCGCACATAGTCGACCAGGAAGGCTTCGGGCGATGGAAGTGTGCTATCAGACATAAATGCAATGACCAGATTATTGTTTTATCGGAATCAGACTGAAACCCTGTCCGCCAGATCTTAGCGACTGTCAATTAACAGGTTATGTATTTAGCATTCATGCATATTGAAACCAAACGCGAAAATGTCTGATTTTGCCCATGATGCGAAAAAGATAAGTCGTAGCTTTCCGCCAACCAAGCTGCTAGTTTCAGCCCGATTTCATATCTGAGTGACAGGGTTATAAACGACATGTGGCGACGCAAACGCGTTTTGGTAACCAATGGCGTTAACTTTACCTTCTCACCCAACCAATAAGAGCGCACCGCAAACACGACTTACTGCAGGATTTGGACGCGTAATGGATATCAAAGCCTTTTTCGATGCCGAGTTTGACGAGCATCTTGATCTGGTGAACAAAACCCGCGAAGCGACCCGTGACGCGTTCATTGAACTGGTCGAGATTTGCACAGACGCGCTCAATGACGGCAACAAGCTGCTGCTTTTCGGTAATGGTGGATCAGCAGCCGATGCACAGCATATCGCAACCGAGTTCACGGTACGCTACATCCATGATCGCCGCGCCCTGCCAGCAATTGCATTGACCACGGATAGCTCCGCATTGACCGCGATCGGCAATGATTTCGGTTTTGATCATTTGTTTTCGCGCCAGATCGAAGCGCTTGGCAACCCTGATGACGTTGCGATTGGCATTTCAACGTCAGGCAACAGCAAGAACGTCAATCTTGGTTTGGCCAAAGCCAGGGAAATGGGCCTGATTGCAACCGGCTGGACTGGCAAGACGGGTGGTGACATGGTCGATCTGTGTAATCCGCTGATGATTGTTCCAAGCAACACCACGGCGCGCATTCAGGAAATGCATATCCAGATCGGGCAGATGCTGGTTGGTGCGCTGGAACATACCCTTGGCCTGACCAAGAAGTAATCGCACTCAAGTTACCCAATCACTGCAGAACCAAACGACAGAACGAAGACAAGATACCATGACTGACCTCAGCCATCTGGCCCGACAGGTAGAACAGCTTACCAACGCCAAAGTCCTGTGCATTGGCGATGTCATGCTTGATCGGTTTGTCTATGGTTCGGTCAATCGCATCTCGCCCGAAGCACCGATCCCGGTCATTCGGGTCGAACGCGAAAGCGCGATGCTCGGTGGTGCGGGTAACGTCACGCGCAACGCTACTGCGTTGGGTGCTTCTGTGCAGTTCCTGTCGCTGGTGGGTGATGATCTTCCAGGTCGCGAAGTCATGGAATATGTCGCTAATGACAAGGGTGTTGAGCCCTATATCCAGACCGAACGCAACCGTCCAACCACCATTAAAACCCGCTATATCGCGAGCGGCCAACAATTGTTGCGATCTGACAACGAAACCACTTCAGACATCGCAGTAGCAACCATAAGCAACCTGTCAGCACTCGCGGGCCAACTGGCCCCAGACGTAGAAGCCATCATCTTGTCGGATTACGGCAAGGGTGTTTTGCATGCCGATGTTGTTGCTGCGGCCATCACAGCCGCACGCAAAGCCGGCAAGCCAGTGATCGTCGACCCAAAAGGAAGCGATTACAGCATCTATCGCGGTGCCACGGTGGTTACGCCAAACCGTGCCGAAGCACAGGCCGCAACCGGGATTGCGGTCAATAGCGATGAAGATGCAATTGCGGCTGCGACAAAGATCATTACCGAATGCGGGATCGACAATGTGCTGCTTACGCGCAGCCAGGACGGCATGACCCTTGTTACCAAGGATGGTGACGCAATCCATCTGCCGACCGAAGCGCGCGAAGTATTTGATGTGTCCGGTGCTGGTGACACGGTTGTTGCCTGCCTTGCATCCGCAATTGCCGCCGGCTCAAGCCTTGCTGATGCCGCGCGCATTGCAAATGTTGCAGCGGGCATCGTCGTTGGCAAAATCGGCACAGCGATTGTTTATCCGGACGAGCTGGTTTCGGCCCTGCATCATCATGACCTGATGATTGGTGAGGCCAAACTGATGCCGCTTGATCGCATGGTGGATCGCGCAGAACGCTGGCGCCGCAAGGGGTATAAGGTCGGCTTTACCAATGGATGCTTTGATCTCTTGCATCCGGGTCATTTGAGCCTTCTGAAACAAGCACGTGGCAATTGCGATCGCCTGATTGTCGGGCTTAATTCCGATGCATCTGTCAAGAGGCTCAAGGGTGAAAGTCGCCCGGTACAGTCCGAAGCCGCCCGTGCAGCCGTTCTGGGATCACTTGAAACTGTCAGCGGTGTGGTCATTTTTGGTGAAGACACGCCTATCAACCTGATTGAAGCGATCAAGCCTGACATTCTGGTCAAGGGTGCCGATTACACCATTGATAAGGTTGTCGGTGCCGAAATCGTCCATGGCTATGGCGGCAAGGTCGTGCTGGCCAATCTTGAAGATGGCTTTTCAACCACCTCCACCATTGCCCGGATGAATAAAGACAAGGACTAGGTCGTTTTTTCGGACCTTTACCGATCACCTTCTGGCCAAGGTAAGACGTCCAATTCCGGCCAAATCTCCTTCCAGCGAGCGACCTTTTGCTCATAGACCCTGCGAATGGGTAAACGGGTATTTGGCACGATGCGCTGATTGATCAATGCGTCCAAGCCGAACGGTGCATAGATGCGGTAGGCATCAATTGAGCTGCCAGCATCCACCTTGCGCACCCCGACCGCCGTTGTTTGATAGGCAAAGCGGTCAATACCGTCACTGGCCGCCGCCACAACACCATACTCTATCCCGAATTTCTCCGGATACCAGATCGGCACACGGGCCTGATTGCGAATTTCGACCGTGACGGGCAAATCGGCAAATAACTCAGTGCCTTTTGAGATGACCTTATCCTCCGTCGCCCATGACGTATCGGGATCGAAATAAAATAGGTCATAGTCAAGAATGCCATGCTCCGACGCACGGCCAGACTGGATATTCCACACCGTTTGGGCAAGACACCCTGCCGCCAGCCACCAGTCCGAAAAGCCAAGATTTTCTGCCCGATCAAGGATTTCGCGGTTAAAGGCATTCTTTAGGGCGTGATCGAGAAAAAGCGCGCCATGGGCAAGTTCACTTGGCTTTTGCCCGATACTCATGCCCCGACCCAAAGAAGCTTGAGGATAATCGGCCAGGCAGCATTGATCAGGCAAGCCAAGCCAAAAAGCCGAAGTGCGCGATCAATATCCGCAGCATCAAGGTCCCGCCGACCCGTTCCGATATAGGGATCATCAACGATCTCATCCCCGTATTGGCGCGGCCCTGCCAGCGAGAAATCAAGCGCGCCTGCAAAGGCGGCCTCTTGCCAACCGGCATTGGGTGATTTGTGTTTCTTGGCGTCCGCCAGCATCGTATGCCATGCGGCCCTGCCATTCGTTTTTGCGCCAAGAAATGCGGCAAGGCAGATTACCCCGCCCGAAATCCTTGCGGGAATGAAGTTCACAACGTCATCAAGCCGTGCAGCAAAGCGCCCGAAATACAAATAACGTTCGCTTCGATGGCCAATCATGGAATCTAGGGTGTTGATCGCCTTATAGGCGCAAATGCCAATCGGTCCTGCCAGCACATACCAAAATAGCGGGGCAACCACCCCATCCGAGAAGTTCTCGGCACAGCTTTCAATGGCAGCGCGGCTGACCCCGGCTTCATCAAGTTTGTCCGGGTCCCGGCCGACAATCATCGAAACGGCATACCGCCCGCCCGCAAGACCATCCTTTTTCAGCGCGACAGAAACCGCTTTGACATGCTGATAAAGCCCTTTCTGCGCGATGAGAACCGCAACGACCAATATCTCAAAGAAAAGGAAGATTTCGCCGAAACTGGAAATGAACTGGACGAATGCACCAAACAGACCTGCGGTGATTATGACAGCTAAGCTGGTCACAGCACCGCGCAGGATCAGGTCCTTGGGACTGCGTTCCGGGCGGTTCAGGCGTTTTTCAAACCAGCTGATCAGATTGCCAACCCAGACCACCGGGTGGCCAATGCGCGAAAACAGCCACGGGAAATCGCCAAACACCCAATCGGACACCAGTGCAAGCACAAGTATCGTGAATAGCGGTCCGGAAAAACCAGATACCGGGATCAGAAATTCAGCAAATGACAGGTCCATTGGCGCAATGTGCGCGGCAAAGTCAGGCGCGTCAATCACTATGACCGGGCTTTGGATAAGTCCCTAATCCCACATGACGATTTGCCATGGCGTGATTGCTTTGCTAGAAGACTTCATACGATTTTTATTTTTATCATACAATAAGAAAGCCCGGTTCGCGTTTGCCCGCATTTGATGGCAATTTGCGTCAAAACCCACGTCAAAGGATACTTCACCTGCCACTACATCTTCGATATCGGGCGGCATCACGCCCACAATAAGTAGTATTTTCGCCCCCCACGCCACCTGCGATACATCTTCTGTTACCTGCCGCTTGCATTCCGCAGGCCAATCGGTGAAAACGGGGGTGGCATCGGGTACCGCAATCGCGCAGATCGCGTATTGCGAAGAACACCATCAGAGAGAGACAAAGGAGCAGCCTTTTATGTCCCCCAAAGGCGCAGTAATGATTTGCGGTCACGGTTCGCGCGATGAACGCGCGGTTTCACAGTTCAACGCCATGGTTGAAACGATGAAACAGACCCACCTGGCCGACTATGATGTCGAAAGCGGCTTTCTCGAATTTGCTCACCCGATCCTGCGTGATGGCTTTGAAAAACTCAAAGCGCTTGGCCACAAAAAGATATATGCCCTTCCGGGTATGTTGTTCGCCGCTGGCCACGTCAAAAATGACCTGCCGAGCGAAGTGAACAACTTCGCCCATGAAAACCCGGATATCGAAGTTCTGTTCGGTCGCGATCTGGCGATTGATCCCAAACTTCTGATGGCTGCAAAAGACCGCATCGAAGAAGCCATTGCCGATATTGATGACAGCATCGATCGCAAGGACACGCTTCTGATGGTTGTTGGGCGCGGTACGAACGATCCGGACGCCAATTCGAACGTCTATAAAGTCGCACGCATGCTGCAAGAAGGCATGGGCTTTGGCCGTACCGAAATCAGCTATTCCGGCGTTGCACATCCGCGCGTCAATGCGGGCCTGCGCGAAGCGATGAAGCTTGGTTACAAGCGCGTTGTCGTTTTCCCGTATTTCCTGTTTGCCGGCATTCTGATCGACCGCATCTATAGCCATACCGACGAAGTTGCCGCTGAATTTGGCGATGTCGAGTTCATCAAGGCAGGCTATCTCAAGGACCATCCGATGGTGCTTGAAAGCTTTGCCGAACGTCTCGCCGAGATCGATACCGGCGACAACAACATGAACTGTCAGCTGTGCAAATATCGCGAGCAGATCATTGGTTATGAAGGCGATGTTGGCACCCCGCAGGTTGGCCACCACCATCATGTGATGGGCATTGGCACCGATGGT
Organism: Thalassospira sp.; assembly: GCF_048059015.1. Lineage (GTDB taxonomy): Bacteria > Pseudomonadota > Alphaproteobacteria > Rhodospirillales > Thalassospiraceae > Thalassospira. Next base: position 408,029 of record NZ_JBLLNT010000002.1, on the reverse strand, counting down.
CACAGCCACGGGCATAGCCACGGCCACCATCACCACGGTCATGGTCATGGTCATGGTCATCATCATGGCCACAGCCACGATCACGGTCATAGTCACGATCACAGCCATGACCATGGACACAGCCATTCCCACGATCATGGCGATGCGAACAAATCGACCGGTTCCTGACCAGTCGACCCCGACCCTCTGAAAGGCGCGGCAATGTTTGACTATCTGCGTGACCCGCAGGAAATCTACGCCAAAAGCTTTGCCACGATCGAGGCTGAGGCAAACCTTGCGCGCTTTTCAGATGACGAACGCCCGGTTGCCGTGCGCATCATTCATGCATGTGGCATGGTCGAAATGGCCGATCAGATCGCCTTTGGCGGTGATGTTGTCGCAAAAGCTTCCAACGCCCTTCGCGCCGGAAAACCAATCCTGTGCGACGCAGAGATGGTGCGCCATGGCATCATCAGCCGCCTGCTTCCTAATGAAAACGCGGTTCTTTGCACGTTAAATGACGGCAATACCCACGATCTCGCCGCCCGTATGGAAACCACTCGCTCTGCCGCCGCGGTTGAGGCATGGGAAGATCATATCGAAGGTGCAATAATCTCCATCGGCAATGCGCCAACGGCACTGTTCCATTTGCTCGAAGCCATCCATGAAGGTCGCTTGGCGAAGCCTGCCCTCATTATCGGTATGCCGGTTGGCTTTGTCGGGGCCGCTGAAAGCAAGGATGCCCTGATCGAACATGCCAACGGCATTCCGTTCGTCACCCTGCGTGGTCGATTTGGCGGCAGTGCGGTTACGGCTGCCACAGTCAACGCATTGGCTAGGCTTGCACGTGATGATGAAACCACACCCGATGGCACGCGTGATCGCAAATCCGGGGGTGCATCATGAACGAACAGGCCCCGATCAAGGGACGCATCACGGTGATTGGCATTGGTGAAGACGGCTATGACGGCCTGTCTCCAATGGCACAAAAGATCCTTGAAAATGCCAGCATCATCTTTGGCGGTACCCGCCATATCGCGATGCTGCCCGGATCAAACACGGCCACCCAAAACAAATGGATTACGCCTTTTGAGGCCAATCTGCCGCTGATCGAAGATTGCCTTGATAAGAACCCGGTGGTTCTGGCCAGTGGTGATCCGATGTATTTCGGCGTGGGCAACACACTGATTAAATATTTCGGAACCGATCCGATATACGCAATCCCGGCGCCATCAAGCATTTCATTGGCGGCATCACGGCTTGGTTGGCCCTTGGCCGAATGCGATGTCATCACGCTTCATGGCCGCGATCCCGAAACGCTGCGCGCCCATCTGCGCCCACATGGCAAACTGATCGCGCTGAGTGCTGATGGCTCAACCCCGGCGCTGGTCGCAGTGATGCTGTGTGAAGCCGGATTTGATCAAAGCCGCATGTCGGTGTGCGAACGTCTTGGCGGGCCGGAAGAACGCATTACGACGCAAACAGCACGCACCTGGCAGTCCACAGCAACATCAATGCCCGATGTCAAATCGGTCGATCCATTGAACCTGATCATGATTGATCTGGAAGCTGGGCCAAATGCCAAGCTTTTGCCAAAGGGGCCAGGTCTTCCCGATGATGCGTTCATTCATGATGGCATGATTACGAAATCGGAAATCCGCGCGCAGACTTTGGCGTCACTTGCCCCGTTTGATGGCGGTGTGCTTTGGGATCTGGGTGCGGGTTGCGGATCAATTTCGATTGAATGGAAACGCATGGGCGGACGTGCTGTTGCGATTGAACGCGATGCCGAACGCTGCGTGATGATCAAGAAAAACGCCATTCGTCTTGGCGTCCCGACCCTTGCCATCGAACAGAAGTCCATCGAAGAAGCGCTTTCCTTTGCGGATCGGCTGCCAAAGCCTGATGCGATTTTCATCGGTGGGGGCATCACCAATGAAGGCCTGCTCGAAGCCTGTTGGGAACTGCTGCCGATCCATGGTCGGCTGGTTGCCAATACGGTGACGCTGGAAGGCGAAGAAAAATTGTTACGTTTCTATAATAAAATGGGTGGCACCCTGTCGCGCCTGTCGGTTTCCCGACTGGTGCCGCGCGGCAATTTCAAGGGCTGGAGCAACTTGGCCCCGGTGACCCATTACCTCGGAGTTAAAGCATGAGCAGTGCGGAATTGACCGCAGAGCGCCTTCCGGTTCCCGGAACGGCCTATGGTCTTGGTATTGGGCCGGGTGAACCCGATCTGATCACGCTAAAGGCCTATAACATCCTCCAAAAGGCTGATGTAATTGCCTATCCAGCGCTCGAAGATGGCGTAAGCCTTGCCCGTCAGATCGTTGATCCGCACATCCCCGAAGGCCGGATTGAAATTGCCATTCGCATCGAAATGGGCAAGCCCGCCGATCCGATCTATGACGCGGCAGCCATCGAAATTGGCAAACATCTGGCCGATGGAAAAACCGTTGCCGTGCTGTGCGAAGGCGACCCGTTCTTCTATGGCAGCTTCATGTATCTGTTTGGCCGTCTGGCCGAAGCCGGATATCCGGTCAAAACCGTTCCGGGCGTCAGTTCCATGATGGCCTGTGCTGCGCAGCTTGGCGCACCGCTGGCTGCCAAGAACGATGTTTTGCAAGTCATTCCGGGCCCGCTTGATGCAGATCGTCTGCGTGAACAGTTGGCCAAAACCGATGCTGCAGCCATCATCAAACTGGGTCGTCATTTCGCAAAGGTGCGCGGCGTGATCAACGAACTCGGCCTGACAGATCGGGCGCGCTATATCGAACGTGCGACGCTTGAAACCCAAAAGATGGTGCCGCTTGGTGAATTGCCAGAAGACGCCAAGGCCCCGTATTTTTCCATGATCCTGATCCACCGTCGCGGAGACGCATGGCGATGACCGCCCAGAACACCCAAGATAGCCCGGCCTTGCCGACCAATCCGATTGCCCCGATTGCGGTCATCTGCCTCACGCAACGCGCCCTTCCGACTGCGCGCAAGATCGCATCGAGCCTTCAGGGCGCATCGGTGCATGGCCTGCGCACGCGCGTTTCGATCAATGATGTTGATGTCGCCTTTGACGACACCATTGCGCATCTGCAACAAACTTTCTCATCGGACCATGTCATCATTGGTGTCTGTGCTGCTGGCATCCTGATCCGCGCCCTTGCGCCGCTTTTGGCTGGCAAGTGGCAGGATGCAGCCGTCATTGCCGTTGACGAAGCAGGCGATAACTTCATCCCGCTTTTGGGTGGGCATCATGGTGGCAACCGTTTGGCACGCGATCTGGCTGAACGACTTGGTGGCAATGCCGCCATCACCACACCGGGTGATGCGATGCTGGGTCTGGCACTTGATGAGCCGCCAGCTGGCTGGAAACTTGGTACGCCTGACACCGTCAAACCGGCGACGGCCGCCCTATTGGCTGGCGCAACGGCCCGGATTGAGATCGAAGCAGGGTCCGCTGCATGGCTGACCAACAGTGCCATTGCGCAATCTGAAGACGGCACCATTCTGATCACGGCGACCGCGCGCGAAGGTGCAAATGACGACGCCATCAGTGACGCAGCCGAAACAGCGATTACCTATCACCCGCCGGTTCTGGCACTGGGTGTTGGCTGCGAACGGGGCTGCCCGGTTGATGATCTTTATGATCTGGTGATGGAAACGCTTGCTGGTCAGTGCCTGAGCCCCAAGGCAATTGCCTGTGTGAGCTCGATCGAACTTAAAGCCGACGAAGCAGCCGTGCATGAGCTTGCCCGTCGTTTGGGCGTTCCGGCCCGCTTCTTTGATGCGCCAACCCTTGAGGCCGAAGCAGACCGTTTGGTCACGCCATCAGACGTCGTCTTTGCCGAAACCGGCTGCCATGGGGTGGCCGAGGGTGCGGCATTGGCAACGGTCGGGCCAAACGGCAAGCTGATCGTGCCCAAGCACAAGACCAAGAAATCTACCTGTGCGATTGCCCTGTCCCAAGATGACATCACGCCAGAAACCATCGGCAAGGCACAAGGCAGATTGTCAATTGTTGGCATTGGTCCGGGTCAGATTGGCTGGCGCAGCCCAGAGGCCACCGCGCTCATTGGCCGCGCATCCGATATCGTTGGCTATCAGATGTATCTTGATCTTCTGGGCCCATTGATCGATGGCAAGGATTGCCACCATTCCGATCTGGGTGCCGAAGAGGCCCGTGCTCGTCATGCACTGGAACTGGCCGCAACCGGCAAGGACGTTGCCCTGATCGGATCGGGTGATGCAGGCATCTACGCGCTGGCGACACTTGTGTTCGAATTGCTTGATCGTGAAGACCGCGCTGACTGGAACCGGGTCGCAGTTCAGGTATCGCCGGGTATTTCCGCCCTTCAGGCCGCTGCATCGCGCATTGGTGCCCCGCTGGGTCATGATTTCTGTGCGATTTCGCTGTCTGACCTTTTGACACCGCGCGAAGACATCCTGCGCCGTCTGAAATCAGCCGCCGAAGGCGACTTTGTCATCGCGTTCTATAACCCGGTCTCCAAGCGTCGCCGTGATTTGCTGGCCAAAGCGCGCGATATCCTGCTGGAACATCGCAATGAAGATACGCCAGTTGTTCTTGGTCGCCAACTTGGCCGTCCGGATGAGGAAATCACAGTCGTTCCGCTCTCGAAACTAGAAGTCGATATGGTCGATATGCTGACCACGGTTCTGGTCGGATCAAGCAACAGCCGCCACATCACGCGCGGCGAGAACGAATGGGTCTACACCCCGCGCGGCTACGCCAAAAAGGGGCCGGATGCGGCGAAAGCCCCGGTTCACAGCAGCACCGACACCACCAAAAACGACACCTCCAAAAAAGACGGGGCAGAATAATGACCGTTCATTTCATTGGCGCCGGTCCCGGCGCACCGGACCTAATCACCGTGCGCGGCCTGCGCCTGATCGAAAAATGCCCGGTCTGCCTCTATGCCGGATCGTTGGTACCCGAAGAAATCGTCACAAGTGCGCCAGAAGGTGCGCGCGTGATCGATACGGCCCCGATGAACCTTGAAGAAATCATCGCCGAGATCGAGGCCGCCCACGCCAAAGGCCAGGATGTTGCCCGCGTGCATTCGGGTGATCCGTCGATCTATGGCGCAGTTGCCGAACAGATCCGCCGTCTGGATGATCTGGGCATTCCCTATGACATCACGCCTGGTGTTTCCGCCTATGCGGCGACCGCAGCTGAAATCGGGGCGGAACTGACCCTGCCTGACATTTCACAGACGGTGATCCTGACCCGGACCGCCATGCGGTCTTCAAGCATGCCAGAAGGCGAAAGCCTTGCCGAACTTGGCAAATCGCGTGCGACGCTGGCAGTGCATCTGTCGATCAACAATCTGGCCAATGTGGTGCGTGATCTGACGCCGCATTACGGCGAAGACTGCCCGGTTGTGATTGCCTATCGTGCGACCTGGCCAGACCAGCAATATATCTTTGGCACCCTTGGCGATATCCGCGCCAAGGTCAAAGGAAGTGGTATCACGCGGACAGCCCTGATCATGGTCGGCGAGGTGTTCGGACGGAAGGATTTCACCGACTCTAGGCTTTATGCCGCCGATCACACCCACGTGCTGCGACCGGCCAAGGCGTAATTCAAAACGGGCGGAGATCAAACTCCGCCCGTTTTTTGTACAAACCACCTTATCGCCAAGTTTATTTTTTCAGCAGATCAGCAATTTGCTGAAAAATCTGCCAATTCAACCGTGAACATCCTTGACCACCCCCTATACGGACGCCTTTAATCAAAGGGTAATTAAGGGGAGTATGCATGTTCAACGAGATGAGAATGGACGACCAGGTACGCGAACCTTATCGCGCACTGGTTGACTGGATGGAAGCAAGCGGCCCCGAGGTCCTCGAACAAAAGCGCCTTGAAGCCGAAACACTATTCCGCAAAATTGGAATTACATTTGCCGTCTACGGCGAAGGCGGAGACCCTGAACGACTTATTCCTTTCGATCTGATTCCCCGAATTTTCACAGCAGCCGAATGGCGCAAACTTGATCGCGGTGTCAAACAGCGCGCCCGCGCACTCAATACCTTCCTGTACGACGTCTATCACAATGCCGAAATCATCAAGGCGGGTATCATCCCGGCCGATCTGGTGTTCAAGAACGATGCGTTCGAACCAGCCGTGATTGGCATTGACCCACCGCGCAAGGTTTATAGCCACATTGTCGGTGTTGATATCGTCCGTACCGGACCCGAAGATTTCTATGTTCTTGAAGATAACTGCAGGACGCCATCAGGTGTTTCATACATGCTTGAGAACCGCGAAATCATGATGCGCATGTTCCCGGAGCTTTTCAGAAGCCTGCGGATTGAGCCGGTCGAAAGCTATCCGGATATGCTTCTCAAGACGCTCAAAAGCATCGCGCCGCCCAAATGTGACCGCGAACCCAATATTGTGGTTCTCACACCTGGTGCCATGAACAGCGCCTATTACGAACATTCCTTCCTTGCTGATCAGATGGGTGTCGAGCTTGTCGAAGGTCAGGACCTGTTTGTGGATAAGGACCGCGTCTATATGCGCACCACGCGCGGCCCTGCACGGGTGGATGTGATTTATCGCCGTATCGATGATGCCTATATCGATCCGCTTTGTTTCCGATCTGACTCGGTTCTGGGTGTTCCGGGCCTGATGAATGTGTATCGGTCAGGCGGCGTTGCCATCTGCTCGGCCCCGGGTGCCGGTGTCGCCGATGACAAGGCGGTTTATACCTATGTGCCCGACATGATCCGTTTCTATCTGGGTCAGGAACCGATCCTGAACAACGTTCCAACCTGGAAATGCGGCAAGCCTGATGATCTGAAATATGTTCTCGAACATCTGGGAGAGCTGGTGGTCAAGGAAGTCCATGGTTCTGGCGGCTATGGCATGCTGGTTGGACCGGCATCGACCAAGGCAGAGCAGGTCGCCTATGCTCAGCGCATCAAGGCCGATCCGGGTGATTTCATCGCCCAGCCGACGCTAGCACTTTCGGCATGCCCGACCTTCGTTGAAAGCGGCATCGCGCCACGCCACGTTGATTTCCGACCATTCTGTCTTGTTGGCGATGACGTTCGCCTGACACCGGGTGGGCTTACGCGTGTTGCCATGCGTGAAGGGTCGCTTGTCGTGAACTCGTCGCAGGGCGGCGGGGTCAAGGACACCTGGATCATGAGTGATTGATAGGAAAGGGTTGAGAGATGCTTAGTCGTACTGCAGACAACCTTTTCTGGCTGTCGAGATATGTTGAACGGGCCGAAAACATGGCCCGCCTGATGGAGATGGGCTATCGCATGGCCCTGATGCCTGCTGTGGGTGATGGTAACCGATCGGAATGGGAATCGGTTTTGTCCGCATCTGGCTGCCAAGCCGGATATGATCCGAATGCACCCCTGCGTCAGGAAGAAGTCGCCAATTTCCTGATTTTCAATCGGGATAACCCGTCATCCATCATAAATTGTTTTGAATATGCGCGCGCCAATGCGCGTGCAATGCGTACCGCCATCACCGCAGAAATGTGGGAAGCATTGAACAATGCCCTGATGGAGCTTCGCCGACCATCGATGCACAATCTGGCCAAGAACGAACTGCCGGAATTCATTGATTGGGTGAAGAAACAAGGATCCCTGTTCAGAGGGACAACCAACTCAACGATTTTGCGCAATGACGGCTATGACTTTATCCGTCTGGGCACCTTTATCGAGCGCGCCGACAACACCGCGCGTCTTCTGGACGTGAAATATTACGTTCTGTTGCCCGAAACCAGCATGGTCGGCGACGGGGTTGATAACTATCAATGGACCACGGTGTTGCGTGCGGCATCGTCTCTGCGTGCTTTCCATTGGGTCTATCGTGATGACTATTCACCGCACCGGATTGCACATTTCCTGATCCTTAATCCGTTCAGCCCGCGATCACTCGCCCACTGTGCCGAGCAAATCACCCAGCATCTGGAACGGCTTGCGCGGCACTATGGCCAACGCCATCCGGTGCATGGCCAGGCAGTCGAAATGTATTCGTTGCTGACCCAAAGCGAGATGGAAGAAATCTTCTCCAACGGTTTGCACGAGTTCCTCAATGACTTCCAGGCCCGCAACCGCGAACTTTCAAGCGCGATTGCCGATGCTTATTATTTCGGAGGACAATAAAATGCGCCTCACCGTCGAACACAGAACCAGTTACCGTTATAAATCATCGGCACGCCATGTCGTCCAAAGCCTGAAAATGACCCCGGCACAGTTTGATGGCCAAAAAATCCTGAACTGGTCCATCACGGCTGAGGGCTGCACCATCGGATCGGAATTCACCGATGGCAATGGCGATGTCATCAGCACGCTGACCGCCAACGGTCCGGTCGAAGGCATTGAAATCGTTGTGACGGGCGAAGTCGAAACAACAGACACGGCCGGGGTACTTCGTGGTCACAAGGAACGTGCCTTTCCTGCTGTTTTCCTGCGCACCACGCCGATGACCAAATCCAGCGCGGCAATCCGCAAACTGGCCGACAAGGTTGCGAAGAAAACCAAGGATGCACCAATTCTTGAATGTGCACATGCCTTGGCCGGCGCGGTTGCCGATGCGATTGAATATGCGCCGGGCACGACGCATGTTCATACCACGGCTGCAGATGCGCTTGCCGATGGCAAGGGTGTTTGCCAAGACCATGCGCATGTTCTGATTTCCGCTGCCCGCCATCTGGGTATCCCGGCGCGTTATGTGTCGGGCTATCTGTTTGCCGATCAGGACGGCAAACCGCATGAGGCATCCCATGCCTGGGCGGAGCTGCATTTGCCAGAGTTCGGCTGGGTTGGTTTTGACCCGGCCAACAAGTGCTGCCCGACTGATTATTATATTCGGCTGGGGGCTGGACTTGATGGGCAGGTGGCAACACCTATACGGGGAGTACATACTGGTGGCGCAAACGAAAATTTGGATGTAACAGTCGTCATTGCGCAATCACAACAATAACCGGACTTCGAGAAGATGACCTATTGTGTCGGTTTGATGCTGAATGACGGACTGGTCTTCCTGTCCGACACACGGACCAATGCTGGTCTGGATAACATTTCGCGCTATCGCAAGATGTTTACCTGGGAAGTACCGGGCGATCGCGCGATTGTTGCCTTGTCAGCTGGCAACCTTGCCATTACCCAAGCCGTGATGAGCACCCTTTTTGAGGCCATCGACGATCCGGAAACCAAACCGGGCGACTGCATTCTGAGCGCACCCAGCATGTTCCGCGTTGCCGAACTGTTTGGCGAAGCCATGCAAAAGGTTCAGCACAAATATCATGATACGCTCGAACAGCATCATGAAAGCAGTGCGGCCTCGATCATGGTGGGTGGTCAGCGCAAAGGTGGCGAGCAGCGCCTGTTTCTGGTTTATGCAGCCGGTAACTTCATCGAAGCAACCGCTGATACGCCCTACCTTCAGATTGGCGAGCATAAATACGGCAAGCCGATCCTTGATCGGGTGATTACGCCGAAAACCTCGATTCAGGACGGGGTCAAAGCCGTGCTGTTGTCGATGGATTCAACCTTGCGCTCCAACCTGTCGGTTGGCATGCCGCTTGATCTGGCGGTTCTGCCAGATGATGCCTGCAAGTTCTCCGAACTGCGCCGGATTGAGGCCGATGACAAGGGCTTCCGCGCCCTGTCGGATGCCTGGTCAAATGCTCTCCGCGATGCATTTGCAGATATGCCCGACGAACATTGCGATGTGGCTGCTGCCGAATAACCGCCGGCCCGCACATACCGATAACACAAAACAAAGCCGATCCTTCTGGGTCGGCTTTTTTCATGGGCTATTGCGGCGACCTAGATCACTCAAATATCTAACTTTCCAGTGACAAATGGCCTTTAGCAAATTATCTATAAAATCATGACAAAGCAGACCGACACCACCATCACAGGTCGCATCACGCGTGCCTTGGCTGACCGCATCATTGCTGGCGATATCGCGCCGGGCACCAAACTGCGTCAGGATCATTTCGCCGAAGAATTTGGTGCAAGCCACGTCCCTGTACGCGAAGCTTTCCGCCGTCTTGAGGCGCAAGGTTTGGTGATCAGTGAACCGCGTCGTGGGGTCCGTGTTGCAAGCTTTGACATCGAAGAAGTCCGCGAAGTTGCGGAAATGCGCGCCTCCCTTGAGGTCCTGGCTCTTCGCCATGCTGCCCCGCATCTGACCAGTGCGATCCTTGATGACGCCGAAGACATCAACAAGGCAGGCGAAAACGCCCGCGATGTCCGGGAATGGGAAGATGCCAACAAGGCATTTCATCGCATCATCCTTGAGCCGTGCAATATGCCACGCCTGATGACGACCATTGATGATCTTCATGCTGCCAGTGCCCGGTTCCTGTTTTCAGGTTTCCGCATGGAATGGGAAGCCCCGACCGATCAGGACCACCGCGCGATCCTGCGGGCCCTGCGTGAACATCAATTTGATGTGGCGGCCGCAACCCTTGCCCGTCACGTAAAATGGATCGGCACCAAGCCGGGAAAAAACGGTCGCCCACGCGGCTGATTTCGACGCTAACCACCCCTAATTTCTGGTCTGATGATTAGGTGAGCTTGCCTTGACAGCTTCGCCACAGCATCCTCACATGCAAATTTTCCAATTTTATAGATAATTTTTACTGCGATATTTCAATGAGTTATTGGCAACTGGAACGCTTCTTCTACTCAAAAGCGCCTATCCGTGATTTTTGGGATTGATTTCGTCTGCCGATAACGGCGTAATTAATAGATCAGATTCATTTTTATAGATAATTTTGAATTCCGGTCACAAGGAGCCCGTCACCATGGCCAATCTCGCCAGCAACGAAACCACCGCACAAACCGAAAACCCGATCCTGACAGGTGCGAAATACAGCCTGATGGTTCTGGCCGGTGTCGCCCTGATTACGGCAAGTGCAAAAATCACCGTTCCGTTCTGGCCTGTGCCGATGACGCTTCAAACCATGTCGATCATGGCGATTGCCATTGCCACCGGCCCGCGCATGGCCCTTGCGACGATGCTGGCCTATCTGGCGGCGGGTGCTGTGGGCCTTCCGGTCTTTGCTGGCACCCCGGAACGCGGCATTGGCATTTCTTACATGATGGGCCCGACCGGTGGATATCTGGCAGGTTACCTTGTCGCTGCCGGACTGGTGGGTGCACTGGCGCGTGGTCGCGGCGCGCTTGGACGCTTTATCGTCATGATGGGCGGGATGGTGCCGGTTTATCTTCTGGGTCTGGCCGGTCTTTCGGCCTTTGTACCGTCTGAAAAGGTCCTTGCGCTTGGTTTCACACCCTTCATTCTTGGCGACACCATCAAGATTGCCTTGGTTGCGCTTGGCTATGCGGCATTTGACCGCTTCAAATCGCGCAAATCATCTGACCTGAGCAATGCGGGCTAATCAGATGAGCCAGCATCACACCCAAACTGACCTGATCGACGCACAGGATGGCGATATCCGCCATGACTGGAGCGTCGATGAGATCGAGGCGATCTATCGAAGCCCGCTTTTGGAACTTCTGGGTCGGGCAAGTGCGGTGCATCGCACCCACCACGATCCCGCCCGCATCCAGAAGGCCAGCCTGCTCTCGATCAAAACCGGTGGCTGCCCGGAAGATTGCGCCTATTGCCCGCAATCGGCCCATCACCGCGAGGTAAAGCTTGGCAAGGAGCAAATCCTTGATCCGGCCTCCGTCATTGAAATGGCCGAACGTGCCAAGGATGCAGGAGCAGACCGGTTCTGCATGGGCGCTGCCTGGCGCCGTGTGCGCGATGGGGCGGCTTTTGATGCGGTGCTGGAAATGGTGCGCGGGGTCAATGATCTTGGCATGGAAGCCTGCGTAACCCTTGGCATGCTTGAGCCCCATCATGCTGAGCAACTCAAAGACGCCGGGCTGACCGCCTATAACCACAATCTCGATACCAGCCCGGAATTCTATAGCCAGATCATCACAACCCGAACCTATCAGGATCGGCTTGATACGCTGGCATCCGTTCGGTCGCAGGGTATTGATCTGTGTTGTGGCGGGATTATTGGCATGGGCGAAAGCATCCGCGATCGCGCATCGATGCTTCAGGTCCTGGCTGGCTTTGATCCACATCCGGAAAGTGTGCCGATAAATGCATTGGTCCCGGTCGAAGGCACCCCGCTTGCCCACCGAACACCGGTTGATCCGCTGGAGCTGGTGCGCATGGTCGCAACCGCGCGCATCACCATGCCGAAATCGATGGTTCGCTTGTCAGCCGGCCGCACCGAGCTTAACCGCGAAGCACAGATCATGTGCCTGATGGCGGGTGCCAATTCGGTATTTTACGGTGAAAAACTTCTGACCACGCCCAATCCGCTCGAAGACAGTGACAGCGCACTGTTCGCAGCCCTTGGGCCGATTGCCGCCTGATCATCAGGCACACAAAGTTCAACCCCGAACCCGTGCCGCCCGCACGGGTTTAATTGGCGAAGCTCTCTATCCGTTGGGGGCTTCGCCACTTTTCTTTTCAGGGATGTCGATTGATTTTGGTGATCAGTGCGTTGATCAGTAGATCAGTTGGCTTCAGCCGTTTCTTGCGGCTGATAGATGAAACCATGGGCCGGATACACGCTGCCAAAGGTGCCTTGCGTGTTCATCATGCGGACTTCGGACCAATCATTATTGGGCGATACGTCAACGACCGGCTGGCGGTAGTGGACCTTGCCGCGGGTGCGCAAATCGCTGCCCCAATTGGCATGGTTCACAAGGATCTTGCGGCTATCAAGGATCGCTGAGACCACTGCAACGTGACCAAGCTTCAGGCGTGATGTCTTGCGAAGGGCCAGAACAGAGCCGACCTGGGGCTGATTACCACGTTTGAAGTGTTTTTTGCCGGCCTGTCCCCACCAGGTCCAGGCATCGCCATAAATCTCGATGCCGGAAACTTCACGGGCATAGGGCACGCATTGCAGGAACTTGTCGGTCGGGGCAAAGGGATTAAGGCGCGATGTCGGAACGCTGACACTGATTGTCTGAACCGTATCACTTGGCATCGGGCCACTGGGGCGGTTTGCAGTATTGCCTGTGCTAAAGCACGCCGAAAGCAACAAACACAGTCCGACAATACCAACCAAACGCATCTGGAGTTCCCCAATAAGCTCACGATGGGCCACCTTATCGGGGCAGGCCTTAATAATCCTTTACTGCACTGCAATTGAAAGGCTGGCAATCGCTTTTCATAAGGCCTTGATTTGCCGAAGACGAACGAGTGCAACCGCCGCAGCGCACAGGATCAGAATCGCCGAACCGCGCGCGGTAAACTGAATATTCCCGGCCTCCGATATCGCACCCAAAAGCGTCCCGCCAAGGGCAATACCGCCAAAGGTGGTGGCACTCCAGAAACTCATCACGCGCCCCCGCAATTTGTTATCCACAGCCAATTGAAGAGCGGTTTGCGACCCGACACCAACAAGGGTCAAACCACCCCCCGTCAAGGCAACCAAAACGACCGCCATTTCATACCAGGGCGCAAAGCCAAGCCCCATCATCCCGCTTGCGGCCATAAAGGCACCAATGATTGCAACGCGCTGATAGGCACCCGCATCTGACTTGATGCGCGACAGAATAAAGCTTGAGGTTACCGCACCGATCCCGGCCGCCGATGACAGCATGCCAAGCCCCGTCACCCCGCGATCATAGACCGCCTCGGCAAAGACCGGCATCAGCTCAACCATGCCGGTTCCAACCAGCGAGACAAAGCAGGATAGTGCCAAAACCGACCGGATCATGTGATGGTTCAGCGCATAGCGTGCCCCATCGACAAGGGACGCCCAGATGCGTCTGCTTTTGGCATCCGGCGCGCGTTCCATATGAATGGTGACGATGGATATCACCACGACCATCGGAAGGTAGCTAAGCGCATTGATCATGAAGGCCACACCTGTGCCCCATGTGGCAATCACCACCCCGCCCACCGCCGGACCGACAAGGCGCGAGATATTGAAATTCATTGCCGCATAAGCCACTGCACGGCTCATGAATTCGCGCTTTACGATGACGGGTACAAGCGACAATCGAATGGGGGTAAAGGCGCTGCCCAAGATGCCAATGGCCGCAGACAAAACGACCATCCACGGCAAACTCAGCAGACCGGCATAAGACAGCCCCATCAGAACAAATGATACGCCAGCCTGCGCAAGGTTAAGCAACATCGCCGTGCGTCTCAGATCCACGCGATCGGCCATCACGCCAAAAATGGGACCAAGAAAAAACGCCGGCGCGAAATTAAGCGCAGCAATCACCCCGGTCCAGAATGCCGATCCGGTAAGCGACCATGCCAGCCAGGACATAGCGATTTTTTGTATCCACAAGCCCTGCGTCGTGATGCATTGCCCGACCAGAAACAGCAGAAAATTACGATCCGAAAAGATCGATTGTGTGCGGTCATTGTCGCCATTCTCTGGCGATTGCGCCGAATTTTCCGGGGCGAGGTCAGGCACGCGGGCTCCAATCACTGGAAGGTGGATTGATCATTTAGGATACCGGTTCGAAGGCGGGTGGCAGCAATACAAACCGGGAAAGGAAGGTGCACGAAATCTCATCATGCTTGTGTGCCAGTATAGGAAACTGCGCACCTGTTTGCATTAAATCTTCGTCGATCAGGACGTTTGGGCCTTCTCAAATCGCTGCGCGCGACACATATAGAAACTAAGCAAACAATCGGACCTTAACCGATAAAACGTCCTAGAAACCAGATGCTTAGACCAGGCCGGGGTATCGCATCGCATGAATGAGACTTTCCGCGATATCGAACGTGAGAAGTTCGCGATCAATCAGAAAACGTGCGAGTGGACCATTCGCGCGATGACTGCACTGCGCGCCAATATCGACATCAATATCAAGATGCATGGGTCGCGCGAACATCTGGCCGATGGCGATATTTTCATGTTCAACCATTTCGCCCGGTTTGAAACATTCATCCCGCAATTCCTGATCGCACTTGAAACAGGCGTCTATTGCCGGTCCATCGCATCGGGCGAGTTCTTTGCCCAAGACAATACCTTTTCGCGTTATCTGCGCGCCTTGGGCGGGGTGCCCAATGATTACGAACGCCTGCTGCCCTTTCTGGCCGAGGAAATCCTGCGCGGTGGCAAGGTCGTTGTTTTCCCCGAAGGCGGGATGGTCAAAGACCGGCGCGTGATGAATGACGATCGCCCACATCCCAAACGTCCGGATTACAGCATTTATTCCCGAACCGCTGATACCAGACGTGCTCATCATACCGGATCGGCGTTGCTGGCGCTTTGCATTGACGGGTTCAAAATTGGCCTATCCACCCTTCTTGAAAAGGGCAACCATGATCAATTGACCCGCTGGGCCACAATTCTTGAGCGCGAAGAAGATGATCTGCACGCGACCCTAGCCAAGCCGACGCTAATGTTTCCGGCCAATATCACGTTTCATCCGCTCCGCGTTGATCAAAACATTCTGGCACGTGCGGCCGATATGTTTACCGGCGGTCTAAGCCCCAAGATGGCCGAAGAAATGATCATCGAAGGCAATCTGATGTTCAAAAAGACCGATATGGACATCCGCCTTGGTGATCCGGTCGATCCGCGCCAGCAATTCAACTGGCTCGACCGTCGATTGCTCGCCAAAAGGGTCGAGCAGGCCGAAAGCATCGATGATCTGTTCCGTCCGGCACGGACATTGGAAAAGATCACCGAACGGGCAACCCAATATGCCATCACCCGGCATATCAGCCCGCTTCGCGATCATTGCATGTCGGTGATGTATTCGAACCTGACGATCAATGTCAGCCATCTGGCATCACGGTTGATCATGATGTGGCTGGAAGACGGCGTGACCGAAGTCGATATCAGCCATTTCGACCGCACGCTTTATCTGGCGATCAAAAACATCCAGCAGGCCGAAAACGTTCATCTGCATCGCGGCATGCGCAATCCAGCTGACTATATCGGCATCTTTGAACTCAACTGCCCGCAAATCCGGTTCTTTATCGATAGTGCTGTTCAACTTGGCCTGATTGAACGCAAGGATCGCAAATATTGCTTCCTGCCCAAATTGCAGGATGCGGCAAGCTTTGATCAAATCCGCATGGACAATCCGATCATGGTCTATGCCAATGAAATGGCACCAATTCATGCGGCCTGGCAGGCGCTTGAACGCGCCCGGATCGAGGTCGATCACCTAAGCCAGATTGATATCGCCCATCGCCGGTTTGATGACGAAATCCGTGCCTGGCAGTGGAACCATACGAAATTCCAAAAACCCAAATACGATGCGATAAATAGCCAGGAAACCGCCACCGCCGACAGCCGCCCCTATTTGCTGCTGCCCAATGGGCAGACACGTTTTGCCTGCGGCGTTTTGTTGGTGCACGGCTTCCTCGCATCCCCGGCGGAACTTCGCGAATTGGGCGAAAAGTTTGCTGCCCTTGGCTATGCGGTGATGGGCGTTCGCCTTGCCGGACATGGCACATCACCCCATGAGCTGCAAAAGCGCAAATGGACCGATTGGCTGGCATCGGTTCGCCGCGGATATGAGATTTTGGCACCGTTCTGCGAACAGGTGATCATTGTCGGCTTTTCGACCGGTGGTGCTCTTTCCGCGATTCACGCGGCAGATCAACCCGAAAAGCTGCGCGGTCTGGTTCTGGCTGGAACGCCGCTTAAATTCCGGAATCGCAATCTGATGTTTGTCCCACTGCTTTATGGGGCCAACAAATTGATGGGCTGGATGCCATCGGCACAGGAAATGCTGAGCTTCCGCTTAAACGAATCCGAGCATCCCGACATCAATTATCGCAACATTCCGATTGGCGGACTTCATCAGCTTCGCCAAGCTGTGGCGGAAATGCAGAAGCGCTTGCACGACCTTACATGCCCTACCCTGATCTTGCAGGGCGATGGTGATCAGGTTGTTGATCCGGCCAGTGCAAACATGATCCGGCGCATCGCGACCAATGTCAGCGAGATGGATGTCCAGATGCTCGCATCCACCCGCCATGGCATCGTGAATGAGGATATTGACGGTGCGCATGACCGGATCATTGGCTTTGTCAAAGACCACTGCGCCGATCCTGTCGACTTCGCCGATGCCATCCCGGCCGAGTAAAAATCCAAACAATTCCTTGCAATGCCCTCCCGGAACCACGGATACGCCTGCGTAACTGGTACTCAAAATCAAGCTCACCAACACACCATCCGCTTGACGAGAAACAAACCACGTCATAGTTTGGATCCATGGATACAAACATGATCACACAAACCCTGCGCGATGAAATCGAAGCCGGTAGCTTACTGCCCGGCACAGTGCTTAAGCAGGAAGAACTCGCCGAACGTTTTGGCGTCAGCCGCCAGCCGGTCCGTCATGCGCTGGAGCGCCTTCGCGAATCGGGTCTTTTGGAAAAGCGCCCGGATAGGAGCCTTGCGGTAACAGGCCTTCGCGCAAATGACGTGCGCGAGCTTTGCCAGATTCGCATCTCGCTCGAAGTCACAGCCCTTCAGCTTTCTGCACCAAATTTGACTGCCAGTGCCCTTCGCAAGGCACGCCGGATCAATGAAGACCTCTACGAAGAAGATGATCCG
The DNA here is from genome assembly GCF_048059015.1 of Thalassospira sp. Classification (GTDB taxonomy): domain Bacteria; phylum Pseudomonadota; class Alphaproteobacteria; order Rhodospirillales; family Thalassospiraceae; genus Thalassospira. The sequence goes on along the minus strand of NZ_JBLLNT010000002.1, from coordinate 390,480 downwards.
GGAATACTGGCCGAACTGGATCGTGATTTTCACGCCGTACTGTATGGCGCATCCGGCAATGCGCGACTGCTGGCGATGATTGAAAGCCTACGGGGTGAGGCTAAACGCGCCTATGCCCTGCAGCCAAAGGGATCACGCCCGCGCACCGCATTTTTTGACGAACACAGCCAGATTTTGGATGCTCTCAGCACCCAAGATATCAAAACCGCCTGCGACATCCTTGCCACCCATATCGGTGTTACGGCGGGAACCCTGATCCCGATTGATCAGCCCGATAAAACCTGAAACTCACGGAGCCCCACATGAGCAGCTTTGGCGCGGAAGTCGTCTGGAACCGCCAGGAAACCGAAAAATTCACCGACCGGCGCTATTCGCGGGGTCATACATGGCGGTTTGACGGTGGGGCCGAAGTCCAGGCATCTTCATCCCCGCATGTGGTGCCACTGCCCTATTCCGTCGAAGAAAATGTCGACCCGGAAGAGGCCTTTGTCGCAACGCTTTCAAGCTGCCATATGCTGTTCTTCCTGCATTTCGCATCCGACGAGGGGCTTGTGATTGATCAGTATTTTGATGCGGCCACAGGGGTCATGGAAACCATTGATGGCAAAACCATGATCACCAAGGTGACCTTGAAGCCCAAGGTCACCTATGGCGGCAAGGCGCCTGATATGGCACTGGAAGATGACCTGCATCACCGCGCGCACGAAGCCTGCTTTTTGGCCAACTCGGTCAAGACCGACGTCGTGACCGAGCCGGTTCGCTAACCCAACGAAAACTTAAGCCTCAAATGGCTTTTGCGCACAGATAGCGTAGCGATGCTGCGCCCCGCGCTCCAGCCCCTTGGCGAAGCTGATATGTTTCTTCTGTGCTGCGTGGATTTGCTTCAGATCGAAATCAACCTTGATCGGATCAAATCCCGCAGTCGACAGCATGCCTGAAACTTCGTCGGACCGCGCACCGCCCGAGAAATGCACACGTGCCAGAATGTCGCGATGGGTCTGAAGCTGCGGGATTGTTTCGACCGGTTTGCGAAGACCCAGCGTTTCAAGGAAACCGGCCATCGCCTTATTGAACTTCGTCGCCCAGGTCGGGGAGACAAAATCACCATCCACCACCAAAAGCTTGCCGCCCGGTTTCAGAACCCGGAACCATTCGGCAAAGGCTGCTGCCGGATCAACAAGGGTCCAGACCAGATGGCGGGTGACAATCACGTCATAGCTGTTGTCTGCTTCAAGCGTATTTTCGGCATCGCCCAGCAAGAAGGTGATGTTTGAACCACGCAGCTTTGACTTTGTGCGTGCCTTTTCAAGCATCGCCTCGGACCAATCCATACCCGTCACGTCAAAACCAAGATCATGCATCAGATGGCTGATGACTCCGGTACCACTGGCCAGATCAAGCGCCTTGCGGCCTTCGCCCTTGCCAAAATGGCGTTCAAAAAGGGCGTGCCAGGCAGCACGTTCGGTTTCTGAGAAAATCTCGTGACCGGGCTGCTCGTCAAAGGTTGCCGCGCGCATTGACCAATATTCCTTGATCTCGTCACGCAGGTTGTAGTTGCTGGCCTGATTCATGGTCTCGATGCTCTCTTGGCGTAAAGCGCAGATTTCTGCGGGTTTGTTACAGCTCACAATGCATGTATGCGATCACTAAAAACAAATGATTTGCATTTTCACTGCGAAACATATTGATTTGCATTCTCAATAACTGATAATCCCCACAACAGGCAATCCTAATTTGAGGGAACGGGAATGAAATTTCTGGGTGCATTTGCTGCGCTGACGATGCTGGTCGCGGGGACCGCACAGGCAGCAGAACAGGTAACCGTCACGGACGTTACCGGTCGTGAAGTATCGGTCAATCTGCCGGTCGAGCGCGTTATTCTGGGTGAAGGCCGCCTGATTTATGGTCTGGCGACCCTTGATAGCGAAGATCCGTTCCAGCGCGTTGTCGGCTGGAAAGACGATCTGAAAAAAGCCGATCCGCAGACCTATGACATCTATGCTGCGAAATATCCGCGCATTGACGATATCCCGACCTTCGGCGGCATGAAGGATGGAACCTTTGACGTCGAACAGGCGATCTCGCTGAACCCGGACGTTGTCATCATGAACCTTGAAGCCAAGGGTGCCACCGAAGATGGCGGCTATGATGAGAAACTGGCAGCGGTTGGTATTCCGCTGGTTTATATCGACTTCCGCGAATCGCCGATGAAAAACACCGACACCAGTATGAAAATCCTCGGCCAGCTGACCGGAAAATCCGATCGCGCAGAAGAATTCATCAAGTTCCGTACCGACAGCATCAAGGCGGTCACCGACCGTATTGCCAAGGCAAACCCGGAAAAGCCGCAGGTCTTTATTGAACGTGCTGCCGGTTATTCCGATGAATGCTGCATGTCCTTTGGTAACGAAAACTTCGGCACCATGGTTGAAATGGCAGGCGGCGTAAACATCGCAGCAGCAATCATTCCGGGCACCTTTGGCACCATCAACCCGGAACAGGTTGTCGCATCCAACCCCGATCAGTTCGTTGGTACCGGTGCAAGCTGGGAAGCTTATTCGCCCGGTGGCGCATGGGTTGGCCTTGGTCCGGATGCGGACATGGTTGAAGCCCGGCGCAAGCTGGTTGGCCTGATGGAACGTCCGGCATTCACTGGCGTGAAAGCCGTCGAGAACGGCCAGGTTCATGCGGTTTGGCACCAGTTCTATAACAGCCCGTACCAGTTTGTTGTCATCGAACAGATGGCCAAATGGTTCCACCCGGATCTGTTTGCCGACATCGATGCTGAAGCAACCTTCAAGGAACTTCATGAACGGTTCCTGCCGCTGGATTACCAGCCGGGTTACTTCATTTCGATCAGCGACAGCGTCACAAACTAATGTCGACCAAATCGATATCAGTCGAAGCAGGGAGCGTGCACTACAAGGCACGCTCCTTGCGTCGTTTTCTGGTCCTGCTTGCGATGAGCGGGGCCTTGTTCTTGTCGTTTGCTGTCGATCTGGCGACCGGCCCTGCGAACTATCCCCTGTCTGATGTGATTGCCACCCTGCTTGATCCATGGTCGGCCAGCGACCAGCTGCGCGTGGTGATCTGGGAAATCCGCATGCCGATTGCGCTGATGGCACTGACAGTTGGGGCTGCGCTTTCGACCGCGGGCGCACAGATGCAGACTATTCTGGCCAACCCGCTTGCAAGTCCCTTTACGCTGGGCATTTCGGCCGCCGCCGGTTTTGGCGCGGCCTTGGCATTGGTTCTGGGTGTGGCATTGCTGCCGGCATTTGTTGATTTCATCATCCCGATCAACGCCTTTGTCATGGCGATGGGCACGGCCCTTATCATTCATTTCTTTAGCCGCCTGCGCGGGGTAACGGTGGAAACCATCGTTCTGCTGGGTATCGCACTGGTCTTTACCTTCAACGCGCTTCTGGCCTTGCTGCAATATCTTGCCAGCGAACAGGCATTGGCTGCCGTTGTGTTCTGGACCATGGGAAGCCTTGTTAAGGCGACCTGGACCAAGGTTGCGGTAACCGCCATTGCCGTTGTCATCGCCATTCCGCTGTTTGTCCGGCAGGCTTGGGCACTGACCGCCCTTCGCCTGGGTGATGCAAAAGCTGAAAGCTTTGGGGTCAATGTGCAGGGGCTTCGTCTACGTACCATGCTGATTGTCAGTCTTTTGGCGGCAATTCCGGTTTCATTTGTTGGCACCATCGGCTTTATCGGTCTGGTTGGACCGCATATTGCGCGCATGCTGGTCGGTGAAGATCAACGCTTCTTCCTGCCGGCATCAATCCTGTGTGGCGCGCTGATCCTTTCGGCAACCTCGGTTCTGTCCAAACTGCTGATCCCGGGTGCCATCCTGCCCATCGGGGTGATCACGGCCCTTGTTGGCGTGCCCTTCTTCTTCTCGCTGATTTTCGCAAGTCGGAGGAAATCATGGTAACACTGCGTCTTGAAGATATCGGCACCCGCTATGGCAAGGTGCAGGTGGTTTCAGGTGTCACCACCCCGGTTATCCAGCCGGGCACCGTGACAGCGGTCATCGGCCCGAATGCGGCGGGTAAATCAAGCCTGTTTAAACGCATTGCCGGTCTGGCAAAGGGCGATGGCAAGGTTGATCTTGGATCTGCGACCAAGCATCGCAATACCATCTGCTACATGCCCCAGGATACCGGTTCGACCGCGGTTTTGACGGTGTATGAATCGGTTATTCTGGCCGCCAAGCAGGGATCAAGCCTGCGCGTGCGGGCCGATGAGTTGGCCCGCATTGACGAGATTTTGGGTGCCCTGCGCATTTCTGATCTGGCTGGTCGCAATCTGGGCGAGCTTAGTGGTGGTCAGCGTCAGCTTGTCGCCATTGCTCAGACGCTGGTGCGTGATCCGGAAATCCTTTTGATGGATGAACCGACATCCGCCCTTGATCTGCATCGCCAGATGGAGGTTCTGTCCTTCATGCGCGATGTTGCCAAAGGCCAGAACATCATCGTTCTGATCGCGATACACGATCTGAACCATGCCCTGCAATACTGCGATCAGGCGATGGCGATCCGCGATGGTCGTATGGTGGCATTTGGCCCCTGTGCAGACGTAATCGACAGCGATCTTTTGCGCGATGTCTATCAGGTTGACGGCCACGTTGAACGCAACTCACTCGGTCATCCGCATATCGTCCTGCGTGGTCCAAGTGATGAGACCGATAGCCGCCACAACACTGCGATCCTGCGTAATCCACGGGCTGCGTCACAGCTTGCTGCACAATAAGCCTAGGCCATCAACGCAGATTGAAGAAGGGGGCCATCGGCCCCCTTTTATCGTCATACACGGAACGGATCAGTCCTGCAGCGCTTCAAGCCCGTCTGCGACCATGACCGGGACAAATTCGGTGATGGTGTAATCAGCCAGATCATGTTGCTTGAACGGATCGCGGGTCAGCTCATCTTCAAGTGCGGCGCGATCACCCTTGGCAAGGATCACCCCGCCATCACGCGGAACCTTGCGCCCGGATGCCAGAAACATCCCCTTGGCATAGGCGCCCTTCAACCATTCAATATGGCCTTCGATATGGGCATCAACCTGCTCAAGCGGAACTTTATAGGTCAGCGAAACAACATACATCCGGGGCTTCCTGTATCTGGTAAGTATTTGGTTCGGCGTCAAAATCTGACGTTTTGGTCGCAATCACAAATCACGTTTTAGCGATCATGTTTGCACATTTCTAGCGCTCGCCCCCGCCAATCCGGGTCAACAACCGTTCGATTCGGTCGGCATGGGCTGCTTCGACGCGGGCCAGGCTTTCAAACCATGCGGCAACGTCATCAAGCCCTTCTTCGCGCGCGATCCGGGCCATTTCAGGATAGCTTGCCTCCGCCTCATCCTTTTCCTGTGCAAGGGCTGCTTCAAGGTTAAGGCGCGTGGTACCCAATGGCTTGCCAGTTGTTGCATCGCCCAATGCTTCGAGGAATTCCAGATGGCCAAAGGCATGACCGGTTTCAGCTTCGGCTGCAGTTCGAAACAATTCAGCTGCTTCGACCTGACCTTCGATATCGGCCTGCTGGGCGAAATAAAGATAGCGGCGATTGGTTTGCGCTTCGGCCGCAAATGCCGCCCGAAGGTTTGCCTCGGTACGTGTTCCCTTAAGCGCCATGTGCGCTGTCCTTTATTATTGTTCGCCGCACAGGCTTTGGCTGATCGCGGCAAAAGACGTCAAAAAATCAGGCGGCAGAACCATAAGGTCCTGCCGCCTTCTTATTTGTCCTGAAATCGGTCACCGTCAAGCGAAGCAGGGGCATTTGCCGGGCTCCGATGGCAGATTTCATTTCTCTGTTACCCGCAATCGACTTGCGAAAGCGTCATCAAACAGATGCTTAGGCAGCATCCTGTTTGGCGCTGTTGCGGCGCAGACGAAACACCAGATCAACCGACTCAAGCTCGGTGCCGCTTGGCATGTTCGGGATGTTGGTGATCTTGACGTCTTCGGCCGGAATATCGGACAGCATGCCGTCTTCTTCGCAATAGAAATGGTAATGCGGTGCGGTGTTGGTATCGAAATAGGACCGACCGGAATCAATCACGATTTCATTGAGAAGCCGCGCATCCGTGAATTGATGCAGCGTGTTGTAAACGGTCGCCAGCGACACCTTGATATTGTTGCCCATGGCTTCGGAATGAAGCTGTTCGGCGGTCACATGACGATGACCATCGTCAAACAGCAAACGCGCCAGTGCCATGCGCTGCCGCGTCGGGCGCAGATTGGCATCCTTGAGACGATTAAGCGCGTTGGTATATGGACGGGATGTATTTCCCATGGCTGAGCCCCTTTTCACTTGATGAGGCCAAAATCCCGATGGCCCCGATGTACCCGAGGCTTAGATTAGTAAACACGCGCGCAAGGTTCTTTGATTTTGATCAACTCAAATCAGAAGATGAAATCAAAGTTAAACCAAACAAAAAGGGCCGGTCAAACCGGCCCTTTTTGCAGATCATAAGATCGTATCTGATCGTCGGATCAGTCGCCCGTCATGATGCGGTCGACGAGTTCCTTGACGGTCGGGATATTGCCATTGGCATAGAACGGGTCTTCGCCAAACTTGTAGGCATTGTGACCGGCAAACATCAGTTCGTTTTCGACCTTTGCACCGTGCGCAATGTTCTGAAGCGTCTTCTGAATGCAGAAGGAACGCGGATCAGCACGTTTGCCAGTGGTGCCTTCATGCTGTTCCCAGTTGGAGAACTGGCACTGTGACAGACAACCCATGCAGTCGATCTGGTCTTTTTTGATCGTCAATGCGCTGTCCGGGGTAACAAACACCATGGTGTCATCCGGGGTCGGCATGCCTTCGGTATAGCCGGCTTCAAGCCATGCCTTAACCTTGTCGGCATCGTCTTCACGCACATAGATCGGACGTCCACGACGGCCCAGCGGAATGCCAACATGCAGGTCTGCTTCCGCGGTACGGGAATACCGAACCTGACGGTCAGAACGCTGATGCAGATCTTCGAGGAACGCGTTGCGCACAGCCGAGCTATAGAAGCCGGTCGGGCTGAATTTATGCAGCGAGACGTCGCCGTTCTGAAGGTTGGTCAGACGCGATTTCCATTCATCGGAAATCTCGCTTTCCTTGGTCAGAAGCGGACGGGTACCAAACTGGAAGGCCACCGGGGCAACTTCCGGATTGTCGATCCAGTCTTCGAAATCACGCAGGAACCAAACACCGCCGGCCATAATGATCGGCACATGGTTCAGGCCAACAGAATTCATGTATTCACGCAGGGCCGCAACACGCGGGAACGGATCTTCGGGCACCAGCGGGTCTTCGGAATTCGAAAGGCCGTTATGGCCACCTGCGCGCCACGGGTCTTCATAGACCACACCGCCCAGCCATTCCGGGGTCTTCTTGTATGCACGCAGCCACAATGCGCGGAATGCACGGGCCGAAGACACGATCGGATAATAGTGAACGCCATATTGTGCGGAAATCTGGGCAATTTTATAAGGCATGCCTGCACCGCAGGTCACCCCGTGGATCAGGCCTTTGGCACCTTCAAGAACGCCATGGAGGATCGGTTCAGCACCACCCATTTCCCACAGAACGTTCATGTGCAGGCGGCCTTCGCCGTTGCGCATTTCGTGCGCAATCTGCGCCTGTGCAATACCGCCGCGGATACCGTACGCAATCAGTTCCTGATGGCGGTCACCGCGGGTTTTTCCTTCATATTCGATCGGGACCAGGTTGCCGTTCTCGTCATACGAGTCGGCATTAACAGCGGAAAAAGTCCCGATACCGCCGGCAGCAGCCCATGCGCCGGAACTTTTGCCCGTCGATACAGCGACGCCTTTGCCACCTTCGATAACCGGCAAGACTTCTTTTCCCGACATGACGAGCGGATTAAGGGCTTTCAAGTTCGTCTCTCCCATTCGGCAATTGCCAGCGACACCCCTGCATCGCTGAGATTGCCGGGCGACGTCTTGTTTTTATCGTCGCCCGGCATCCCGTTTTGCTTATTCGGCGTCGCCTGCTTCGAGGTCGGCACCGGTTTCCTGATCGACACGTTTCATCGACAGTTTGATTTTGCCGCGATCATCGAAACCGATGACTTTGACTTTAACCTGGTCGCCTTCTTTCACGATGTCCGAAACCTGTTTGACACGCTCAGGTGCCAGCTCGGAGATGTGAACAAGACCATCACGTGCGCCGAAGAAGTTAACGAACGCACCGAAATCGACAGCCTTAACAACCTTACCATCATAGATATGATTCAATTCAGGTTCCGCAACGATGGATTTGATCCAATCCACTGCCTGCTTGCCTTTTGCACCATCGGTATGTGCGACAGTGATCGAACCATCGTCTTCGATATCGACTTTTGCGCCGGTCTCTTCGCAGATTTCACGAATGACCTTACCGCCCGAACCGATGACATCACGAATTTTGTCTTTCGGGATCGAGAACTGGGTGATGGTCGGAGCATTGCCCGAAACTTCACCACGTGCTTCCGGAAGGGCTTTCGCCATTTCACCAAGAATGTGCAGACGGCCATCACGTGCCTGTTTCAGAGCGATCTGCATGATATCCGGGGTTACCGAAGTGATCTTGATATCCATCTGAAGCGAGGTGATGCCGTTCTCGGTACCAGCAACTTTGAAGTCCATGTCGCCAAGGTGATCTTCGTCACCCATGATGTCGGACAGAACTGCAAAATCGTCAGCTTCCTTGATCAGGCCCATTGCGATACCTGCAACCGGACGTGCCAGCGGAACGCCTGCATCCATCATTGCAAGCGAGCTTGCGCAAACGGTTGCCATCGACGAAGAACCGTTCGATTCGGTGACTTCGGAAACGATACGGGTGGTGTAAGGGAAGGCGTCTTTGCCCGGTATCAGCGGGTGCAGAGCACGCCATGCCAGTTTACCGTGACCGATTTCACGACGGCCCGGCGACCCCATACGGCCAGCTTCACCAACCGAGTACGGCGGGAAGTTGTAATGCAGCATGAAGCTTTCACGGTATTCACCGTCAAGCGCATCAACGATCTGCTCGTCCTGACCGGTACCAAGGGTAACAACTGCCAGTGCCTGGGTTTCACCACGGGTGAAGATCGAAGAACCGTGCGAACGCGGCAGAACCGAAACTTCGCCAAGGATCGGGCGAACGTCTGCGCCGGTACGGCCATCGATACGCTTGCCGGTTTTCAGGATCGCGCCACGAACGATGTCTTTTTCCAGATCTTTGATGATCGAGGAAACTTTGCCTTTAAGCGCATCCGGAACTTCATCACCGAGTTTCTCGACGATGTCAGCTTTCGCTGCGGAAACAGCCGCCGAACGCTCCTGCTTGACAACATGTGCGTATGCTGCGGTCAGACCGTCGGTGCCAAGGGCGCCGATTTTTTCGACCAGTGCGTCATAGCCTTCCGGAAGTTCTGCAACTTCGCGCGGCTCTTTGGCAGCTTCTTCAGCCAGATCAATGATCAGGTCGAGAACGCCCTGGAACTGTTCGTGGCCGAATTTAACAGCACCGAGCATGATTTCTTCGGAAAGCTCGGATGCTTCGGATTCAACCATCATCACGCCGTCACGGGTACCGGCAACAACGAGGTCGAGGTCGCTTTCTTTAACCGCTTCGGTCGACGGGTTGAGGATGTACTCACCGTCTTTGTAACCAACGCGTGCTGCACCAATCGGGCCGAGGAACGGCAGACCGGAAATGGTCAGGGCCGCCGAGGTACCGATCATGGCAACCACGTCCGGGTCGTTTTCCATGTCATGGGACAGAACGGTACAAACGATCTGGGTGTCGTTGCGGTACTGCGGGTGGAACAGCGGGCGGATCGGACGGTCGATCAGACGTGAAACAAGGGTTTCTTTTTCCGACGGACGACCTTCACGTTTGAAGAAACCACCCGGGATTTTGCCAGCGGCAAATGCTTTTTCCTGGTAGTTAACGGTCAGCGGGAAAAAGTCGACATCCGGGCGCGGCTGTTTGGCGCCAACTGCAGTACACAGAACAACGGTTTCACCATAGGTAACCTTGACGGCACCATCGGCCTGACGAGCAATTTTACCGGTTTCGAGAACCAGTTTTGCATTGCCCCACTGCATTTCCTTACGGACGACATTAAACATTATTTTCTCTTCCTCTTACAAACCTCTGGCGGACCCGGAATGCTACACGAGTTCCGAACACATTAATCATGAGGCTTTCATAACAGCGTCATGATTAATGGGTCCGGCGTAAGCATTGGGTCGGCCCATCCGACCCTGCTTCTCGTGTCCCGATCCACCGGAACAATAAAAAAAACGACGGCGGAGGTCACCCTCCGCCGCAGTTTAATATCAGCGGCGAATACCGAGACGTTCGATAACGGTCTCGTAACGCGACTGGTCTTTGCGCTGCAGATACTTCAGCAGGCGGCGACGCTGACCAACCATCATGAGAAGACCACGACGGCTATGGAAGTCGTGGTTATGTTCTTTCATGTGCTCGGTGAGGTTCTTGATACGCTCGCTCAGGATTGCAACCTGAACTTCGGGGGAACCGGTGTCACCATCTTTCTGAGCGTATTCTTTGATCAGCTCAGCTTTGCGTTCAGCAGTAATCGACATCAGGCTTCCTTTCGCCTTTAGAGATTAAAAACACGCACAGGCCGGATTTCGCCACCATTAATCTCCGCCAACGCTACTGCGCGGTCATGGAGCATGGCACAGACGATCTCATCCTGCACGACGGGGTTTTCGAGCGCATTGCGCTTGGCCACTGGCAACAACCCGACAGGTTGGCCAGAGGAAAGGCGTTGCGCTTCGACTTCGGTCAGGGCCAGCGCCGGGATGTCGTCCAGCGCGGTCTCAACCGGAAGCATTTTCTTCATCACCTCTTCCGGGTCCATCTCCAGCAGTTCCTGCAGGGGGATGGAGGTCACTTCCGAAAACGGCCCCGCCGAAGTCCGGCGCAGCGCGGCGATATAGCCGACAGTACCAAGGCGCAGCGCAATATCGCGCGCCAAAGATCGCATATAAGCACCTTTGCCCGACACAACATCGAACACGGCGTGATCGCGATCTGGCATATCGACCAGTCGAAGATCCTTGATCAGAATCGGACGTGGCTTAAGCACCACATCTTCATCGCGACGCGCAAGATCATAGGCACGCTTGCCATTGACCTTGATCGCCGAAAACTTTGGCGGCACTTGCTGGATTTCACCGATGAATTCACCCAGCACTGCCTTGATTTCGTCTACAGACGGACGATGGTCGGAGGTTTCAATCACCTCGCCTTCTGCATCATCCGTGCTGCGTGCTTCGCCGAATTTCAGCGTCACACGATAACTTTTGCTGCCATCCATGACATATGCAACCGTTTTGGTTGCTTCGCCAAAGGCAATTGGCAGAACACCGGATGCCAACGGGTCCAAAGTCCCGCCATGTCCGGCCTTGTTGGCATCAAGAAGACGGCGCACCTGATTGACCACGGTTGATGACGTGATCTCCAGGGGCTTGTCGACCGCCAGCCAGCCATTAATGCTTTTACCGCGACGGCGACGCGCCATCAGTCGTCCTCATCTTCCTGGTCGCCGGACCGATCGGCCACAAGATCCTGTGCAACATGCGGGTCACGCAGAAGGGCACTCAGATGGTCAGCGACATCAAAACTTTTGTCTTCGACAAAACGCAATGCAGGCACATATTTCATGTGAACCGTGTGGGCCACATGATTACGCAGATGGCCTTTCTGACGTGTCAACGCCTTAAGCGACGTTTCCGCCTCACCGCCACCAAGCGGTGTGAAAGATACCATAGCATTGCGCATATCCGGCGAAAGATTGACACCCGTGATCGTTACCGGGCGACGTGTCAGGTCCGGATCGTAAATATCTCCGCGTTCCAACGCCTGCGACAGCGCCTGACGGATTTCTTCCGCCACTCGGAGCTGTCGCTGACTTGGTGCTTTGGCTGGTTGCTTCGCCATTTCAGTTCCTCACCGCCTTACAGTTCGACGGCGATTTCCTCGTTTTCGAAGCACTCGATCATATCGCCAACCTGGAGATCGTTATATTTGGCGAAGGACATGCCACATTCATAGCCCTCACGGACTTCTTTAACTTCGTCCTTGAAGCGACGGAGCGTGGACAGTTCGCCAGAGTGGATAACGACATCGTCGCGCAGCAGGCGGACACCCGCGCCGCGTTTGACGATACCCTCGGTGACCATACAACCGGCGATCTTGTTGCCAGAGATGGTGAAGATGTCGCGGATTTCTGCGTAACCCAGGAACTTCTCGCGAACTTCCGGAGACAGCATGCCAGACAGCATCTTTTTGATGTCGTCAGCAACATCGTAAATGATCGAGTAGTAGCGAATATCAACGTTATCGCGGCGGGCCTGTTCACGGGCCTGCTGGTTTGCACGAACGTTAAAGCCAATGATCAGAGCATTGGATGCGCGTGCAAGCGTAACGTCGGATTCGTTGATACCACCCACACCGCTGTGCAGGACGCGTACCGAGACTTCCTCGTTGCCAAGCTTCTGAAGCGTACCGATAAGTGCTTCGACAGAACCCTGCACGTCACCCTTGATGACGATCGGGAGTTCTTTGACTTCACCGCTCTGCGAGAACATGTTCTCAAGCGCTGATTTCTTCATCGCAGCAGCCTGGGTTTCACGGATGCGACGCTGACGGAAGTCAGCAACTTCACGTGCCTTGGCTTCGTTTTCAACAACCACGAAGTCATCACCAGCAGATGGAACACCGTTCAGGCCGGTTACCTCGACCGGCATACCCGGGATGGCTTCGTTCACACGTGCGCCGTGGTCATCGACCAGCGCACGAACACGACCCCATTCAGGACCCGTCACAAAGATGTCACCGGTACGCAGGGTGCCGCGCTGAACCAGTACGGTTGCGACCGGACCACGGCCTTTTTCCATACGGGCTTCAACAACAACACCGTCCGCAACGCGTTTCGGGTTGGCTTTAAGATCAAGAACCTCTGCCTGAAGCAGGATCGCTTCTTCAAGTTCGGTCAGGCCGGTACGCTGTTTGGCCGAAACCTCAACAGCCTGGACGTCACCGCCCATTTCCTCGACCACGACTTCGTGCTGAAGCAGTTCGGTCTTAACTTTGGTCGGATTGGCACCCGGCTTATCGATCTTGTTGATCGCGACGATCATCGGAACACCAGCCGCTTTCGCGTGGCTGATCGCTTCGATCGTCTGCGGCATGACCGAGTCATCAGCAGCAACAACCAGAACAACGATGTCGGTTACCTTGGCACCGCGCGAACGCATTTCGGTAAATGCAGCGTGGCCCGGAGTATCGATGAAGGTGATCTTCGAACCGGTTGCCATGGTGACCTGATACGCACCGATATGCTGGGTAATGCCACCGGCTTCACCTCCTGCAACGTCGGTTGAGCGCAGGGCATCAAGCAGGGAGGTTTTACCGTGGTCAACGTGGCCCATGACGGTCACGACCGGCGGACGACCAACCAGCTGCTCTTCGCTGTCATCTGCGGAAACCAATGCTTCCTCAACGTCTGCATCCGATACGCGGCGCATGTTATGGCCGAATTCTTCGACCACGAGCTGTGCGGTATCTGGATCAAGGCTCTGGTTGATGGTCGCCATAACGCCCATGCTCATCAGAGTCTTGATCACGTCTGCTGCACGTTCAGCCATACGGTTGGCGAGTTCCTGGACCGTGATAACGTCCGGAATGATCACATCACGTACGATTTTCTCTTTCGGCTTCTGCGGGCCCTGTGCGCGGGCTTTGGCTTTGGCCTGCTGGCGCTTGATCGATGCCATGGAACGACGGCGACCGCCCTCGTCACCACTCATTGCATTGTTGATCGAAAGCTTGCCACGACGGCGGCCATCGTCACCCTTGCCACGTGCTGCGCGGCCCTGAGCTTCCTCTTCGGCGCGCTTGCGAGCTGCCTTGCGCGCATCTTCCTCGTCCTGCTCTTTACGGCTTTTCGGTTTAACCGTAGACGGAGCAGCGCGGCGGCGCTCTTCTGGGACCAGCGGCTCGGCCGGCTCACCCATGATGACTTCCTCTTCCTTGGCTTTCGGCGTAGCAGCCGGCTTCGGCTTGGAAGTTTTGCCTTTTGCCGTTGAAGCAGCGATCGATTTCTCGACATCTTCAACAGAAATGCTTTCTTCCTTGGCCGGAGCATCTTCCGAAGCCTGCTCAGGAGCTGCAGCAGCAGCTTCCTTGGCTTTGGCTTCTTCTTCTGCACGCTGGGCTTCTTCAGCCTTTTTGCGTTCGGCTTCGATACGTGCACGATCGGCAGCTTCTGCTTCGTCCTGCTTGCGGCGCTCTTCAGCAGCCTTCAAAGCAGCCATACGCGCAGCGCGCTCGCCATCGGTCAGGTTGCCGTGATCTTCAACCACCGGACGTGATTTCGGCTCTTCAACCGGTTCTTTCTTGGCTTCTGGTGCCGGGGTTTCCGCCGGTGCCTGTTCCGCCACGATATCCTTCTTCACTTCACGGAAGCGGCCGGATTCGTTCTTTTCGAATGTACGCTTCTTACGCACTTCGACGGTCACTGATTTTGACCGTCCATGCGAGAAGTTTTGACGCACCTGACCAGCCTCGACCGTCTTGCTCAATTCAAGCTTCGATCTGTTGAGGCTCAGCGGTTTCTTCTCCTGATCGCGATCACTCATAATCCGTCCAACTTCCTCATTTCCTGCGGGATCGGTCACATATGCCGATCCTGTCCTGTCCGTCCGGCGCATGCCTGATCTCAGACTGCGCGAAATCCTTCAAGCCGTTTCAGAGAACGACCCAGCCGTTTGGCAAGGCCCCCTGGCGCAACGGCCACATGCACTGCTTTTTCGCGACCAAACGCCGCGCCGATTTCAGCAGCATCCAGAACGGAATAAATCGGCAGATCCCGGGCCTTGGCCTCGATCTTGGATTTTCCGTCTGCAGCACCATCGCGTGCTGCCAATATCAAAGCCGCCCCCTCAGCAATCTGGGCACGGGCTTTTTCGAACCCGGCAACGGCCTGACCAGCACGTCGCGCCAGCGACAGCAGATCGAGACATTTCTGCGTCAGCAGCTGTTCAATCCGGTCAGCAAGCGCTGGGTCGATCACGACTTTCTGCCGTGCCGCCTTGGCAAAAGCGTTTTTTGCACAGGCGGTATTTATCACATCCCGCGACGGGCACAACCATAATCCCCGTCCCGGTAGCCGTTCCTCAAGATCGGGAACGACCGAGCCATCCGGCCCGATCACAACCCTGAGAAGATCTTCCTTGTTCCGGACTTCGCCGGTGACAATGCACCGGCGTTCCGGAACCTCGGCTACCTTGCCGCCTTTACGATGCGACATGGCATCCTCCGATTGGCCTTAAGCCTCTTCGCCTTCGGCGGTTTCTTCGGTCTCTTCTTCAAGACCTTCGAACCAGCCGAGCTGACGACGTGCTTCCATGATCAGGTCATTTGCCTGGTCCATGGTCATGCTGTCGGCATCGCCGACATACTCGATCAGCTCGTCACTTGCCAGATCAGCGAAGTCTTCAAGATTTTTGACTTCGTTTTCGCCAAGGCGAACGACAACTGCCAGCGACAGGCCATTGAATTCGACCAGATCGTCAGCAACCTTCAGCTCTTCACGACGCTTCTGAAGACGTTCGGCTTCTTCGGACAGGAAGCTGCGTGCGCGGTTGCGCAGTTCTTCAGCAATTTCCTCTTCGAAGCCTTCGATCTCAGCCAGTTCTGCCAGCGGCACGTAACCGACTTCCTCGATCGAGGTAAAGCCTTCGGCGACGAGGAGATGGGCGATAACTTCATCAACATCAAGTGCCTTGATGAACATATCTGCACGCTTGCGTGCTTCTTCCTGACGACGTTCGCTTTCGTCTTCTTCGGTCAGAATGTCGATATCCCAACCGGTCAGCTGCGATGCAAGGCGAACGTTCTGACCACGACGGCCAATCGCCAGGCTCAGCTGATCGTCCGGAACGACAACTTCGATACGGTTGGTTTCTTCATCAAGAACAACCTTGGTCACTTCGGCCGGAGCCAGGGCGTTAACCACGAAGGTTGCCGGGTCTTCCGACCACTGGATGATGTCGATTTTTTCGCCCTGCAGTTCGGCAACAACAGCCTGAACACGCGAGCCACGCATACCTACGCAAGCGCCGACCGGGTCGATCGAGCTATCCGAGGACAGAACCGAGATTTTCGCGCGCGAACCCGGATCACGGGCAACCGATTTGATCTCGATGATGCCGTCATAAATTTCCGGAACTTCTTGGGCAAATAGTTTTGCCATGAAGGTCGGGTGGGTACGTGACAGGAAGATCTGCGGGCCACGCTGTTCACGACGAACATCAAGGATCAACGCACGAACGCGATCGCCCTGACGGACGGTTTCACGCGGGATCAGTTCTTCGCGTCGCAGGATTGCTTCTGCACGGCCGATATCGACCAGAACGTTGCCGAACTCGACACGCTTGACGACACCGTTAATAACCTCGTCAGAGCGGTCTTTATATTCTTCGAACTGACGTTCACGCTCTGCGTCGCGAACCTTCTGAACGATGACCTGCTTTGCGGTCTGAGCAGCGATACGACCAAAGTCAATCGGCGGCAGCGGATCAATCAGGAATTCACCAAGATTGATGTTTTCGTCACGAATACGCGCCTGCTCGAGCGACATCTGGGTGAAATCGTTCTCGATGTCATCGGTTACTTCGATGAAACGAGCCAGTTTGATTTCGCCGGTTTTGCGGTCGATATGGGCACGAATGTCATGCTCATGGCCATATCTGGAACGACCAGCCTTCTGGATGGCCTGTTCCATTGCACCAAGAACCTCGTCACGATCAATGCCCTTTTCACGGGCAACGGCATCAGCGACCTGCAAAAGTTCCGGCCGCGGCATTCCCGAAGTTGCTTCCATATCCAACCTCTATTCTGCGTTGTTGTCGGACCGGCCTTTGCCGGTGACATGCGCGATCAATTCATCCGTCAGCACCAATTTCGACTTGGCGATATCGGCTAACGGCAACAAGACACGTTCGCCATCGACAATCAGGGCGACCGCATTATCTTCAATCCCATCCAGCAAACCGCTGAAACGGCGACGACCATTAATAGCCATCACCAGTTCGACCTTTGCCTCAAACCCTTTCCACACTTCGAAATGCGGAGCACGGGTAAGTGGGCGGTCGATACCCGGGGAGCTGACTTCAAGGTGATAGGCACCTGAAATCGGATCCTCGACATCCATAAGGGCAGAAACCGTACGGCTGATCTGGGCGCAATCTTCTACATTGATGCTGCCTGACGCATCCGGGCGATCTGCCATGATCTGCAGGATATTGTGGTCCTGTCCCGTCATGGAAACACGGACCAGCTCAAATCCAAGCGCGTTGATCGACGGCTCGATAATTGCCGTGATTTTCGCCATCAACGGATCTTTTAACTGTTGTCCAATCAGCTCAGCCATAAAGCGATGCCATACCCCAAAAAGCACAAAAGAGCGGGCGCGAGGCCCACTCTTTGTCAGAATTTACAAAAAGCTTGGCCGCTTTATACAGCCGGTTTGCGCAGAAATCAAGTGAGGATACAGGCCCCCAAAGCCATTCAACCCAAGGATTCTGCCGCTATCAGCAAATGGGCCATTTCACCTGCGATATCCCTGATGCGCATCCGTCAGAAATCCACGATCAACTTGCTGACGCATATGCTCAAGACATTGGTTTGCCGATACTATTTCCGCCAATCCTGACACGTTCACAGGGATGCCAGCGCAAACAGCTTCAACCCAACAGCCCGAAACAGCTAGCGTCACAAAACGATCAAGGAACAATCACAGCAGCAGCCAAGCCATGAGCCACCTGCACGGCAGCCCTGATCTGAGCTTGTCAGACCACCAAGGTAGTCGTTCCGGCCGACTCCCCCACGGCGAAGGCCTTGGGATAGTGTTTAGGCGGCGCGTGCCTTGCGACGGAAACGCAGATAGTTGCATTTCTTGCCCTGGCGAAGGGCTTTTTGCTCGTAACGGGTTTTAACCCAATCTGCCGGCGGCGTACGCCAGTCATCCGGGCCTTCTGCCAACCATTCGAAATCAGGATGGTTGTGCATATGCTGCAACGTCCAGGAGATATATTGCATATCGTCGCTGGCCACCCGGAATTCGGCACCGTCTTTTAAAAGACGCGCCAGAAGGGCAAGGTTTTTGGGACCAATAAAACGGCGCTCGGCATGTCGCTTCTTGGGCCAGGGATCGGGGAACAACAGGAACGCGCGGTCAAAGCATGCATCGACCAGCTTATAAAGAAGCGGGCGCGAATCATCGGCAACCACGCGAACGTTGCCAAGGTTGCGCTCATCAAGATGGCGCAAAAGGCTGCCGACCCCATCCATGAACGGTTCTGCGCCAATGATGCCGATATTCGGATTTGCCTCGGCCTGACCTGCGAGATGCTCACCACCGCCAAAGCCGATCTCAAGCCAAAGCTGATCCGGATTACCGTCGAAATAGCTGTTCGGATCAACGCCAGTAGCTTCGGGATAGCTGATACCGATCTTGGGCAGCATGGTATCGACCAGCGCCTTGCGGGAATCTTTCAATGGGCGGCTTCCGCGGCGGCCATAGAAATTCGGGCGATCAGGGGTCGGTATCGGGCGTTCTTTGTTGCGCATGGTCGTATCAGTCGATCAGGGTCAGGACAAAGTCGTTCAAATTGCTTCGTCGAAATAACACCGACAAAGCCAAAATCAAAGCGGGCGGCCCGTTATTTCCGGGCCGCCCGCCTCATATCACGTCGTGCGAATTTGGCAAATCGCACTTTTGCAATGCTGGTGCCTTATGATCAGGCGCCGAATGCCGATTTCAGTTCACCCACCAGATCGGTGCGCTCCCACGAGAAGCCACCATCTTCGGTCGGCTGACGACCAAAGTGACCATAAGCAGAAGACGGGGTGTAAATCGGACGGCAAAGCGAAAGATGTTCACGGATACCACGCGGGCTGAGATCCATAAGCTGACGCAGGGTCGCGCCAAGCTTGAGCTCATCAACGTTACCGGTGCCGTGATTGTTGACATACAGTGCCAGCGGCTTGGAAACGCCAATCGCATAAGCCAACTGAATGGTGCAACGTTCTGCAAGGCCAGCAGCAACCACGTTTTTCGCAAGGTAACGCGCAGCATAAGCAGCCGAACGGTCAACCTTGGTCGGGTCTTTACCAGAGAATGCGCCACCACCGTGCGGTGCGGCACCGCCATAGGTATCAACAATGATCTTACGACCAGTCAGGCCGGCATCACCATCCGGACCACCGATGACGAAACGGCCGGTCGGGTTGATGTAGATCTCGTCATCAGACGGCATCCAACCAGACGGCAGCGCTGCTTCGATATAGGGCAGAACCAGTGCACGAACGTCAGCCTGCGACAGTCCGTCAGCATGCTGGGTCGAAACAACGACCGAGGTCGCGCCAACCGGCTTGCCATCAACATAGCGAAGCGTTACCTGGCTTTTTGCATCCGGACCGAACTGTGCGGCTTTGCCCGAATGACGATCTTCGGCCATCGCACGCAGGATACGGTGCGAGAACTGGATCGGAGCAGGCATCAGCTCGTCAGTTTCGTTGCAAGCATAACCGAACATGATGCCCTGGTCGCCTGCGCCGAGGTCTTTTTCACCAGCGGAATCAACGCCCTGCGCGATATCGGCAGACTGCTCATGCACGTGGCATTCGATTTCAGCCGTCTTCCAGTGGAAGCCGTCTTGCTCGTAACCAATTGCGCGAATGGCTTCACGCGCCTTTTCGATCATGACTTCTTTGGTCACGCTTTCAGGGCCGCGAACCTCACCTGCGAGAACCACACGGTTGGTGGTTGCAAGGGTTTCAACAGCAACGCGCGAATCTTCGTCAGCCGCAAGGAAGGCATCAACGATGGAATTGGAAATGCGGTCACAGACTTTGTCCGGATGACCTTCCGAGACGGATTCACTGGTAAAAAGATATTCGGAAAGAGACATTAAGACCTTCTCCGGTAATGGGTTTCCAAAACTGGACCGGAGGGCTCACAACACATTGGTTTGTATCGTTAGCGCCCACTTAGCCTTTTTTTGTGTGGTGGCAAGCGGTCCAAATCCGTCCACATGTCGTGCGTTCATTTCTGAACTGCATGACGCTTTTGCCTGATCACCTTTGGCAGGTCAAGCATCATTGACGCAAAAGCGTAACCGTCAAATTGCATAGCTGACAGCACATTCTACGCAAAGGAAAAGGCGCATCATCCCGATGCGCCTTTATAAACTCAAAACCTTAGCAGGCCTGGAGGCTCTTAGTCGTTGGCCTGAAGCGCACCCATGGACTTGACCAGCTCAAAGATCTTCTTGCGCTGGTTGGGATCGGTGATGCGGTAATAGGCGCGAACCAGCTCAAGCGTCTCGCGACGGTTCATCGGATCATTGTCAAACGGATCCGGGCTTTCCGACATTTCGCGGCGTTCATGGACCGATTTCGACGAGATTTCGTCAGGCATATCATCAAAGAAGAATGATACCGGCACTTCAAGAACACGCGACAAATCATAAAGGCGCGACGCACCAACACGGTTTGCACCGCGTTCATATTTCTGAACCTGTTGGAATGTCAGCCCAATCGCCTCACCCAGTTTTTCCTGGCTCATGCCAAGCAGGGTCCTGCGCAGGCGAACACGCGCGCCAACATGAATATCTACTGGATTTGGTTTACCACTGGCAGTCCGGCCACGCCCCCGACCACGTGTGTTTTTCACCATCGTGCTTTCATCCTTAGGCGACATAAGGTTGTTCCTTCTCTCACTCCGACCTACCCGTCCTTATTTTAAAAAAGACTACTTCTGGACGGTTCGGTGCGTTTTACAGCCGCCTAAAGGGATTTTGAAAACCGGTTATATCCCATAACGAGAACGGCGAAGAAGGTTACAATACCGTAAAATAGAATATTACGCCACAAATAATATACAGTAGTATGGTTTTTATCACTCGAAAGTGGGTGAACCAAGATATTACTTGCACTTAAGGGCAGGGATTTCAGTTTACGGCCATATGCATCAAAGAAAACCGATACGCCAGTATAGGCCGCACGGATCAGCGGGAGGCCTTCTTCAACACTTCTGAAACGGGCTGCTGCCATATGTTGATATGGGCCCGCACTGTGGCCAAACCAACCGTCATTGGTGACATTTAACAGCCAGTCCGGCCGATTTTCCGGATCTGTCACCACACCCGGGAAAATTACCTCATAACAAATCAGGGGTGAAAAGCTTGGCATGCCCCCAACGGATAGGGTCTGCGGCCCCGGTCCGGCGGAGAAATCCGTCCGGCCCGCTGTTAATTTCGGGAAAGGCAGGATCGAGCGGAAAGGCACATATTCACCAAACGGTACAAGATGGAATTTATCGAATGTGCCAATGATGTCGCCAGTGGCATCGATGACCTGGATCGAGTTCCAAACCTTGTATTCGTCGGTATCACGCGGATAGGTTCTGGGCGCGCCAGTGATCAGAATGTCATCCGGCCCCAACATCTCAGCCATTTGCATTCTTGCGGTCGTCTGGGTTTCGACAAAGAAGGTCGCGGCTGTTTCCGGCCAGATCACGATGCGCTTTTGCGCTGGGTTCATGTCCGCTGGCCTGCGCGACATCTCCACCAGTTTGGTAAAATGCTCACGCTGAAGTTCCGGTCGCCATTTATCGCGCTGTGGGATATTAGGCTGAACGATCTGCACGACGGGTGTTTCGGGTGAAATGTCTGAAAGGGCGATATCGGAGCTATCCGCGCCAACAAGGGCCAAGCGCACGGCACCACCACCCCACAAAAGCCCGGCAATAAGAACCCCGCCAAGGGCTGCTAGCCGACCACGCTTACCGCCAACCATTGCTGCGGGCAGGGTCGCAAAAAGGGCTGTCACGAAGGATAGACCATATACACCGACAACCGAGGCAAACTGCATTGGCGCAGCATCAATCGCCCAGATATGACCCAAAAGGTTCCAGGGAAAGCCGGTCAGGATATGCCCACGCAGGAATTCTGCCACCGACCAAAAAACAGCCAATAGAACCGCGCGCCGGATCAAACCATCGGTCAAACGCCAACTGGCCCAAACCGCCAGCATCGGGAAAATCGCAAGCCCACCGCCCAGACCCAGCAAAGCAAACGGGATCATCCAGCCATAAATTTCCGGCTGAACAAGGAAAGCATGGCTTATCCAATAAAATCCTGCAGCAAAATGCCCGGTGCCAAACCACCAACCGGCTGAAAGCGCACCCTTGTTGCAGCGAACACCCTCAAGGCTCCAAAGCATTATGGCAAAGCAGATCGGCAGAACCGGGATGAAAAAGAAAGGCGGCAGCGCCAAAACCGCAGCCGCCCCCGATAGCAACCAGACAAAACGCCTGCGCCAGCCCGAAAGGCTGGCAAGGCGTGTCGCCACAGCATCAATCATCCACTTTTTCCTGATTTTTGGCGTCTTCCAGCGCGGCCTGATCCTCACGACGCACCATATGAATGCGCAACCGGCGAATACGCCTTGGATCGGCATCAAGAACTTCGAACTGAATGCCACTTGGATGCTCGATCAGTTCGCCACGTGCCGGAACGCGCCCGGCGAGCGAGAAGACAAGACCGCCAAGCGTATCGATATCTTCGTCCTCGTCTTCATCAAGCAAGCCAAAGGACAGCTTTTCTTCAAGGTCTTCGACCTCAAAACGCGCATCAGCAATATAGCAACCATCAGAAAGACGGATCAGTTTTGGCGTCTGATCAATGTCATGTTCGTCATCAATCTCGCCAACGATTTCTTCAACCAGGTCTTCAATCGTGATCAAGCCATCAATGCCGCCAAACTCGTCAACGACCAACGCCATGTGTGTGCGTGACAAACGCATTTCCGACAGAAGATCAAGAACACGGATCGCGGGTGAGACAAACAGAACCCGGCGCAACAACGACTGCAGGCTAAATTCACGCCCCGCGGCAACACAGCCCAACACATCCTTGATGTGAACCATCCCGGCGATGTCATCAAGCGTATCGCCATAAACCGGCAGACGTGAATGGGCCTTCTTGACCATCACTTCGACCAGCGCTTCAAGCTCGATCGTTTTGGGAACCGCGACAATGTCCGCACGCGGGATCATGACGTCTTCTGCTGTCATGTCGCGAAGTGCAATGATGTTTTCAAACAGGGAACGTTCATGCAGCGAGACCGGCTCGTCATCTTCTTCGGTCCGCTCGGCAAGCTCTTCGAGTGTGTCACTCAGTGAAGCTTCGCCGTTACGCGATTTTCCGCGCCTAAGCCCCAGGGCTGAGGCCACCTTATCCCATAAGGAGCCACCTTCGGCATCCTGATTTGCTTCCTCGCCGGTGCGAGGGCGCATACTGTCGTGGTCGTCGTCGCGTTGACTAGTGTCGTTCATGGGTCGGTTTCGACATCCTTTAATTCAAACAAACCGTTTGCTAGTTCGGCTCATCTTCAATCGGCTCATAGGGATCATCAATCCCGAGACCGGCAAGAATTTGACGTTCAAGTTCTTCCATCTCTTCGGCTTCATCATCAACCATATGATCGTAACCGACAAGATGCAGCGTGCCATGAACGGCAAGATGAACAAGATGATTTTTCAGGGACTTGTTTTGTTCAACCGCTTCACGCGCACATGTTTCGCGCGCAATCACGATATCCCCCAACATCAATGGCATATCGGGCGCCATCATGAAGGCATCCGCATCATCCGAACTTTCAAGGGCGGCAAAGGACAAAACATTGGTTGGCTTGTCCTTGTCGCGATAGTCGCGATTAAGGATCTGAACCGATGCATCATCAGACAGACGCACGCCAATTTCGATCACCGGGGCGATGGATAGAAGTGACGCACCGTCGCCTTCATCGGGCGTGCCATCGGTTGGAACACCTTCATCATCCCAAAGCGCACCGTCATCAAGCGCACCATCAAGTGCTGCGATCACGGCTGCTTCAATCGCCTCGATCTCGGCCTTTTGCCAATCGCCTGCTTCGACCTCAAGATCCAGATCAAGCGGTGCCGTCATTGTCCGTATCCTTGGCTACGACGTCTTTCTCGCCGCGATACCCCTTTTTCAGGCGATCACGCAGCGCATCTGCCGCGTCGTATGCCTGAACAATCTTGGTCACAAGATGGTGGCGAACAACGTCGCGCTGATCAAACTTGATCGTCGCAACACCTTTGACATCACCAATGGTTTCAAGCGCATCACGCAGACCCGATTTGGTGCCATCGGGCAAATCGATCTGGGTCAAGTCGCCCGTCACAACCATGCGCGATCCTTCACCCAGACGGGTCAGGAACATTTTCATCTGCATGGGCGTGGTGTTCTGGGCTTCGTCGAGAATAACAAAGGCATGTGAAAGCGTACGACCACGCATGAAGGCAAGCGGGGCGACTTCGATCTCGCCACTTTCCATGCGCTTGATCACGACATCACCCGGAAGCGTGTCATGCAGCGCGTCATAAAGTGGACGCAAGTAAGGATCGACCTTGTCCTTAAGGTCACCCGGCAAGAAGCCAAGACGTTCGCCGGCTTCAACGGCCGGACGCGACAGGATGATGCGATCCACCTGGCCAAGGATAAAGGCCTGAACCGCCATCGCCACCGCAAGATAGGTCTTGCCGGTACCCGCCGGGCCAATGCCAAAGATCAGCTCGTTATCAAGGATCGCCTCGACATAGTCTTTCTGACGTTTCGAACGCGGGGAAATACGGCGCTTCTTGGTCTGGATGGTCAGGCGCGATCCACCAAACATGTCCTTGGTCTGACCGTTCCATGGATCGGCATCGTCTGGTTCGGACAGGCGAATGGCACCATCAACCGTTTCGACATCGATATGGTCGATTTCCTTGTCGCGCAAACGCGCATAAAGCTGCGAGAGAACCTTTTTGGCCTGGGCAACCTTGGCCGGTTCACCATTAAGCATCACAACAAGGCCGCGGCTTGAAACCTGAACACCAGTGCGTTCAGAAAGCCTGGTCAGGTTTTCCGCCTGCGGCCCATATAAAAGCTGGGCAAGCGCGTTATCCTGAAATTCGATTTGATCGGAATCCTTGGGGGCGTGTTTTACTTTTGGTGCTGTCTTGTTTTTTGTCGGGGTGCCGCTCACGCAACGTTCCTTTCCGATTTCTGGCCGTTATTGGTGGCATCGACCAGTTCGCCGCCAAGGGAATTAGGCAGCGCTTCCGTAATTTTCAACCGCACGATCGACCCCAGCGCCGTTTCGGGCAGGCCGCTGACATGGACCGGCTGCATATAGGGGCTCTTGCCAACAAGCTGTCCTTCATACTTGCCGCGACGCTCAAGCAAGACATCCATTTCCTTGCCCACAGAATTGCGGTTGAATTCAAGCTGCTGTTCCGCCAAAAGCGCCTGCAGGCGCATGATCCGTTCGGTTTTGACTTTTTCCGGCACCTGAAGCTCCATCGCCGATGCCGGGGTTCCCGGGCGCGGGCTGTATTTGAAGCTGAATGCCTGAATGAAGGTGATATCGCGCACGATTTCCATCGTGTCTTCGAAATCCTTATCCAATTCACCGGGGAAGCCGACGATAAAGTCAGAAGACAGCGCCAGATCAGGACAGGCGTCCTTCAGGCGTTTGGCAATCTCGCGATAATCTGCATTGGTGTGCTTGCGGTTCATCGCCTGCAAAACACGGTCGCCGCCCGCCTGAACCGGCAGATGCAGGAACGGCATCAGTTTTTTGATATCGCGATGTGCTGAAATCAGGTCATCATCCACATCGCGCGGATGCGACGTGGTGTAGCGAATACGATCCAGACCATCGATCTCGGCCAGTTCACGCAACAACCGTCCCAGCGTCCATTCCCCGCCATTGGGGGCCTCGCCGTGATAGGCATTGACGTTCTGACCAAGCAGGGTCAGCTCACGCGTGCCATGGGCAACAAGCTGTTTGGCTTCGCGGATAACGTCCGCACCCGGACGCGAATATTCCGCGCCACGAGTATAGGGCACCACACAGAAGGTGCAGAACTTGTCGCAGCCTTCCTGAATGGCAAGAAACGCCGAATAGCCTTGGCTTGAGACCTGCTCAGGCAGGTGATCAAATTTCTCTTCGGCCGGGAAGTCGGTGTCGATGATGCGATCACGACCAATCGCGCGGTTGGCGCGTGCAACCATTTCCGGCAGGCGGTGATAGGTCTGCGGGCCAAACACCATATCGACCATCGGTTCGCGCTTCATAAGCTCGGCACCTTCGGCCTGGGCAACACAACCTGCCACCGCGACAATCATCTTGTCACCGCCGTTTGCTTCCTTGGCTTCCTTGTGCTTGCGCACACGGCCCAGATCGGAAAACACCTTTTCGGCGGCCTTTTCACGGATGTGACAGGTATTGAGGATCACCATATCTGCGCCTTCGGCACTGTCGACCGACTGGTAACCCAGTGGCGCCAAGACATCCTGCATGCGCTGGCTGTCATAGACATTCATCTGACAGCCATAGGTTTTTACAAAAAGTTTCTTCGGTTCAGTCACGTAAGATCCGTTTCGCTCTCTCTCAAAACGCCGAAAAGCGGTGTGATTCCTCACACCGCACTAACCGGACATCTCGTTATCTGAATTTCCGGTCAGGTGAAACCAAATTTCACTTCAACCGGTGCATTATACGGCAAAACGATCAGGAGCCGAACTGTCGATCAGGACCAAACAGTCGAAAATCTTCTGAAATGATTGCCAGCGGCGAACAACCGACCAGTTCACCTGACAGGTCACTATCAATCAACTGGACAGGCACACCACGGTGCAAGCCACGCAATGCTGCCTGATGTCCTTCGGCAACCCGGGCTTCGCACATTCTGGCAAGTTCCTTGCGCGAGCCAGCGGCATCCGCCAGCGTCACAGCCGGGTGAACAACAATTTCAACCGTCACTTTGCCGAGCGCGAGAAACTGCCACAAATGCGGGGCCAAGTCCATATCCCCGTACCAGGAATAAAACGCCCGCAAATCACGGCCAATCGGCGCCCCGTCAAGACGGGTGGCGGCAATCGATACCGGCTGGAATTTCACCGGCGATCCATCTGGCATTGCCCGTTCGGCAGAAGCAAACAAAGTTGATTTGAACGGAAGTACGCGGTTGCCATCATTGCTGGTCCCTTCCGGGAACAGGATCAACTTGTCACCGTTTTGCAAACGCTGGCTCAGCTGATCATTTTGTTCACGCGAACGAACCGCACGACGTTCAACAAAGGTGGTGCGCGAAAGTTTCGCAAGGAAGCCAAATACCGGCCAACTTGCGACTTCGGTTTTGGCAATGAAACTGCCGCGTGTCAGTGCACCCAGAACCGGGATATCAAGATATGACGCATGATTGGCAACAATCACACCCGGCCCATCAAGCAAATCAACGCCCGAAACACGAACTTCGATATGCAGGATGCGCAAGCAAAGCGCGTGATAGAAGCGCGGCAATTCATCGGCCAACTTCAAACGAAATGCGATGGCCACCAGCTGCACTGGCAGTAATGCCAATGTCAAAAGCACATAAGCCGTCAGCCGGATAGCGGCACACACATAGCAGTTCACGATACCCTCGCGGTCCGTTCGTAATGCTTGTAATAGCGATCAGTTACCTTTTCAGTCGGTAACACGATGCAGATGTCAGTGGTATTGAACTGATGATCAACAACAGCCCCGTCACCGACAAAACCACCCAGACGCAGATACCCCTTGATCAGCGGCGGCAGATCACGAAGTGCCTGACGCTGATCGATGCCATCAATTTCAGCACGCAGCATCGGCTCGTAACGTTCTTCGATCGCACGCGGACGCATGTCTTCGGGGGCCAAGTGGTTGTGATGCAGATAGGTCAGCACATCCTTGAAGGCATCCGGGTCGGTGCCGTGGAATGATGCGCAACCAAACATCAATTTGATGTCGTATTTGAACACATATGCAGCAATCCCCTGCCACAGAAGCTGCAGGGTCGGCATGGTGCGGTAATCGGCTTCAACGCAGGAACGGCCAAGTTCCATGATTTCGCCGGTTTCCTTTACCGCGTTCAGCATGCTTTCGATGTGATATTCATCAGCACTGTAGAAGCCGCCATGTTCATTGGCAACGGACTGACGCAGCAGGCGATAGGTGCCGACAACCGCATCAGCACCGGCACCACGGCCGTGATCAAGAACCAGAAGATGATCGCAGAGCGGATCGTAATGATCGAAGTCGCGCTTTTCAGCCGCCATCTCTGCCGTCGGCTTTGCGCCGCGCTCTTCATAAAATACTTTGTAACGGAGCTTCTGGCTGGCGAGAATTTCGTCCTGATTCTCGGCGAGGCGAACCTCAAGCCGCTGAACCGATCTTTCGTCACGCATGACAACACCCTTTCGTTCAACTGCCCGGATTTTGCGCGTGAATTGCGTGAAGGGCGAGTGAAGGGTTTGTGAAGAACGCGTAACAAAAATATGAAGGCCACTTGCCTAAATGAGCAAGTGGCCTTGGAATTCGTAAGTAGAAGGCTCGTTCGAGCTTCGGTTTTACTTCTTGTCTTTCAAAGGAACACCGTAAAGTTCAAGACGGTGGCCAACAAGTTTGTATCCGAGTTCGTTCGCGATCTCTTCCTGGAGCTTCTCGATTTTCTCGTTCGAGAACTCGATTACGTCGCCCGAACGCATGTCGATCAGATGATCGTGATGCTCTTCGGTGAGTTCCTCGTAGCGCGCGCGACCATCGCCGAAATCATGTTTCTCGAGAATATCCGCCTCTTCAAAGAGACGCACGGTACGATAAACAGTCGCAATCGAGATTTTCGGGTCGATGTCGGTCGCCCGACGATAGACCAGCTCAACATCGGGGTGGTCTTCGGACTCTGACAGTACGCGGGCGATAACCCGGCGTTGGCCTGTCATTTTAAGGCCCGCGTCGATGCATTTCTGCTCGATAGTTGATTCTGCAAGCATTGTCTTGTTTCTCGTTTCCGGTTCCGCCTGTCCCCAAGCCAGGACTCAACCCCAGGCTTTGCTCTCTTGTGGCTAAATATTGAAAAATCCGCCACATATCGCAAGGTTCAATTCGCGATTAATTCTGTATCTTGCGATTACCCCAACGAAACCGCTGGTCATCGCATATATCAGCTGTTCGATCTGCCCACTTGCCACCTGCCATGAAGGGCGCTACTTCACAAAGGCGCTACCCTTCAGGAGACCGATATGGACGTCAAAACCCCCGACCAGAAAATCGACATCACCAATGATGTCTGCCCGATGACGTTTGTCCGTACCCGTCTGAAACTCGAAACCATGACGCAAGGCCAGGTTCTGGAAGTCACCTTGGGCGCAGGTGAACCGTTGAAAAACGTCCCGCGCTCGGTCACCGAGATGGGCGACGAAGTCATCGAACTGGTCGAAATCGCCGATACACCGGGAACCTTTAAGCTGACTATCCGCAAGGGTTAGCAACATCTCCGGTTCCGATGCAGGCTTACACTACAACAGCTTGCCCTGCAAAACCACACTATTTATGTGGATATACAATATTAAAATGCGTCCAACTTGCGTAAGTCGATGGACGTAAAACAATCTTTTCCGTAAGGGCAATTTCACAGCAGATTGCTGCGGGCGTAACGCCAATCAAAGCAGGCGTTCAAGTACCAACGCATCGACCGGCGCACTGTTACGCCGCGCATAATAGCCCTTACGCCGCCCCACTTCGCTAAACCCGTTCTGGGTATAAAGGGCAATCGCCGGATCATTATCAACGGCAACCTCAAGCAACATGCGGGTGACATCACTTGCCCGAAGACGTTCTTCAACAACCCCAAGAAGCTTTTTGCCAACGCCCATACGGCGCGCAGCGGGTGCAACCGTGATGGTGTTGATTTCCGCCTCATCAAGGACGGTCTGCATCAGAACAAAGCCAAGCGGCAGATCTTCGCTGTTTTGCGCCGGATCACCGGGCTGATAGGCCAGAATGCCAAAGGCGCCGGGCACATCAAGCAATCGAATGATCGCATCCGCATCCCATGGGTCATCAAACCCCTGCGCATGAAGGGCACTTGCCACCGGGGCAAAGGCCGCGGTTAATGGCACCAGCTCGATCTTTGGGGTTTGATCCGTTACCGGATCACTGGCGCCAGTTTGGGTCATTTGTCTTTCTTGGGCCCCTGATCCTCGATGCGTTTGGCATCGGGCGCACGCAAATACATCGGAACCGGGGCCAGGTTTTCACCACTGTCCCAACGTGATGCTGCGATACGCGCAACATTGCCTGCGCGTGGCAAGCCCGGTGCAGTCGTATCGTAAAAGGCATCTGGCGCATGGGCGGCTGCGGTCAAAAGACGCGGGGTCGCGTCGCCTGCCAAAAGCGTATCACCGGGTGGTGCAATCATAAGCGCCTGACGCGGGGCAACACATTCCGGAGCGCTTAGCGGACGTTTGCGGCCATCAAAGGCCTGGGCAAAAATCTCGTTTCGTTTGCTATCAAGGGCGACAAGGATATTGCGGCCCTGCTGATCGCGTTCGGATACGCCATAAGCAACCGCTTCAAGCGAACTGACACCAACAACAGGAATCTTGCGCGCAAGACCAAGTGCGCGTGCGGTCGAAAGACCAATGCGCATCCCGGTAAAGGCACCCGGCCCGACCGTAACGGCGATACCATCGACCGCGTCAAATTCGATACCAGCTGCCTCAAGGCTTTGGGAAATGAAGCTCATCAGATGTTCGGCCTGACCGCGTTCCATATCTTCATAAAGCTCGCCTTTGACCTCACCATTGATCAGAACAGCCGTCGACAGCGACGTTGAGGCGGTATCAATCGCCAAAATCGTCGGTCCGGACTTTTCCGTCTTTGATGATGTGGTTTGCGATGCGCTAAGCTCTGCGCTATCTGATGATCGCGACTGTCCAGTCAGCATCTTCTTTATGTAATCGGTGAACGACAAGAACAGGGAGCCTCCGGCGATGGCGCTGGTCGAAATTACGCCTCAAGAATATGATGTCGAAATTGATATCGTCTATGCCACGGATCGGAATTTCACCGGGGCACCGATTTATACACGACCTGCCTGCTATCTTCACGCGGATGCGGCTGCCTGCCTTAAAAAGGCAGTTGCCATGGCAAAGCGTCAGGGGGTGAAATTGCGCATTCTTGATGCGTTTCGTCCCCAAGAAGCACAACGTGCGCTTTGGAACCATTCGCCCAACCCCGATTTCGTCGCCAATCCGGATTTCGGATCGCCACATGGTCGTGGTGTGGCCATTGATCTAACGCTGATTGATCAAAACGGCAAGGAACTGGATATGGGGGCAGGGTTTGATGAAATGCATATCAGGTCCTATCACGGGTCTGATTTGATCTCCAAAGAAGCCGAAGCCAACCGATTCTTGCTGCTTGGCATCATGGTCAGCGCCGGGTTTGAGCATTACGACCATGAATGGTGGCATTATCAGCTGCCCAATGCCCGGGCCAAATACGCGCTTTATTCCGATAGCTCGCTCGCGCAATCCATGATGCGCTGATCGCACCCGACCCTAGTTCTTTTCACATTGGGCAGCGTTTTCTTCGCTGCCCAGCAAGCGCACCAGCATTACTTCGACCGGCTTTAGCGCGATCAGAACGATGAAGGTCAGGACCGAGGCAATCACAACAATATGCCATGCGGCCAAGGCGCACGCGATGCCAAGGGCGGCGGTAATCCAGACCGTTGCCGCTGTCGTCAGACCGGAAACCGAGTTGGATTTTGGCTGACGCATAATCACACCAGCCCCGATAAAACCAATCCCGGTCAAAACACCCTGCAAGATGCCCTGCACAACGCGCGACAGCGCATCGGGATGATCAATCAAATCCTGAAAATGCACAGCAACCACCGACACAACAGCCGCACCCAGTGCGACAAGTGCCAAGGTCCGCATTCCGGTTGGCTTGCCATTCACATCACGGTTAAGCCCTATCATCATGCCGATTATGGTCGCGGCACACAGGCGCAAAACCATATCAATTATTCCGATATCGAAATATTTTTCCGCCGTCGCGAAATAGGGAAGGTCGGTCAGCATGTGTCAAACCCCTGCCGTGCAAAGAGTCCTAAAACGCATGATGTTCGACCAATGTTCCGACCCCGGGAAAATGGCACCCGTGAAGCGAGTATGAGATCACTCTGACGTTATCGCCAATTCCATGTCCCTCGCTTTGGTCATCAACCATTCAAAGAACCGGGCAATGCGCGGGTCACGTTTGGGCGGATCAAGGGTGATCAGCACATAATCATACCCGGTTGGTGCCATGCCATGCGGCGCAATCAGGCGACCGGCCGCCAAATCATCGGCCACAAGCGGCAAGGGACCGATTGCCGTTCCCAACCGGTTTACGGCGGCCTGCAGGGCAAAAAAGAAATGATCAAAATACTGCTCGCTGGCAGGTGATGCCTCGATCCCGCTTGCGCGTTTCCAGTCATCCCAGGCATCCGGGCGGGTTCGGGTGTGCAGCCACCGGGCGTTGGACAAATCCTGAACAAGTATGGTGTTCCAACATTCGGGATCGCAAACCGGCCCGGCATATTCGGCCCAAAGACGGGTGGTGATGTAATGTTCGGAAATACCGTAATCCGCACGCCGAATGGCAACATCACAGCCATCTGCCAGCAAATCAACCGGCCCGCCCTCAAGCCTGAGATCGATATTCAAATCCGGGTTTTCCGCCCGGAAATCCCCTAGACGCGGCATCAGCCAGCGCATGGCAAGGCTGGGCTCACACGATACGGTCAGGATTGGCGAGGTGCCATCATGACGGTGAATATCCTCAACCGCCTGATCAAGACCATCAAGCGCCCCGGATGTGGCCTTTAGCAACCTTTCGCCCGCCGCCGTCAACCAAACCCGCCGATTGCGCCGGACAAACAACTTAACGCCCAATCGTTCCTCGATCTGGGCCACCGCACGGCTGATCGCCCCGTGGGTCAGATGCAATTCATCTGCAGCGCGTGAAAAGCTTTGATGGCGTGCGGCTGCCTCAAAGGCGGGCAGGGTGGCCAAGGGTGGCAGGCTGCGTTTTCTGTGAAAATTACTCACAATATTTTCCGGAATTTTTCGATTTTCTGGTGATCCATCCAGTTTGATACTCAATCAGCTCACAGATCAACCCGTTTCTATATCCACAAGGATCACACCATGCCGGAATTCACAGGCGGCCTCTTATCAATGGAAATCATTGCCGTTGGCATCATCACCGTTCTGGCCGTGATCAGCCCGGGCCCGGACTTTGCCATGGTCACCCGTATTGCCTTGGCACGCGGGCGGCGGGCAGGCGTGTTTTGCGCCATCGGGATTGGATCGGGGGTATCGGTGCATCTGGCCTATACCCTGATCGGGCTTGGGGTTGTGTTTGCCA
Source organism: Thalassospira sp. (assembly GCF_048059015.1). GTDB lineage: Bacteria > Pseudomonadota > Alphaproteobacteria > Rhodospirillales > Thalassospiraceae > Thalassospira. The sequence goes on along the minus strand of NZ_JBLLNT010000002.1, from coordinate 357,091 downwards.
GCAATGTCTGGGTTTTAACCGCCTTGCGCTATCTTGGCGCGGCCTATTTGATCTGGCTTGGTTTATCGGCCCTTTGGCCTGATATCCGTGCCCTGGTTGGCAAGAAAAATAGCGCTAATGCGTACAACGCAGTCACCGATGCGCCGGGGCCGGATCAAAACCGGAACGGAGAGGTTCACAACAGCAGATCGGCCTTCTGGATCGGGTTTGCCTGCAACGCGCTCAACCCGAAAACCATGCTGTTTATCGTATCGCTGTTCAGTCAGGTGATCTCACCGCAAACCGCAGTGTGGCAGGAAATCGGTTACGGGATCTATATCGCGGCCTGCCACATGATCTGGTTTGCGCTGGTCGCACTGGCACTGACCTTGCCATCCGTGCAGGCCCGGATTGCCGCAATCAAATCATGGATCGAACGCGCCGTCGGGCTCTGCCTTGCCGGATTGGGGATCAAGCTTTTGGCAAGCTAATCGGCCAAACGCTTAGGGTCAGGACCTAGATAAACAGCATCTCACCATTTTGCTTGGCATCGTTCAGGAAGGTCACGACGCCACCCGTTTCAATCGAAAGCTCGTCACGGGTGGTTTCATTTTCCAGACCAAGCGCACGCAGGCCCATCTCGCAGACCATGAATTTCGCCCCAAGCGACGCGCAAGCCGACAGAAGTTCTTCAAAGCTGCCAATACCGCGTGTGGAGTAGCTAAGATCGATCGACGTCGCGGTAGCACCATCCACCTCGGTGCGCAAATGACGCCATCCTGATGGTGCAAACAACGCACGCGACGCATCCATGGTGAAAAACAGGGTGACTTCGCGCCCGGATGCCAAGGCAGCCGATGCCATTACGAGTGCGTAATGAACTTTCTCAAAGCTTCCGGAAAACACCACCAGTGAGAGTTTCTTGGGACTTTGGTTCTCAGTGCTCATGGATGGAAAGGTCCTTGATTGTGGCGTTTTCTGAACAGGTCGGGCAGCCCGGATCGCGTGGCACCTTGATCTTGCGGAAAGATGCCGACAGGGCATCAATAATCAACAATTGCCCCGAAAGACCATCACCAATGCCCATCAGCTCTTTCAGCACCTCGGTCGCCTGAATGCCACCGGTCATGCCAACAACGGATCCCAAAACGCCGCCCTGTGCGCAGGATGGAATGGCATCTTCGGGCGGTGGTGCATGATAAATGCAACGATAGCACGGGTTTGGTGCGCCCAGATGCGCCTTAAAGGTCGAGACTTGCCCGTCAAAGCGAAGGGCCGCACCCGATACCAGCGTCTTACCCGCCAGATAGCAGGCGTCATTCAGCAAAAACCGTGTATCGAAATTATCCGATCCGTCGGCAATTACATCGTAATCGGCAATCAGATCCAGGACATTGGATGCATCAAGGCGGGTATTATGTGCATGAACCGTCACTTCGGGGTTCATATCCGTCATGGTTGCCTTGGCACTGTCGACCTTGGGTGTTCCGATATCCTTCATGCCATGGGCAATCTGGCGCTGCAGATTGGAAAGCTCGACCGTGTCGGCATCAACAATACCAATGGTGCCAACACCTGCCGCCGCCAGATACATCGCAAGCGGCGATCCAAGCCCGCCAGCCCCGACAATCAGCACCCGGCCACGTTTGAGTTTCATCTGGCCAGTGCCACCAACATCCTTAAGGACGATATGGCGGGCATAGCGTTGCACTTCATTTTCGCTGAAATCGAAATCGGTCACCGGATCGGGATATCCTGCTCAGAACGCACTAAAAATCGGACTTAAATATGCTGGGCTTTTGCTACCCAGCTTCTGGATATAGCCTGCCGACCGCATCCCTCAAGGAAAAGATTTGATTTTCCTGCCTTGGCTTTGGTTTTTGCGGCCGAAACTTGCCCGATTGACCAAATGTTTCCGCCCCGATCAGGGTCCAGTCCCGCACAGCCGGGTGGAAGAAACCGGACTCACGATAGGCCTGCTCAATCCGGCCAATCGCGCTTAGCTCGGCAATCCCCTGATTGACCGCGACAATAAGGTCCGCGCTGTAATCGCGCTCCTTGGTAACCGCAAAATGGCGACTGCCATCAAGAGCGATCTTAAACCCGGGGATCGGCAACATGCGCACATCATTAACGACAAGCTCCATCTCCTGTCCCGGCTGGAACGGTGCCAACAGGAAATCAGCCCGACCGTCGGCCACGAATTGCACCATCAGCTCCCACGCCGGCACATGAATAAGATCGGCCAGACCAAGCTTGCCCAATGCCTGCCAATCGGGTTTCCAATTGCGGTTTGATGCACCCCGCATCAAACGAATGCCACGCAAATTATGGGTTTTCAGTCGATTGGGATTGTCTGCCAGCATGTAAAAACCGGCTTCGAATGCGCCAAGGGGAATAACAGCCTCGGAGGCCGAAATAAGCTGGCCATTATGGCTGATATCGCGAAACCAGGTTGATGATCCGGTAATGTCGGCTTCGCCTTCGGCAATCAGCTGCATCATCCGGGCATAATTACCACCCGGCAGAAGATTGACCTCACCCAGCCATCCACCACGATACAAGGCCTGCTGTATCAGGACGACTTCAACAACGTCACGGCGGCTGTGTTTGCCGTCAAATGACGTAATCGCCAGCGGGTCACGACCATCAAGAAACAGGTGATAGTCATCCAAAACATCATCGGCGACAACGATGCGGATATTATGTTCACCATGATCCGCATGGGACGTTTTGATATCAAAACAAATAGCAACAACAACCACGATCCCCATCCCGATCCAGCGGAACAGAGCATCAATTTCGGTTCTTGCGTGCGGTTGCTTCATTCAACAATCCCATGGTTTTGAAGTCTTTCAGATTGGGATGATTGAACGCCACATCCAGTGTTTGCGCCGATCCAGACAGAAAAAAGGCCCGATGCGAAACACCGGGCCTTTGATCAAATAGCTTGTCGCAACCTGACTTACTGCAGACCTTCGAACAGGGCAGTAGACAGGTAACGTTCAGCAAAGCTCGGAATGATCACAACGATGCGCTTGCCAGCATTTTCCGGCTTCTGACCAAGCTCGATGCCTGCTGCAACCGCAGCACCCGACGAAATACCGGTCGGAAGACCTTCGATCGATGCCAGTTTGCGTGCGGTTGCAAAGGCGGTTTCGTTGCCAATGGTCATGACGGTGTCAATCACATCGGTATTGAGGTTGCCCGGAATGAAGCCGGCACCAATACCCTGGATTTTATGCGGACCCGGTGCACCACCGGAAATGACCGGGCTGTCTTCCGGCTCGACCGCGACGATCTGGATATTCGGGTTATGCTTTTTCAGAACTTCGCCAACACCGGTCAGGGTACCGCCGGTACCAACACCAGAAACAAAGATGTCCACTTGGCCCGCGGTATCCTTAAGGATTTCCTCGGCCGTCGTATTGCGGTGGATTTCCGGGTTTGCCGGGTTGTCAAACTGCTGAAGCATGACCGCACCGTCAATTTCCGAAACCAGTTCTTCAGCACGCGCAACCGCACCCTTCATGCCCTTGGCCGCCGGGGTCAGATCAATCTGCGCGCCCAGAAGCATCAGCATCTTGCGGCGTTCAAGCGACATGCTTTCCGGCATGGTCAGGATCAGCTTGTAACCCTTGGCCGCGGCAACGAATGCCAGCGCAATACCGGTATTGCCCGAGGTCGGCTCAACAAGGGTTGCACCCGGGGAAAGCTTGCCGGTTTTCTCGGCATTTTCGATCATCGCCAGACCAATACGGTCCTTGACAGATGCCAGCGGGTTGAAGAATTCGAGCTTGCCAACCAGGTCGGCTTTTACACCTTCGGCTTCTGCCAAACGTGAAAGGCGCACCAGCGGCGTTGCGCCAATGGTGTCGATGATGCTGTCGTAAATCTTGCCGCGAAACTCAGTCATGTTTTCCTCGCACGTTTCTGTATTTTTGCCATCAAGCACATGATTATATTGTATTTATCCCGCCATCCCGCCAAGTCAAACGGGTAGAAAGAATTTTTACATTTTCTGTACCGGACGGCTTACCTGATGCCTGTAGTTTAAAGTGAACTGCAGCGGAATCCTGTTGTTTAACGATACAGCAATCCGCAACTGTTCCAGAAGATTAAATGATGAAATCCGGGGATTCTTCGATCCCGCTGCGCAAGCCCGCGTCACGCGCACGATTGCACAAGTCTTCGACCGTGATTTTCTCAAGCTGCTTCATCATTTCGTCCTGCAATTCGCGCCACAGCGGACGGACAACTTCCTTGCCAAGCGGCGATCCTGCCGGATCTTCGATCGGGTCATCGGACGTTTCCATTGCACGGATCACCGAAACAATATCGGCAAGCGTGATGCGACGACGTTCACGCGCCAGGCGGTACCCGCCACGCGGACCACGCACACCAACCAGAATGTCGGCCCGGACCAGCTGCTGCAATGTCTGTTCGAGATAGCGTTTCGGAATGCCCTGACGCGCGGTGATGTCACGGCTTTGAACCGGTTCACCCGCGGCGTTGTAGGCAATGTCGACGACCGCCTCGATCGCAAACAGCATCTTTTTCGATAGTTTTAACATCGTCTCACTTTACTCCCCTTGCGGTTCGGCCATCCCCCCAGATGGTGTTCGAACCTGATTTCGTCAGAGCAACCATTTGTCGTGCCACGCCCCGATCCAGAAGGCGGCACAACAGACCTATTTGACCGGGCTTGCTGTGCCGGTCGAACCAAACCCGCCCGCACCGCGCGCGGTTTCATCAAGATCGGCAACTGCATTCCAAGACACCTGGGTCACCGGAGCAACCACCAGCTGGGCAATACGCATGCCGCGTTCAATTTCAAAGGCAACGTCACCGTGATTGATCAGAATGACTTTGATCTCACCACGGTAATCGGCATCAATCGTGCCCGGGCTATTGAGCACCGTGACACCATTCTTGGCTGCAAGACCGGAACGCGGGCGCACCTGCGCTTCAAATCCGGCCGGAAGGGCAATGGCAATGCCGGTCTCGACCATGGCACGCTTGCCCGGTTCCAGAACCAGTTTCCCGTCAATGGCTGCCTGCAAATCAACCGCTGCTGATTGCGCGGTTGCATATTCGGGCAACGGCAAATCCGCACCATGGGGAAGCTGTTTCAAATCAACGCTCAAAGCCGACATCGTCACTTTTTATCCTTAAAACCTGTCCCGGTAACATCCGGGTCTGAAATCAATCCGTGCGCAATCGCATCAGGAAAAATGTTTGATGATCCGTGCGGCCAAGGCCCGGGCAACACCGGTTTTGCTTTGGCGTTCCCAACGTTCATCACTGTTCGCATCACTGCCCGAAATCAGGCAGATTTCATTTTGATCCCCGCCAAAGGTCCCCGTATCCGGGGCAACATCATTGGCAAGGATCCAGTCACATCCTTTGCGATCGCGTTTGGCGCGCGCATGTTCGGTGACATTTTCCGTTTCCGCGGCAAAGCCGATCACCAAAGCCGGGCGCGATGGTCCTGCCTTGGAAATGGTTGCCAAAATATCGGGATTTTCCGAAAGCTTGAGATCAGGGATCACGCCCGATCCATCTTTCTTAAGCTTCTGACCGGCTTCATCGGCTGTCCGCCAATCGGCCACCGCCGCAGCACAGATTGCAATATCAGCCGGAAGGGCGGCTTGAACCGCACCAAGCATCTCTCGCGCGGTTTCAACCCGCACAACAGTCACACCAGCCGGGTCAGGCAAAGTTACCGGCCCCGATACCAACGTCACATCCGCACCTGCATCCACCAGCGCCTGCGCAATTGCATGACCCTGCTTGCCCGATGACCGGTTGGCGATATAGCGCACCGGATCAATCGGCTCATGGGTCGGGCCGCTGGTGACCACGGCCTTTTTACCCGCCAATGGTTTGGGTGCGTCCTGAGCATCAAGGAAATCAAGCACACTGGCTATAATCTCGGCCGGTTCGGCCAATCGGCCCGAGCCAACCTCGCCACAGGCGAGATCACCGGCCGACGGGCCAACCCGGATCACGCCACGGCTGTCAAGGGTTGCGATATTGGCCTGCGTTGCCGGGTGGTTCCACATCTCGACATTCATGGCAGGCGCGATCATCACGGGCTTGTCCGTCGCAAGAAGCGCTGTGGTCGCCAGATCACCGGCCTGTCCGGTCGCCATCTTCGCCAGAATATCGGCGCTTGCCGGGGCGACCAGAACAAGGTCAGCCTCACGCGATAGGCGGATATGGCCCATTTCGGCTTCGTCGGTCAGAGAAAACAGATCCTGATAGACTTTGTTCTCGGTAAGCGCTGCGACAGACAGTGGGGTGACAAACTCGGCACCGCCCTTGGTCAGGATCGCGCGGATATTGATATCGCGATCTCTAAGCCTTCTGATCACCTCAAGAACCTTATAGGCGGCAATGCCACCCGAGATGATCAAAAGAAGATTTTTGCCTGCCGCCACTGTGATTACCAATTAATTACGGTTAATGAGTGTGGTTAACCTACATTGTCACCTATCGCGGTGCAAGCACCCAAAGATGAATTGAAAAACGCCGCATCCCGGTACCGGGTGCGGCGTTTGAATTATTCAATCTTTCAAAGGACTTGATTGGTCAATCAGCCCTTATTGATCATGGCACGGTGTACAACATACCAAACCACTGCCACCGGGAATTCGGGCCCATCGACGTGCAATTGATCCGCCAGCGCCCGGATGCCACCGGACCATCCAGACGGATTTCAACGCGCTCATCCCCAAGGCGGGTCATGGTCGCGTCACCATCAGACGGATAACAGGCAACGTTTGGTGCGGCTTCTTTTAACGTAAAGCCAAAGGCCGGTGGGTTGCGGGTAAGCGTATAGTTGGCTGGCGTGATATCGGTAACCGCAAGCGGCAAGGAATTGGCCGCCAAGGTAAAGCGATCCATCGATCCATAATGTTCATTAAGCGCAAAGCGCGGCAGATACATGAAATCTAAATCAACGCTCATCGCGCCACTTTGCTGGCCAAACGCTGCCTTGTAACCGGCTTCCTTAACGGCTGCGATAACCGCATCATTGGCTTCGCCATAGGGATAAGCAAAGATGTCGGGGACATAACCCAGTTCCTGCTTAAACCGATCGGCTGAATGGGCAAGCTCGGCTTTGACCGCCTCGATCTCAAGATCGGGCAGGTGGGAATGATGCTGGCTATGGCCACCAATTGTCACCCCGGCCTTGGCCATTTCACGAACCATGTCCCAGGTCATATAATTGGAAAAGCCGTCATCAAGCTGTTCGGTGGAAACAAACACCGTAAAGGGCATGTTGTTTTCACGGAAAATCGGCCAGGCAATTTCATAGACAGAACGATACGCATCATCAATCGTGATGCCCACGGTCCGATCGGGCAGGCCTTCGCCCTTTTCAAGGGCGCTAACGATCTGCGGAACGCCAAGAACCGTGTAACTGCCATTGGTCAGTTCGGCGACATGTTCCTTGAACTGATCAATCTTGATGTTGGTGGATGGATATTCATCCTCGCCAAAGCGGTGATACATGAAAACAACCGATGACGTCGCATCACCACTGACCTCTACGCGCGCCGGTTCGCTGACATCAGATTGTGCCATCGGTTCAGTCGTCGCAGCGTTTTCATTCATATTTTCTTGCGTGGGTGCTTCCACACCCGCGTCAGTCGCCTCAGACTGGGCAATGCCCGGACTGGTACTGAATGTCAGACCGATGGCAAATGCAGTGCCGAAAACCATGCTGCGCAACATGGTGCCGGGTTCCACGAAATTGCCCGTCGCTGACGGTTTTTGACCTTTGGCCATAAATTTCATTTTGGATTCCAGTCCTCTACCAACCACTCCGTGTGGGACCAAACCGGCTCAAAGCCCGGTTATTGCCCCAAGTCCAAGGCAATGCATTTTTGTCATTCCCTTTGGACCGCGTCCCGTTTGCCGGGATCGTTTCGGTTATGAAAATACCAGTGAAGCGTTTGTTTTTCCATATTTCATATGGATGGTTGCCAATTGTCGTGATGGGACTACTTTTGAAAGAGACCAATAATTGCAATCAGACGAGGCCCCATGCTTAATTCCGACGCACTCGACCTTCTTTTCCATAATGGACGTACCTTTTCCGCCTGGCAGGATCGCGATGTCGATATCAACCTGCTCAAACAGGCCTGGGATCTGGCTGTTCTGGGACCGACCAGTGCGAATTGCGAACCGATGCGGGTGACGTTTATCGAATCGGCCGAGGCAAAAGCACGTCTGAAACCCTATCTCGCCGAAGGCAATGTCGATAAAACCATGGCCGCCCCTGTGACCGCCATTGTCGCGCAAGATCTGGAATTTTACGAAAAGCTCCCCGATCTTTACCCGCATACCGATGCGCGTTCTTGGTTTGCCGGCAAGGAAGACGCGATTAAAACAACCGCGTTTCGCAACAGCTCCCTACAGGCGGGCTATTTCATTCTGGCCTTGCGCGCGCAGGGGCTTGATTGCGGGCCGATGTCGGGCTTTGACAATGCCAAGCTTGATGCAGATTTCTTCGCGGGCACGCCGGTCAAAAGCAACTTCCTGATCAATATTGGCTATGGCGACCGCGCCAAGCTTCACGCCCGAAGCCCGCGTCTGGCATTTGATCAGGGCGCTGAAATCCTCTGACATTCAGGCATCATCAGGCAACAATGCAAAAGGCCTCCGACGTCGGGGGGCCTTTTTTATATTCAATTCCCGTGGTTTTCTGATAGAGCACAGCCCGTCACCCAAAACGACGGATTTTTTCAATCGGGTGAGTGGCTTGAAAACTGTCATCAAACTTTTATTTGATCTTTACTGGCCCATAACCATTTTAGGTCCACTTTTAAATACGCGCGTACCGAACCGCCACTCCCTCGTAAACAGGAGCGTTAATTGGGTTTCAGCCAATTGATACTTACAGCTTTGGCCATTGCCTTCCCGGCAGGCATCGTCTTTGTCGTGCTTGCTGCGATGGAGCTGCTTGGCTGGGGCACGGCGATCCTGTCTGCGACTGTGTCATGGCTTGGGACGGTGGCAATCCTGCGGGTTTATTTCGGTGATCTGCGCCGTGTGGCACGGTACGCCACTGATCTGCGCGACCGCTTCAAGGGCACCCCGCCACAACATATCAGTTTTGGTGCCGCATCCGAGTTGTCATCGCTTTATACCCAGATTGCCGCGGCCTTCCGCGACCGTATTGCCCTGCTCGAAGCGCAAACCAGCACAGATGCGGAAATTCTTGATCATCTGCCGAACCCGGTTGTGATGGTTAACCGCCATCGGGTTGTGACCGGCTTTAACCAGGCGGCACAGGGGCTGTTTCATAACCTTGAAACTGGCCGTGATCTGACGCGCTTTATCCGTGACCCGATCCTTCTTGATGCGTTTGATGATGTCGCCAATGCGCGCGAAACCATGAAACATGCCGAATTCGTGCTGGCGGCTGACGCGCACCGTCATTTTGACGTACTGACTGCGCGCCTGCCTGCAGCCACCGGCGACCGCAACTTCGTTCTGTCCTTCTCTGACCTGACCGAGCTTCGTAAGCTTGAACAGATGCGTGCTGACTTTGCCACGGATGCCGGTCATGAGCTCCGCACACCGCTATCGGTACTTCTGGGCTTCATTGAAACCCTTGAAGGCCCGGCAAAGGATGACCCGGACGCACTCAACCAGTTCCTGCCGGTGATGCGTGATCAGGCCCAACGTATGCAGCATCTGATCGAAGATCTGCTGTCATTGGCCCGGATCGAGCTTAATGAACACACCCCGCCTTCTGAAGAATGCAATGTCGGCAAAATCATCAACAAGGTCGCTGAAAGCCTTACGATGAAGGCCAATGCCAAGGATATGAATATCCGGGTCACCAGCCAGCTTGAAAATACCGACATGATCGGCGAGGAAAAGGAACTGACGCAGGTCTTCGTCAATCTGGTGGAAAATGCCATTAAGTATGGCCATGCCAAAACCGATGTCGAAGTCACCATCAGCCTGGTTAAAAACCCGCCCGGCGCTCTGGCCCGTTTCCGCCATGATCGCATCATGGCCGTTGCCATCCGCGATCATTCCGACGGGATTGCCCGCGAACACCTGCCGCGCCTGACCGAACGGTTTTATCGCGTTGATACCGCACGCTCGCGCGCGGTTGGCGGTACCGGCCTTGGCCTGGCGATCGTCAAACACCTTGTGCAACGCCATCGCGGCACCATGCAGATCGAAAGTGAACAGGGTATTGGATCGGTCTTTACGGTCTATCTTCCGGCCAAAACCGGCGACAATGTCCGTAAGCTGCACTCGGCTTAACAAACATCAGATCACGCAAAACAAAAAGGCCAGCAACATCGTGCTGGCCTTTTGTGTATCTGGATCGATCGAATGTTTCGATTACAGAATAAACTTCGAAAGATCGGCATCCTTTGACAGGTCTTCGACCTGTTCGCGGACATAATTGGCATCGACCTTGAACGTCTCGCCGCCACGATCCGTTGCAGTAAAGCTGATATCATCCAGCAGCTTTTCCAGAACCGTATGCAGACGACGCGCGCCGATATTTTCGACCGTTTCGTTCACATTGGCCGAAATCCGGGCGATTTCATCAATCGCATCATCGGTAAAGTCCAGCGTGACTTCTTCGGTTTTCAGGAGTGCTACATACTGCTTGATCAGGGATGCTTCCGGCTCCATCAGGATGCGGCGGAAATCACCTTCGGTCAGCGCTTTCAACTCAACCCGGATCGGCAAACGACCCTGAAGTTCCGGCAAAAGATCCGACGGCTTTGCCAGATGGAACGCGCCCGAGCAGATGAACAGGATGTGATCGGTTTTAACCGTGCCATGTTTGGTCGAGACGTTGGTACCCTCGATCAGCGGCAGCAGGTCACGCTGCACACCTTCGCGCGATACATCGCCACCGCGTTCGGAACGAGCGGTGATTTTGTCGATCTCATCAAGGAACACGATGCCGTTTTGTTCGACATTTTCGATCGCCTCGGCCGTGACCTTGTCATTATCAAGCAGCTTGTCGCCTTCTTCATCGATCAGGCGGTCAAAGGCTTCTTCGACGGTCATGCGTTTTGGCTTGGTATTGCCGCCAAACGCCTTGCCGAACATATCGTTCAGGTTCAGCATCCCCATCTGTGCACCGGGCATCCCCGGAATATCAATGGTCGGCATCGAGGCCGAGCTGCTTTCCTGAACGTTGATTTCGATCTCTTTTTGCTGAAGTTCACCTTCACGCAGCATCTTGCGGAACTTCTGACGGGTATCAGGTGATGCGGTTTCGCCCACCAGACCATCGAGAATGCGTTCCTCGGCCTGCATTTCTGCCTTGGCGCGGACCTTCTTGCGCATGCTTTCACGCGTCAGATCGATGGAAACTTCAAGCAGATCACGAACGATCTGTTCAACGTCACGCCCGACATAGCCGACTTCGGTAAATTTTGTGGCCTCGATCTTGATGAACGGCGCATCGGCAAGCTTTGCCAGACGGCGCGCGATTTCGGTTTTACCGACACCGGTCGGGCCGATCATCAGGATGTTTTTTGGCAGGACTTCATTGCGCATATCGTCGTCAAGCTGCTGACGGCGCCAACGGTTGCGCAGCGCAATGGCGACCGCGCGCTTCGCATCCTTCTGACCGACGATGTGGCGGTCCAGTTCGGAGACAATTTCACGCGGGCTGAAATGTTGGGTCATGATTTATTCCGTAAATTATTGCGACGGACACAGCGGCAAGGCCCTATTTGGCACCTTGCTTATTTCGCATCCTCGAGTTCGATTTTCTCAAGCAGGACATTGCCGTTGGTATAGACACAAATCTCACCGGCAATTGCCATCGCCTTGCGGGCAATTTCCTCGGCCGTCAGGTCCATATCAATCAATGCACGGGCCGCTGAAAGCGCATAATTACCACCCGATCCAATGGCAATGATGCCATCTTCGGGTTCAAGCACATCGCCCTGCCCGGTCAGAACCAGCGACACATCCTTGTCGGCCACTGCCATCATCGCTTCAAGCTTGCGCAGATAACGATCGGTGCGCCAGTCCTTGGCAAGTTCAACGCACGCGCGCATGGTCTGGCCCGGATGGCGATCAAGCTTGGCTTCAAGCCGTTCAAGCAGGGTAAAGGCATCTGCCGTCGCCCCGGCAAAACCAACCATGATTTCACCCTTTTGACCGATCCGGCGCACCTTGCGCGCATTGCCCTTGATCACGGTCGGGCCAAGCGATACCTGACCATCACCGGCCACGACGACTTCATTGCCCTTACGCACAGACAGGATTGTCGTGCCATGCCAGCTTTGTTGTTCGCTCATAAACTATCCTTGAATCTCATCGATTGCTTCGACCAAGAGTTAGCACGGCAGACGCCCCGGTCAAGGGCAGAAGCCATCAGACGGCCCCCATCGAACCTTTGCTGTGACGCAAACACAGTTTCAACGCAGCGATGCATAAAAAATTCAAGGCGCACAGCCCCTACATGCTTTACCCTTAAGCACGCAAAAGAATTTCAAGAATGACAGGACTAGAACCCATGAGCAGCACCGATCTTACCCAAACCCATCTTGGCAAATGCATCCTTGCCGGTCAGGGCAAAATCAAGGCGGATCTGGTCCTGAAAAATATCGGGCTGCTTGATGTCATCACCGGCAAGGTGACCGAAACCGATATTGCCATTATCGGCGACCGGATTGTCGGCACCCATGACAGTTATGCTGGCGAGACCGAGATTGACAGCACCGGCAAATTCGCCGTGCCGGGCTTCATCGACACCCACCTTCATATCGAAAGCTCGCTCGTCACCCCGCTTGAATTTGATCGCTGCGTTTTGCCGCATGGTGTCACCACAGTCCTGTGCGACCCGCATGAAATCGCCAATGTGCTGGGGGCAGACGGCATCAAGTACTTCCTTGATAGTGCCGAACAGACCGTCATGGATGTGCGGGTTAATCTGTCATCCTGTGTGCCCGCCACCGCGTTTGAAACCGCCGGTGCCCGGCTTGAGATCGAAGACCTTTTGCCGTTCCGATCCCATGAAAAGGTCGTCGGTCTGGCGGAAATGATGAACTATCCCGGTGTTCTGAACCTTGATCCGGGCATCATGGCCAAGCTTGAAGCCTTTCAGGATGGCCATATCGATGGCCACGCGCCACTTGTGCGCGGCACGGACCTGAACGGCTATATGGCCGCAGGCATTCGCACCGATCACGAAGCCACCTCGGCCGAAGAAGCCCGCGAAAAACTCGCCAAGGGCATGGCGATCCTGATCCGCGAAGGTTCGGTTTCCAAGGATCTTGAGGCCCTGGCCGAAATTTTGGATGAAAACAGCTCAAGCTTTGTCGCCCTTTGCACCGATGATCGCAATCCGCTTGATATCGGCGAAGAAGGCCATCTTGATAGCTTGGTACGCCGTCTGATCGGCCATCTGAAGGCACGCAACTGCCCGATCCACCATGCCTATCGCGCCGCATCGCATTCTGCCGCCCGCATCTTTGGCCTGCGTGATCGTGGCTTGATCGGGCCGGGCTGGCGGGCTGATATCGCCATTCTAAGCGATCTGGAAAATTGTGATGTGGTTGATGTGATTGCCGGTGGTCGCTTGGTCACCGATGATCTGTTTGCCAAACGCAAAACCATCGCCCCGGTCGGCCTGAGCTCGATGAAGGCAACGCCGGTAACGGCCGACGCCTTTGCCTGCGATCCCAAGCCGGGTCAAAACCAGACCCCGGTGATCAAGGTCAAGCCGGGCTTGATCCTAACCTTCCGCGATGAAGCAACGCTTGAGATTGGCGATAATGGCCTGAAACCCGATCTCGATAATGACGTGATCAAGGTCGCGGTGGTGGAACGCCACGGCATCAACGGCAATATCGGACGCAGCTTTGTGCGCGGTTTTGGCCTGAAACGCGGGGCAATTGCATCATCGGTCGGCCATGACAGCCACAACATCACCGTGGTCGGTGCAAGCGATGCCGATATGGCCGCCGCTGTGAACCGCCTGATTGAAATGGGTGGCGGCTTTGCCGTTGCCAATGACGGCGAAGTCACCGCCGAACTGCCGCTCCCGGTCGCAGGCCTCATGAGCACGGAGCCGTTTGAAGTGGTTGAAAAAGACCTGATCAAACTGCGTGCGGCGGCCAAGGATCTGGGCTGCGTTTTGCCCGAACCCTTCCTTCAGGTCGCCTTCCTTGCCCTGCCGGTCATCCCACATCTGAAAATGACGGATCGCGGCCTGTTTGACGTCGATAAATTCGACTTCGTTTAGGGCCTATTGCACCACTCGTAGGTGCGACATACCGCCGTTCACCACTGAACCGGATTTACCTTCAACGGGAATTAAAGTCATGCCGTCAAAAAACCCTTTAACCTCGGCTTCCGGGATACACATTTGATTTGCGATATAGGAGAACGGCATTCCAATTTCCCTTAACCGGTCAGCAACCACCTGAAGTACCTTGGATTGTTCTTTAGGCGAGGGGTTTGGTTCATCTTTCTTGTAACCCCGGTTAACCATCTCGATGTTCAAAGATTTAAAATGCCAGTCTGATATTAAACCTAATTTATGTAGCCGATAAGCCAGCGCGGCCAAGGAAACAGTCCATACTTTCTTTTTATCTATCAATGCTTCCATAGACCAGTAACGCACGATGATTGAACGAACGCTATCCTCTGGCATCAAGAACTCTGCTGCAAACTGGTTTGCTTCGTTTTCAGCTTGACGGCCGGAGGGAGCCGCATCTCGATGTAGTACCAAATGGCCAAGCTCATGAGCCAAGTCAAAACGTGCACGCTCATTATTTACAGTTGTATTTTGCATAATGAACGGGGTGTAGTTCGACCAAAATGAGCACGCATCGATTTCTCGACAGTTCTCTGACAAAGCAAAAACTCTAATACCCTTTGCTTCAAGCAAGTGCAGCAAGTTCCTAATTGGCTTGTTACCCAACCCCCATTGATGCCGCAGGATCATAGCTGCAGTTCTGGGAGATTCATGCCTTAAATCAGGGACATCAACCATTGGTAAGTTAAACTTGTCCTCAAGCCAAATTGCGAAGTCCTTTGCGATGTCGCACATCGCTAACGTTGCGTCACGTTGACCAGCAGTTTTAGAAGACAAAGAACGAAAACTGACAGCATCAGTTTTCGTTTTGTCAGAATCGTCAAGTGAGAAGAATCCAACTGGAAACTTGAGTAACTCCGCCAAAGCTCGAAGATTATCTTCCTCAGGCGGGTATTCGTCTGCTTCCCACCCTGTAATCGTGCGCGGTGTCACGTCTAGCGAAGCCGCGAGACTCTTTTTGGTCAGCGCCCGGCGTTGTCGAGCTACTCGAAGTCTGTCTCCGTTGAACATCTCTTATATCTTTGAAGTCACTACAGGTGTTATTTCTGGGCCGAAATGATCGTCCGGTTGCGTGAACAATTCCTCGTCCGGCAATGGAATATCAACAATTATTCTCTTTGCCCAGCCATCCAAATGATCATTTTCACCGAAGGAGTTTGGCAGTGAGAGTTCCGCCCGGATTTCATCGTCAGTGATATAAACCAAAAAAACCCACGTCGGATATTTGATGGTTTTATCAAACTTCTGTTCAGCTTCCGTTAACATGCCCGGGAAAAGCTCAAACTGTCGAACATTCCTAGCTACTGCAGCCTCTAGTAATGAGCCTTTTGGATTTTTAGTCCTAGGCACTCGAAACGAGATGCCAGTAGCTTCATCTCCGCTGCTTACTGTCACGTTGACTCTTGATTTGTCACTAATGATCAATGGCAGATTTTTAGGGTCATCAAGCCGCCAACCTTGATGTTGTAGCTCTGTTCGCAAGCTACGTACCGCATATCTCCAAGCGTCGGTACCAGCAGCAGTCACAGGATCCGCTGGAAGGCTAAAAGACCGCTGAACAAATCCAGCTTGTGCCGCTCTGATAAGCACTTCCCGAGGAATGCCCAACTGAGCAAGTTGATCCTCAACATCATCATCTTCTGAGTATACAAAATTTGGCTTCACAGTTTGCTCACTTCATTTTTTTAACCTACTTGTAGACTAAAAAAATGAAGTGACTTTGTCAACTCGATAAGCAAGAGCAGAGTAACAAAGGCAGATGAAGTTTTGCGGCCATTACTTAGCCTGTAGAACTGGCTTTTGTCGGACTTTATTGCTACATACGGTCCATCATATGCATCAATATCTGCAGGAAAGGAGCTTTGCATGCGCAAGGCCCGCGTTGAGCGCAATACAACCGAAACCCAGATCATGGTCGAACTGAACCTTGACGGGACAGGCGTTTATGACGTCGAGACCGGGGTTGGGTTCCTTGATCACATGCTCGAACAGCTTTCGCGCCACAGCCTGATGGACCTTAAAGTCCGGGCCAAAGGTGACCTGCATATTGATTTCCACCACACGACAGAAGATAGCGGCATCGCCATCGGTCAAGCCTTTGCACAGGCACTGGGCGATAAAAAAGGCATCACGCGTTACGGCAGCTGCCTGCTTCCGATGGATGAAGCACTGACCCGTGTGGCGCTTGATATTTCAAGCCGCCCCTATCTGATCTGGAATGTCGAATTCACCCGCGACAAAGTCGGCGATATGGATACCGAGCTGTTCCGTGAGTGGTTCCAGGGATTTTCCCAGGCGGCCGGCATTACCCTTCATGTCGAGAACCTGTATGGTGATAACAACCACCATATCATCGAAAGTGCCTTTAAGGCGCTTGCACGGTCCTTGCGCGTTGCGATCGAAATCGATCCGCGCAAATCCGATGCCATTCCGTCGACCAAGGGAACCCTTGGCGGGTCGCTCTAAGCGGATCAGCTTGATTTGATCGAAAATGCACCGGCGGTATTTCGGTACCGCCGGGACCAGAAGATCGGTTTTCGATGAAGGTTTACACAGTCCATACCCATCCCGGCGATGCCGAACCGATGGAAAACGCCATCCTGATCCGCGAAGGGTTCAATTTCTGGGCCTTTCTGCTGTCGGGGCTTTGGGCGTTGTATCATCGTCTTTGGCTGGGATTCTTCGGGCTTTTGGCCGTTTCATTCCTGTGCAGCTTTATTGTCATGGCCTTTGACGGCGGTCCGGAAATGGACTTTGCCCTGGCCCTTGTGACCGGGATCGGCTTTGGCCTGATTGCCAATGACCTGCGTCGGCGCAAGCTTGCGGCACAGGGCTGGAAGCTTGTCGATATTGTTGCCGGTCACAATGAAAGTGACGCGGAACACCGGTGTTTTGATCGTTTAAAGAAACAATCTTTGCGCGTCCCACAATCGATGCAGACCGCGCTATCCACCCCCTCAACCGGGAGCCCATCCTACCCATGAGTGTTGCGATTATTGATTACGGTTCAGGCAATCTGCGTTCGTGCGCCAAGGCGTTTGAGCGTGCCGCCCGCGAAACCGGCTTTTCTGACGAGATCATTGTCACCGATGACCCGGAAAAGGTCCGCAACGCCAGCCATATCGTCCTGCCAGGTGTTGGCGCCTATGCCGATTGCCGGGCCGGACTTGATGCCGTGACAGGCATGGTTGATGTTTTGACCGAACAGGTGATTAACGGCGGCAAGCCGTTCTTTGGCATTTGCGTTGGCATGCAGCTGATGTCCTCTGTCGGACGGGAATTTGCCGATACTGCTGGCCTTGACTGGATTTCGGGCGAAGTTGTTGCGATTGAGCCCAGCGACCCGACCCTGAAAATCCCGCATATGGGCTGGAACGAGCTGGTGCTTGATCCGGCGGGCAAGTCCCACCCGGTGATGAAAGGGATTTCTGACGGCGATCACGCCTATTTCGTGCACAGCTATCACATGCATGTCACCCATCCTGATCAGCGCCTGGCATCGGTTTCCTATGGCGGGGACCTGACCGCGATGATTGGCCGTGACAACATGGTTGGCACCCAGTTCCACCCGGAAAAAAGCCAGAAAACCGGACTTACCATCATTGGTAACTTCCTGGGGTGGAAACCATGATCGCGCCAAGTGATACCATCCAGCCCGGTGTTGATGCCGAACGCGTAACCGAACTTTCGGCAGGCGAGCTTTCCGATATTGTTGATGCCTGCACCCAGGCCATCGTCGAAGGGGGCGGCTTTGGCTGGCTGACCCCGCCGGATCGTCCGGATATGGAAAAATACTGGCGCGGTGTATTGCTGATGCCAGGTCGCCATTTGTTTGTCTCGCGCGTTGACGGCGTGATTTCCGGTGCGGCCCAGTTGATTGAAACGCCCGCCAACCTTGAAGCACAGCGTCATTCCGCCCAGATTACCGGCCATTTCGTTGCCCCTTGGGCGCGCGGGCGCGGGAACGGCAAGGCGATTGTGCGTTCAATTGAATATTTCGCCCGTGAATCGGGCTATAGCGTCTTGAAACTCGACCTTCGCGAAACCCAGAAGGCCGCCATCGCACTTTATAACGGGCTGGGATATGTCCGTTGGGGCATCAATCCCTATTACGCGATGATCGACGGCAAAATGGTCGAAGGTTATTACTACACCAAGAAATTACAGGATCCCGAACAGTGAACCTCTATCCGGCAATTGACCTCAAGGACGGTGCTTGCGTTCGCCTTTTGCGCGGCGACATGGACAAGGCCACCGTGTTTAACAACGATCCCGGCGCACAGGCCGGCGAGTTTGTCGACGCAGGCTGCCATTGGGTTCATATCGTTGATCTGAACGGTGCTTTTGCCGGCGAGCCGGTCAATGGGGCCGCAGTTGACTCGATCCTGGCCACCGTTGATGGCAAAGCCCAGACCCAGCTTGGTGGCGGTATCCGCACCATGGAAACGGTTGATTATTGGCTGAACAAAGGCATCACGCGCGTGATCCTTGGGACCGTGGCGCTCCGCAATCCGGAGTTCGTCAAGGAAGCCTGCGCGAAATGGCCGGGCCGCGTTGCGGTTGGCATTGATGCACGCGATGGCTATGTCGCGGTTGAAGGCTGGGCAGAAACATCCGAAGTCACCGCCCTTGAGCTTGCCAAAAAGTTTGAGGATTGCGGTGTTGCTGCGATCATCTTTACCGATATCGACCGTGATGGTGCGATGGGCGGCCCCAATATTAAGTCCACCGTCGCACTGGCATCTGAAATCTCTACCCCGGTCATCGTATCGGGCGGGGTTTCATCGCTTGATGATCTGATTGCAGTCAAGAAACACACCGACGCCGGGATTGATGGCGCGATTTCGGGTAGAGCACTCTATGACGGGCGCATTGATCTGGCCGAAGCCATCGCAGCCCTTTCGTAACCGGGACAAACAGGAAAACGACCATGTTAAAAACCCGTGTTATTCCCTGTCTTGATGTCAAAGACGGCCGTGTCGTCAAAGGGGTCAATTTCGTTGATCTGATTGACGCTGGCGACCCTGTTGAGCAAGCGCGTATTTATGACGCCGAGGGCGCGGACGAGCTCTGCTTCCTTGATATCACCGCATCATCGGATAACCGCGATACCATCTTTGATGTGGTTGCCCGAACGGCTGAGGCCTGCTTTATGCCGGTTACGGTCGGTGGCGGTGTGCGGTCGCTTGAAGATATCCGCAAACTTTTGCTGGCCGGTGCGGACAAGGTTTCGATCAATACCGCTGCGGTCAAAAACCCCGATTTCGTGCGTGAAGCGGCACGCAAGTTTGGATCGCAATGCATTGTTGTGTCCATCGACGCCAAATCGGTTGGTCCGGACAAGTTTGAAATCTTCACACACGGTGGTCGCGAACCGACCGGCATTGATGCCGTTTCGTTTGCAAAACAAATGACCGAGTATGGCGCGGGCGAGCTCCTTGTCACCTCGATGGATCGCGATGGCACCAAGTCGGGCTTTAACATTCCGCTGACACGCACGATCGCTGATTCCGTCCACGTTCCGGTGATTGCATCGGGCGGCGTTGGCACCCTTGATCATATGGTCGAAGGCGTGACCGAGGGCCATGCATCAGCCGTTCTCGCCGCATCGATCTTCCATTTCGGCACCTATCGCATTCGCGAGGTCAAAGACCACATGAAGGCGGCTGGCATTCCAGTGCGTGAGGAGTAATCACATGGCTGATCAACACATCCTTGATGCGCTTTACGCCACCGTTGCCGCCCGCAAGGGTGCGGATCCGGATACCAGCTATACCGCAAAGCTGTTTTCCAAGGGCACGGCGAAAATCGCCCAGAAAGTCGGCGAAGAGGGTGTTGAAACCGTGATCGCCGCCCTTGCCGAAACGCCAGAGAAGGTCGCATCGGAGAGTGCTGATCTGCTCTACCATCTGATGGTTCTGTGGGCTGATCAGGGCGTTAAGCCCGAAGACGTCTGGAACACCTTGGCCGAACGCCAAGGCATTTCAGGTATTGCCGAAAAAGCATCGCGCAGCAAAGATTAAGGCCAACAGCCTCAACAATCCGGGCAACGTCCCGACAAGGTATCAGGAGCATCGACATGGCGATCAAAGCATACGATCCGGAAAACATCTTTGCCAAAATCCTGCGCGGCGACATCCCGTGCACCAAGGTCTATGAAGATGACCATGTGCTGGCGTTTAACGATATCGCGCCGCAGGCCCCGACCCATGTTCTGGTGATCCCGAAGGGTGCCTATACGTCCTATGACGACTTTGCCCTGAATGCATCGGACGCCGAAATCGTCGCCTATACCCGCGCGATTGGCAAAATTTCCAAGGAAGCGGGCGTTGTCGAAGACGGCTACCGCCTGATCGCCAATACCCGCGAACATGGTCGCCAGGACGTGCCGCATCTGCATGTGCACATTCTGGGTGGCACCAAATTGCCGCTGATGCTGCCAAAAGACTAAGCATCTGAAATATATTACAAAAGGCAGGGCACCGCATCGCGACCCTGCCTTTTTTATCCCCCACACCAAATGCAAAACATCAAAGCATCCATGACATCAACCAAACCAACCGCCGCTGAAATCTTTGCCGCCCTTGCCGGGAACTGGTCGCTTGAACGCGATCTGGGCGAGGTCGGGCGTTTTGTCGGTGATGTCAGCTTCCACGTGGCCGAACCCGATAAGCCAAACCTGCTGCGCTATCGCGAAGAAGGGTTTCTGACCCGCCGCGATGGCCAACGCTTTGATGGCTATCGGGAATATGACTTTGTCCTGCATGAAAATCCGGCCGCGATCGAGCTTCTGTTTCGCGATCCGCTCAGCTTCGGCAATCGCTATGTGATGCTGCAATTTGGCGAAGACGCCCATGAAGGGCTTTGTGCGCGCGACATTCATCCTTGTGGTGAGGATTTTTATCATCACTGCATGATCTGGCAGGATGAAGATCATTTCGAAACAAAAATAAAAATCACAGGCCCGAAAAAAGATCACCTGCTGCACAGCATCTATCGCCGCAAGCAGGCTGTGTAATCGACGCAAACCTCACTAATTTCAATAGAGATATCAAATCACTAGGTTACTGCGTTACATCGCGGGTCTGCGCTGCCTCTGTCAGCACCCAATCGCAAAACGCCCTGACTTCAGCAACATCCATCCGGCTTTCCGGCGTAATCAGGTAATAGCCGCCGGGGCTTTGAAGCTCTGCATCGCTGATGATCTCAAGACTGCCTTCCGCCAGCGGTCCTTCAATCAGAACCCGTGGCAGAAGGGCGATGCCCATTCCGACCTTGGCGGCCTCGATCAGCATGAAGAAATGCTCAAACCCCGGTCCGGGTGCCCCGCCAACCGCAACGCCATTGGCCTGTGCCCAATCATGCCATGCCTTGGGCCGGGTGGTGTGCACCAGTCGGGGATAACGTGATAATAGGCCACCAAGGTCGGCTGTATCGCACTTCGACACATAGCCCGGTTTGGCGACAACCACTTGGATTTCATCAAAAAGCCTGTCCGCGCGCACGCCCGACCAACTACCATCACCAAAATAAAGCCCGACATCGACAAGCCTGCCCCCCAGATCCGGGCTGCGTTCCGGGGTCGCAAAATTGAGCGCCAGGGTTTCGATCACCGGGCGGATATCAGGATATTCGTTTTGAAATCGATTTAATCTGGGAATGAGCCAAGAGCTGGCCAGCGTATGAAGTGCGCCAATCACCAATTTGCGTTCACCCGCCCCATGGGTCACCAGATCAAGGGTGGCGGCCTCGATCTCGTCCAAGGCGCGGCGCAGGCTGGGTAAATAGGCGCGGCCTGCTTCGCGTAAGCTTAGTTTTGGCCCGTTGCGATCAAACAGAACCATGCCAAGGCTGGCTTCCAGATTTGCGACCTGCTGGCTTATCGCCCCTGATGTCACCGAAAGCTCGTCCGCGGCACGGGCAAAACTGCCCAGACGTGCAGCGGCCTCAAAAGCGCGCAAGGAATTGAGCGGCGGGGTAGTCGGGCGCAGCGCCATAACAATAGATTTCCTGATGATAAATACAGAACTTCTGATTTTGTCGCTGGTATTATGCTGATTTAGACTGTCTCTAACAACCAAGCATTAGATTATCTAGGAAACCTATCATGTCTCTGCCCCCGTTCCATCTGGCTTTCCCGATCAAATCGATTGCAGATACGCGCGCGTTCTATATCGATATCCTTGGCTGTGACGAAGGCCGTTCGACCGAAGCCTGGATTGATTTTGATTTCTTTGGTCATCAGCTGTCTGCCCATGTCCGCCCCGAAGCCGGCCAGAACAAGGGTGCCGGTAATGTTGATGGTGACGCGGTTCCGATCCCGCATTTCGGCGCGGTTCTTGAATGGGCAAAATGGCATGATCTGGCCGATCGTCTCAAGGATGCCGGGGTAAAATTCCTGCTTGAACCGAAGATCCGCTTTAAGGGTGAGCCGGGCGAGCAGGGTACGTTCTTTGTCGAGGATCCGGCAGGAAATGGTCTTGAATTCAAGACCTTCCGCGACCCGGCGATGATTTTCGCCCACTGATATCGACCCATTGGCCTTGTCCCGCGGACAGCGTCCATGACAAGATCAAACCCATCGCGCCGGAACGCTTTGCGCTCTGGCGCGTTTTGTTTCCAATGGCCAAGACCACCATTGCGCCCGGAAACCAGCTACCGCAGCACGTGACACTGCCCCACACACCAAGGAGAACCCGATGTCGACCGCAAACGCCCCGCTTAATATTCTGATTTCTGCCGCTGGCGATGATGAGAAATGGAAAAGCGTGATGGTCGACCGTCTGCCCGAGGCCAATATCGTCACGGGCGATGAAAATTACGATCCCGCAACGATTGACTATGCCCTGTTCTGGAAACAGCCCCAGGGCATGATCAAGACGCTGACAAACCTTAAGGCGATCTTTTCGCTCGGTGCCGGGGTCGATCATGTGGTGTCGTCGCCGACCCTTCCGGCCGATCTTCCGGTTATTCGCCTTGAAGATGCCGGGATGGCCGATCAGATGGTGCAATATCATCTTTATGCCGCCCTTCATTTCATGCGTGATTTTGACATCTATAGCGCCCAGCAGGCCAAGGCCGACTGGACCCAGCATGATGTCGCGCGCATTTCAAAATGCCGGGTCGGTGTGATGGGGCTTGGTGCATTGGGTGCGGCCGTTGCCACATCGCTTGCCAATCTTGGCTTTGCCGTTTCGGGCTGGAGCCGCTCGATGAAGGCGATTGATGGCATTACGACCTATGCCGGCAAGGAAACGCTGGCCGAGTTCCTGGGGCAGTCCGATATCCTGATCTGCCTTTTGCCGCGCACGCCGGAAACGGAAAATGTGCTTAATAGCTCAACACTTTCCTTCCTGCCCAAGGGGGCGGCGATCATTAATGCCGCGCGCGGGGCCATGATCAATGAAGCCGATCTTCTGCGCGCGCTTGATACCGGGCATCTGCGCGGTGCGTTTTTGGATGTCGCCGTGACCGAACCGCTGCCCGAAAGCCATCCGTTCTGGGATCATGCGAAAATCCGCATCACCCCGCATATTGCGGCCGCCACCCGGTTTGAAGAATCGGTTGATCAAATTGCCGATAACCTTGATCGCCTCGCACGCGGCGAAACCCCGCGCGGTCTGGTGGATCGCCAAAACGGTTATTAAGCAAGCCCCTATCGGGTTTCGCTTGTCGGGCAGCGTGGTTTCTGAAAAGAACAAGCGTTGCCCGCATGAATGCGGCTACCCGATCACGCAGGATTTCAGATGACGGCCAAGACCTTTGTTGCCCTTCGCGTTGAATGCGATGCCCAAACCGCCTTTGATCTTTTCACCAAGGATATCGATCACTGGTGGAAGCAAGGTCCGCGCAACCGTTTGATCGGCAATCGCCCCGGCATCATGGAATTTGGCGAGAAGGATGGGGTTACATACCTTCAGGAAGTCGACAAGCGCCGCCCGGATTTCATTGTTAAGGCTGGCAAAGTCACCAAGTGGGAGCCGGGCAAACGATTGTCCTTTGAATGGCGCTGGCCAATGGCGGATCCGAAAGAACCCGTTACCATCGTTGATATCCGCTTTGCCCCGGCAGGCAATTATACCCGCATCACGCTCGAACATCTGGGATTGGAAAAGCTCTCAAACGCCCATCCAGCGCGTAACGGGCTTAATGACAACCGGTTCAAGCCGATGATGACCCATTATTGGCAGGCGCATATGGTTTCATTGCGAAACCGGATCAACATGCATTTAAACGCCAATCAGGCCGACTGATCGCTAAAACTCGATCCGCCCCAAAAGGGTACTGAGCCAGTCGACAAATACCCGCACACGTGCGGAAAGCTGCCGATTTTGCGGATACAGGATCGAGACTGGCATGGGATCAGGCGGACTATCCGGCAGGATTTCAATCAGCTTGCCCGATTTCAAATCATCCGCCACACGGTAGCGCGGCACTTGGATGATGCCAAGTCCGGCGGCCGCGCAGGCGGCATAGGTATCTGCCCCGGTGACGGAAATGCTGCTAGGAATCATCACTTCGCGCACTTTGCCATCCACCACGAAATCAAGCGCGATGGGTTTGTCATCCGCACCCGACAGGAAACTGACCATCTGATGGCCTTGGGCTTCGAGATCCTCAAGGCTTTCGGGCATCCCGATGCGTTCGATATAGGCCGGGCTTGCCACGGTTGCCTCATGTAGAAGGGCGATGCGTTTGCCAATCATGGATGAGCTGGCAAGCCCGCCACTGCGCAACACGCAATCAAAGCCTTCATGCACAAGATCGACATAACGATCGCCATCCGACAGCAAAAGCTCGATCCCGGGATAACGCTTGGTAAACTCGCCAAGGGCCGGGATGACAAAGGTGCGCGCCAGCGTGCCTTGCAAATTCACCCGCAAAAGCCCCTTGGGATCAGGGTTGGTAAAGATGCTGTCAGCTTCTTCAAGCTCGGCCAATATCCGCACACAACGCCGGTAATAGGCATCCCCGTCATGGGTCGGATTTACGGTGCGCGTGGTGCGCTCCAACAACCGTGTGCCCAGCCGGTCTTCAAGGCGCTGGATCGAATTGGTCATGGTTGCGCGCGGGATCAAAAGATCGGCTGCCGCCTTGGTAAAGCTTTTGCGCTCCACCACGCGGACAAAGTTGCGCATATCGTCAAACCGGTCCAAGCGCGCCTCTATTGTTTATGAATTTCGAACAGTCATTTCAAATATAGGCCAATTATCCGAAAAGTCATCCGGGGCATAGTAGGCCCATCGCAATTCGTCGCGGTGCCCATACCGCACCGCCCCCTGCCCAAGGAGATGCTTTATGTCCGCCAATCAAAACAGAACCGCCATCATCACTGGTGCATCGCGCGGGATCGGCGTTGCCCTTGCCAAACGTCTGGCCGCAGATGGCTTGGCCGTTGTCATCAATTATGCCAATTCGGCCAGTGCGGCCGAAGACCTGGCGGGTGAGCTGACATCACAAGGTCACAAGGCGTTGGCCGTAAAAGCCGATATCGCCCGCCCGGATGCGGTCACCGCCCTGTTTGACAAGACCATTACCGAGTTCGGTGGTGTGGATGTCATTGTGAATAATGCCGGTGTCATGACGACCCAGCCAATTGCCGAAATGGATGACGCCACCTATGACGCGATGATGGATATCAATGTGCGCGGCACATTCAACATGCTGCGCGAAGGGGCCAAACATCTGCGCGATCATGGCCGGGTGATCAATTTTTCCACCACCGCCCTTCATCTGAAACTGCCGGGTTACGCGGTTTATAACGCAACCAAGGCCGCGGTTGAGGCGATGACCGCCGTCTATGCTAAGGAACTGCGCGGGCGTCAGATCACGGTCAATGCCGTTGCCCCGGGCCCGGTTGCGACCGAACTTTTCCTGAGCGGAAAAACCGACGAGCAGGTGGCGAACTTCGCCAAGATGCCGCCGCTTGAACGCCTGGGTCAGCCTGATGATATCGCCGGCGTTGTGTCCTTCCTGGCCGGTCCGGATTCGGGTTGGGTTGATGGCCAAACGATCCGTGCCAATGGCGGGCTGGCTTAACTTTCCGATCCCCAACCCCAAGCTATCCGCCAGTTTCGGGATGCGATCAAACGGTCGCATCCCTTTTTCATGTCTATTTATTTGACTCCGTCCATTATTTATCGGACAAAGTCATATATCTTGACCGCCACCACCCAGAAAAGCCAGATGAACATCACCCAAGTTGACGATATCCGAGCCTTCAACCGTTTCTATACCCGTCAGATCGGCCTTCTGAGCGAAAGCCTGCATAAAAGCGCTTTCTCCCTGACCGAGGCCCGGGTTCTGTTTGAACTTGATGCCAGTGGCGCGCAGGTGGTGGGTAAGCTTGCCAGCACACTTGATCTTGATCCGGCCTATCTCAGCCGCATTCTGACCCGGTTTAGAAAAGCCGGGTTGATAACACTTGAAACCGACAGCAAAGACCGCCGGGTCCGCGTGGCAGAGCTTACTGATCTCGGCCGGGAAACCTATAGCGGGCTGCAATCGGCATCACGCAACGAGGTAACATCGCTGATCACCCCGCTTTCCGACGCGCAGCGCGATGAGCTGGCATCCGCGATGAAAACCATCCAGACTTTGCTGGGGTCAGAGCCCGCGCAAAGTGATAAAGCGCCCCCAAAGCCGGTCCTGATCCGCGATCATCGTCCGGGTGATCTTGGCTGGATCGTGCATCGTCATGGCGATCTTTATGCCCGCGAATATCAATGGGATGGCCGGTTTGAAGGATTGGTCGCCGAAATCGCGGCAAACTTCCTGGCCGAGCATGACCCAAAGCGCGAAGGCTGCTGGATTGCCGAACATGATGGCAAACCGGTTGGATCAATCATGCTGGTGCGTGAAAGTGATAGTGTGGCAAAGCTTCGTATTCTGTTTGTTGAACCCGATGCGCGCGGTCTTGGTATTGGCAAACATCTGGTTGATCATTGCATCGCCTTTGCCAGACGGGCCGGATATGGCGAAATCACGCTTTGGACCAATGCCAACCTGCATGCGGCGCGCAAGATTTATCAAAAGGGTGG
The DNA here is from genome assembly GCF_048059015.1 of Thalassospira sp. Lineage (GTDB taxonomy): Bacteria > Pseudomonadota > Alphaproteobacteria > Rhodospirillales > Thalassospiraceae > Thalassospira. The sequence goes on along the minus strand of NZ_JBLLNT010000002.1, from coordinate 329,740 downwards.
ATTTGTTTTGGTGCACGAGGAGCCCCATCACAGCTTTGGCCATGATTTGATTGGACAAAACTGGACGCTGGCACTTTAACTGGCACTCCGAACCTGGCTTCGCCCCACCAAAAGGATGCCACATGCCAACGACCACCGAGATCACGTTTCGCTATGCCACCCGCGAAGATTTGCCTTCTATCGTTGCCCTTCTGGCCGATGACGAGAAGGGCAAAACACGCGAAGAATTCACCGATCCGTTGCCGGATGCCTATTATCAGGCGTTTGATGCGATGCAATCCCAATCGACCGAAGCATTGCCGAACAAGTACCTTCTGGCCGTCCAAGATGCTGATATTGTCGGCTGTTTGCAGCTGACCCTGATTGCCGGGCTATCAAGGCGCGGTCAGCTTCGCGCACAAATCGAAGGGGTTCGGGTATCAAGCAAGGTGCGCGGTCAGAAGATCGGTGAAAAGCTGATCACCCACTCCATTTCGATTTCGAAATCACTTGGCGCAGTGCTTGTGCAATTCACCACCGACAAGACCCGCAAGGATGCCCATCGCTTCTATGAACGGCTCGGTTTCGAGGCCAGCCACGAAGGCATGAAAATGCGCCTAGACTGATCAGCGGTCGATCTTCTGGTTCATTGGCGGGGACACTTTCTGGAACAAAGCCGTCAGGCAGACGTTTTATATCCGAGTACAATCACCTCGGAGATGGAACATGACCTTGGCTGATCTTCAGGCAAACGCAAAGCAACACGGCTTTGATCATCACTTCATGTGTGAAAAGGATGGTGTGCGCAGTGACGGGACAGGTCATCTTTACACGCCGGATGAATTGCGCCTGGTCCATTCCAACAGCACCGATCACGGGACGGATCCCGGCGATGACGCCACCCTTTTCATGATCGAGGCCAATGACGGCACCAAGGGTGTGATGATCATTGCCGATGCCTTTCATGCCGACCCGCACAAGGCCCGCATCATTGACGAACTGCGTCGTAACCGCGCGGCATCCTAGGGAAATGAACGTTTTCTCTGATGTGACACCGCCCACAATCGCCCCGGCTGTTGGCTGGAAATTCGTAAAATGAACACAAACATGCACCTGTAGCGACATAAAAGGCAGGCACCTTGTTCCGATATCCTTCGCAACATGAGGCATCTCATTCATGTCGGATCTTTTGCCGTTTTTTCGCGCTTGGGTCACCGACCCCAAAAAGGTCTCGGCGATTTCGCCCTCAAGCCCGGCCTTAGCACGCCTGATCACTTCTGAAGTCACCGCCAACCAAACTCCGGTTCTTGAACTGGGTCCGGGAACGGGTGTGTTTACCCGTGCGCTTCTTGATCGTGGTGTTCGCCCGGATGACCTGACACTGATTGAAGCCGGCCCGCAATTTTCCAAACTTCTGGCCGATCGTTATCCTGGCGTGCGAATCGTTGAAATGGATGCCAGCCGATTGGGAAACGCCCAACTTTTCCAGCCCGGATCCCTGTCAAATGCCATTAGTGGCCTGCCGCTTTTATCCATGAGCCCGCGTAAAATCATCGGAATCCTGCGCGGAACCTTTGGCTATTTGCGCGAAGACGGGGCGTTTTATCAGTTCACCTATGGCCCGCGCTGCCCGGTGCCATCAGCCATCCTGTCGCGTCTTGATTTGCGGGCCACCCGCATCGGAACCACAGTGCGCAACATGCCACCTTCGTCGGTCTACAAGATCGAACGACAAAATCGCGCAACGGACCGTAAGCCTGCATAAACATTATATTTCAATATCTTAACCAGCGTTTCCAACACCTTCTAAACGCGTAGATATCCCATCTTCGCGCATTTGGCGTGCATATGGCGCTTGACATAGTTTCTTCTGATATAGATAGTTCGGTAACTGAACGAATTAAATAAACCGACAAAAATCAGATCATCAGGAGAGGCCGGTGAGCGAAACTTTGCGCATTTCCCGGAAGTTTTCCCAACGTGCAGTGATGGAGGCCATAGTCCAGAATGGCCCGATTTCGCGCGCATCGATTGCCAAGCAAACCGGACTGTCCAAACAAACGATTTCCGAAATCGTCCGCCAGCTTGAAGAAGCCAGATGGGTACAGGAAACCGGCCGCACGGCGGGCCATATTGGCCGTACCGCTGTGACCTATGAGCTGATCCCCGATGCGGCCTATATCGCCGCTGTTGACCTGGGCGGAACCAAGGTCCGTGTCGCGATTGCCGATCTCGCCTGTCAGGTCTTTGCCGAAGAAGTCGCTGCCACCGACCCGCGTGGCGGGCAGCACCTGATTGATCAGATTGTCGAACTGTGCTGGCAGGCTGCGAAAAATCAGAAGATTGATCGCAACCGCATCCGCATCGCCGTGATCGGTGTACCTGGCGCACCCGATCCCAAAACCGGCAAAGTTCTACTTGCACCCAATATTGCCGGTTTTGCCGAGATGAACGTCTTTGCCGCGTTCGAAAAGACATTCGGCTTTGATGTTATGCTTGAAAATGACGTCAATCTGGCGGTGCTGGGTGAAAACTGGCTTGGCGAAGGTCAGGGGATCGATAACCTTGCCTTCATCGCCCTTGGCACCGGGATCGGCAGTGGGTTGATGGTCAATGGCGAGCTGGTCCGTGGGGCCGGCAATGCCGCAGGCGAACTTGGCTTCTTGCCCTTTGGCGCCGATCCGTTTGATACGGAATCCATTCGCGCGGGTGCCTATGAACGCGTGGTTGCCTCGGTCGGCATGGCCCAGCGCTATAAGGCGTTAACTGGTCGTGACGTTGAAGTACCTGCGATCTTTGACGCGGCAAATGGCGGTGAAGAAGCCGCAAGCCAGGTTTTGGATGAAACCGCGCGCTATCTGGCCTTTGGCGTTGGGGCCATTGCGGCGATCGCCAACCCGGAAAAGATCATTATTGGCGGATCAATTGGCGATCGCCCGGAAATGATCGAACGCACCAAACGTTTCCTACCGCAGATCATGCCGCAATCGGTTGATATCGTCCCAAGCAGCCTGCATCAGCGTGCTGCCATCGTCGGCGCAGCTGCCATCGGCCTTGGCCATTTGCACAATACCTTCTTTGGCGCGGATGCGCCCGATGGTCGCATTTCCTTGCCACCGGCCAGCAGTGTTTCGCTGCAAGGGGCTGGAAAATGACCAATTCCAACGATCTTCATGCCAAATTGGCTGCCCTTCTTGATCGCGAAGATGCGCTTGATCTGTTTCGTGGTGCGATTGGCGCACACAGCATCACCGGCAATGAGGCCAATTTCGTCGCCTATCTCGCCAAACAGATGGAAAAGCGCGGCGTTGAGTCCATCGAAACAGCGGAATTCGAACCGGGTCGCCCCAACATCTGGGGGGAACGCAAGGGATCGGAAAACGGCAATAGTTCGAAATCGAAACGACTTCTTTTTATCGGCCATACCGACACAGTCCATGTCGATGGCTGGGAAGACCATTGGAAGGGCACGGAGCGCGAAAACCCATTTGCAGCCCCGTTGATTGATGGCGAAATCTGGGGTCGTGGGTCCGGCGACCTTAAGGCCGGAATTTGCGCATCACTCGCCGCCCTCAGCCTTCTGGATGCCGCCGGGATCAAGCTTAAGGGCGATCTTGGCTTTGCCTATGTCGGCGATGAGGAAAGCGGTCAGCCAGGCTCTGGCATTTCTGCGGGGATCAAGGATTACACCAGACGCATTCAGGCCGGCGACATCGCCAGACCCGATTTCACGGTTTATGTCGAACCGACCCGCCTGGCGGTCTATCCGGCCCAGATCGGCTTTTACATTGCAGATATCAAAATCACTGGAAAATCGGCCTATTTCGGCGTGCCGGAACTGGGCAAGGATGCGCTCAAAGCAGCACATTCTGTGATGTCCGCCCTTTGGGCCCATTCCGATGATTTGAAATCGCGTGGATCGCACGATCTGATCGGCGAGGGGTTCTTGCTGATCACGGGCCTGACCGGTGGCGGGTTCATTGCGGTTCCGGAAGAATGTAATTTATCGCTGATCCGAAAGCTTCTGCCAGGCGAAAGCCTTGATGAAGCAGCACGTGAGATGGAAGAAGTCATTCGCGGCGCGATAGCAGATCCCGATATCAGCGTTTCGATCACCTATCCGGCCGGGCGCGATCATGCGCTTGGCGGATCAGCAGCCGAAATTGACCCGGAATTGCCAGAAGTTCGCGCCCTTTCGGATGCCGTTTCCGGTGCGATGGCCGGACGTGGCGCGATTGAGGGTGCGCCTTTCTGGTCGGAAACGCCGTTCTTTGTAAACGAGCTTGGCACACCGGCGGTCTATTGCGCGCCGGGCGATATCCGTAACTGCCACACATTCGAAGAACGCGTTGATATCGAAGAATATTTTGCAGGCATCGTCGCCTTTGCCTGCTTTATGGCCCGCTATTGCGGGATCGCAGACTAACCCACGGGCGACAGCTTAAAACCACCAAAACCAAGACCAAAACAACACAACAAAAACACATCATCTATCAGAGGAATGGCTCATGTTGATCAAGGGATTGCTTAAAACCGGCCTGGTCGCCGGTATCATGATGAGTAGCGCACTCGCCCATGCCCAGACCGTTGGCCCGAATGGCGAAACCGCAACACCAAGTGCGGAAATCACCCTGTCGGATGCCGAATTCGCCAGCCTGAAGGAAAAGGGCCTGAAGGCAGCACTTCTTTGGCATACCTCGTCTGACTTCATCAATGCGGTATCTGCCGGTGCCACCGACGAGTTTGCCAAGGCAGGCGTTTCGATTGCGGTGACCACCGATGCCGGTTTTGATGCGGCGCGCCAGCGCAGCGATATTGAAACAACCCTGACGGCCGAGCCTGATGTCATTCTGGCCCTGCCGCTTGATCCGGTCACCTCGGCGGCGGCCTTCCGCGAAGCGGTCGCCAATGACACCAAGCTTGTCTTCCTGTCGAACCTACCATCCGATTACAAACATGGCAGTGACTATGCCGCCATCGTTACCGACGATCTGTTTGAAATGGGCAAGCAGGCGGCCGATGCGCTGGCTGCTGATATCGGTGGCAAGGGCAAGGTCGGCTGGATCTTCCATGATGCGACCTATTACGTCACCAATCAGCGTGACAATGCCTTCAAAACCACGATTGAAAACAGCTATCCGGACATCGAAATCGTTGCCGAACAGGGCATTACCGATCCGGCGCGCGCCGAAGAACTGGCATCTGCCATGCTGCTTCAAAACCCCGATCTTGATGGCATTTACGTCACCTGGGCCGAACCGGCCGATGGCGTTTTGGCCGCCCTTCGTGCAAGTGGCAACAAACACACCAAGATCGTGACCCTTGATCTGTCTGAACCGGTCGCACTCGACATGGTGCGCGATGGCAATGTCACCGCCATCGTCGCCGATAAGGCTTATGAGCTGGGCCGTGCAATGGCAGCGACCGGCTTGAAAGCCCTTCTGGGCGAAGAAACCCCTGCATTCATCGTTGCCCCGGCGCTGACCGTGGAAAAGGCCAACGTTCTTGAAGGCTGGAAAGAGTCGCTTAACCGCGAAGCCCCGGCCTCTGTCATCAAGACACTGAACTAACATCCATCATGCGGGGCGGCTTGATCGCCCCGCATCGATCCGCCTCGCACCACCGCGTTTCGAACTTTGCTTTGCCGCTCCGCCCAAGGAAGTGACTGATATGTCCCAATCAAAAACCGGCACCGTGCCATCGGCCAAACCCGCCGCAGGCAACCCAATTGGCCAGATCATGGGCAAGATGAACCTGCAGCAATATGTCGTTTATTTTGGCTTTCTTGCGATCTTCCTGTTCTTTGCCATCACCCTTGGCGATAACGGGTTCCTGTCGGTCAGAAACCTATCAAATATCGTGCTGCAAACTGCCCCGGCAACCATCCTTGCCATTGGTTTGGTGTTTGTTCTTTCCGCGGGCGAGATTGATCTTTCCTTTGGCTCCATCGTTGCCATTTCCGCGCTTTCGGCGGCGGTTGTCATGAATGAATATGGCATGACGGCCGGTATTCTTGCCGGAATGGGGGCTGGCATTCTGGCCGGTGCGCTTAATGGTGCGGTTGTTGCCTTCATTCGTTTGCCGTCCTTCCTTGTTACCCTTGCCACCATGGGGCTGTTTGCTGGTATTGCACGTTCCATGACCGATCTGCGCTCGATCCCGGTGCTTGATCTGGAGTTTGCCGGGTTCTTTGGATCGGGCAGTTTTCTCGGCATTCCGTCGCTAATCTGGTGGACGGTTCTGGCTGCGGCGGTTGGCCATTTCATTTACCGCGAAACACGCTTTGGCGCCCATGTGCTGGCGACGGGCGATAACCCGCGTGCGGCAAGCGTTTCCGGGATCAAGGTTGCGCGCATTCGCCTTTATGTTCTGACCCTTTCAGGTGCGTTGGCGGGCCTTGCCGGGCTTTTATATGCCGGACGTTTGCAGGCCGCGAAATACACCCTTGGTGAGTCTGATCTGATGACTGTGATTGCCGCTGTCATTGTCGGTGGCACGCTGCTTCATGGCGGCAAGGGCACCATCATTGGTGCGCTGATCGGGTCTCTGATGATGGGAATGCTTAATAACGGACTGATCCTGATGGGGCTTTCAGTGTCTGATCAGATGATTGTCCGTGGCCTGATCATTCTTGCCGCTGTTGCCGTCTCATTGCGCGAAAAAGCCCGCTAAGAAGGAACCCGTCACATGTTTCTTGATGTCTTGCGCCGTCGTAATCCGAAATTCATCGAAGCCGCCATGGCGCTTCACCGCGAAGGCAAGGTGCCAGCCAATGCCTATATCCTTGATCTTGATGCGGTTGAGGCCAATGCACGCACGCTTAAGAGCGAGGCCGACAAACATGGCCTTAAAATCTTTGCCATGACCAAGCAGGTCGGCCGGGCAAGCTCGTTCTCCCATGCTGTCATGCGCGGCGGGATTGATCGATCGGTCGCGGTCGACATGGCCTGCGCACGCGCAACCCATAATGCCGGACTTCGCGTGGGTCATCTGGGTCATCTCCAGCAGGTCGCAAAGTTCGAGGCAGACGCCGCAGCCGCACGTTTCCAACCCGATTACTGGACCGTCTTTAACGATACCAAGGCCACCGAGGCAGCGACTGCGGCCAAAAAGGCAGGCTATGTTCAAAACCTTCTGGCCCGCATCCATGCCGAGGGGGATACATTCTATCGTGGTCATGAAGGCGGCTTTGATGCCGCAAACATCGCCGAAGTTGCTGATTTCCTTGATGGATTGGATGGCAGTCGCTTTGCCGGAATCACCACATTCCCGGCCCTTCTGTTTGAACATGACAGCCGTAAGGTCCTTCCGACCCAGAACCTCGGCACCCTTGCCAAGGCAGCCGAGATTTTGGCAAAGCATGGTCGTTCTGATATCGAAATTAATGCACCGGGCACCACATCATCGGTGCTGCTGGCAGGCCTTGCCGAAGCCGGGGCAACCCAATGCGAACCAGGCAATGGCATTCATGGCACCACCGCCCTTCATGTGGTGGAAGATTTGCCGGAACTGCCAGCAGTCTTGTATCTGACCGAGGTTTCCCACCTGTCGGGTGGCAAGGCTTATTGCTTTGGCGGCGGGTTCTATATTGATCCGATCTTCCCTGATTATGACGTACAGGCACTTGTTGGCGATGAACCAACCACCGCAAGCAGCGCGCTTCGTTCAGTTGAAGTCCCGCCGCCCTCCATGATCGATTACTACGCGATGATTGATGCGACCGGGCCAAAGGCCCCCAAACCGGGCGATACGGCCGTGTTTGGCTTCCGTGGGCAAGCCTTTGTAACGCGCGCCTATGTTGTTGGTGTTTCAGGCATTTCGACTGGAAACCCGGTTGTTGAAACCATCGAAAACAGCTTTGGCGAAACAGCCGCCTGGCCGGTATAGGAGTTTGATGATGAGCAGCCAAAAACCGGTCCTGAGCCTCAAAGACATTCAAAAGCATTTCGGTGCCGTAACGGCAATCGAGAATTTCTCATTGGACATTCACCCGGGCGAGATCGTCGCTCTTGTCGGGGATAATGGTGCGGGCAAATCGACCCTGATCAAGATCATCTCGGGCGTTTACGCACCAAGTTCGGGCACCATCACCATCGAGGATGAAACCGTTTCCATGGCCAGTGCGGAAATCGCCCGTGCCCACGGGATTGAAGTTGTCTATCAGGATCTTGCCCTTGCCGATCAGCAAAGTGTTTATATGAACATGTTTCTGGGCCGCGAGATCACCAATCGTTTCGGGCTTCTGGATCGCAAGACCATGATCTCTGAGACCCAGAAACTGGTCGATGAGCTTGATGTGCGCATTCCAAGCCCGCACGCCACCATCCGCGATCTTTCCGGTGGTCAGCGTCAGGGTGTCGCCATTGCACGTGCAACGCGCTGGGCCAAGAAGGTCATCCTGCTTGATGAACCGACCGCCGCCCTCGGTGTGGCCGAAACCGCCAAGGTCGAGGAAATCGTTGAATCGCTCAAAGCCCGCAATATCGGTGTTTTGATCATCAGTCACAGCCTTGATCAGGTCTTCCGCCTGGCTGATCGCATCTGCGTGCTGCGCCGCGGCCAGCAGATCGGCATCCGCGAAACCGCCAAGACCGACAAAAACGAAATTATCGGCATGATCACCGGCCTGCAGCAGCAGGATGCGGCGTGACCATCGAAGGCGTTGTAACGGGTAAGCAGCGCGTTGCTTACCCAGCCTTTTGCAAGCCCTTGATATCGCGCGCTGGTGGCATACCAAAATGGCGAGCATATTCGCGGCTGAACTGTGACGGGCTTTCATAGCCGACTTCAAAGGCCGCCGATCCTGCATCCATGCGTTCGATCAGCATCAACCGTCTGGCTTCGTTCAGGCGCATGCGTTTTTGGAATTGAAGCGGGCTCATTGCTGTCATGTTGCGGAAATGATTGTGAAAGGCTGAACTGCTCAGCCCGGCGCGCTTGGCGAGGTCTTCGACCTTACAGGGTTGCTGGAAATTGTTCTTGAGCCAGTCAATTGCCTTGGCAATCTGGTAGCTGTGACTTTCAGACGAGGTGATCTGACGCAGGCGCGGTCCCTGTTCCCCCATCAAAAGCCGATAAAGGATTTCCTGTTTGATCAGGGGTGTTAACGCCGCCACGTCATTTGGGCTGTCAATCAGATCAAGCAATCGCTTGAAGGCATCAAGCAACGGATCGGTAACCTGGCTGACCGCAATGCCACGCCGGTCACTTAGCGGACGCGGTGATGGCATTTCGGTATTAAGGATCATCTGCGCCATTGATCGGATATCAAGATCAAGCGTCAGGCCAAGATAGGGCTGATCAGGCGTTGCTTCGATGATGTTGGACACCACCGGAAGGTCAATCGATGTGATCAGGAACCGGTGCGCATCATATTCAAAGATGTCCTCGCCCAGCATCACCCGTTTGCGCCCCTGACCAATCAGGCAAATGCTCGGTGCCAGCATATAGCTGGTCTGTTCCGTTGGCGTTTCCCAGCGATGAAGTGTCAAACCCGGCACCAGATCGCTGACCGCATTCACACCTGTGGTCCATTTGGCAATTCGGCTTGCCAATGCGGATTGTGTAAAGCCGCCGGTCGATCCGGTCTTTTCCTGAACAGATGCGTTGATATTCATTGGTTTTCCTAGGCTACCTGACGCCATTTCCGTTTATCGCTGGTCTGCTCATCTATCGCAGCGCTTCATAAAACGGCAATACAAAACTACGCCTTCAAACAGGATTAGGCAAGAATCACGCAGGATCGGTTTAACGCGGTTTTGCAAATGCCCATACAATCCGACCCCATGGAACGCGGGGTATTTACCGCCAATTTTCGGAACTGCCACCAACGGATCATCAATGCGTTGCGCTGGCACATTCCAATACATGGAGTCGTAAAATGAGCAACAATATCGCAGGCAAGGTTCTTGTCATTACCGGCGCATCAAGCGGCATGGGTGCCGCCACCGCGCGTGATCTGGCAGCCCAGGGCGCAAAGGTGGTTTTGGGTGCGCGTCGCGCCGATCGTCTTGATGCACTGGTCAAGGAAATCACCGATTCCGGTGGCGAAGCCATTGCCGTTGCAACCGATGTTACCAAACGCGCTGATGTGCAAAATCTGGTCGATAAGGCCGTTGAAACCTTTGGCCGGATTGATGTGCTGTTTAACAATGCCGGTCTGATGCCTCTATCCCCCCTCGAAAGCCTTCGGGTTGATGAATGGGATCAGATGATTGATGTGAACATGAAGGGCACGCTCTATGGCATCGCCGCCGCCCTGCCTTACATGAAGGAACAGAAATCGGGCCAGATCATCAATGTGTCTTCGGTCTATGGCCATATCACGGTTGCGACCGGTGCAGTCTATTGCGCGACCAAACATGCCGTGCGCTCGATCTCCGAAGGACTGCGTCAGGAAGTGAAGGATTACATTATCCGTGTCACGACGATCTCGCCCGGCGCAGTTGCCACAGAACTTACCAGCCACATCACTGAACCGGGTCTTGGCGAAGCAGTTACCGACATCGTGAATGATATCGGCGTTCCGGCAAGCACCATGTCGCGCATGGTCGCCTTCGCGATTTCGCAACCCGAAGACCTTGCCATAAACGAAATCCTGTTCCGCCCGACGGTTCAGGCCCAATAACCGGCTTTCGCGAATAAACAACTCACTCGCAATTCGCGGGCATTGAGGCAGGCCCAATCGGCCCAGCCTGGCAAAGATGGTGAACGGGGCATCGCGCTTTTTGGCCACGGCCACGTTCACCAGACGATCCCCCAAAGTCTTAAAAGGAACAGGTTATGAAGAAGTTATCCCCCCGTCTTCCTTCCCTGACGGCACTCGCGCTGACCGGTATGTTGGCTGGCGAAGCCGCCCTTGCCGAGGGCGCCAAACCCGATCAAAACATCGCTCCGGCCGGAAGCCAGGCATCGATCAAGGGACCATCGGATTTCTTTACCGGTGATGCCCGCATTGACCCGCTTTTCCCGGAAAACGACATCACAAGCTATTCCGGTGCCTATGTGACCTTTGAGCCGGGCGCACGTTCGGCATGGCATCAACATCCGGCCGGTCAGCACATCATCGTGACATCCGGCGTTGGCTTAACCGGCACATGGGACGGTGAGGTCGAGGTCATCAAGGCAGGCGACGTGATCTGGTGCCCGCCCGGCGTCAAACACTGGCATGGCGCCGCCCCGGAAACCGCAATGACCCATTTGGTCGTTACCGGTTCGAAGGATGGCAGCAACGTCGTCTGGGAAGAGCATGTTTCTGACGATCAGTACCATACGGAGTAAGGCCATGATCAAAACCATGACCAGATTGCTTGGCATGTTTGCCGTGATAACCGGTTTTCTGACCGCACCAGATGCCAAGGCAATAAGTGACGTCAAATCGCTTGATGCCCAACAGCAAAGCATCATTACCATCGCCGCCTTCACCGCCAGTGGTGATATGGATCGCCTGACACCGGCACTCAACACCGGGCTTGATGCCGGTTTGACCGTCAATGAGGTCAAGGAAGTGCTGGTCCAGATGTATGCCTATGCCGGCTTCCCGCGCAGCCTGAATGCAATGTTTGCCCTGATGGGCATCCTTGAAGACCGCAAGGCAAAGGGCATTGTCGATGCCGAAGGCCGCGATGCCAGCCCGGCTCCGGAAAACTTCGACCGTGATGCTTATGGCGCTCGCATACGCGCCGATCTGTCGGGACTTGAAGATATCCCGCCGCCAGCCGCATGGCAGGAGTTTTCGCCAATCATTGATGTCTTCCTCAAAGAACATCTGTTTGCCGATATCTTTGTGCGCGATGTGCTTGATCATCAGCAACGCGAATTGGCAACCATCGCGGCCCTTGCCAATATGCCCGGTACGGCAGGTCAGTTGCGATATCATCTCGGTGCCGCAATGAATACTGGGCTCACCGAAGCGCAGATGCGTGACTTCATCCTGGTTCTTGGATCAGAAGTCGGATCATCTGTTGCCAGTGACGCATCTGATCTTCTGAACGAGGTCCTTGGCGCACGCAGCCAATAAGTCCGCTCAGAACCGCAAATCCCGGTGGAAACCCAGCATGAGCCGGGGGAACTTCCGGGATTTGCCATATCGCCACAGCTTGGAAGCCCGACCATGACGTCAATTACGCGCATCTGCCAAAAGCTTATCGTTCTGATGACCTGCCTTGTTTGGCTATCCGAACCAGCGCAAGCCGATGAAACACCCATGAAAGAAGCAACAATGCAGATTACTGTCACGGCAGATGGCCGAATTGTCACCTATGCGCTCAATGACAGCACGGCCGCCAAAGCGCTTTATGCTCAGCTGCCCATGACCCTTGAGGTTGAGGATTATGGCGGGCTTGAGAAGATCTTCTATCCGCCAAACAAACTCGCCACCGATGATACGCCGCTGGTCAAAAAGGCCAATATGGGCACGCTTGCCTATTACGCGCCTTGGGGCGATGTCGTGATGTTTTACAAGGGCTTTGGATCGGCATCGGGTCTTTATGAGCTTGGCCATGCGATTTCTGGTGCAGACCAGATCATCAACCTTTCAGGGATGGTCGAAGTCAAACAGCACACCAACTAGCGGCGATAAACCATCTGCCGGTAGTTCAATGCCTCGGCGATATGGGCACGTTTAACGCCGCCACTTCCGGCCAGATCGGCAATGGTGCGCGCAACGCGCAGGATCCGGTGATAGCCGCGTGCGGAAAGCTTCATCTGCCGGGCGGCATCCTGAAGCAAGCCACGACCATCCGCATCAAGGGCAGCCGCATCCTGAAGAACTTCGCCATCGGCCAGGGCATTCGTTGAAATACGTTCATTTTTATATCGCAACATTTGTAACTCGCGGGCCAGAAAGACACGTTCGCGGATCACGCTGCTGGTCTCACCATTGGCCGGAAGGTCCAGTTCTTCGGGTTTGACGGCCGGCACATCGATCTGAATGTCAAACCGATCCAGAAGCGGGCCGGAAAGCCTTGCCTGATAATCCTCGCCACAGCGCGGGGCGCGGGTGCAGGCAAGTTCGTTATCGCCAAGATACCCGCAACGACAGGGGTTCATCGCCGCGACCAGTTGTACACGTGCGGGATACGTCACATGGGCATTGGCGCGCGCAACCGATACCTGCCCGGTTTCAAGCGGCTGACGCAGGGCATCAAGCACATTGCGCTGAAATTCCGGCAATTCATCCAAAAACAACACACCATTATGGGCCAATGAAATCTCACCCGGCTTGACCCGATGGCCACCTGTAAAGAAACATAAAATATGAGACTTACAGGTATGAGTAAAAACAAAGGCTTATGGGTGGATTGGCTCACTAAATATGAGACTGAAACACAAAATATGAGACTCGGCAAAAATTACAGCCTTGCTGAGAGTCTTTTTGAAATCCTTGATGACATCTCCGCTGAAACACGCGGCGCACGTGAAATTCGGCCAACCGACCGATCAATAACGGGTTTACTAAAAGTAGCCCCTGACCAACCACAAATACCCTTCGAATCGTCACTGGAACGCGATTTTGCTATCTTGATGACCGGAAGAAGGGGTGTTTTTTCAATCGAAGCTCAGCCGGTCACCATCAGATATCTGGATGACCTGGGCAAAGAACGAACCTACACGCCCGACTTTCTAATCACGCGTTATCGTCATGAGTTGGAGCGGCCGGAATCTGGCCTGCACACCATGCTGGTGGAAATCAAATACACTTCCGACCTTGATGGTAAAAATCAGCCAACCCTTTTGCAAAAATTCAAGCACGCAAAACAATGGACCGAGTTCAAAGGCTGGTCCTTTAGCGTCTTCACCGAAAAAGAAATCCGAACATCAGAACTTGAACGTGCTCGTGAGCTCCTGCCCTATCGCTTTCTGGATTCTGATACTCCGGTAGAATCTGCAATTGACCTGTTTGTCCAGCAGCACAAAGTTGCGACAATCCGGCAAATCACAGATGCTCTTCACAATTTTTCTGAGGAACAAGTTCACACAGAAGTTCTCAAGATGCTTGCGACACATCAGCTTTTTGCCGATGATGAAAGTAGATTAGATGCTGATTTATCGATCTATTTATTATAGTTTCGATATCGTTATGTTTCTTTTGCGTAGGCTAGGAATTTGACATTCCAAAACACTCAGCCAGACAAAATTGACGACGAGCGTTGGGATAGCGCGCTCGAACGTCGGCAAGTTATTGAACGATGGCTTGAAATTGCCAGCCCGACCAAAGAACTGGCTGCAGATTTTGCTGCTAAATTGAATTGCAGTGTCCCGACGTTTTACCGCTGGGTAAAAAATTTCAGGAAGGATCATCAGACTTCGAGTCTTGTGGTTGGCCTTAACAGAGGCAACAAGACCAAACAACGCCTCCATCCCGACGTCGAAAAAATTATCTCTGATGTAATTAAAAACCTTTATCTGACAAAAGAGCGTCCGATACGGGCACGTGTTGTCGAAGAAGTCGAGTTGCAGTGTTTCAAAGCCAAACTTTCACCTCCTTCAAAACCTACCATTTATCGTCGAATTGCAGACGTCCCGGCTTTCATAGCGACAGAACATCGCTATTCTAAAAAGAAAGCGAAACATCTTTTTGAGCCACACAAGGGTTCTGCAACCACGGCAACTCGTCCTCTCGAACAAGCCCAAATCGACCACACCCCGACCGATATTACTCTTGTTGACCCTAATGAACGCGAAGGAATTGATAGAGCCTGGATCACGTCGGCCGTCGATTCATACAGCCGCGCCTGCACGGGCTTTTATCTTTCTTTCGGAGCGCCAAGCTCACTATCTACCGCCCTCTGTCTGACACAAGCTGTCCTACCCAAAGAGCAACTGCTGCGTGAACATAAAATCTCGGGCAATTGGTCAATGCAGGGACTTCCGGAGAAAATTTTCGTCGATAACGGCTCAGATTTCCATAGCGCAGCCTTCAAACGAGGCTGCGATCAACACGGTATTTCCCTTGACTATCGTCCTAAAGGAGCACCGCAATTTGGTGCTGTGATTGAGCGTTTCATCAAAACGCTGAACCATAGATCCCATAATATTCCCGGTACGACTTTCTCCAGCAGTCATCATCGGGGCGAGTACGACTCCCAGGGACGAGCCTGTATGACCCTCAAGGAGTTGGAAGGTTACCTTCTGGAGTTTATTGTTAACGTCTACAATCAGAGGCTCCACCAAGGTATTGGCATGCCTCCCGCTGCAAAGTTCGAACAGGGTTTTGGTGAAAATGATCCCCGTTCAATTGTCCGGCGCCCACGTTTGCCCAGCAATCAAAAAACATTCCTGATCGATTTTCTACCTGTCATGACACGCACCGTTCAGCGATATGGCGTACGTGTTGACGGCATCAACTACTATTCTGACATTCTGGGACAGATATTGTTTGATGGGGACAAGCGGAAGTTTGAACTTCGACGCGACCCTAGAGATATTTCGACGCTGTATCTCTATCACCCAGAAGACAAGACATACTATGAGCTTCCCTATCGCGACCCGAGCCAGCCTCCCATGAGCATTTGGGAGCTCAGACATATCAAGGATAGGATGCGGCGAGAGGGTAAAGACCAGGTCGATGAAGGGCGTATTTTTGCCGGTTATGAAGCTATGCAGAACCGCATCGCAGAGTCAGTGGCTTCCACTCAGAAGGCAAAAAAGCAGCGTAGAACCGAAAAGCGCCGCATGAATCCTCATGCGTCGCAAACGCACGCGGCCAAGCCTGCTCCGACCGAGCCTCGGGAGACGCTATCCGATGACGATCTGGAATTTGAATTCGATCCCTCAATGATTGAATCGGAGATCAAAATTCGATGACTGAGCACCTTCATAGTGAAGCGGCAAAATATCTGGAGGCATCACGGGACGAACAGATTCATTGGCTGAACACCCCTAAATGGTTCCCTTACGATACTGGCAATCGAATGCTTGAAAAGATCGAAGCAATGATCAAGCACCCGCCAACGCACCGCATGCCATCCATGATGCTGGTCGGCGAAACCAATAATGGGAAAACCATGATTTTGGAGGAAGCTCTGAGCCGTCATCCGCGTCGCTCAATTCCAGAGGAAGAAGCTGACCAAATCCCGGTTATTTTTATCACGATGCCACCAGGGCCTGAACTTCGACGATTCTACAAACAGGTCCTCGATAAAGTTGGAGCTGTTCACCGACCCAGCGATACAACAGCAAATCTCGAAAGCCAGGTACTGCACGTTCTTAAGGGCGTCGGTACGCGCCTCATCATTATTGATGAACTTCATAACATCTCGGAGGGCAAATTTACCCAGCAGCGTCAGTTCCTCAATATGCTGCGCTTTCTGAGCAATGAGCTTAGGCTTTCCTTTATCTGTGCCGGCACCAAGAAAGCCATCCGGACCATCCAAACCGATGATCAGCTGGCTAATCGCTTCAAGCCATATAACCTTCCTGAATGGAAAGACGGAAAGGATTATCGAAGGTTTCTCTATTTTCTCGAATCTACTTTGCCACTTCCAGAGCCATCGAACCTGCATAAATCTGAACTGGCGAGGACCATTCTAACAATTTCAGAACGGACCGTTGGAGAGATGGTTTCGTATGTGAAAGAAGCGACTTTCATTGCGCTTGATGAAAGTTCCGCTCATCTCAAACCACATCATTTTGAAATTGCGGACTATACATCACCTTCACGCCGCAAAGCAGAAGCCGAACAAATTGCCGGGTAAATGACCATGTTACCGGTTCGCCCAAAGCCTCAAGTCGATGAGTCTTTCACAAGCTGGCTGATCCGCGTCGCGAACGCAAACGGCATACCTGTCGGTACCTTCTGCCATTTCCTGTCAAAGCATCAGCATTTTTTTACACGGGATACTGACCGACCAACAGATAAACAGATTGTCTGCGACCTTGCCCGTCTGACAGGCACGCCAATTTCAGCGGCCGCCGAAACAACCATCCATCTTTTGGAACGACGCGTGTTTCCCATGCTGAAGCCGAACAATGTGCAGCAGATGATTACAGTTCTGGGAGTTTATCACAGAACCCATCGTAAATATGGCCAAGCCTTCTGCCCTCAATGTTTGGCTGATGAGGGTTACTACCGATTGTCGTGGCGGCTTGTGTTCATTACTCAATGCACAATCCATTCTCAAAGACTGCATGATCGATGTTGGCAGTGCGGCGAGCCTGTATGTCTTCATCGCAGTCCTTGGCATACCTGTCATTCTTGCGGGTTTGATCGCCGGGAAGCTGAAGCTTTACCAATAGACAGTCATGCAGAAAGACTGCAGAAAAGGCTCGAACAGGGTTTTCGTACAGGAACACTTTTCTGGGATGTACCGATGCCATCCCCTCAATCGTATGCCAAACTCGTTTATGACCTCATGAGCATATTGCATCATCGAGCACCTCGTGTCGCAAGGTTACGGGAAGTCATACGAGAAATGTCAGGCGGCCCCGAATTTAGCTTTGAAGGGGAACAAAAATCGCAAAGGCTGGAGAGCCTCAGTTGTGAAGATAGACACAAACTCATGGCCATCGTCGGCCGGGCACTTCAAGACTGGCCATGGCGGCTTATTGCATATGCGATGCGTGCAGATTGCTGGCATTCGTTCCTGCTTAAAGATTTAAAAAATCCGCATCCGGCACTTAGCGAAACCGCCACACGTTACCTGACATTTTCTCCAAACTAGGATAGCTGCAAAAGTTCTTCAATGATCAGGGGCATGTTTTCAGGCTTGGGATCGTCACGTTCCAATCTTTTGGCGTAGCAGTTCACGGTACTCAACAAATCTAACGTGGTAGGCCAACCGTTCATCCCGTCTACTTCGTGGTCCGCCCGCATCGTGAAATACAGAATATCCCTAATCAAACGGACAGGAAGCTTCAACAAAGTGACTGGATGAGCGACAAATGCTGGGCGTCCTTCATAGAGGCCGTTGCGCAATCTTCGCTCAATAAACATCAAATAACTAAATTTTCCGCGGTTGGGCACCCGACAGACCATCACCAGTAAATTTCGGCCGTTGCCAGCCTTTCTGAGTGGAATACATCCCGGCCATTCGCGTGTACTCGGAAACTCAATTACAGCAAATTTACCGTCAGCTACAGGAATCCAATCATCTCCGAGTGTTGCGATTCGATTTCCGGTTTTTCTCTGGAGAGTTGCCAAAGCTCTTGCCAAATCAGGTAACGGGTAATCGATCGGATCCCCACCTGGCTCTGGCCGCAGCTCTTCACTTTGACCATCGTCCACCAATTCAACGAGGTGAAAAGGTAAAGGGATTTTCGGTGAACAACCGAACAGGTCACGCGCGACCGTCGCTTTTCGTTTGCGTAACTGCTGCGCTATTTCGATGTCTACATCTGGAGAAAACTCCAGTGTTGAGTGCAAAGTCCCGCTCGAGAAGGGCTCCGCAAATGACCCGCTTGCAACATCACCCTCAACAAACTGGTATTTTGGACCTATCTGGTTTTGCTCCAGCTCTTCCAAGTGCTTTTCAATGCGAATGTCTGCGTTTGGCGGAACAAAGTCACTGGCTTCCAGATTCAGAGTTTCCCCATCAAACCCCAGATCAGCCGGCTCGGACGTTACACCGATGATCTCTTGCCCACCGGCTCTCGTGACTGAAAATACTCCATCTTCCGTTTCAAACGCCATTTTCTCAGGCTTTGCCGGAACAACGACCTGAATCGTAGATGCCAAGCGCAACGCTCTAATTCTCTGAATTTGAAGAACGTTAATCGCATGGGAGCTTTCGGTGATGTCATATTCCAGAGGTAGGCGAATGTCAGATGTAAGGCCTGCTGAGAAGCCCGCGAACTTGATTTCAAACGGATCGCTAAATGGCAAAATCAATCTTGGTGGACAAATTGGCCAACGATACGGGCTTAACCCCTTCAAAATCAGCGAACCACATTGCCCCAAAAATGCTTCCGCATTCTTTCCCATTGATAAAATGTTAGCCAACTCAATCGCCGCCGCAAATTTGGCGCCAGCGTTGTAGTTTTTTGGATAGATTCGAATATGCCCATGCTCAAGCTCAAATGGCTCACGGTAAAACCGTTCGACAACGGGCTGCGTTTTCCCGTTCATCAGGCCAACTAACAGCTCAGAACAATATCCAGTCAGATACCAGAGAAAATCTGCACAACTCATAATGAATTGTGTTTGGTGATCTGCCCCCTTTAGCCGACCGGAAACGAGTAATCGGGGAGAGGGAAGTTCTAATGGACCAAACTTCTCCAGATTGTCTGGAATATTGATCCACTGATAGTGGTCTATACTATGGGTGAGCCACTCAAGCCGCGCAGTCTTGGGATCAAGAGTCGCATGGAAGACTTCCAGATCAGGAATAGGTGAGTGAATGCGATTATTCCAAACACGCCCCTCTCTCATCAATCCGAATTCTCGCACTGGAAACTTGCGGTAAACCCAGCTCTCGGTTTGCGCCCGAGCAGCCAGATACGTAACAACATCAATTCCCGATTTATTCTTCGATGTCGGAAAAACGTCCTCACAAGGCGCAAATTTGGCGAGACCCCAAATCTGGTCTGCACGATAGCCAAGATTTGGAGATTCTATGGGATCATGTGTGAAACCGACGACATCGAGAAGAATGTGGGGGGTTCTAAAAGGAGCAGTACGCAGTTGCGGTGTTTCAATAGACGGGATGCGATCAGACATGGACCCCCAACATGTGTGTTTTACCAAATTCATCAGGTGTCCCGTGTCTGAAAGCAACACCAGACGACAGAATATATTGTGCGCTTAACAAACTATTTTCTCGATCCTGCGCGTCCTCCTTCATTATCGAAAGATCGAAAAATCTGTTCATGCAACAGGCCATCTTTGGGCTGCAGATAAGGTAAAAGGCCACCGGTACTTTTGTGGCGGGTAATCTTGCGGATATCCGCATCCGAGAGACCCTCCCAATGCGCAGTTGTTGCTATTCCGCTTCGTAGTGAGTGTGCGCCGAACTCTTGGGGAACCTTGTCACACAACAACAGCAATCGCTTTACCAGACGATTTATGTAGCGGTCAGAAACCGCTCTTTTTTGAATTTTTCCATCGCGGATTGCAGGAAAACAGGGACCATCAATGGGTCTGTTACTCAACTGGTACCAGTGTTCCATCGCATTAAAGGCGCAAAGCGACGACGGCACTTTGGGTATCCACTGGAAGACGGCATCGCTGTGGTTCTTTGATGGCTTCAGACGTACGATCAGGTGAGCATCTTCAAAAACAATGTCATCCCAACCGATTGCAACAATCTCGGAGCGCCTTAATGCCAGAGAGAATCCGATCAGCAAAGCGGCCCTATCCCGGGACGCCTTTGGACCGTTCTCTGGCAAATGATCCAGCATTTGCCCCAATAACACGGGAGCGATCATGCGTTTGCGTTTGGGATCATGACCTCGCTCCCGGCGAATACCTCGCATGAAACGACGCAAATAGTTTCGAGGATCCTTAAACTCCAGACCGTTCATCGCACACATAAAGTGGATGGCCGCGAGATCTTGTTCGAGAGCACTTTGTCCCACTTTGGCTGAGCGCTCTGTCAGAAAGAGCGTAATCGTCTTAGGGTCGGAATTTGGCTTTTCAATGCCCTTGGCCGCACACCAGGCTTCGTATCGTCGCCAGGATGCGAGATACCGTGTGCGCGTTGAAGGTGCCAGCGCCTGATCCATAATGCGTCCCGCCCGGTTGGCGAGTTCGAGAAAGGAGTTACCTGATTCGATCGTTCCGAATCCTGTATTAAGAGCAAATCGTTAGAAAAAGACGGTAACAGAAAAAACAAACCAAGAACAATTGATAATTTTTGACCTAAAATCAAAACTTCAATGGGAAAATGAAACGATAATCTGTTTATGAACTCTGACCAATGACGTCAGACTTTATGTCCTCATTGATCTATTATCCTGTTACAAAATATACACCAATAGTTGCATAATTAAATTAGATGCATCAAATTAACAACCGTATCCAAGGTTGGGAGGCTAACCGTGTTCAACAACTTTTTTTCAGGGGATCCGGTTATTGAAAAACCGAGAGCCGTTTACGCAAAACTCGATAAAATTGAGTCTCTCGACGGGGTAGGCTCACAATCCGACTCATATGTATATTTTGATACTGTTGACGCAGACTGGTTCAACCGTACTTGGAAAAAATATCGTTCTGAACGAAAACACCAAGATGCTTCAATAAACTGGTTTAAGGTAGCGCCCATATCGATCATTGTGGGAAAAAGAAGCCTGCTCTTTGGAAAATATGTCTCAACAGATGAGCTAGATTCACTGAGACATGAAATAGATGCCCCAACAGATGAAATAGAGGAGAGAGGTAACTGGTATCTTCTAGAATTTGCGAACGATGGCATCCCTGTTGATCAATATTTTGGCCTGTTCTCTCCTCCAGTTTCAAGGGTGATAGCGTCACCTCAAAGAGTATCTGCTGAGTTTGAAAAAAGTCTCGGAGACTGCTTTGACCTCGATGACATTAAAGATGCGACGGTGAGTGATATAAAGAAGACCCTCAATCCCTCGTGCAACTCGGTTGAAGGTGTAGCGGTCTACGATGTTGGTCAGGGTAACTGTAATGCACTGCTTAGAAACGTGTATTCCCCAGCTCCAACATTGTACTTTGACTTTGGAGGAGGAGCTCTGGCTAACCAATCGACCTTTCCGACCAAACTGCGTCACTTCTGCAAATCACTTAAGCAGCCAGTAATTCTATCTCACTGGGATTGGGATCACTGGTCATCGGCTCAGAGAGACTCAGGCATTCTTCAACATACTTGGATTGTACCACGCCAAACATTAGGAGCTGTGCATCGCACATTAGCCGCCAACATAGACAGCAAAGGAAAATTACTGATTTATCCAAATAATATAGGAAGCATACGTGTAGGTTCTGTAGAATTGATCAAATGCCAGGGGCGAGGACGGAATCATTCTGGGCTAGCTTTGATCGCAACTCATCAAATTCTGGATAGGCGTATATTGCTCCCGGGCGATGCCAGATACAACGTTATACCCAATTGTCTGAGTAGAGCTATTACAGCTTTTACTGCACTTGTAGCACCACATCACGGTGCAGATATGCGATTTAGGCGAGTTCCAGGCCCAGACTACTGCGGCTTTAATCGCATTGTTTATTCTTATGGTCCCCAAAACACTTTTTATCATCCGCGACAAATCACTATCGACCGCCATAAAGATGAAGATTGGGATCACAAGCTGGAGACTGCTGAAGCGCGTAAACGCTCTCCCACTCAACTTGGGCATTTGCTACTGACATTTGATAATAGCTATGTGCCAAACACAAGACTGTTTCCTCCATGCGGGGGCAACTGCCAACTAGATCTTGTTGAAGGATAAATTCTTTTCTCGGAAACCTGTCGGCTCATTCCCAAACGTCACCAACAATGTCCCCTAACCAAGGATCACACACGGCTTCTTGATCAAATGCGCGAGATCTAACAAGGTCCATAATCAAACGGAGCTTATCTGAGGCATCTGATGCGGTCCGCTGCTGGCCGCTTTTTCCTGAGAACGCTCCATAGGGGTGACCACCACGGCGCTCAAATTCCTCGATCATATAGCCGTAAGCAGCAGACAATCTCAGCTCGGGAATCCTGTATCTAAGCTTCTCAAAGATTCTGAGCGCTTCTCGATCCAAGTCCCCCCAGAATAGTTTGGTCTTATCGCTTTTGATGAGGGTGGACAACTCTTGGCGCGTATTGTCCACAGGACAAGACACGACCTTACCCATCAGCAATCTCTCGCCAAGATTTTCCAACGAGATGCCGTACCCGAATGAACAGATTCCAATGATCGAACGTTTAGACGGAGACTGAGAAAAGGCAGTAAATGCGGCCATATTTTCTATGAAAACGATAGCATCTGCATCTTCTAGTCTTGGACCTGCTGTCAGGACATATTGAACCCGATTATATCCGGCGTCTTTGGCAACCCCAAAGGCCTCAGCCACTGGCGCACCCAGTGTGTCCAAAGCCTTGGACGAGCCAAGCAAGTGTTTCGCCGAAGTGATATATGGATCTCGGTGACTTACCCCTTTATCGTTGAAAATTGCAATCAAGCCTTCGAGTATTGATATTTGATCAGCTTCGGACAGTTCCAACACTGAGGATGAGACACGCTGTAGTGCCGCTTTTTGTGGAACATTCAGTTTATCTTGGTACTTCGCAATAACCTCTTGCCATCGGGCATACTCGGCAGGGATGTCTTCTCGTTTGAGATCAAGTTGGACGTTGCGCAGGGGCCTCATACCATGGCTGAACACGCCCCGAAGCTCACCCAACGCTTGGAGCTCTCGCAATGACTTTATGATCATTGGTGTATCAAAGCGCTCAGGTAACCTCTCTTCGAGAAGTACCCACAATCTCGACTTCCTTATAGTTCCGGTTCTTGTGCCTGATCGCAGTGCGGCACGCACAATATCGAGATCACCATCTTGCAACAGAATACTCATATCAGCCCTAAAGCCCCAAAGAATTGAGTTTAATGCGTTGCCGATTGATCATCGAAAAGGTCGTCGATAACCTGATTCCTGTTTTGCGTAGCGTCTTTCTGTCTTCGTTGGCCCTGCATATTTGCCATCACCACTTCCCCTGGCCTGATTTTCAATTTGGCCCCGTTTCCGAGCTCAATATCGACATTCGTCCATACGTGCTCACCGTCCTCGCCGATGCCACCTGCCGGCTTACCAACGATAAAACGAGGGAAAATGTCGAAATTGTTCCGGTAGTGAGGAGGGTGAATAAAGCCGATAATCTGAAGGTTACTTTGGAGTTCCAGACTACCTCCGAGAGACAGATCAATTAAGCTTTCATCTGACAAATTGGAGAACAGACCATCAATTATCAAAATGCCCTGCGCCGCATTTTCAGCTTTCCTTCTTAAAATCGGTGACAGCCCTAGCGCCGAGCCCTTTTCTAACGCGTCTCTCTTAAAGGCAAATTCAGCGAGCTTTACAGTCCACAACAATTCCAACGCCGCATATTGACCTTCACTCACACCCTCCCGGTCAAAAGGAAAGGGCCTTCCCCCAATCGAGTTGTGTTGCACCGCAATTTTTGCTTCTGGAAACAGCCGCGGATAAATGATTTTTGCAATTCGATCACGTGCTTGAGCTCTGTTACGTGTCAATTCCGCGGAAGTTGGTTCGCTCTTGGTATTAGCTTCCCGCTCTTCGGTTATCTCAATCTCTTCAAGAACCTGCTCAAGAATACTCTCCCATAGCTCGGGAGCAGCGGTTTCAATCTCGATCTTGAACGTTGCATCTGGCGTTTTTGCGAGGACTTCTTTGAGATATCCAAGATGTACATTTACGCCGTCATCAAGAAGCGTTTTCCACACCTTCATCAAGCTGTCTTTATTCTTTTTGACGTCCCGCTGGATTGCTTCGAGAAGCTCCCTTTGATCATCGATTTTCCCCTTTATCTCGTCAACCAGAGTCCTTACATCAGATGGTTCGGCGCGTGCGATACGTCTAAAAATAGGACCTTTGATATCGTCATCTGCTTCACCAGTGTTGGAGAGCTTTTCCTTTTCCGTCATGAAAGCCTTACGTGCCGATTCCACGGCCTTTAACGCGTCTCTAGCCAAACGCTCGGCCTCACTTCGTTTAGTTCCAAGCTCGTCGCAAATCATGCTGACATGCTCAATAAAGCCCTCTTCTTCGATAAAATATCTATCTTTATCAACAAGGTATCTTCTTATGAATTCGAACCTCTGGAACAAGGGGTCCTGTGCCAGCCTCCCATCTGATGCACCTTCTTTGTCCTTGAAATTCTGCACGAAGCCATAGGCGTCCACATAACGGTAGCAGATTGCGGACACCAGCTGATCGAGCCGCCCTTCCAAAACTAGCGCGCGCTCAATCTTTGCCCGCAGGAGGTTTACATCTCCTTTTGCCTGAGAAACTGCACCACTCAGTTCTTCGTGTTTTGCCTGCGTTGCCTCAAGCTCGTCCTTGATGTTTTCAATGTCCTGTTGACAATCTACATATTTCTGGGCTTTTTCGAAATTAATGCCACGCAACCGATCTCGGTTTTCCTTTAGAATCGCCTTTTGCGCTGCAATTTCAGCCTCAGCATGCTTGAGCCACTCAAATTCCCCTTGATCAAGTAAACGCTGCCATTCTTTCAGAACTTCAATCATTGCCAACTGTGAGGTGAATCCTAACAGTTTCTCTTCAGCGGCAGTCTTTTGGACAGACCTGTGTTCGACGGTTTCACCCAGGTGCTCACGCTGGGCTTCTAACTCTTCAATCTGATTCGTAAGTGATAGGTAATCTCTCTTCAAGATCGTCAGGTTTTCAGCTCCGCCCGCTTTGAGGAATTCCCGTCGATTGGAGATAAGTGTAAATGCTCGTCTTGTGATCCGCTGCTTTGCCAGAGCGGACGCCTCTTCCAAACCGACGATGGAACTCTCAAGTGAGGCCATCGCTTGATCACCACCGGCGTTTTTAAAACCTGATAAAGCAACTGCTGACAAAGATAATGAGCTTTGCTCACCTATGCGCTCAAGCTCTTCTCTAGTATGCTCAAGCCTTGCTTCACTTGACTTAATGTCTGCACGCAATTGCTTTTTCCGACGCTCAAGTGCTTCCGGTTCAACGAGCGCTGCGATCACATCGTTATACTCTCCCAACATCAAACCTGACGAGACACCGCCTTCCCAGGATATCCCGTTTGTTTCCCTGTTCAGAAAGTCTTTGAGGCCTTCCTCAAGAAAAACAGGAACCTGCAAATCTTCTCTATCCAATGCCTGGCGCATAGCCAATGCATCTTTAGGATTCTTGAAAACGGGAACAGCAAGGAACGCCCCGAATTGGCTCGCGAGCTTTTTGCGTTCCGTGTCACTGGAGATACATTCAAGGATCACATCGCTCACCGATTTGTAGCTTTGATCCTCAGTTAGAAGCGAGAACGCACGTAAAACGTCGCCAGATGGGGACACACATGCGTGTTCGAGGCTTCTGAGTTGGAGATGTAAAGTGGTCTGAGTTTCCTGTTCGTGACCGATATCGACGATCAACTGGCCACGTTGGTTACGGGCCCATTCCAACCAGGTATCTGGCTCTGCCTCTGGGCATTCTATCTCAAAGAGCGAACTCGATTGTTTAAGACCAGAAAGGTCATGATGGTTTCGCCGTGCGTCATCTAGTGCTTTGTTACTCTTGAACGAAGCGTCAAGTAGTTGATCTTCAAACGAGTCATTGGGCTCAAGGTCGCCAAACAGAGCTGTGTATTCGCTGTCTTCTGACGCAAAAGTTTCAAGCCTCTTCAACTCAGTATGAAGCTGGTCGATCTGCTTCCTATAGGCATTTAATTTGTCCTCGCTCGACTTAAGCAACTGTTCGCTTTCGCTGAGATCGCGCTTGCACTGCTCCAGTCTTTTCCCCTCCGCATCACAGTTCTTTTGAATCTGATCCGCATGTTCAATTGGAGACCAAGAGAGACCTTTTTCGTGTTTTCTTCCAAACTGATGGAATGCCTCAAAAGACTTGGACAGTTCTGCTTTTCTGCCGACCTTATCTTCGACTTCAGCGTCCAGGCGATCATTTTCGTTCAGGATTTTCTCTTCAGTCCGGATCGGCGCAGACAGTTCTTCAGCAGAGAATCCTCGCTCAACCATGTCATTGTAAGACCGGCGTAAATCCTCAGATTCTTTATGTTCGAGTTTTCGGCGATCGAGACGCTGCTGGGTGTCTGCCAACTCTTGCGCGAGCAGAATTGATTTTTCCGACAGATGATGTGCATCTGCTTCGATTTCAGATCTGTGTTTGCGTAGAGGGTTGGAGTCCATCTGGCTGGAAAGAATATCAAACGCATGATTGATCGCCTCGATCAGTGCGGCTTTTGAAATGCTCCAGCTATCATGTCGCTCTATCACTTTGAGCAGATCACCTAAAACCAACCATGTCGGCTCTTTACCGCCACTATGTTTGACAGGTTTTCCCGAGTTGACCCCAATGTACAGTGTACTTTCAATAACTTGCCGCGCCTTCTTCCCATAATTCACGCCAAGCACATTTTCTAGGAATCGTCTATAATTAAATTCGGGATCGGTGGCGAACTTTTTAAACAGATATGCTCCCCATAGGGCGGGTGCACCTTCGGTATTTGAGCCCTCAAGGGCTGGTACCCAGACGACATTGGCGAGTACCTCTCGCACCAGTTCATTCTCAATAGTCGTTGTTGGTGAACGCAACAAACCTGGCAGCGGATTTTCGTCAACGAGATCACGTAGCAAGACTACAGTTTGCGCCACAACAGACATACGTTCATTCAGCTGTCTTTCCGCTTTTTGTAGAGCGTCCCCCATATCAGCCAGAGGCTGTAAGTCTTTGAGCGTTGCCTCTTGCTCCTTTAGTTCCGTCTCGCGCAACCGCTGCTGTCGCTTTGTACGGCTGAGCTTTCTACCCGAGGCACTGACGTTATCTTCGAAGTATGGGCTTTCTTGGCTCCAATCCCCGTCTGCCCCATTGATGATTTCTCGAATGCGCGGACCCGCCATGAGCTCGGGCGCTATATTTTGCCAGAAGAAGCTGGTGCCAAAGTCCCTGCCCTTAACTCTTTCCGTTTTAAATAACGGCTCGGAATGATCGCCAGCTCCACGCAAAATATGATTGACGTTTCGCTCGAGAACATTTTTGGGCATATAAGCGTAAACTAGGGATCGCCACTCAATGCGATCCTTCCTTGGGCGCACATTCCATTTACTGCCAGGGATAGCTTTTATCGCAGCCTCGACTTCAGAATTTGCATATAGCTCTTCTGCCCCATCGTCTAACAGGCGAGAAATCGGTACCGCATCCAAATCACGGGGGTAGTAGTAGTATATGACGTCTCCGTTGGCATACCCGCACGCGCCAAATGTGACTCTTTTTCCCGGTAAATCCTCTCCAAATGCGCGATGCATATAGACCGGCTGATGAATATCCACCTCAATGAATTCAACACGAACATGGCTCCAGACACCCGCACTTTCCGGTGCCATCCGTTCCTTCATGCGTTTGCATAGACGAGCGTCCAAAGAGAGAATACCCAGCACACTTGACACGATAGAGGTCTTGCCTTTCCCGTTTGTCATCTGGACGGCTGTGTTAAATCCTCCAAATCGAAAACGCGTTGCGCGAAACCTTGGCCTCCATGGCTTCCCGGCCTTTTTGATATTCAGGAAATTTGACGTCTCAAACGCACCAATCAAAGCCATCAATCAAACTCCTCGGAATCCGATTGGCCCACAATATTGGCATTTGGATCCTGCACTGTCGCAAGGTTCAGGGTTCCTTCAACTGGGTCTTCTAGCGGGATTTCAAACAAGTCACCCAAACCGATTTCGACAGAATGTGCGGCTTCTTTAGCCGCAAGGAGAGTTTGCCGAAAAACATCATCACCAACTTGCTCTAGCAATCCCGCTTCCGTCATGGTCATTAAAAATGAGTCGACCCTGATCTGAACTTCTCGATGCGGATCCACCTCAAGGAGTATTTGTGCAAAGATCGCCCGTTTGTCCGGGGCGACGTCAATTCTCGACAAAGTGTCAATGCCTGACATAACCAATCCAACCAGATGCTCTCTTCTAAAATCCGCCCCGGTAAAGCGGGAAACCTCAGTTAGAGATCTTCCATCATAAAGTAGGGCCATGTGATGCGACCAAATGAATATCCACCACGTCCTCGCCGTCTGTTGGGTTTCGTTCTTTTGACGCTTCATCGCCTCCAGCGCGCTATGGCTCCCACCAAACTCCGGCATTCCTGATTGCGGGTTGCGCAAGAACAGGAATGTACGCTCGCCGATTTCCGGGCGTCCCGGACCACCTTCAACAATTTCAAGTTTAAACCCAAATGCCTCAGCGAGTTTTCCAAGAACATCCCATTGCTGAATGTCCAGATCGTCTAACGCCTTTGCAACATCCAGCTCCCCCGGGTGGCTTTTCCGTGTTCCTGAGCCAAGACGCGCCTCTCTGTGACGCAACATAAATGTCAGCAAATGCCCGAGGTTATCATCGATCACTCGGCACCTCTTCGCACTTTACAAGAACGATATCGTTACCTCTGAAATCACCATCGACGAGCGACAACTTCACTTGATCATGAAGCGCTACCGCTACACGAACTTGTCCAATTTGAAAGAAGGGTGGAGCACTAAAATCTGATATCAACTCCTCAACTAAGCGTATCGAGCTCTCTTCAACCCAACCATTCATAATAATCTCGGATAACGGCAGAGGTCCTTCTGCAAGTCGCTGTTCGAAGCGCTTGGCATAAGCATCGATACACTTGAGTTCTTTAAGTGAGAGATTTTCGTCTGCGGGCGGTAGGAGAACTCGGTTGGATTCAGTCTTGGTTGTCCGGCTGATGATAAAGTTTCTAAAATCCACCGGATGAGGTGCAACCGTCCGCGGCAATTGCGGCATCAGCAAATCAACCATGCCCATCATTTCTGCTTCGCTTAAAGGGTCATACGCAAAACGTAGTGCCAGCCTTGAAAAGTCAACGTGGCGTGCAATAACCGCGCCGCGGTCTTGCATTCTGTCAATACATTCAAGAAAGCGCTTCAAGAACCCCTCGAGTGACTGCGCCAGTTCACGCGGTGCACGACGGATCTGGTCCCACAGCACAGCACCCTCGCCATATTTTTCGGTATATTGTTGAAATCGTTCTGCGCAGGATGTCGTGGCAAGGTGTTCGCGCACCTCAAGAAGCGTCTTGAGTGCTCCTTCTATGGTTTCCTGATAGGCACCTCGGTTCTCAAGATAGTAACGCCGCAGTTGCCCAAAACCCGGTTGCTCGGTTGCTGCAACCAGCTGTTCAGCTTCACGATTAATACTACGGACCATCTGGCCGCAAAGGGCGATCATTTTACCAAAATCGCCCAACCTCAACGCTTTGACGACACCATCACTAAGATCTCCAGTATAAATCCATTCTTTGGCGGACTTAGCGATCTGAACAGTTTGATGCCCTCGCGCACTGAGCCTCACGAGCCCGCCAGACCTCGAACGCTCCAACAGTGCGGTATCTTTGGTAACGAATGATTTTGGATTGATTTCTTCCTCTCGCCCCGAGAGGAAATGCACCTCTGTCGGTCGTGCCAAGACCCTTACGACATACTGCACATCCGTCACGCCGAGTTCAGGATGGCGCTGCTGGATTTGATCAATGAAGGGATCTATCGGAATAAATGCCCCTGGCGATTCAAAATCTGAAACGGTTAAATAGTTAAAGAGCTCTAATGCGACATCAAGCCAAAGTCCGCGCAACTCACGGCCAGGGCGTGCTAGTACGACATCTTGCGCAGGTACTCCCACAGCATGCGCTGAGTCATGCAAGTCTACCAACCGGAATGCGCCCAACAACCACTCTAGGTCTTCGGGAATCTCGTGGTCAGAATTCTGCGAGAGGTCGTGCGGCATCTTCACAGCTCAGTGCAAGTTTTATGTGAATTCCGAAGTATAAATAGTTGCAACCAAAGATAGAATATACTTTCATAATTAACACATAGGAACAACTTGAAACTGTTCGAGATCCTATCGGAGCTCCCACGTTTCAGAAAAATCGCCACAGCGTCAGGTTAGGCCATGACAGATACCCCATCCAAAACGCGCATGTCGCGCTCCAGCGTCGGCCCAGGCAGGAATCTTGTTGTCTGTTGCGATGGCACCACCAACGAAATTGGCAAGCAGCTTTCCAATGTGCTTAAGCTCTATCGGATCGCAGAAAAGAGTGAACAGCAGCTGGTCTTTTACCAACCGGGAATTGGCACTGTTGCAATGCCAGACAGTTGGGGAAAGTGGCGGCAAAAGGCCCATGCCACTTTTGAAATGGCGACCGGGAAAGGTCTGGATCGCGACGTATTGGCAGCATACCGCTTTCTGGTAGAAAACTACCGTGAGGGCGACCGAATATATCTGTTTGGCTTTAGCAGAGGCGCATATACGGTTCGCGTATTGGCTGGCATGATCTATCTTGTAGGTTTGTTACGCCAACATCAGGCTAATTTTGCAGGCTATGCGCTTAAAGCCTACAAAAATGCCAAAGAGGATAGTAATTATGCTACCGCCCATGAGTTTCGCGAGATCGTGCGTCCCTATGCTCAGGTTCCGATCGAGTTTCTTGGCGTTTGGGATACGGTGTCCTCAGTCATCGTTCCGGTATGGCTCAGCATCTTTCCAAAGTTCCACCTTGAAGAACTACCATTCGCCTCGATAAATCCGGCAGTCAAGGTGGTTCGCCATGCCGTGGCTATTCATGAATACCGCCGGATGTTCCGCCTGAAAAACTGGGCGAACAGTCAGAAGTTCCAACCGAACCGATATTCACAGGCCACTAATCACACAAAGCAAGACCTGCGCGAGGTCTGGTTCAACGGTTGTCATTCAGATATCGGCGGCGGCTTTGTCGAAGAAGAAAGTGCGCTGTCCAAGTTCCCGTTACGATGGATGCTAGCGCAAGCACGAAACAGGGGCCTGAGAATTCGCACACAAATGGTCAACCATATCGTACTTGGCCACCCAAGGGTCAATGCGCGCCAATACACCAAACCATCGGCTGATGGCCTTTTACACACATCCCTCACGACCGGCTGGAGACTTCTGGAATTTCTGCCCAAGAACGCACATCGCCAAGAATGGCATGAACGAAAAATCTGGTGGAAACGGTTTTATTTTCCTAGGGGGGAGCCCCGCCATATTCCACCAGATAGCCTCATACATATATCCGCCATCGAGCGCTTCAAAGACAATGAAAAGGAACGCCCAAGAAATTGGCCTGCTTCATACGTTATTGAAAAGGCGGAAGGCCCGTGAATAATCCCAAGACTGTCGGTGCCATGAGTCCTCGCGGCCATTCTGCAGCATCCCTTGAGATCGCGCAATTTAAGCAGTTGGCTTCTTTAACGTGATTTACTCGGGCTTCGTGCAACACACCGAAACACAATCACTACGATACACGTTGGATACATAGCGTCTTCGGGATATCGACGTTCAAGAGTGGTCACGCAGTTCTCCAAACTTACCACCGATGCATCCTCCTCAGGGAGATCAAGAACCAAGACGAATCCCAAACGCGAGATGGCGGCATAAGATGCAGCTTGCCCACCTGGAGGGAAAGCTTTCTCAATATCGGCCAAATCTATTGGTTTTTTGCGTCCGCGACGTACTTTCAGTTCAATGGGGATTGAATCATCAAACAGTATGTCTGCCTCTCCACCGAAGCGTTCCGGCTTTTTGACGACGCGTGCGCCAAATTCACTCCGCAGGCGCTCATAGATAAATGGTAGAAAAAACTTGTCTTCAATCTGAAGAGTTTTTTCGTCTTTATGCTGCTCCAGCCAAACTTCGGCTAGCTCTCTCATGAGACTCGGTTCTTCGATACAAAACGAGGCTCTTCGAAGAAGCCCTGAGCATATTGCACCAAACGACTGCTCAAGTTCGGCTTTCCCACCAAACACTAATCCCTGACGTACGTGCTGATGTAAACGATGATACAGAACGAGCTCAGTTTCATTCAGCAAAGATCTCGTTTGGGGACTAAGTCCCGCATCCACAGCACCAAAGATATTTTGTTTTGCTGGCCGCCGAACAAAATAGCGAACAACAACATCGTTTCGCTCGCGGGGATCACTCTCCAAATCAAGGTCAATCAGATCAAGATAACCGTTCACTTCTAGGAACAATGGTAGAAGAATTTTATCCTCTAACCCCGAAGTGCCAATTCCAAGCATTGTTAAATCCATGTTGTCAAAAACTTGGATCGCCCACCTAAAGGGAATTCTATTAGACAGCAGGGTGAATTCCGTTTCTCCCGTCGTATCAAACCGTTCGTCTAATTGATTTACGAGAAGCTCCACCTGCTTTCTGAAATCTATACGCGGCCCAGAATCTCCGGGTCGATTCTGGGCTGTCGCAAGGAGCATGAGGAGTTTTGAAGAAAGCTCCAAAGCAAAAGGGATACGTTTGGAAACCTCTTCACATAGAACTTTCGGGCAGACCGCTATGTCAAAGACTTGCAGTCCATCAACTTCCGCACATGAAACACGCTCTACACACGGAGCAAGCTCATCAACCTCGCTACCTGTTTCCAGCCATTTGAGTCGAGTTGCGATATGATCTTGGTAATGCTCAAGAAGGGTTTTCTCTTCTCCTGTGGGGCTCATTTCAACTCCAGTCAGAGCTGACAGAGCATCACCGACAAGTTCTGACATTTTATGCGTATGCCTAATCGTTTCAGCTGCGAGACTAGACACCAACGCTTCTTTGCTGACCTTTCGAAAGAAATCGCAGAGAGATAGCTGAACAGTTATTGTTCGCTCAAGTTTAGGGTCTGGGCATTTCATCAAAACGAGCCGTGCAAAGAAGGTCTCACAAAGTTCGGTAAAGCGGAGCTTATGATGCTCGCGGGCAATGAAGCCCCCCATTTTCTCCGTATCATTTTCGGTCATCAGATTGCCTCTAAGGCTTGTGTCGTCACCAATTTTGTTTGCAAGAAACTAGAAGAGTTGTTGATCGTGTCACCCTGCTGATTGAGCTTGGGGACTCCCCGTTAATCTCACATTCCCATCTTCCCCATGTTGCGCTGCCCACTCCGACAACTGCTCGAGCAACTGGTCAAGATGTGGTTTCTGCGAATCGTAACCATCTGGATCCGGTGAGCCTTCAACGTATAACTCAATCATTCGGTCAAGAACCATTTCGCCAACTGCTTTGTCAGATGTCACAGCCTTGTAGGCTTCATAGGGTTTGTCTTTGCCAAGCTCCTCTCCACCAAGAAACCGTTCAAAGTCGGGAATACTCCAACGATGTCGAACATTGATACCGTCTTGACGACACGCGATAACAGCTTCGCGAATAGAGTTGTTAATTGTCCACATGGGGTTGTGGCTCTCGCCAGACTTGGAGAAAGGCCAATCAACATCATGAACAATCCCAAAGTCTGTCTTGAAATGATGCAAGATCTTCATGAGCGGTATCAGTATCGCTTTGCCTCGTGCTCGAATGATGCTGGCACTCCGCTTCAAATTGGAGTCTTCATTCTGAACAGAGCCAAGGAACGCAGCCTGTTCGGTATCTCCCTCCACCAGGATAGGATAACTGCCAAAAAAAACTTCAGCCAAACTGACATCCGTCAATTGCAGTGCCTTCAGGTTTTCTTTCTCATCAGGGGAGAACGACACCTGGTCTGCTACATAGATAAGCGGCGAGATCGATTTTCCGTCGACAGACCGCTCCAATCTTGCGATCGTCGTGTGATCTTCCAACGGGTTGATGAAATAAGGCGAGTGCGTTGTGATAAGCACTTGCCAATCTGGATGATTGGCGAGTGCATAGAGATGCGTTTGAGCCAAACGGGCCGCCATCGGATGCAACGCATTTTCCGGCTCGTCCATGAGCAATATATAGCCGGGCAATGCAGGGTCTTCCGCGTCGGCAGGAAAATCTCCGGTACCGTCTAAGGCAGCAAGTGTCGCAGCTAACTGTTCTATTTTGGCCTCATCTCTTGTTTTCTTCTTTTCTTCGCTGATCAAAGCCTTCTCAACAGCGGTACGACGCTCCTTGTCACGCTCCATCTCGTTATGGACCTGTAGCATCGACCAAAAAAGTGCTCGGCGCGCTCCCGTGCCTTGCTGGGTAAGCTGAGACTTTCCACTTGCCTCCTCGATCCTTATTCCTGATCCCTGTTTAAGTAAGGTCTCAATTTTCAAATCTGGTGGTGGCATTTCCACTTGCAGCTTTACCCCGAGATCAGGAAATACAGCTTGCAAGCTCCCCATCACTTTTTCTGAGATTTCATTTATCCGTGCTTCGTGCGGTACAGCCACTTTATTCACTGTATCGGCAAGTGCCAGTCTTGCTTTAAACAGATCCGAATTCTCGTCCTTCGCGGACGCCTTTAACTCGGTCACGATGGGGCTCAAAGCCAAAGTGAGGAGCACTTCTTCCGTTTTGATCGCGTCATCTAGAGAACCGACACGCATTGGCTTTGGTAAACGAGACTTGAATACATTGTCGGCCCCGCCGGCCTTACCATCACTTGCCCAGTCCTCGACCTCTGGATCCCAAGTCTCACGCGTAATGCCTTCACGATCTGCAGGCCATATCCAGCGACTTCGTACGATGCGCAGACCGTTGCCGTCATCAAATTTCCATTTCTCGTCAACATTGCCCATACCCTCAGGGATATGCACATCAAGTTGAATTTCCGACGCTTCACCTTCGGGAGCCCAATTGCAACGATCCTTGGCATAATCGAATGAACTCGGCGTGTGCGCCAGCTCGTAGGCTCTCAGGATTGTAGTCTTTCCGGCGTTGTTTGCACCAACCAGGCAAAGAATATTGTCCAGCTTAACGGTCAATGTCTCGCTGCCAATACATCCGACATTCTTTACGGAAATACTTACTAGTTTTGATCTCATCTCTCCCCCCATTTGCCAAAGGAACGTCCCAATCAGAAGGTATGAAAAAACCTTCCAGATCGATTTGTGCAATTTGATGGGAGCCATTCTAGACCAGAAGCAAACGTCAATGCTTGATCAACCACGCCCCAATTAAGAGTAGGGGGGCTATGCAAAGGTGGTTAATGGTTTGCTGGAAAGTGCCAAAACTATTGGTATCACAAAATCCGCTTCAACTGGGTTATCCCACTACATATTTTGTCATGGGTAGCACTCCTGCCCTCAATTCGGCCAACATCTCGGAAGAATAGCAGAGTTTAAACGGCAGCAATTTCGCCTTTAGTACTCGTGTCAGAATGTGCAATGAGACTTAACGGTTCACATTGTCTTTTTTCGAGCGATCAGGATTGTCGCGCGCGTATTCCCGACCATTGATCTTCACAA
Source organism: Thalassospira sp. (assembly GCF_048059015.1). Lineage (GTDB taxonomy): Bacteria > Pseudomonadota > Alphaproteobacteria > Rhodospirillales > Thalassospiraceae > Thalassospira. The sequence continues at coordinate 293,921 of NZ_JBLLNT010000002.1, read as the reverse complement.
CATGGGCGTCAGGATGCTGACCTTTTTTAATCTCGTTCACTATTTGCTTACGCGGAACATTCTTACGAGGTCCAACGTCGTAGTGCTCGTTGCGCCCACCGGGACCGTCGTTCTTTCCTTTGATCTTGGTCATCATCAAGCTCCTTGGAAATCTACTGAAAGCACAGAATAAAACAACTTCAGCGAATCTTCACTTAAAAATAATCAACCAAAAGACACTATTCACCTATTTGCGCCACCGATGATCGAAACAGGGCCCTGCCATCTGCCTTTTCTTCTTGGCCGAACAGTAGATGAATTTGTCCGTTAAAAGACCTTAACGGACAAATTCACAGCCGAAACGATTGCCCGCCTGCTTGACAGGGTATCCTCTCCACCCAACATCTCAATTCTGGGCTGTCGGCACCGTTTGGCTCTAAGCCTCCCCCGACAGACAATGGCCAAAGCTCGCCAATCTCCGGCGGGCTTTGGCTTCTCCGAAACGATCGGCTCGCCGAGAGGCCAGGCCGCACCGCGCCGCCTATCTTTCGCCCAGGGAAAAGGGTCAGTCCGGCTTCGGGTGCTTTTCCAGATATTCGCCGATCTTTATGCCAATGAGCAGCAGGACGAAAAAGGCCCCGGTGCCGAAGAGAAAAAGATTGATGCTGGTGGAATCCATAGGGACCTCCCTTGTCATGCATCCAACTCTCGACCCATGTCACCCTTGTATGATGGGCGAAACGGGACGACATTTCCAGCTTGTTGACGGGCAGAAGAGATAAAACGGGAGGCACGGACCACGGCAGCGCACTTCAGCCAGAACCCCAGAGCGACTGCGGTCGCGCTCAAGGCCTATCGCAATATTGCACACAACTGGGCATTGTCCGCCCGTCAGGCGGCAGCCCTTGCCGATATGTCCCCGGGCAAATGGCGCGGCGCGCGCCGCCCGAATTATCGCGGCCGGATCAATGTCGATCAGATGCTCAGGCTGAGCGCACTGATCGGCATCTATCGCAGCCTTGAGCTGTATTTTAACACGCCGATCGCCCGCTCCTGGATATTGCTGCCCAATCAGGGGCCGCTGTTTCTTGGGGCGAAACCCCTTGATGTCATGATCGCAGATGGATTGCCAGCTCTGCTTACAACCCGGCAATATCTAGACAACTGTCTGGACGGACAGTGATAGCGCGTATCGGTTTCAGATCAGATACCGGCAATAGCCAAGATTGCTTTGAAACTGTTGACCAAGGTGAGTCATCTGCCATCGAGGCGAAATGACTCTCCGAACCGAGATACTGGCTGGTCGACTCCCTCTCCTGCATGTCAGACTGCTCTTAGAGTTTATTCCTCAAACAGTGCCACGCATTCGTAGCATTGAGCACGATTGCGGATACGGAGTTTGGTCAAGGGTGGAGCCGCCATTGGTCCAGTAAAGGGACAGGGTTTTGCGGCGTGTAAGAGCAGGTCTGTTTATCGTCTAGGGCAGCACGTCGCAGTGACATCACGAACCGCGCATTTATCGACCACCTCTTTCCAGTGCACATTCAAGTGCCCGGCGACGGCCTCACCATCCGCTCCCAAACAAGCAGGAAGTCCCGCTTAGCTACCCAGACGGAAAAACAGAAGCAGATTGCTCCGTCACGAGGATCAGAGCCGCAGATAGCATCGGAAAACCCGTTTGACATGATATTAGATATCGAAGTACTTAAATGGGAGACTATAAAGAACACCAACTAAAGTAAAAAATCGGGAGGAAGAGATGGAAAAGGTCGAGCGGCCTGTCATATCCGAGACAACAGGCTTGTGGGGGAGCGATCTGATCGCGGAGATGCTGCGTGCTCTCGATGTCGAATATGTAGCGCTTAATCCCGGTTCCAGTTTTCGTGGGCTGCATGACAGCCTTGTTAATCATCTGGGCAACGAAAATCCTCAAATGCTGTTGTGCCTTCATGAAGAACATACCGTCGCAATTGCACATGGCTGGGCGAAGGTAACCGGACGGCCTATGGCCGCGATTGTGCATGCAAATGTCGGTTTAATGCATGCGACAATGTCTATCTACAATGCCTGGTGTGACCGAGTCCCTGTTATGGTCTTTGGGGCAACCGGTCCTGTCGATGCGACGGAACGACGACCTTGGATAGATTGGATCCACACGTCGCGCGATCAGGCGGCGATTGTTCGGCCATATGTCAAATGGGATGATCAACCTGCATCGTTATCTGCTTCGCTTGAGGCCATGATTCGCGGCGCTTTAATTGCAAAAACAGCACCCATGGCTCCTGTGTATATTTGTTTTGATGTTGCAGTACAGGAAGAGGCTGTCACAGCCCCGATCAAGACACCCGATCCAAGGCGTTTTAAGTTGCCTATGTCACAGGGATTATTGCCCGACGCGCTTGCGGAACTTCACACGCGGCTAAAAGAGTCCCGGTCCCCAGTATTTCTTATGGGCCGAGTTTCTCGGTCTGCAGATGACTGGGCATACCGAGTGGCTTTGGCAGAGCATTTCAATGCTCGCGTTCTCACCGATATCAAACTGGGTGCGGCCTTTCCGACAGACCATTCTCTTCATTCCGGAACGCCAGGATTTTTCCTTTCCCCTGATGGTGCAAAAGTCCTCAACGAAGCTGATTTGATTGTCAGTTTTGACTGGGTAGACGTTGCGGGCACACTCAAACAGGCTGGCGCTCAGGCCGAGAATGCACCACTCGTTCAGCTATCGGTTGATCACCAACTTCACAATGGCTGGAGCCTTGATCATCAGGCCGCGGTTCGAGCTGATCTGCATATTGCGGCTGAGCCCGACATCGTCATACGTACACTATGTAAAGAGGTCGGTTTAACACCCCAATTGAAACCGCAGAACTTGCCGGCTTTCAGTACCGGAAAGTTGACAGATGATTTGGGACCTATGGATGTAGATACCCTTGCTGCGGCCCTCGGCGATGGGCTTAAAAACGAGGTTGTGTCTCTTGTTCGTCTGCCATTGAGTTGGGGCGGGGATTTGTGGCATTTCCGTCATCCACTTGACTATCTTGGCTATGACGGTGGCGCAGGTATTGCCTCAGGGCCGGGTATGCTGGTCGGGGCAGCACTGGCACTGAAGGGTACAGATCGGCTACCCGTTGCCGTGTTGGGGGATGGCGATTACCTTATGGGTGTTTCGGCCTTCTGGACCGCGGCCCGTTACGGTATCCCTTTCCTCGCGATCATTGCCAATAATCGATCTTTCTATAATGACGAAATCCATCAGGAAAAAGTTGCCGTCAGCCGTGAACGTCCAGTTGAAAACAAATGGATCGGTCAGCATATTGGAGGACCTGATATCGATCTTGCCGCCATGGCCCGCGCGCAAGGGGTAAAGGCCATTGGTCCCGTGACCAATGCGCGTGATTTGAAATCGGCAATTGAGGTGGCACTCGAGGATGTCAGACAGGGCAATGCTGTCGTTATCGATGCACGCATCACCCCGGGTTACAGCAAAGCAATGTCTGCGGGAATGACCCGCACGGCGGATGAAACAGCAGAGTAAATATGGCATGTGTCAACCATGCTTGATATGCTGTGTATCAAGCATGTTTGACTCCTCTATACGACGACTGTATCAGTCAAACGCAAAATATTTCAGTTGGCTTTAAGGGCGTCGTTTTGTTCATGACCGATAAAGAAAACAGAGTTCCCAATTCGCGAGAGCGTCTTGCTCATATTATCCGGTTGGCAACTCGGGGTTTTAACCGGTCTTTGCAAATACGTTTGGCCTCTCATCATGTTACGTTCGGGCAGTGGATATTTTTACGCATCCTGTGGGAGCAGGAAGGTCTGACACAACGTGAGTTGAGTGAAGAAGCCGGATTAACTGAACCCACAACCCACACGGCTCTGCAGCGGCTTGAAGCGCTTGGTTTTCTTGAAAAAAGAACGCTAGCCGGAAACAAGCGAAAACAGCATGTGTTTCTGACCAAGCGTGGCAAAGAACTGCGCATCGAACTTGAACCGCTTGCCGTAGAGGTGAACGAGGTTGCGCTGGCAGGATTGTCATCTTCCGAGTTGGATATAATCCGTAAGGGGATGCTTCTGATTCTGGATAATCTTGAAGAGGATGAGCGAAAAGCAGGTGAAGAGGGGCGAAAGGTCCCTCCTACCCGCATTCCGACTTAAGTTTTTTTCAGGTATTTAACACGGCGCGGTCGCAGAAAGCCTCTCGATAAAGGTATCGGTCGTGGTTATTTCGCGAAGCGGCATGTTTTCGCTTCCGGCATCTGGATTTGCATCATAATTCAGTCCTTCACCATCCCAGAACCACCAATAGACAACATTTCCTTGTCGGTCCCTGATGGGAATACGGAATGTCGGGAAGGTGCTGTCACTGGAGGGGACCTTCGTGCTTGTCACTTTTCGCCCTTCAAGCATGCCTCGCTCGATTGCGGAAAATAACGGCAGCATAACCGTGAAGACTGATTGACCTGATGCGAGTTCGAGAATGTTTTCCGGAGGTTTTTTGTAGTAACCCGGCAATGCACGAATGACTTCTGGATAGGCCGGGTGATTATGTGTGATCTGTACATAGGCAAAACCACCCGGAAGTTTGACCTCAATCACATCGCCTGGCTGAAACTGTTTCATTTTCCTATCCCAGTGTTACGTCGAGGCCAATATCAAGGGTTGGTGCCGAGATCGTGATTTTCGAGCTTGAGATATAATCAACCCCGGTTTCAGCAACGTCCTTGATGGTGTCGATATTGATGCCACCGGATGCTTCGATCCGCGCACGGCCGGCATTAAGGGCAACCGCCTCTTTCAGACCGTTGATGCCGAAATTATCAACCAGCACCGTTGATGCGCCCGCTGCAAGGGCTTCTTCAAGCTGTATCAGCGTGTCGACTTCGATCTCGATTACGACAAGATGGCCGACATAATTGCGGGCAGCTTCAATTGCGTTGGTGATAGATCCGCAAACGGCAATGTGGTTGTCTTTGATCAGGACGGCATCATCAAGACCAAAGCGATGGTTGGCACCGCCCCCACAGCGCACCGCATACTTTTCAAATGCGCGCAGGCCCGGTGTGGTTTTCCGCGTACAGCAAATGCGTGCCTTTGTATGAGCAATTAGATCTGCGAACTTTGCGGTTGTCGTTGCGATGCCTGACAGATGGCACAGGTAGTTTAGCGCAACGCGTTCCGATGACAGTATGGCACGTGCATTGCCGGTCACCCGGGCGATTTCATCACCCGGGGCCAGAACATCTCCATCCTTCTTGAATGCCTCAAACGCCAGCCCCGCACCGGCAAGTGCAAAGGAACTTCGTGCGAAATCGACACCACATAAACGCCCGGCTTCACGCGAGACCAAAGATACTTTTGCACTGAGATCAGGACCAATTGTTGCATCCGTGGTCAGGTCGCCGGCGCGTCCAAGATCCTCCTTAAGGGCGGCGCGAACGCCTTCCTCGATCAGAATGTGCGGCAAGGAGGGCATGACTGCAGATGTTTTTGCGATGGTATTGGTCATAGGCTGAAGACCTCACGCGTGGAGGGGTGGAAAAGCTCGTCGATCGAAAGTTTGCGCGGTGAAAGTCCTTGGCGGTAGTGATAGTCAAGGAACGTCTCGATGACTTTGCGGTTTGGCGCAACGCCATAGGGCCAAAGATCATCACCCAGAAGGTTTTTCGCGCGATCAAGCGTGTCTTCGACAAACGGCATCGTGACCTTCGTCGCGGACGTGTCGCTCAGCGCATCAAGCGCCATCTTCTTTGATTGCGAGAACGCCTTAAGCAGCGCCCCGGGAAGCCATGGATGCTGCTCAGCCAAGCTTTTGCGGACACCCAACACATGCATGATCGGGAAGATCGATGTACGTTTATAGTGGTCTTCTGCCGCTGAAATGCTGTCAGTGAACAGGCGCCCGACATGCGGGTGACCTTCGTTAAAGCATTTTGGCCAACGCGGACCAATGAAACCATCAATCTCACCGTCCATCAGCATCTGATTAAGCGTCGCACCGTCTGGCGCCTGGGTCATTTTGACATCATCGGGCAGATCAACCTTGATCTTTTCCGGCCGACCCGGCGTGTCCATGCCACCACGTACCCAATGGATGTCGGATGGTTTTACCCCATAGTCATCCTCAAGAATGCCTCTCACCCAGACATTTGCCGTCAGCTGATATTCCGCAATACCGATGCGGCGTCCTTTGAGGTCTTCGGGGCTATTGATGCCTTTGTCCGTCCGGATGTAAACCGACGTGTGGCGGAAGGCGCGCGACAGGAAGACCGGAATTGCCACATAGTGAGATTCTTCTCGTGCGAGTTTTACGCAGTAGGACGAAAATGAAAGCTCGCTGACATCGAAATCTTCGTTACGGAATGCCCGGAAGAACATTTCTTCCGGGGACAGCAGCATTGATACGGGATCTACGCCATCAATTTTGACGCGTCCATCAAAAATCGGCCTGGTGCGATCATAGTCTCCGTAGGCAAGTGAAAGTGTCAGATTACTCACGAGTTTCCTCCAATATTTGTTTTTTGTGTCTGTATTTGATGAAGCAGCTTGACCGGTGCTGCCGCTTCTGCGGATTGCAAAATCGCGTGGCACGCTTCAAGCGTGGCAAGGCCCCAGCGCCCGGTTTGTGATGGCGGAGCGTTAAAGCGGACAGCTTTAATCAAGGCGGAGTTAACGCCGGCGCGTGGGCCCATCTCCAGCGGTGCAGGAATGTATTTCTGTTCGAAATGGCCGTGCAGCCAAACCCCGTTGGGCGTAATCCGCAGATCGCCGCCGTCACACGAGACAATGATCGGGCCAAAATGTTCGTGGTTTGGCGCGGGTGGTCGTGCCGGGGTTTCGCCATATGTTCGACCGGATTTCAGGGCGGATTCTTCTTCCGGGCTTGAAACCTTGGTCAAGGCTTTGCGGGCTTGACCGTAGCTTTCAGGGTCCTTCGGATAGCCAAGTTCGCCAACCCAGCCTTGCCATACATCGGAATCAAAATGCGCGTAGCCCGAATAGGTCAAAGAGGCAAAGGCACCGCCTTCAAATGTAGCCAATGCGCTATATGCGCCTTCAGTCGGGCGGGCCGGATCCCAGTTCCCGGTGGCCGCAGTGATGGTTTTCATCATGCCGCCACCCAGAAGCCTAACAATATCAAGCTGGTGGACAGCCTGACTGAAAATCACTCCGCCGCCTTCTTCTGTGACGAGTTCCTCCGGTCGACGCGGACGATATAGGAAGTCGGTATAGTTCATTGCATGAATCATGCGGACGTTGCCGACATCGCCAGACTGAATGATCTTATGGGCCAACATTACAGCCCCATCAAAGCTGTGGCTGGGGCCCACAATCAGTTGCACGCCCGCTTTCTCACAGGCTTCGACCATTTTGATGCCGTCTTCAAGATGGATCGCAAGTGGCTTCTCAACCAAAACATGCTTTCCGGCTTTCGCAGCAATTTCCACGTGATCGACATGCATTTGATGCGGTGTGGCGATATAGACGGCTTCGACGTCCGGATCGGCGCAAATATCCTCGACGTTCTGATAGGTGCGCCCGCCAAACTCCTGCTCGAACGCCGCACGTGAAGATTCCCGCGGTGCGCATGCCGCAACAAGTTGCACCCGATCATCTGCATTGATGCTTGGCAATGTCAGCATGAACCCGCGACCAAGCCCGATGACGCCAAGGCGCAAGGGCGCCTCAAGCTTCGGCTGATTAGAGTTCGATGACAAGATTTCCCTCCCTTGCGCGGGAGACACAAATCATGATCTGGCTGTCTTTTTCTTCATCCATCAGGACCATGTCGCGATGGTCAACATCCCCTTCGATCAGCTTGCAGCGGCAAGTGCCACAGGTGCCGCTTTCACAAGAGCTTACCGTTTTGATGCCATTATCACGAAGTGCTTCGAGAACGGACCTGTCAGCAGGAACCGTGATGGTGGTATCGAGATTGGCGACTTTCACTTCAAACGGTTTATCGTCTTCGCGCACGGCATCGACGGCTTTGAAGTCTTCGAAATGCACACGCCCTTCCGGCCAATGGCCTGAGATGGCTTTGATTTCTTCCATCAAGGGGGATGGACCGCAGCAATAGACATGCCCGGCACCGGGCTCTTCGAAGTGATCCCAGAAATCATAAACCTGATTGAGATCGCCATTGTCGTGATGAAACTTAACGCGTGATCCGAATGCGTTTTTGATATCATCCAGATATGCAGTTTCCTCGGCAGATCGGGTGCAGTAGATCATCTCGAACGGCTTGCCCTGCGCAGACAGGTGATTGGCCATTGCGTAAATTGGAGTGACCCCGATTCCGCCTGCAATCAGCAAATATTTCGGTGCATTTTTGAGTGCGAACGAGTTCTCGGGTGCCTGAATTGTAATCTCGCTACCTTCAGTAGCTGACTCGTGCATTGAGGATGATCCGCCACGCGATTCAGGCTCGCGTTTCACGGCAATCACGTAGGTTTCCGGAAATTCCCCATCATTAACAAGCGAATAGCGGCGCATCGCGCCGGATGGCGTTTCGACGGTGATATGCGATCCCGGCGCAAAGGCAGGGAGTTCGATCTCATCCACGGGGGAAAGCGTAAACTCGCAAATATAAGGCGTTAGCTGACGCCGTGCCTCTACGCGCATTTTTATGCTTTCTAATTCTGTTGACATTTTTTCCTCCCGAAGTAACTTTGATGAATAAATTAGATATCTAATAATTCTTGTCAAGTCACTAGATGCCTGTAATGATGTGATATTGATTCTTTGATATCTAAGAAAACACAAAGGAGGAGAGTTCACGTTATGCTCAGCCATGAAGAGAATGACCTGTTAACCCGCGTCTCGGGTGATGCGCCAATGGGGAAGCTGATGCGCCAGCACTGGACGCCGGTTTGCCTCATTGAAGAAGTTGCCGAAGCGGATGGCAAACCGCTGCTGGTGGAGGCGATTGGCAATCGCTATGTCGCCTTTCGGGATTCAAACGGAAAGCTTGGTCTTCTTGATGAGCTCTGCCCGCACAGACGTGCATCTCTGGTTTTTGGTCGTAACGAAGATTGCGGACTGCGGTGCCTCTATCACGGCTGGAAGTTCGATGTTGAAGGCAACTGTGTTGCCATGTCGTCCGAACCCGAAGGCAGTCCGCTACATGAGAAGGTAAAGCACAAGTCTTACAAGACCGTCGAATGGGGGGGCTTTGTTTGGGCATGGCTTGGCGAAGAAGAAGACATGTATCCGTTTTCGCCACCTGCATTTGCCCCGACCGAAGATACCCAGGTTTCAATCCTGAAAATCAGGATTCCGGCCAACTGGGCGCAGATTACCGAAGGGCAGATCGATTCCGCACATTCGTCCAGTTTGCATTCATCGGATATGAAGCCGGCCCGCGTTGAAGGCGCTTCCGCGGATGATCAGGCATGGTACCGCCCTTCGACGGATAAATCTCCGCGCATGCAGACCCAAACGACCAGCTACGGCTTCCACTATGCTGCGATCCGTAAGCCGATCAAAAATCCTAGTACCCATAACTATCTTCGTATTACCGAGTATATTGCACCCTATACATCTCTGATCCCGCCGAATAACAATTATAATGTTGCGAGTGTTATCGTTCCTATTGACGATGAAACCACTCATTTCCATTTCATTGCCTGGGGTGGAAAGGCCTGTCCGACAACCGAAGAGTGGCGAAAATTCAATCACGCACAAAAAGGCATTCACCTTGATGATCGTTGGGTCTCCCAGCGTCAATTGCACAATAATTTCCTGCAGGATCGCCAGGCTATGAAGCTCGGGAGTTTCACGGGTGTTAAGGGTATTCCCAATCAGGATATTGTGATGTGGGTATCTATGGGTGCCATTGTTGATCGATCGGTAGATATTCTTGGGGCTTCCGATCTCGCGATTGTCGAGTTTCGCCGCTTGATGGTTGATGCAGCCAGAAAAGTTGCTGCCGGTGGCGATGCGATCGGTACCGTCGAGCCAAGAATTCCGCATGCAGACATCGCTTCGCGCGAGGGGGTCTATCCGCAGACAGTGGATTGGCGAACTCTTGTGGAAGAGAAAAGTGTCGCTGCCGAATAAGGTTTTGATAGCAGGTTCGTTTGTGAGCCTGCTATTTTTTTCGAACAAAACTAAGATATCTAATTTTATGGTTGACTGATCTCCTTTGCTGCCATTTAATTTAGATATCTTATAAAAAAGACCAGAGAGACCTTTCCGTGATTACAAAAAATAATAAACACGGAAATTCCCGGGAGGAAAAATCACATGAAGCAGGTAGTCGCCGCTTCTGCAGCCCTGGGCACATTGCCCAACAAACTCCCCCAAGGGGTTTATTATGGTGGAGCTTGGCATAGAAGTTCTAGCCAGCAGATACCGGTTTATTCCCCATCGACCGGACAAGAAGTTGCCAAAGTTGACAGTGCCGGCGAGGAAGAACTTGAAGCCGCTGTAAAAGCTGCAACTGCAGGTCAGAAAATTTGGGCGAAGACGATCCCTTTGGAACGGTCGCGTGTTATGCGCGAAGCTGCAAGCAAGATCAAGGAGCACAAGGAAGAACTCGCGCGACTTGACGCTCTCGACAGCGGTAACTCGTTGCGGGGGATGCTGTTTGACGTGGATATCGCAGTTACCTTGATGGAATTCTTTGCGGGCTTGGCCACGGAGATTAAAGGTGAGACCGTCCCGGTTGGGGCGGGGAAAGTGAACTATGTTGTGCGAGAGCCTGTTGGTGTCGTGGCACGCATCGTCCCATTTAATCACCCGCTGATGTTCGCCTGCGCAAAGCTTGCGCCGCCAATCATGGCTGGCAACAGTGTGATCATCAAACCATCGGAAGAAACACCGCTTTCAAGCCTAAAGGTTGCCGAACTTATTGGCGGACTTTTCCCACCAGGCGTTTTGAATGTGCTGAATGGCGGCCCTGATCTGGGGGCAGGACTTTCAACCCATCCCGGTATCGCCAGCGTCAGCGTTGTCGGCAGTGCCGCAACCGGGCGTGCCGTCATGCGTCAGGCTGCCGATACACTTAAACATGTGTCATTGGAACTGGGCGGAAAGAACGCACTTGTCATGTTCCCGGATGCGGATGTTGAAAAGGCTGTTCAAAGCGCGGTCAAGGGCATGAACCTGCCATGGACAGCAGGACAGTCTTGTGGCTCGACCAGTCGGGTATTCGTCCATGAAAGCCTATATGATCCCGTCGTTGATCAGTTGGCCGCCGCATTTGATGCAGTAAAGCCGGGCGATCCACTCTCACCTAGTACCGAAATGGGCTGTCTCTCGACGCGCGGTCAGTATGACAAGGTCCGCGGTTACATAGAAATAGCGCAGAATGAAGGTGCCAGGATGGTGGCGGGCGGCGATGTACCCGAAGAGCTGTCTCATGGCTTCTTTGTTCGACCGACTGTATTTGCTGACGTCACCCCCGATATGCGCATTGCGCAAGAAGAAGTGTTCGGACCGGTGCTGAGCGTCCTCAAATGGAGTGACTATGACTCCCTGATCGAAGCGGTAAATGGGGTTGATTACGGGCTCACTGCCTCGGTTTGGACGCGCGATATCTCACAAGCTATGCGTGCAGTTGATGACATTTGCGCCGGGTATGTCTGGGTCAACAATTCCAGCGACCATTTCCTTGGCACACCGTATGGCGGGATGAAGCAATCCGGCATCGGACGCGAAGAATGCTTGGGCGAGATGCTGTCTTACACCGAGCAAAAGAACGTCAATATCACTTTCGAGGCCTGATGCCGTTCCAGTGGGACCTTTGACGGTCGGCATCCAATAAAAATAACAGAAATTATAAATTGAGATCTTACCCATTAGGGAGGAAAGAATGAGGCTTTTAACTCTTGCCGCGGCTATTGGACTGGCCTTCGGCGTTAACACTGCACAGGCTGAACCGGTAAACCTGACGCTCTCAGGTGGCAATCCGGGTGGCTTGTGGTCCCTTCTCGGCGCAGGTATCGACCGTGCCGTAAAACAATCAGACCCAAATTCCGTTGTAACATATCAGGCAACTGGTGGTGGATTTGCAAATATTGGTTTGCTGGGAGCAAACCGGACGGATACGGGATTAGTTCACAACGCTGAAGTGAAGATTGCTCTGGCAGGTGAAGAACCCTTCAAGGCTCCTGTAAACAACATGCGTGCAATTGGTTACATGTATAATTGGGCGCCGATGCATTTCTTCTTGGCGAAGTCGATTGCCGACGAATACAACATCGATAGCCTCGACGATCTTGCAACAGCAAAAGCACCGGTGCGTATTGGTGTAAACCGTTCGGGTAACATTACGTCCAACGTAGCGTTGTTCATGCTCGAACAAGCTGGGTTAACCACGGAAGCTGTTGAGGCAAATGGTGGACGCATTGTTCAGGCCGGGGCAAACGACCAGGCAGAACTGCTGAAGGATGGTCGTATCGACATTGTTACCAATGGTGTCTTTGTTCTTCATTCCTCATTCCGCGCAATTGACGAAAACAATGAAGTCATTGTCCTCGACATTCCCCAGAATGTAATTGATGCCACGAATGCCCGTTTCGGAACTCAAACTTATACAATCCCCGGAGGAAGTTATTCCAATCAGCCAAATGATGTCGAAACGTCGGCCCTTGGTGCTCTTCTGGTGGCGACGGATCAGATGGAGGAAGAAACTGCATATGACCTTACCAAGGCTTTGATTGCAAATGTTGACGAGATCAAGGCGGTTCACGGTTCTATGAAGGCGCTGACCCCGGAGCTTATGGCTGATCAGGATGTTCTGCCGTTCCATCCCGGTGCAGAACGGGCATATCGCGAGGCAGGACTTCTCAAATGATGAAGTCACTTGTAAACACAGGCCGCAAACGTACGTTTGCGGCCCTACCCCACAAAGTTCTGATCAGCTTGGCGGCGCTATTTGCGATCGGGGTTATTTACGGCAACCTCTTCGTTATCTCGGACCCGCTTATAATTGGCATTCTGTTTCTTAGCGCCTTGTTCTCGATGCTCTTCTTGGTGGTCGGTGCAACAACTAATGCACGGGACAAACCGACCATTATTGATTGGGTGTTAAGTGTACTGAGCCTCGCTACCGGAGTGTTTTTCCTTGTGAATGCAAGTGTGATTTCAAGCCGGATTACTTTGCTTGAAGAGCTTACACCTGCTCAACTTTTCTTCGGGTCGTCACTTCTATTCTTGTCACTTGAAGCGACGCGTCGCACGACGGGTGCAGGTCTTACGATCGTTGTTCTCGGTTTTATGGCCTACAACCTGTTCGGTCACTTGCTACCCCCGCCCTTTGGGCACGGAGTGATCGAATACACCTACCTGCTGGATGCGCTAATCTTTACAACGGACGGTGTCTTTGGTGTCCCGATCCAGGTTGTCGCTAGCTATGTTTTCCTATTTGTTCTGTTCGGGACGTTGCTGTCATTTGCTGGCGGAGGGGACTTCTTCTTTAACCTTGCTGCCTCGCTGACTGGAAAGAGCCCCGGTGGTCCAGCAAAGGTCGCTGTTATCTCATCAGGCATGTATGGAACGATTTCAGGCAGTCCCGTATCTGATGTCGTCGCGACGGGCTCGATAACGATCCCAATCATGAAGCGCCTTGGCTATTCATCGCGTTTCGCCGGCGCAGTTGAAGTTGCTGCATCCACAGGTGGCAGCGCCATGCCGCCTATCATGGGCTCAGCCGCGTTCATTCTTGCTGAGTACACAGGGTTTGCGTATCGCGAAGTCGTCTACGCCGCGATTATTCCAGCGATCCTTTACTATCTTGGCGTTTTCTCGCAGGTTCACTTGCGCGCGGTCAAACGCGATCTGCGCTCCTATCCAGATGATGTCCCTACGCTTAAGGCAACCCTCATTAATGGCTGGATGTTTATTGTCCCGATCGCGGTGATCATACTCGCACTGTCGCTTGGTTATTCGCCAACCATGACGGCAGGCTTGGGAGCTGCTTCTGTCGTCATTGCAGCGGCTTGCTCTGCGCGAACCCGCATGAGCGTTTGGCGTGTAGTTGAAGGCCTTGGTGAAACCACACTGCGCATCCTCCCCGTTGCTGGCGCGTGCGCGGCTGCGGGACTTGTAATCGGAGGTCTGTCTATGACGGGCCTTGGCATGAAAGCGGCAAACGTGATCATGACAATCAGTGGTGCGGATCCGGTTATCACCTTGATGATTTCCGCTGTGGTGACCATCATTCTCGGTTTAGGGATGCCAACACCAAGTGCTTACATTCTTGCAGCAGTTCTCGTTGGGCCAGCACTTTCAAAGTTGGGATATCCGCTTCTTGAGTCTCATATGTTCTTGCTTTACTACGCGATCCTGTCGGCCTTGACGCCACCGATTGCGGTTGCGGCGCTGGCGGCAGCGGCCATTGCAGAAGAGGATCCATTCAAGATTGCGTTTGATGCAGTCAAACTTGCCGCAGTCGGCTTTCTGCTGCCATTCGTCTTTATTTGGAATCCTGCTATCATCGGTTCCGGTTCATCCATTGAGATTGGGCTTGCCGTGATCGGCGGTGTTATCGGAACGATTTCACTGGCGGCTGCAATAGAGGGCTATATGAATGGCACTCTGTCGCGGCTAATGAGAAGCCTGTTCATTTGCGTCGCTGTTGGCAGTGTCGCGCCGTACATGCTCGTATCTTTGGGTGCGATTGTTGTGGGCAGTGCACTACTTGCACGAAACTACTTCTCAACGTCACCCTCCTCAGCGAAAGAGGCGAAGGATCAAAAAGTTCCTGGAGCTTGATGCGTTCCAGTTGTGCAAGGGAGGTGTGCGCATATGCTTCATGCCTCCCTTTTTTTCGCGATGTCATAGGGCTGTTTGATATTGCATTTTCCCGAGATTGGACTTTTTACCGGCAGCTTTATGCTGCGGAGCTCATGGTCACTGCATTTTACCGATCCCGTTTCGTCTATAGTTATCCCAGTGCTGCATCCCGACCGTCGATTAGGGTAAGCGTCGCGGTTAGTTTTGTGCGTAGCGGATTACTCGCGTGCGCATGTCTATTTCCAGCCTCAGGAGATGTTTATCCTGGCTGACGCGACTTCATTTACTGAAATAAAATGGCATAATATCTTCGATCTCTAATTATAAAAGGGCCAATGACACATCTGGCTTAGAATAACAATTGGAAGCAGCAGCCAGCGAATGCTGGCCGTTCGGAGGAAAGCGATGACTAATCTAATGCGTAACTTAAAAATCTCGACAAAAGTTTTCGGAGGCTTTGCGCTCATCCTGTTGCTTCTGGCAACCGTTGCCGTGTTAGGCGTCGTTTCCATGAGTAGTGTGGGGACAGACTTTACGCGTTACAGAGAAGTTGTTCTCCAATCAAATCAAGCGGTCCGTGTGCAGGAGAAGCTGTTGGAGGCACGGGTGGCAGTTAAAGATTATCTATTAAGCAATAGCCCTGAAGATGCCCAAATAGTACTTGATATGCTCGACACGACTAAGCTGTTGAATCAAGAACTAGGGTCTTTACTGTCCGAAGGAAACCGAAAAGAGGCCTCGAGAGTAGTTTCAGATAACTTGACAGCATATTCTGAATCTTTTGAAGAAATCGTTTCGCTCTCGGTTTTTGATCCAGTACGTGGCGATTTGGTTTCCAATGAGTTAGAGCGTATCGGGCCGATTGTTGCCAGTGAGTTAGAAGACCTCAAGCTTGACGTAAAAGCAGAGCAAGATGAGATCGGCCCGCGCGCTGCTGCTGCATCTAAAAGATCTGTTTTGATCAGCGAGATACTAGCGGGTGCTGCAATCATCATTGGTGTAATTTTCGCGTGGTTAATTGGGAGGGGCATCTCTCAACCTATCGTGCAAATTACTGAAGTGATGAAAAAGTTAGCTGCGGGGGACAAAGAAGCAAATGTTCCAGGTGAGCATCGTGGAGATGAAATTGGAGAAATGTCTCAAGCAGTATTGGTGTTCAAAGAAAACATGATTCGTGCTGATCAGCTTGCCACGAAAGAAGCTGAAGCGCTAAAATTAAGAGAAAAACGAGCCGAGAAGATAAGCGAACTTACCGCCGAGTTTGACAGTGAAATGGCTTTTGTGCTCAAAGCCCTCGTAACTGCGGCCAAGGAAATGCAATCGACTGCGACTGGAATGACCAATACTGCAGAAGAGACAAGTCGGCAAGCTGGGATAGTTGCGACAGCGGCCGAACAGGCCTCGACTAACGTTCAAACAGTAGCGAGTGCAACTGAAGAGTTAAGCGCTTCGATTAGCGAAATAAATCAACAGGTGGGGCAGTCATCCACGGTTGCAGCTCGAGCCGTTGTAAATGCGGAAGAAACGAATGTCCGGGTACGTGGGTTGGCGGATGCAGCGCAAAAGATTGGTGACGTTGTTGGACTGATTAGCGATATTGCCGAGAAAACTAACCTTCTTGCTCTAAATGCGACGATTGAGGCTGCTCGTGCTGGTGACGCGGGTAAGGGTTTCGCTGTGGTGGCTGCAGAAGTCAAGAATTTGGCGACAGCGACATCAAAAGCAACTGATGAGATTACTGCGCAGGTTTCAAATATCCAAAGTGAGACTGATGGTGCGGTTGAGGCAATCGCTGCAATCTCTTCCACTATCTCGGAGATTAGTGAAGTTTCGGCAGCAATTGCAAGCGCTGTTGAGCAACAGGGAGCTGCTACACTCGAGATCACTCGCAACGTCCAAGAAGCCGCTGGGGGTACCACCGAAGTCACTAGTAGTATTATTAGTGTGAATGAAGCTGCGGTTTCGACAGGTGGAGCAGCTGAACAAGTATTAGATGCTTCGGGCAGTTTATTACATGAAACAGACAAATTGCGTGAGAAAGTGCAAGCATTCCTGAGTTCTGTTCGAGCAGTCTAACTGTCAAACATCCTTTCGAAGTGTCAGGGCCGAGATAAAAGTTATTTGAGTGATATCCGTTGCTTGTGATTCATTTGTCTTTGTCATGGAAATGGCGGGGTGAGCGCCCTCGACTTACCTTCAATCAGTTCAGTGCGCAGTGCTGTCAGTAATGATAAAATCAGTCTCCGGATCATGCTGTAAGAGGCGGGGATAACTGACCGCGCCCAAGGGGGCAGGAAGAGTTTTCCTCCATAATAGATTAGCGCAATGGCAAATATAATCCCGAGGGCCATGGCAATCGCATGTAACGCCGGAACGTATTTTTCCGGGACAAAAGCATCAAGGAAATCGACCGAAATATGACTTCCGAGCCGGATGCCGATACTGATACCCACGAAGCTCACGACAATGATTGCATAGCCAACAATTGTTTCAATCTAGAGACGGAGCATTATACCGGTTATGAATGATACCCGATGTTCAACCTGATTTTCTTTTTTGTTTCATGATGAGAGTGACTGCATGTCAGTCTGATTTCAAAGGTGTTGTTTTGAGCACGCTTAATGGGCGATTTATTGATTGTACAGACCTCATACCTGGGGTGTTTTGTGATCGGGGATTTATTGACAATACCGTCAATAAATCACACATTGGTTCAGCTGATACCGAGTTGGTTCTATCTAAAGCAATCACCTCTCAATTAGAGAAGCCGCCTTTGATCCAGACTAACCACCTGGTAGGCGGCTTCTTGCGTTTTAGAAAGGTCAGCGCGCCAACGGATTTTCTGCAGTAGCCTATCTAATTGTCAGCAGATAACCGAGACGAAAAGCTTTGCAATCCTCCACGCAAAACGTCCGATAGTTTCTCCCACACCCCGTTTGAGGAAGGATGATTGAGAGCTCCATTCTCAGAAAATTTGAAAGGCAGCACAATGTAGATAAGCTGATTGCGCTTTAATAGTGCAGAAGAGAGCTGATCACTTACATTTCTTCACTATCAAAATGCTCAAACATGAATAGCAACAGCTCCCGAATTTGCATTATTTAGAATATTATTCTCTCAATGCGTCCGCGGAATCAGACAAGCATGCCTTCTAAACAGCCAGACGATAATCGCCGTCGCAAACCAATGCGTAACGGACGGCGAAAAACAAAAACAGTAGGACCTCACCCAATTGATCTTCATGTCGGTAGAAGATTGCGCGAGCTCCGCATGCTTAACGGTTTCGGGCAGACAGAAATTGCTAAACTTTTGGGTATTACTTTCCAGCAGGTTCAAAAGTATGAGCGGGGAACCAATCGAGTAAGTGCATCAAGGCTATATGATATTGCCCAAGCACTCAAAGTTCCGGTCAGTTATTTCTACGATGACATACCACGCGATCTTACTGACAAGTCTATTGCTCAACGCAACAAGATTGTTACTCAACTCTTCGTTTCTCGTGAGGACCCTATGCAGCGGCGAGAAACTTTAGAACTTGTACGCAGTTATTACGGTGTTGAGGATGATGTGTTGCGTGAACGGATATTTGAACTGATAAAATCGATCTCGAAATACAACAGCAGCAAAACAGACAGGGGTATCTGAATAGCTAGCCGATACGACGGAGTTCTCAACGGATCAAAGCGATCCCGAAAACTCCGTTTGATACGATCACTAGGGCGTCCGCATCGGATAAATCAAGTTAAATAAAAAAAGCGGCGCAACCTAAGTCACCCGCTCCAATTCTCTTGCTGCAGGGTTTTCTCGCTAGCACGAGGGAACTGATCCCGCAACTCACACTATGACTAATATAAAAATTATATGGTGCTGTTCAATTAAATTCGTATGTGAAACTGAATACTGTCTTCACAACGAAAATTTGAGATTCACCCGTACCATTTTGGCATTCTCATATTTTCCGACACAAGTTCTCATATTTAATTTTACAGTCTCATATTTTGTGTTCATTTACACCACCGCCGACAAGGGCTGGCATAGAGGCAGAGTGATGAGGTTGGCGAAATGGTCGTGTGCGAATAAGTCCGCCTTCCGGTAACATTCCGGATACGGAATGGATGACTGTGGTTTCCAATGCCTGTCTGGCATCAAGGTCGGGCAAAATACCGGGCAGGCGGGCCGCCAGCATTGATTTCCCCGATCCGGGTGGCCCCGACATCAAAAGGTTATGGCCACCTGCTGCTGCGATCTCAAGCGCACGTTTGGCACTTTCCTGGCCCTTGATGTCACGTAAATCACCATGGAAATCAGGCACTTCACCCTCATCACGCGGACGCGGACGTGACAGGATTTGCGTTCCTTTGAAATGATTGATCAGGCTGATCAGATTGCTGGGGGCGAGAATTTCAAGATCACCAGCCCAAAGGGCTTCGGCTCCATTGAGGTGCGGGCATATGATCCCGCATTCCTGCATCCCGGCCTCCATGGCGGCAGGCAAAACGCCGCCAACCTTGGTGATGCTGCCATCCAGACCCAATTCGCCCAGCACCAGAAAGCGTTCGATATCCTCATGCCCGATCACATCCATCTCGGCGAGAATGCCAAGCGCAATCGGCAAATCGAAATGCGATCCTTCTTTCAAAAGATCCGCCGGGGCAAGATTGATGGTGATCCGTTTGGGTGGCAGGGCCAATCCCATGGCCGAAAGGGCAGACCTGACCCGTTCGCGGGCCTCGGACACGGCCTTGTCAGGCAGGCCGACCACAGTAAAGGACGGCAGGCCACTTGCCATTTGCACCTGAACATCAACAGGGATGGTTTCAATCCCGGCAAAGGCAACTGTGGTAACCCGTGCTGTCAATTCGCCTGACCCCCATAACCCCAAGTTGCACTACTTTGACGGGAAATGGGGATCAAGGCAACATATCGTTCAATGACAGGAACTTGGCTGGCAATCGGGCTTATGCCGGTTCCATATCGGTATTGATCATCCAGGGCGTGCCAAACTTGTCATTTACAAGACCAAAACCTTTTGACCAGAAGGTTTCTTCAAACGGCATGATCACCGTGCCACCGGCCGCAAGACCGTCGAAATATTCGCGCGCCTTCTCGGCATTTGGCGCGTGGATGGAAATATTCATGCCCTTCATGACCTCAAAATTACCCGGCGGGCAATCTGATGCCATGATGTTCCAACCATCGCCGACCAGACAGGCATGCGCCATCTTGTCGGCCAGATCGGGCATGTCGCCTGCCATCGGGGTCTCGCCATAGGCCATGGTGATAAGTTCCCCACCCAGAACGGATTGATAAAACTCCATCGCCGGGCGGCAATTACCATCAAAGTTCAAGTAGCTGATCACTTTCATCGGGGCTTCCTTTGTAAATTTGGTTTGGTGGGCACGGCTTATGGCTCCAGTCCGAACTGGGCTTCGCCATTGTCGAAATCAAACGGCACAGAGAAATGCTCATGGGCGATGCGCCATTGGCCATCGCGCTTTTCAAGGTGGTAGCTTGAGCGCATCCAGCTTGCCTGTTCGGTGCCATCATCCTTGCGAATGCCACATCGGATCAGGAAACGTGCAACACCAAGATGGCCCGACACACGAATATCGGGTTCCTGCATTTCGACAATCATGTCCGCGTCTTTGGGCAGGCATTTTACCCAATGTGCGCGGTAATCGGTGGTCCCGTAAATTGCAACGGTGCAACCGCGTCATAGGAACAGATATCAGGGTGATATAGGTCCATGATCGCATCGATATCCATGTTGCGATTGGCGTTTGCCCATTGGTCGAATAATTCGGCAATTGCCTGCTTATCCTTGGACTGTTTTTCAGACATCCGACATATCCTTGCGTTGGTGGTGCGAGGGAGTTTGGTCTTTGAAGTCGTTAGTGTTTCAGCCGGGCTGGACCGCGCGTTCAAGGGCTGCGATATCAATCTTTTGCATGGTCATCATCGCGGTCGCGGCACGCGCGGCAATGTTCGGGTCCGGATCAGTCATAAGGTCGATCAGGCGGGTCGGGGTGATTTGCCAGAAAACACCAAATCGATCCTTTACCCAGCCGCAATCGCGCGGCTCGCCGCCTTCGGACAGGCAATCCCAGTAATAGTCGACCTCTGCCTGATCCTTACAATCAACAACGAATGAAACGGCTTCGGTAAACCTGAAATCTGACGGGAAATTAAAAGCAGTGAAATGCTGCCCAAACAGTTCAAACCCGATCGTCAGAACGCTTCCTTCCGGGCCGGGACCAGCGGCACTTGCCCGCATGATCTTGCCAATCTTGGCATCGGCGAAAACAGAACAATAGAAATTCACGGCTTCTTCTGCGGTTTGATTGAACCACAAAAAGGGGCTGATCTTCTGCATGGGGCATCCTCCTTGCCTGGCAGAATGGGTCGGTTGGGCGGCAGCGATCAAACGGTGCATTTATCAGCGTTTTATTGTTTTCCCGTTTGACAAAAACGTTGATATCAACATAATTATCCCATGTCAAAAGAAGATTTCAACCATAGCGATCAGAAGGTCCCGTTTGCCGATACCATAATGGTGCGGGACTCGTGCCTTTGCCTGCATGTCAGACGGGCGGCACGCACCATCGCAAGACGGTTTGATGATGCCTTTCGTCCGCTTGATCTGACCAGCGGGCAATATTCACTTTTAATGTCACTAAACCGACCCTATCCACCGCATATGAAAGACGTCGCTGATCTTCTGGCGATGGACCGAACGACCCTGACCGCCAATCTCAAACCGCTTGAACGGCGCGGACTGCTTGAAATCACCCCCGATCCAAAGGACAAACGCGGGCGTCTTTTGACCCTGACCAAGGATGGCAGTGCACTTTTGGCACGTGCCTTTCCGATCTGGCAGAAAACCCAGCGCGATCTGGAAAGCCTTGTTGCAAGCTCCAACGCGGAACAGCTGCTTTCTGATCTGATCAGCCTGTCGCAAGAATCCGGGAAATAGAAAACCCGCTAGGCGGTTTGAAGCCGGAATTTTTGAAACGTTTGATTTTCGAAACAAATATCTTCTTCAAACACCGCACCGATCCGCTTTAACGCACCAAGCTTTGTGCGCGTGGGTGGCAAAAGGAAGGTGACCGAAGGAATGCGGGTATCTGCCCTGGCAATTTCAAGCGCCTTGCGTGTAATCGCCATGCCAAGCCCGAAGCAATCAGGGCGCAAAACAAGTCCGTAATCCCAGTCATCGCCTTCTTTCTGAAAACCACCCCATCCGACATAGTCATCATTGATCAGAATGGCGAGATGCCCAAGACCGTCACGCTTCCAATAGTCATTTTTCACCGCGATAAACCGCTGATAATCCGCCATACCCCACGGCCCATCCAGCAGCGGCATATGTTCTGCCATGCGCGGATCTGACATATGTTCAATGATCGTTTCCGGTGCGATGTCTTCTAACCGGACAAAGCGGATCGACTGATCAAATACGGGCGTTCTGAACTTCGATGGCATCTGGGCAAGACCGGACAAACAAAAGGCGCAAGGAGCGGGAAACTCCATTGCGCCGTTTGGCAGCCAGATTGTCAATCGACAAGCCCATCACAGGCCATCACATCTTGGCGGGTATCAGTCCTTGGTCGCGCCGTCAGTGTCGCGTGGGGGCAAGAATTCCTTACGGCACGGAACGGCTTCTTCATCGACCACGGTCCAGCCGAAATTGCGAAACTTGCCAAAGCTTGCCTTTTTCATGGTGATGCCGCTGGCGGCATGTTTGCGCACTTCGCTGGCGTCTTCGCCATCGATCCGGGCAGCACGGGCCCAGGCACGTTCACGCATGGCTTTGGTGATTGTCGGTTCGGTCATGTCTGATTTCTTCGTTCGATGGCAAAAGATCAAAGGTCAGGGCGATATCATGCCCATGCAGGTTTGTCGTATTTAAT
Organism: Thalassospira sp.; assembly: GCF_048059015.1. Taxonomy (GTDB): domain Bacteria; phylum Pseudomonadota; class Alphaproteobacteria; order Rhodospirillales; family Thalassospiraceae; genus Thalassospira. Next base: position 271,287 of record NZ_JBLLNT010000002.1, on the reverse strand, counting down.
TGGGGATGGTACCCAATTTTTTCACCCGGCGCGAAGTCGTTCCAGATTAGAAACGATATCTTCGCGCAGGTGATCGATGTCTTCCTCAGACAATCCACCCTCGATCATTCCGCGTGCGCCTGTGATGCTGGCTTGCAGCTGCAGCGCAGCGCGATGCGGGTCAACTGATTGGGAAATCTCACCTTTTTCCTGCGCCAACGCGAATGCCTGTGCAAACAGTTTCGCCATGCCCGACAAACGTGCATTTGCCAGTTGCTTAAGATCAGACTCTTCATCTGCCAGCTCGAGCGTGGTTTTGAATATCATACAGGCATTTGATGGCACGCATTGATCGCGCGATGCGGTGATGTTGCGCACATAGCTGATTAAGGCATCCAACGGCGATCCCGCCGCATCCACGTAAGTTTGAAATTCTGCCTGAACGCCCTGGGAATAATGCTCAAGCGCCTCGGCAAACAGATCTTTCTTGCTTCCAAAGGCGGCATAGATGCTGCCGGGCTTAAGCGAAAGCGCTGCTTCGATATCCTTTAACGAGGTCGCATGAAACCCCTTGCGCCAGAAAAGGTCCCTCGCACTTGAAAGGGCATCTTCGCGATTGAATGAACTGGGTCTGGCCACGCCACTGCCTTGTTATTGAGTGATTACTCAAAAATAGCTTGCAATCTGAAAACCGTCAAGTTAGCGTTCGCTCATAGTTATTGAGCAATCACTCAACAATCCCGGAGACACAGACCATGTCTGACTTTACCCTCTACGATATCGAAACCGCCCCTGCCAACTCAAAGCCGCTTTTGCAAAAGTCCATTGATGGCTTTGGGATGATCCCCGGTCTGCATGCTGTCATGGCCGAAGCCCCGGCACTTCTTGATGGTTATCAGAACCTGCACCGCCTGTTTCAAACCACAAGCTTTGACGCCGAGGAACTTACCGTCGTCTGGCTGTCCATCAATGTTGAACATGCCTGTCATTACTGCGTTCCGGCCCATACCGGCATTGCCCATATGATGAAGGTTGATGGCGCGATCATTGATGCCCTGCGCGATGAAACCCCGCTTCCGACCGCAAAGCTTGAAGCATTGCGCACCTTCACCCTTGCCGTTACCCGCGAACGCGGCAATGTCAGTGAAGAACAGCTCAATGCCTTTTATGAAGCGGGTTACGGCCAGCAGCAGGTGCTTGAGATCATTTTGGGTCTGGCGCAGAAAGTGATGTCAAATTACGTCAATCACATCGCCAAAACCCCGGTTGATAAGCCGTTCCAGAAATTCGCCTGGGAAAAGGCGCAGTAATCACCGACCGGCGCACAGCCGATCTACCATCCTGGTTGGTGAACTGGACCCCATTTCCCCCACCCCGATCCAGTCAGCAGCCCGAACGGTCCGGCCTTGTGCCGGGCCGTTTCTTTAATCTTTTGGGGTCAGAAAGCAGACGGCAACCTGTTTCAGGCAATCGACTTCTGGTCGTCATCAAAATGGGGCAGGTGAAAAATCGTCTCGGCCAGTGACTCTCGTTCGGACATGATCGCCATCCAGTCGCGCACACGCACCGGAATGTCAAACCGCCGATCCGGCCAGCGAAAATCAACGTAATAAAGCGCAATCAGAACCGACCATGTGCCGATATGCGGCTCTTCGGTGCGCAGCTGGGCCAGACCGTCTAGGATCGCATCAATGCCACTTTGAATGGCATAGGCCTGTCGTTCCATTACGAATTCGGAACGATCTGTCTCTGCACGCTTTGAATCGGCAAACAGACGCCCAGTTGCCGCCATCATGCCATCGGCCAAGGCCTGCCATTTCAAGGCGCTCAGGCGTTCGGCGCCATCATTGGGAATGACCCCGCTTTTGGGGTTTGACGAACGTGCAAGCTGATCCAGATAATCGCAAATCACAGCAGATTCAAAAACCGCCATGCCATCTTCAAGGATCAGAGTCGGGACTTTTGACAGGGGATTTAGGGTTCTAAGCGCCGCATCGGTCCAGGGATCGATCAGAATCTCATTGATCTGCTTGTCGCGTGCCAACTCACGCGAAACCACGCGCACCTTGCGCGAAAACGGTGAGGTCGGTGAATAGTAAAGCTGCATCATGGTTCAAAGCCCCTTGCCGTGACCGGACGCGCGTCTTCCGATGACGATCCTAGATCGTCAAATCCGGTGTCCAGCCGATCCCTTCGAGATGCCAGTTCGCATCCCAGCTATTACCTTTACGGGCCAGTGTAAGGTAATTTCGCGCCGCACAATAGGTCCCAATCCGACCCGGCAGCGGTTTTAGTTTGGTCGGCCGTTCAGGAAGCGGATGATCACCGATCCAGGCCAGAAGCCCCAAAACCCGGGCAAACATAGCCGGTGGTGCCGTATGGGAGATACCCGATGCCACCAATTGATGGATGGTTTTGCCCCGTGTTTCAAACGTACCGCGCGTTGCCACGTGAATTTCACCTGACAGCAGAGTGATCTCATGATCGTGTTCGTTGGCAACAGATTCCAACAACTCAAGAAAACGGCACCATTCACGGCGATGCCAACGGCTTTGCCACTGATCACGCAGATCATCTTCATATTTCTGGGCCGATGGCAGCAGATGTAAAAACATCTCAACCAGCGACAGGCGCGGGCCAATCACCGGCACGCTCGACATCAGCAACACCCGATTGCCATCCGGAATGGTTTCAAGGGCGGCCAGAAGATCGCGCCAACCATGATCGCCCATAATGTCACTTGGCGTGCGCTCGGACCGAAGATCAGGCGCGATCAGGCTGACACCGGGATAATCCACCTTCCAGGCGAGGCTTTGCCCATCCCGATCCAGCACCATATCGGGCAAGTTTTCAGGCGTGGTATCGGGTGCAGTACATAACTGCATCAGGCAGAATGCTTCGAGCGCGCAGGCAAACATGCCACGCGCCACCGCGGATCCCTGAAACCACTTTTTGTGACTGCCCCAACCATCAAAAATATCATGGTCGTCCCACATCATCAGGGATGGCACCCGTGCCAGCATGTGGCTGATCTGGGGTTGGCCATAGATCGCCAGATAATGATCAAGATAGAATTTCAGAACCGCATCACGCATCTCGTCTGAAAATGCGGTTGCAAGCCGTTGCCGACGCCGCGCCTTGTCCCAGGCGATGATATCGGGATGGCATTCCCAAACCCCGTCGGCATAAATCTGATCCCCACCATGGAGCAGAAGCGAGAAGGGCTGCTCTTCATGCTGTTTGGCAAGGTCAATCCAAAGCGCATTGCGATCTTCCAACGGGCGGTCCAGATCACCGTCTTCCTGCCCGTTACAGGACACAAAACCAAACCGGACATCTTTGGTCAAATCCGCACAAACAGAATAAGTTTCGTTATCGAAATTATATGACGTATCGGATTTCGCAGGCAGGTCAAAATCAAACCGCCAATAGCAGCGGCCATAAAGCGTTGCCAGCAGAACCGGGGTGATAGCGCCTTGCTCTAAAACGCGAAACTCAGGCAAGTCCAAGCCTTCGGGCGCGACAACAAGGGCTGCGATCCGCGATGTTTTTTCATCACCACCACGCGCAAACAGGAACGGACCAAACAGCTGATCTTTGGCGATGGGTGTTTGGTTTTTATCTGTCATGCGGGGCTGTTACCTGTGGCTTTGGACATCAAATATACGTCTGATCGGGCGTCGTGTTCCCATTGCATAGGCGGGAAACCTGACCGATGGCTTAAAGATCAGCAAAGCAATTGGAACTAAAAAGGGCAAGCGACCTTGTTCACTAACCCCTATCATCAAACTTTCACGCAAAGCTTGGAGAAGATCATTGGCAGACAATCGCCCCAAAGCCATTCCGACCGTGCAAGTTGATGATGACACCTTCCGCGTTACGGAATGGCATTTCCCGCCCGGTGCCGAAACCGGCGATCATGTCCACGGCATGGATTATGTGGTTGTGCCCATGACCACCGGTGAACTGACGATTGAAATGGATGATGGCACGGTCGTGACGTCATCGCTGATTGCCGGGAAATCCTATGCGCGGAAAACCGGGGTCGCACATAACGTGATCAATGATAACGACTTCGCCTTTACCTTTGTCGAGATCGAAGCCAAGCAACCCTGATCGCGGATTACGCCCGCCAATGAAAAAGGGCAGAAACCCGTATTGAATCTCTGCCCTTTGGCAATCTAGCGATCAGCCACGACCCGCTTACGAAAGGCGGGTTTCAATCGCATCCCAGATCAGGCTTTCAAGCTTGGCACCGTCAAAACGGTTCACTTCCTGAAGGCCGGTCGGCGAGGTGACGTTAATCTCGGTCATGTAATCGCCGATCACGTCAATCCCGACAAAGATCAGATCACGTTTCTTAAGCTCCGGGCCGATGCGTTCGCAAATCTCGCGCTCGCGCGGGGTCAGCATCGATTTTTCCGCAACACCGCCAACATGCATGTTTGAACGTGCTTCGCCTTCGGCCGGAACGCGGTTGATCGCACCAACCGGCTCGCCATCGACCAGAATGATGCGTTTATCACCCTTGCGCACATCAGGCAGATAGGCCTGAACCATCAAAGGCTCGCGCGACTGGGCCGCAAAAAGTTCCAGAAGCGAGTTCAGGTTTTCATCACCGGGCTTAAGGTGGAACACACCCGCCCCGCCATTACCAAACAGCGGCTTGACGATGATGTCCTTGAACTCTTCGCGGAAATCACGAATGCGTGCAGCCGACCGCGTAATCAGGGTCGGCGGCATCAGATCGGGAAATTCCGTGACAAAGATCTTTTCCGGCGCATTGCGCACATGACCCGGATGGTTGACCACGAAGGTTTCCGGATGGACCGCCTCAAGCAAATGTGTGGCGGTGATGTAATTCATGTCAAAAGGCGGGTCCTGACGCATCAGGATCACGTCGGTTTCCTTTGCCAGATCAATGATCTTTGGCGCACCCAGATCATAGTGATTGCCATGCTCGTAACGCAAAGCCATCGGGCGGACTTCCGCCTTGATCTGGCCTCGGTCATAGAACATGTCATCGGGATGGTAATGCAGAAGTTCATATCCGCGCGCCTGGGCTTCTAGGCCCATGACAAAGGAGGAATCCCCTTTGATATCGATACTCTCAATCGGGTCCATCTGGATGGCGACGATACGGCTCATTAAACGCGTTCTCCTTCTCACCGCTAATCAAGGCTTTGCGCAAATATGGCTCAAACCGGCCAATTAAGGTCATTTGCGGGCAAGCGTTGACCCGGCTGGCCTTCACGGCCAAATGATGCGATATGTATTTCGCGTAATAGATGGCTCGATTTTTATCATCCGCCATTCCACTTTCGCAATCGTGATCACCTAATTGTTCCGAAGACCAGGCAAACCGATGACCCTTTTTTCGAAAAATCCGCAATCTCGACTGAAAATGATCGGTAAAAAAGGCCGTTCCTTTATTGCGGCTGGTGTCATTGCATCTGCCATTGGACTTGGCGCAGTTGGCAGCATCGCGATGCTGCCCAGCCCGGCCCATGCCCAGTCATCGGAAAAAATCTCGCCCGAGATGATCGCAAAGATTGAAAACTATCTGGCCAATATCACGACCCTTAAGGCCGAATTCGTTCAGATTTCATCAGATGGCGGTGCTGCCGAAGGCGATCTTTACATGGAACGCCCGGGCAAGATGCGCTTTGAATATAACCCGCCGGCCCAGATCCTTCTGGTCTCGACCGGGCATGATTTCATCTACTACGACAAGGAAATCAACGCCCCGACCTATTTCGATATCGACGAGACCCCGGCTGGCATCATTCTGGCTGAAAACATCTCGTTGACCGATAAAGTCAACGTGGTCGATTTCCGCCAGACGGCCGAAACCATCCGTGTTGAGCTGGTGCGCAAATCCGATCCGGGTGCTGGCAGTGTGACGCTGGTCTTCCAGGAAAAGCCGATGCAGCTCCGCCAATGGAACGTCACCGACCCGACCGGCATTGAAACCACAGTGACCCTTTTCAACACCGAAGAGGGCATGACACTTGATCCCGAACTGTTCAAATTTGAGCGCGTCTGGCCCAAACGCGGCAGCTGATCACAAAATTTTTTCGTTCCTCCTACGAGAAGACCCGGTTTGAAAATCAGGCCACGGGATCGCAATTATTCCTTGATTCAAGCCCTTGGCGATATTGTGGTTTCGTAACGAAATCACCCATGCTTTGGAATCATTCTAACATTCGAAAATTCTCGGCTTTTCGGGGCTTCACCCTATGGCAGGAAAGGCCACTGGTTCCTATATGTGAGTCTGTCACAAGGCTCCCCTAAATGATGGGAGCCCGGTGTGAGGAAAAGGTCTCCCCTACCTTTCCTCACGCTCCAGATCATCGGAGCGCTGGCGTCCGGTTCTCCCCCCTGGCCGGACGCCTTTTTTTCGCCTGACGCATCCGCTATGACAAAAATCTCTGCCGTTGGAATTGCGAAAATTTGTTCATCTGCCAGATGATTTCACAGGCTGTTAATTTTCATTGCCTAGGAATCCAAGGCATGATTCCCTTGCATGGAATTTGACGACACATGACACAACAGGACCGACACCTTCGATGATCAATGACTTTCTGAAATCCGTTGCGCAGTTTTCCGACCCGCGCTTTCGCAAAGTCGTTCTGATTGGCGTTGCCGGTGCACTTGCGACCATCATTGGTTTGTGGCTGCTGATCTGGTTTGGCCTGAACTCGATCACTTTCTTTACCGATGGCGGTTGGCTTGAAAGTGCTGTTGACTGGATTTTGGGTATTGGCCTGACACTTCTGGTGATCTTGCTGTTTCCTGCGGCCACAGTTCTGATTTCAAGCTTGCTGCTTGATCAGATTGCCGAAGCAGTCGAAGACAAACATTACCCGACCTTGCCGGAAACCCGCCCGCAGCCAATTTTTGAGGCCCTGATCAGTGGCCTTAAATTTGCGCTGACCGCACTTGCGCTTAACATTTTGATTTTGCCGCTTCTTCTGGCTGGTCCGCTCTATATCATCGCGTTCTACACCATGAACGGATATCTTCTGTCGCGCGAATATTTTGAACTGGTGGCCACGCGCCGCTATGATGCGCGGACTGTCGAAACCATTCGCAAAAGCCGCCAGAAAAAGCTTTGGCTTGCCGGGATTGGCCTGACCTTCCTGATGACCATTCCGGTCGTCAATTTGGTCGCCCCGATTATCGCCACCGCCTTTATGGTCCATTATTCTGTTCGCCTCGGAACCTACGTGCCCAAAACCGCCTAAAAGGTCGCCCACGGCCCGCAACGAAACGGACCATTGAACCGAAACTGCAACACTCAAGGATTTGGTCAGCTAAATGTTTGGAAAGAAAAAAGCCAATAAAACAGTCGACAGCAGTGCGGCTTCGTCCGATACATCATCCAAAGGTGGATCAGACGCGCTTTCCGGGACCATGACCAAACCCGCAGAGACGGCGACTGCACCGTCAACGGATACCGGCACTGCCGAAAAAACAGAAAAACGAACTGAGCCGCAGCTCTTCACCAAGCCGCGCACAAAGGATGAACCGCAAATGTCCAGTAAACCGCATTCCACCAGCTTCCGCCCGGAAATCCCCAAGCGTCCGCTTGAAATCCCGACCCGTGGTGGTTCCGGCCGCCCGGCAAGTGCTGGCAACAATGCCGACGGCAAGAAGCTGACGGTTGGTCGCGACATCACGCTTAAGGGCGAGATCGGTTCGTGCGACGTTCTGGTCGTTGAAGGTGTTGTCGAAGCCCAGATTCAGGATTGCACCCGTCTGGAAGTTTCCGACGGTGGTTCCTTCATCGGTTCAGCTCAGGTTGAAGAAGCAGAAATCAGTGGCAAGTTCGACGGCGATCTGACCGCACGTCGCGTCACCGTGATCAATTCTGCGGAAATCAGCGGTAAAATCACCTATGGCTCGCTGCAGATTGAAAACGGCGCGCGCATCAAGGGTGAACTCGACTATGTCGAAGGCAGCGATGATGGCTTCTCACGCAGCGGCAACACGCCGGCCATCACCATTCCGCGCAAAACGGAAGAATCCTGATCCCCGTGCGGACAGGTAATTCAGTCATAGAAACACCCCGATCGGCCCAATTGCGTCCTTTCGGGGTGTTGTTGCTTCTGGCACTGATCGCTGTGGGCTTAAGTGCCTGTGGCGGGTCAACTGTGCCGCCGGGCACAACCAATACCGAATATGGCCAAACCACCTATGGTCAGACCACAAGTCAGGGCAATATTCGCGCAACCCGCCCGGTTGTTCGGCGTAAACCGGAAATTTCGGCCGCTGGTCCGATGATCCCGTTCAAACCCATTCCAAGTGACACGCTTAAGGGCCTGTCAGAAGACGCCGTCGAAGAGAAAATCGGCGCGCCTGAAATGGTCCGTGGCGAAGGGGAAATTCAGGTTTGGCAATATCGCTCCGAGCAATGCTCGTTTGATGCGTTCTTTGTGCCTAAAACCGAAGGGGCGCCACGTGAACTGCGTCACATGCTAGCCCGCATGCGGCGCGGCAATCAGGCGATTTCCGTTCAGGATTGTCTTGATCAGGTGCTTAAACTGCATCTGGCCAGCAAGTAGACCAAGTGCAGAAATTACGCAGTAGTTACGCGAACTTGCGACCAACCGATGCATAAGGATTGGCGCAAAATTGACCTAAATCCAACCTACCTGCCTGATGCAATTTCCCGCGTTTTAGAATTTTGCCAGATTGCGCCAGTTTCCTTGGTTTAATCTTTACCTTTTGTTGGCAGGCTCGGATAACTACCCTCATAAATTTGCCATATCCTGTGGCTTTGATATGTCCGTCATGGTCCTTTTGGGCCGATCCCGAAACTTCAGACACGATACGCGACCTCATGAAAAAACACGCCCATCGTTTCGTCAGAAATTCGTTCGCCGCAACGCTCTGCGCATTTGCCGCTCTTTTGGCTGTGAGCCTGCCTGCCAACCAAGCCCTGGCACAAAACTCACCCCAGTTGATTGATGTCTATGGCAAGTGGGAAGCCTATACCTACTCCGAAGACGGACAAAAGGTCTGCTATATGGGAAGCCAGCCGACATCGGCCAAAGGCGATTATACCCAGCGCGGCAAGATTTATGTGATGGTTACCCACCGTCCTGCCCTGAAATTGCTCAACGAAGTCAGCTTCATCACCGGTTACACCTATAAATCGGGCAGCGACGTTGATCTTCGAATCGATTCCAAGAAATTCAAGCTGTTCACCCATGACGATTCCGCCTGGGCTGTGAACAGCGAAGAAGACCGCAAGCTGGTGTCGTCGATGAAATCGGGCTCCACCATGGTTGTTGTTGGTGAATCGTCGCGCGGGACCAAAACCACCGACACCTATTCGCTGTCGGGCTTCACCGCCGCCTATAACGCGATTTCAAAGGCTTGCAACACCAAGCCGGTCAGCTGACACCACCATAGCGATCCGGCTGATGATGGTTTGATACCGCCCTTTGCAACCGCGATTGCACATGCGTGATGGCAGCAATGTGAAATTTATCGTTTCTAAATCGGCCCGGCCCCGCTATATGCGGGGCCAAGCTTTATAAACATGTTTATGTGCCCGACGCATTTTGGTGATTTTTCTGGTATAGTCCCGCAGACGCCAGACAAGAATGGATTACCAATTCTGATCGGCAGACTCACCAGAACCAAGAGAGAGAGCCCGGGATGACTGACGTCCTGACCGAAAACGCGACCCAGAACACCGCATCCATCTCGCAGGATGGACCGTCGCTTTCCGACTTTGTTACGCGCGCCGCCAATGGGCAGGCTGCCGACGGTCGTCGCGATCTGGTGGGGATCACCCGCGAAGAACTGACCGAGCTTATGGCCGACATGGGCGAAAGCAAGTTCCGCGTCAAACAGCTTTGGAACTGGATCTATAACCGCGGTGTGACCAACATCGACGATATGACCAACATTTCCAAAAAGTTGCGTGATCGCATCTCTCAGGATTTCTATATCGGTCGCCCGGTTCTGACAGCCGATCAGAAAAGCACCGACGATACCCATAAATGGCTGATGAAGTTCCATGACGGGAACGAGGCCGAGACGGTCTATATCCCGGATCGCAATGAAGACCGTGGTGCTGTCTGCATTTCATCCCAGGTTGGCTGCACGCTGACCTGCAAGTTTTGCCATACCGGTACCCAGCTTCTGGTCCGTAACCTGACCCCGGGCGAAATTGTCAGCCAGTTCATGGTCGCACGTGACAGCTACGGCGAATGGCCAACACCGGCCAATGGCATCCGCCGCCTGTCAAACATCGTCATGATGGGCATGGGCGAGCCGCTGTTTAACTATGAAAACGTGCGCGATGCCCTGCGCATTGCCATGGACGGCGAAGGTATTTCGATCTCGCGCCGCCGTGTGACGCTCTCAACCTCGGGTGTTGTCCCGGAAATCGTCCGTTGTGGTGAAGAATTGGGTGTTGGTCTGGCGATTTCGCTGCACGCACCGGATGATGATCTGCGTAACGAGATCATGCCGATCAACAAGAAATACCCGCTCAAAGAACTGATGGATGCCTGCCGGAACTATCCGGGCATGTCCAATTCGCGGCCGATCACCATGGAATATGTGATGCTTAAGGGCGTGAACGACAAACCGGAACACGCCCGCGCTCTTGCCAAACTGGTCAAAGGCATTCACTGCAAGTTCAACCTGATCCCGTTCAACAAATGGCCGGGTTCGGATTACGAATGCACGCCGACCAACGATATCAAGAAGTTCGCACAGATCCTGCTTGATAACGGCTATGAAGCACCGATCCGCTGGCCGCGCGGCCGCGACATCTTGGCTGCTTGTGGTCAGCTGAAATCCGAAAGCCAGCGTCAGCGTAAATCACGCGTTTCAGGCTGTGGCAAATCGGGTGCTGGCGACGAAGGCGTTGTTGCCGCCCAGTAAATCTGGCCGAAATACAGGTACTTATTGATCAACACCGGGTAGCTTGGCTGCCCGGTGTTTTTCGTTTTGCAGGCTTTTTCAGAACCTTGCGCAAAATTGTCGCCGTGACATTGTTTTGATTGTAGCACTCAGGCGACCGGCATAGCGTGAAGTTCCCCACGAAATTTTGCCAGGTTTCAGCCATGTCAGTCGGACAGTTCTTTGCAATCCTGTTGGTCGTTACCATCTGGGGCGCCAATTTCACCGTGATCAAGCTTGGTCTGGGTGAAATGCCGCCAATCCTGCTGTCGAGCTTGCGCTTTGCCTTTGCGGCTTTGCCGGCTGTCTTTTTCCTGCCGCGTCCCAAATGCCATTGGAAATACATCGTTGGCTTTGGCGTGGTTCTGGGCTGTATCAAGTTTTCCCTGCTGTTTCTGGGCATGGATCTTGGCTTATCGGCGGGAATTTCATCGCTTGTTTTGCAGCTGCAGGCCTTCTTTACCCTGATCCTTGGCTTCTTTGTTCTCGGTGAAAAGATCGGACCGCACCGCTATCTGGCGATGCTGGTGGCGTTCTTTGGCGTTGGGTTGCTGTTGTTTGTCTCTGATGGCTCGATCACGGCCATTGGCCTGATACTTGTGATTGCCGCTGCCGCGGCATGGGGTGTTGCCAATATCATCATGAAACAGGCCGGATCGGTTCAAATGCTGTCCTTTGTCGTGTGGTCAAGCCTTGTTCCGCCGATCCCGCTTGCCATCCTGTCCTTCCTGACTGAAGACCGCGCAGATCTTGGCGTTCTGACCGATCAGATCAGCTGGATCGGCATGGGATCGATCCTGTATCTGGCATATCCGGTCACATTACTTGGATTTGCGATCTGGGGCCGGTTGCTGGCGACCTTGCCCGTCGGGCTTGTCGCGCCCTTTACGCTTCTGGTGCCAATTGTCGGCATGGCAACATCGGCATTGGTTCTGGGCGAGGATTTCGGTCCGATCAAAATCATCTCGGCCATACTGGTGATGACCGGACTTGTGATTAACGTTTTCGGTGGGAAATTGTTTGCGCTTTTTGCACGATCGAAAAGCGAATTTTAGATAAATAGGATTTAATATTTATCGCTAAACAACCTAAACCCAACGAAGTTGAAGCTTCTTGGATCTGGCATCATCGGGCTTGCGGATATCGGCAATATTGATGTTCATCACAAGGATCCCGCCCAATCCACCGACTGCGATGTCCGACAATCGGCGGCCAATGCCATCGCGATCAAGTTCCGAAAGATAAAGGTCGCGGGCGTCTTCATCAAAGAAGTCGATCGTATATCCGTGGGTAAAGCCCTGGCTCATCCCGCTTCCCGACATTTTCGGGCCACCGGCAAAGGATACAACGCCTGATGTAGCAAGGGCTGCGGCTTCGACACCGGTCAGCACATTGGCAACCGTCTCAGGTGTTTCACTGCTTGAAACCTGCAACAAGACGATATGACGGATCATTGCATATCCCTTTCCAATCGGACCTCATCGGCAAACCGGATATCGGTGATGTCGAGATTCATCGACAAAATACCCCCCAGGCCGCCAACCATGATGTCAGAAAGTTTCCAGCAGGTCTCGTCCTGATCCAGCCGGTCGAGATAAATATCGCGCGCGGTTTCATCAACGAAATCGATGGTATAGCAGTGGGTAAAACCTTGTCCCAACCAACTATCGGTAAGCTTCTTGCCACCGACAAAGGCAATGATCCCGGGCGTTGCCAAGGCATTGGCTTCCAGTCGTCCAAGCACCTCATCCACATGAGTGCGACTGACCGCATCAGATACCTGCAGCAAAACCACGTGACGGATCATTGAGTGGGCGTCTCCCCCCAGTTTTTCGGATCAACCGTGTTGGGCAAAAGGACATATTTCTGACCCGGCCGGTTCATATGCCCGGCAAAGAGCGCTGCGTCCTCACCCGGCCCAAAGAAGATATCACCGCGCACCGGCCCGCGAATGGCACCGCCGGTATCCTGGGCAATCATCAGACGATGGAAATTCCGGTCCACATTCATCGGATCTTGCGTTTCAAGCCACACCGGAACACCCATGGCATGGAAACGACGATCAACCGCCAATGACCGCCCCGGTTCCAACGGAACACCTTGTGATCCAAGCGGACCTGCTTCCGGATCATTCGGGTCGGATTTCAACGGCTGGAAGAAGACATAGGACGCATTGGTATTCATGACCGCATCGGCCTCAGCCGGGTTTTCGTGCAGCCACTTGCGGATGGTTTGAAGTGACACTGTTTCACGCGTCAAAGCACCGCGTTCAATCAGCTCGCGACCAATTGCGAAATAGGGGTGCCCGTTTGTCGCAGCATAGCCCACACGAAGCACACTGCTATCTGGCAGTACCACCCGACCAGAGCCCTGAATTTGCAGGAAAAACGCATCAACCGCGTCATCGACCCACACCATCTCAAGATCGCGGCCCGAAAGCGCACCTTCTTCGATCTCTTCACGGTCGTAATAGGGTTTAAGGCTGCTGCCACTTAGCCGCCCAACCAGCTTGGTGCCCTTAAGATCATCGCGGAAATCCCCAAGATCGACCGAGACCATGTCATCAGGCTTAAGATAAAGCGGGGTTTTAAACGTCTCATCACGGGTCAGCTGACCGCGCAATTCCGGCTCGTAATAACCGGTGAACAGACCTTCTGCCTTGTCGTTATTGCCGCTCAGATAAGGTTTGAAATCGCTTTGGAAGAAGGCACGCGCGTCTTCCTTGCGAAGGGCGTCAACATCAATCGAAACCGCGATTTCGCAGACTTTTCGCCAATCGCCAATCGTGCCCATGCGCGGATCCGGCCCGACAGGTTTGGTATCATCACGGCGCAGCATCGCCTTGCAAGACCGTGCAAAGGCACGCACCGATCCACGCATATCATCTGTTTGCCAACCATCCAGATCGGCAAAGCTGGCCGGGCGCAGCGACAGGTTATCTTCAACCGTGGCAGGCGGCTCTTCGATCTGTCCGGTGATTTGCGGCCAGAACATCCAGATCAGGGCCGCACCGGCACCAAACAGGACAGAAATAAGCGAAAGACTACGCGAAAGAACCAGACGTCGTTTCAAGATGGAACCCGTTCATTGGCAAGGCAGACAGTGCCGTTTGTGAAACGGCGAGATAGGCCCGATCATGCCCGAAACTTGCTTAACAAGCCGATAATCGAGTTCACAGCGCGGGCTTTGCCAAAGAAAAAGGCGACCCGATGTGATCGGATCGCCTTGAATTTTCTCGGATTTCGAAATCGCTTATTCTGCGGTTTCTTCTTCCGGGGTTTCGGTCGCAACCAGCTGCCAGTTCGGATCGCGGCTTTCGATATTGCGCGCGAAGGTCCAAAGGTCTTCGGCTTCGATCACTTTGTTCGGGTCGCCCGAAACAACGTCACCATCCGCATTGCGAATGACCGAGACTTCCTCGGAGACGAATTTTACCGTGACATAGGCCGTGCGGCCCTCAAGGCTGGCATCATGGATCGTCGCACTTTTAATACCGACCAGGGTGGTTTCCTCATGCTCGCCCTTTTCAGCGCGCGCATCGATGGCTGCGGCAAAGTTTTTGTAAACTTCGGCTGACAGCAACGGGTTGAGGCCATCCTTGTCGCCCTTGGCAAAATATTCGACGATCATTTCGAACGCCATGCGCGCGCCATTCAGGAAGTCCTGCTGGGTAAAGTTCGGATCGTGTTTCTGGATCTGCTGCAGGGTCGCAAAGGTGCCCGAAGGAACATCTGATGCGTTCTGATCGTTTCCAGAATCAGGCAGGCGATAGACATTGTCTGTCTTCGGTGCTGCGTCATTCTGCGCATCACGTTCATGGGACTGACGGCCAAAAATGTCGGAAGGCCCCTGTTTTTCGTTGCCGGTGCGACGGCCAAGTACGCCGCGCAGACGCAGCACAAGAAAAACAGCAATCAGTGCGAATAAGAAGATATCGAAATACTGCAAGACCGATCTCTTGATCCTAGTGGTTTCAAACAGGTCGGATTTACATCACAACCGTGGTCGAGAGATGGTATGAACCCAACCAAATGCAAGGGCAACCAGTGATCACACTATTTGATGTGATCGTCTTCACCCTCATATGGGGTTTTTACAGACGATCTGCCGCATTTTTGTCGTGTTGGGTCACTAATTTCCCGACCAATACATACTGCAGATTAATGGGAAATCACTGAAATCCAAGTTGTTTTCTGTAATAGTTTCAGCATGTGTTCAGGTTTGCCGCTAGAATAGGGGCAAACACTGGGGTCCAAACTCATTCAAATGATCGATCCGGCAACTGATATGAGAGAAAAAGCAAGGAAAATCCCGCATATTGGGGTGATCCCCAATCAAGGGATTTGACGCAGAGGCTTTCTCTCATATCAGTTGTCCTTCGGATCACCCGAATTTGTACGGGCTACTTTGTCGCAAAATCTTGAAAGATGCATATCTTCCCGCGATTTTGCTTCGCATATCCGCACAAATTCGGGAGACCGGAACGGTCATTTGAATGAGTTTGGACCCCACAGATCGTCGCGGTCATCGTCGCCAAAAAACGGAGAAGAAATGGGTTTTTACTTTCTCGCGATATTCGTCGCCATGCCAATCATTGAAATCGCGGTCTTTATCCAGGCCGGCGAATTGATTGGTCTGTGGCCGACCATTGGCGTCGTCGTTCTTACCGCGATTATCGGAACTTCTCTGATGCGTGCCCAAGGGTTGCAGACGCTCGCCAAAGCGCAAAGCCAGATGGATCAGGGTGAAATGCCAATCGGCGCACTGTTTGATGGCATCTGCATTCTGGTCGCTGGTGTGCTGCTCCTGACACCGGGCTTTGTCACCGATACCTTTGGTTTCCTGCTTCTCGTACCACCGCTACGCCAGCTGATCGGCGCAAAAGTGATTATGAAACTGGTTCAGTCAGGCAATATCCGGACAAACTTTGGTGGCGGCGGATTTGGCGCACGCCATCCCGGTGGCCCTCATGGTGCAACGGGTGCTGGTCGAACTGGCGGATCAGGTGGAACGCGTTCGCGCAGTGCTGGCCCGATCATTGATGGCGATTTCGAAGATGTCAGCACTAATGACCAGGATCAGCCGGGATCTTCGGCAAATGATGCATCTGATCCCAACAATCCGCGTAATTTGCCGCCACAGAACTAAGGCAGCGGATTTCACAGGAAAATCACAAAATCAGAAGGTTGGCCAATCCCTTGGCCAGCCTTTTTTCATGGCACTTTGAAATCCATGATGCATTGCGCGGACTTGCCGCCGGCAGCACACGCGCTATATCACCCAAACCCGCAGAAATAAGCGATTTGCGTACAGTTTGATTGGCTTGCCCGCACGTGTCATCCGTGCTAGGCCAATTGATCTGCCGCGATCACGCGGCGTCAGAAACAAGCATTTCAGGCAGGGTTCAATCCCCTAGGCCCAGCGATCACGCACCAATCAGGGCAGCTTCGAAGGCTTTTTTCTGATCAAGACCGAATGACTTAAGGGAGCTAGACTTTAATGGCCGAGAATACCACCGGTGCAGAAGGCGGCGCACAGCAGCAGCAGCCGGCCGCAAATCCGATCACGATCCATACCCAGTACATCAAGGATCTTTCGTTTGAAAATCCGAATGCACCGGAAAGCGTTGCCCTGCAGCAGCAGCCGAAAATCAACATCGATGTCGATGTCGAGGCACGCACCACCCAGGACCAGAAACTTCACGAAGTAACCCTGAAAATCAACGTCAAAGCCGACGTTGCTGACAAGGTCGCTTTCATCGCTGAACTGCAATATGGCTCTGTCGTAACGCTGAACGTTGCTGACGAACATCGCCTACCGGTTCTCATGATCGAAGTTCCGCGCCTGCTGTTCCCGTATGTGCGCAAGATCGTCGCAGACCTGACTGCCGATGGTGGCTTCCCGCCGCTGATGATGCAGCAGATTGATTTTGCTGATCTTTTCCGCAAGAAATTCGCCAAACAGATGGAAGGTCAGCCGGCTGGAAACGCCTGATTGACTTAAAATTCCATATTTGGTTCGATACCAAAATAAAGGCCGCCGGTTTGGCGGCCTTTTTATTTTAAAATCGAAACGTTTTTTCCGATTAGATGCCTGAAAGCCGATCAATCAGAACGGGCGGGCGATCACCATAAAGACGACAATGATCATCAGGATCGTCGGTACTTCATTGAGAATACGGAAGAATTTCTGTGATTTCTCATTGGCATCCGCTTCAAACGCGCGGCGATAGCGCGCCATCATCATGTGTGATGCGGTCATCAGAACAACGCACAACAGTTTGACGTGGAACCAGCCATCCGACATCACACCGGCCGCATGCACCAGATAGCCACCAAACAGCCAGGTCGCGATCATTGCCGGGTTCATAATGGCGCGCAAAAGGCGGCGTTCCATGATCTTGAACTTTTCACTGGCTTCCGATCCCGGTGCCACTTCACAGTGATAGACATAAAGTCGCGGCAAATAGAGAAGCCCGGCCATCCAAGCAATCACGCTGATGACATGCAGTGATTTGATAACGCTATAGGTATCCATCTCTCTCTTCTCTGATTTGCGGTGAATGTCGTGGCAAAATCCAAATACGGGTTTGGATCAGGAATGTTATCGACGAACCATAACAGCAAACAGGCCAGCCCCTAAGCGGAACTGGCCTGAATTCATTGCGTTTTTTGATTATGCCCCGGCGGGCTTAAGTCCGGGCTGCTTGGCTGTCGCGCAGGAATGTTCATCCGGGCACCACCAACCACGCGTCTCGACGGTGTAATCGTCCGAACCCTTTTCATCGAGTTCGACCTGCGTTTGTTTTACAACCGAAACAAGTCCATTGATGAATTTCGGATGGGAGCACACCGTGCGGACACGCTCATAAACCGGCACGTTTTTCTCGTGGGCCAGTTCGCCATATTCGATATCAAGCTCGACCAGGGTTTCCGAATGCTCGGTCACAAAGGCAATCGGTACCACCACAATGGCTTTGCCTTCCTTGCCTGCACGTTCGATCTCGTCTTCGGTCGAAGGGCCAATCCATTCCATCGGACCGACACGGCTTTGATAGCAGACATTCCAGTCAAGGCCTTCGATCGCCATCTTCTCAACCACCGCGGCGGACGTTTTTTCGATCTGCGACTGATAGGGATCACCACGCTTGGTGATCACGGCCTTTGGCACGCCATGGGCAGAAAACAGAATACGCGGCTTATCAATGCCAAGCTCGGTTGCTTTGGCCACCGCACGTTCATAGCCTTCCTTGATCATCTCGGCCGATGCATCGACAAAGCCCGGATTGGTCGGATAGCAGCACGCGGTTTTGATCGGTGCGCTCAGCCCAACCTTATGGCAGGCGCGTTTCCAGTCCTTGACCGACGATCCGCTGGTCGTGGTTGAAAACTGCGGATAAAGCGGAAGCAAAATCTGTTCATCCGCCCCCCATGCCTTGACCTCGGCCGCTGTGACATCGGCAAACGGCTTCCAATAGCGCATGGCAATGAAGCAGCGGTTTTCATATCCGTCATCTTCAGCATTAAGCGCTACTTGAAGCGCGTCCGCCTGTTCCTGGGTCAGTTCCAGAAGCGGCGATTTGCCACCGATATGGTCATAAATCTCGCGCGCAATCGGCGCGCGGCGGCGCGAAATCAGCTTTGCCAGCAAAAACCGGAAAGGGTTGGGCAGGCTGATGATTGCCGGATCGTTAAACAGATTAAACAGGAATGGTTCGACGGCTTCCGGGCTGTCCGGGCCACCGAGATTGAAAAGTACAATGGCGCGTTTCTTACGCGTAGTCTCGGACATTAGGATTATCCTTACATGGCATTGTGACCAGTTCCCGCTAACCGGAAATCTTGTCGATGGATAAACCCGTCCCGCTCCGAAGGCCTATATTGGTCAAACAGGTCCCGAGCGCAACGGATTTAACCCATCATACGCATTGAATTTTTCAATCGATTTGATTGATTTCAAAAATCACAAAATAAAATGCAGCAATTGCCTACATTTAACCTTTGTAATTTCGAATGAAGTCCACCAGCTGGCCAACATGTTCCGGCGGCGTTTCCGGCGTAATGCCATGACCAAGGTTAAAGATGAACGGCCCCTTGCCCAGCGTATCAAGAATGCGCTTGGTTTCATCAAACATCGCATCCCCGCCCGTAATCAAAAGCATCGGATCAAGATTGCCCTGCACCGGACCAAGTTTCTGAAGGTTTTCAGCAACCCAGTTCAGCGGAACGCCACTATCAAGGCCAACACCGGTCACACCGGTCTGAGTTTTGAAATCAATCAGATGCAAACCAGCACCACGCGGGAAGCCAATGATCGGCAGATCCGGATGAACAGCGCGCAAATTGGCAACGATCTGTTTGGTCGGTTCAATCACCCAGCGTTTAAAGCCGGTTTCAGACAAAACACCGCCCCAGGTTTCAAACAGCTGAATGCATTCTGCACCCGCTTCAACCTGCTTGAGCAGATATTGGGTCGTGGCTTCGACCAGGATGTCGATCAGTTTTGCAAAGCCGTCCGGATCGCCATAGGCAAAGCGACGGATATTGGCAAAGTCCTTGGAGCCTTTACCCTCGACCATATAGGTCGCAACGGTCCATGGAGCGCCGGCAAAGCCGATCAGGGCCGTATGGGATGGGATGGCGTGTGAAAGCTTTGAAACCGTCTCATAGACCGGTCCAAGCGTGTCATGGATGCCTTCAATGGAAAGCTTGCCAAGGCCTGAAGCATCGCGGATGGCCTCAAGCTGTGGGCCTTCACCCTGCTTGAATGCCAAATGCTGTCCAAGTGCCTGCGGTATAACGAGGATATCGGAGAACAAAATAGCCGCATCGAAATCATAGCGCCGTAGCGGCTGCAACGTGACTTCGCAGGCAAGATCGGGATTATAGCAAAGATCAAGAAACGATCCTGCTTCGCCACGTGTTGCACGGTATTCCGGAAGATACCGGCCTGCTTGGCGCATAAGCCAGATCGGCGGCACTGAGAGGGTTTCACCGTTCAGGGCACGCAAGAACGTCTTTTGAGTGTTGGGCATAGGCTTTCCTGTTCGTCTGTCCCGATCGCTTTTTTATCTGGTTCCAACCTTTGACCCAAAGGACGGACCCAGTTTCGTTATCCCGTGAATTTTGTCCTGAGACCTGTGCCAAGACGTTTTCCACGTTCTGCCTAACAAAACCTTATTTAATAAAAAAGGATGTTGTTTGTAGGTGGATACCTGTGGATAACAGGGATTAAATTTAGCGCACAGTTTATTCACATTCCGACTCGGGAAAAATAATTCATCTCAAGTCGATTTGGGGAAAACTGTGTACGACTCCGAACGACTCCCAGACTCTACCTTGGGAAAAGCCGATTTTGAATAATGGGGATAAGGTGAATAAGGCTGGTTTTTGCCGTCTTATCCCTGCTATTACGGGAAAAATTGATCACTTATCCCGGTCGGGATAGAGCCTTTAAGAAAGTTTGTATGAGGGGGAGGATAATTCCTGTGGAAAAAATCGGGCCGGAGTCGCTCCCGTTATCCACAATTATCCACAGGGCCGACTCCGACCCCCTAACTTCGGGTTGGGCTAAAACGCCTTATCCGTCTGGCTAGTGATCGAAATTTTGAACACCAAAATTGGCGTTCGAAAAAAGTTTGAGAAAACGCTTGGTTCGCAAAAAGTGGATAAATGCGGACTTGCGTCGCGAAAAATGGACCAAAAATCGGTCATCGAATTGGACAGGCAATGGTCGAGGCAGAAAATATCTTTCATCTTCACCTGGTCTCGGACTCAACAGGTGAGACTGTTGATGGGGTGGCTCGTGCCTGTATTGCCCAATTTCCTGATGTGCGTGCCCATGAACATGTCTGGTCGCTGATCCGTACCGATGCGCAGCTGGCCCGTGTTTTGGCCGATATTGAACGCAATCCGGGCATCGTCCTTTACACCGTCTTTGACAGTGACATTCGCCGCAAACTCGAAGAAGGCTGCCGCCGGCTTCAGGTACCTCATAGCCACGTGCTTGATAATACCGTCACCATGATGGCCGGATACCTTGGTCAGCAATCGCGCGGCCGGACCGGCGCGCTCCATAAAATGGACGAAGAATATTTTAGCCGGATCGAAGCAATCGATTACACGCTGTCACATGATGACGGGCAATCGGGCTGGGATCTGGAAGAAGCCGATGTGGTGATTGTCGGGGTGTCGCGTACATCAAAAACGCCGACCTCGGTCTATTTGGCCAATCGTGGCATCAAGACTGCCAACATTCCCTTTGTGCCGGGCTGCCCGTTACCGACCGAACTTGATCAGCTTAAAAAGCCATTGGTGGTCGGCCTAATCAAGGATGTCGATCAGCTTGTTTCGATCCGCAAAAACCGTCTGCGCCAGATTGAGCGCGGCGAGGGCGGTGATTACGTTGATCCGGTTGCCGTGCGTGATGAAGTGCATCAGGCCAGACGCTATTTTACCGATCGCGGGTGGAAGATCATTAATGTGACCCGCCGATCCATCGAAGAAACCGCGGCCATGATCATGGCCACCATGTATGACCGTCGCGGTCATTAATGGATACGAACAGGATATCTTATCTATGAATCATCGTCTTATTCTGGCTTCAAGCAGCAAAGCCCGTCACACCATGCTGAAAAATGCCGGTGTCGAATGCGAAGCCATTGCCTCGATGATTGACGAAGAAGGCTACAAACAGGCGATGAAGGCCGAAGGTGCCAATGCCGCGCAGGCCGCAGAGACCCTGGCCGAGATGAAGGCATTGCGCATGTATCGTCAGCGCCCCGATGGCATCGTCATTGCGGCCGATCAGATGTTGGAATGTAACGGCATCTGGTTTGACAAGCCAAAGGACCGCGACAATACCCGCGCCCAGCTTCTGGCCTTGCGCGGCAAGACCCATCAGTTGGTCTCTGCTGCTGTTATATATAAAGAGGGCTCGCGCATTTGGGGAACGATCGATACCGCCCATTTGACCATGCGCAACTTCACCGAGGAATGGATTGATGAATATCTAGATGCCGCCGGTGAAGAGATCTTCAATTGTGTGGGTGGTTATCAGCTTGAAGGCCTTGGTGCGCAGCTCTTTACTGAAGTGCGCGGCGACTATTTCACAGTTCTTGGCTTGCCGCTCTTGCCGCTGATCGGATTCTTGCGCGATCACGGCGTTCTAAAAGCATAATTAAAGCAGGATGATAAACCTTGAAGATGCCCGCCTGCGCGGGCATGACGAAACGAGCAACGAATTGTTCAGAACCGTCACTCCCGCGAAGGCGGGAGTCCCCAAGGCTTGGCACATCACTTAAAACAAAAACATCTTTCAGGCAGGAACCACCCCATCATGACAGCCCGTATACCGTTTCGCACATTGTCAGGAACTTCGCGCCTTGCAGGTGTGATGGGCTGGCCGGTATCGCATTCCAAATCACCGCGTTTGCATGGCTATTGGCTGGCGAAATACGGGATTGATGGCTGCTATATGCCGCTGCCCGTGGAGCCAAAGAACTTTCAGGCAGCATTGGCATCCCTGCGCAATCTTGGATTTTCCGGGGTGAATGTCACCATTCCGCAAAAGGAAATGGCGATGCCCGAATGTGACGAGCTTTCTGATCGCGCACGCCGCATCGGGGCGGTCAATACAGTGACCTTCGCAAAGGATGGTCGCATGTTGGGCGATAATACCGATGGTTTTGGCTTTATCGAAAACCTGCGTCAGGAAGCCCCGGATATCGCATTTGCATCCGGTCCGGCGGTGGTGCTGGGCGCGGGCGGGGCATCGCGGGCGGTTTTGGTCGCGATCCTTGATGAAGGATGCCCGGAAATCCGCATTGCCAACCGCACACGCAAACGCGCCGAGGACCTCGCGGCCGAGATTAATGATGCGCGCATCAAGGTGGTTGATTGGCCGCTTGCCCCCGAAGCCCTTGCCGATGCGTCCTTGGTGGTCAATACCACAAGCCTTGGCATGGTGGGTCAGCCCAAGCTTGAGATTGATCTTGAAGGCCTTCCGCAATCAGCTTTGGTAACCGATATTGTTTATGCGCCGCTGATGACCGATCTTTTGCAGCAGGCAAAGAAACGCGGCAATCCGATTGTTGATGGTTTGGGCATGCTGCTTCATCAGGCACGACCGGGCTTCCATCGCTGGTTCGGGATTGATCCGGAAGTGACCCAGGAACTGCGCGATTTCGTTCTTTCGCCAGATTAAGTATCCTCACCTGATCCTAGATTAAGTTTACTGGCTAGTTTTTGGACGCGTTCATGCCTTCAGAACAATTTACCATCCGTCGTGCAACGCCTGATGATGCCGATGCATTGGCACATTGCATCGATGCGGCCTATGCCAGATATCAGGGACAGATCACTGATCTGCCACCGGTTTCAGAAGGCTGCGCAGAAGAAATCACCACCAATCAGGTATGGGTCGTTGAGTGCGATGGCGCCATCATCGGCTGTCTGGTTCTGGCAATATTCGGTGATGTGTTAAAACTGGCCAATCTGGCGGTGCATCCCGAACATGGTGGTCAGGGTATTGGCCGCAAGCTGATTGAACTTGGCGTATCAGAGGCCCGTGCCCAAGGATATGGTGAGTTACATCTAAACACCCACGCAAAGATGACGGATAATATTGAGCTTTATCAAAAACTTGGCTGGGTTGAAACGGCACGTCAGGGCAATACGGTTTCGATGCGTAAGCGGATTTAGGTTGGACAGATAGAATGGTGATACTGGGCTTAACAGGCTCCATCGGGATGGGAAAATCGACCGCGGCCGGGATGTTTCGATATCTTGGCGTGCCCGTACATGATGCCGATGCGACCAACCATCGTTTGATGGCGCCAAATGGTATTGCCTTTGATCCGATTGCCGATGCCTTTCCTGACGTCATCCGTGATGGCCGGATTGATCGACAGCTTCTGGGCAAGAAGGTCTTTGGCGATCCCGCACTCCTCAAACAACTTGAAGGCATTTTGCACCCGCTGATTCGTGCGGCTGAAATCCGGTTTTTGCACGATCAGCAACGGCTTGGGCGCAAACTGGTCGTGCTTGATATTCCGCTTCTCTATGAAACGGTGGGCGAGAAGCGCTGTGATATGGTTGCAGTTGTAACAGCACCTGGCTTTATTCAACGTCAGCGTGTTCTTGCGCGACAGGGGATGACGGATGATAAATTTTCCGCCATTCTAGGCAAACAGATGCCCGATATTGAAAAGAGAAAACGCGCTGATTTCATCATCCCGACGGGACTTGGGCGTGCGGTCACTTTTCAATATATTCAAGGCATTGTTGACCATTTAAGCTGATCATCGGACCCTGATATATGCGTGAGATTGTCCTCGATACCGAGACCACTGGCCTTGATCCCTATGCCGACCATCGGCTGGTTGAAATTGGCTGTATCGAACTGATCAATCATATGCCGACCGGTCGGCAATATCATCAATATATCAATCCTGAACGCCCGATGCCCAAAGAGGCATTTGACGTTCACGGTCTTGGCGATGACTTCCTTAAAGATCAGCCGGTCTTTGCCGAAATCGCCGATGATTTCCTTGAATTCATTGGCGATGATTCGGTTCTGGTCATTCACAATGCCGCCTTTGATATGAAGTTTTTGAATGCTGAACTTGAATGGCTGAACAAGCCGCGCATCGCCATGGACCGCGCACTTGATACCGTTCAAATGGCGCGCAAGAAATTCCCGGGTTCGCCGGTCAGCCTCGATGCGCTGTGCCGCCGGTTCAAGATCGATAACTCCAACCGTACCCTTCACGGCGCACTGCTTGACTCTGATTTGTTGGCGCTGGTCTATCTTGAGCTGCTTGGCGGACGTCAGCATGGTTTGTCGCTTGATCCCAATGACCAGAATGCCGACATCGGTGGTCAAGGCGGTGGCGCAAGAAGCTTGGGGCCGAAATCAAACCGGTTAGAGCCAAGACCGCACGTGATCAGTGACGAAGAACTGGCCGCTCATCAGGCCTATATCGAAAGCAAGGTCAAAGAGGCGGTCTGGTTAAAGAACCAAGAGGCATAAGATGTTTGAACGGGATTGGCTCTCATTCCGTTTTTCCAAACAGCATTTGCTGAAATGCGCATTCCCGCTGATCTTTTTTACCGGTTTTATAATTGCTCTAAATTCAGGGCAGAAATCGGCGCATGCCCAAGATGGAAACTATTCCAACAGCGCCCCGGCCGAACCTACGCCGTTTGAAGGCGAATACATCATTCATCTGTCTGAAAGTGATCGGCCCAGTGCTTCTGACCGGCCGGAACCGGGCTATTTTGACAGTCTGGCAATTGCACTTTTTGATCAGGCCGGCCTGAAAAGCCGCATCGTTGATCAAATGCCCTGGAAACGGCAGATGGAATTATCTGAGCATGAATCAGGCCATGTTCTATATCCGACCACGCGCGTTGATTATCGTGAAAATGCCTTCAAATGGGTGGGCCCGGTCAGCCGAACGATCTGGAAACTTTATGGATTTGAAGAACGCGGCTGGCCCGAACTTGGTTTGGAAACCCTGTTACGGGATGCGCGCATTGGCGTTTTGATGGGATCGGCACGCGAAACCTATTTGCGTCAACTCGGGGCAGCAAATCTTGTTGTTGTGCCGCGTGAAGAGCTTCTTTTGCCGATGATGTTGGCCGAACGGGTCGATCTGATTGCCATTGGCGGCAATATTTTGCGTCATTATATCGACGAAGCCCGCGCTGATGATAGCAGCAAACCCGTGCCCGACATTGACGGCGCCTTACCCTATCGCACCTGTTATCTTTACATCGCGATCAGCGGAGACGTTCCCAATGGCGATATTGACCGGCTTCAGACCACACTTGACGGGTTTAAAACCAACGGGTTTTTCATTGAAAACCGCAAGGCGCATGGGCTTTCATCCGACACTGGCAGCTCGTTTTTGCGTGCGATGCTTGATCTTGGCAATAACGGTGTGAGTTGTGTTGATCTGAATGAGGGCGGTCTCTAGGTCCTGACCCCAAGCTGCACAAAACCATAATCGATTTTCCCTACGGAACGTTTGTCTTGGCCAAAATGCGCGGGCGTGGTTGCGCGAACAGGAAGGAAACGGCAATATGCCGCGATTATTCCTTTGGGTGACCGGGCCTTCGCGGACGGGCTATATCGAACAGACGATACAGCTTGGCGCATTTGGACCGCGCCAGCTGCATATCGTCTTGGTGGATGACACAAAAGAAAACAAATAAGCGACGCCGCACCGTCAGCGACGAGGAAAAGACCCTGTGGGAGGTCTTTACCCGCGACGTGAAACCATTGCGTAAGAAAAAGCGCAATGGCGGTGATGCGCTGTTTTCGCCTGATGATGACATCCCGACCAGCGATACCGCCATTCCACTGCCCGATAATCTGGCCGATAACCTCGAAAAGTCGGAACAAAACCGTGCGGCGCGCAATCTGCCATCTGCGCGCAATGCTGATCGGGGACCGCAGACGAAAGTTAAATCCCTGGCGGAACTGAAACCGGGTGTGACGGACGGGATTGACCGGTCAACCGCTAACAAGTTCCAAAAGGGCAAAATGCAGATCGATGGCCGGATTGATTTGCATGGCATGACCCAGGATGTGGCGCATAATGCGCTGAATGCCTTTATCGAGGAAAGCTGGCGCGCGGGGAAACGCTGCGTTCTAGTGATTACCGGCAAGGGGTCGCGCGCCGATGAATATGGCCGGACTGGCCTTTTGCGCCAACGCACCCCGCAATGGTTAAGTGCGCCGCGCTTGCGCAATCGCATTTTGGCGATCAATCAGGCCCAGATCCAGCATGGGGGTGCCGGGGCCTTTTATGTTTTGTTGAAACGGAGACGCCCGTGACACCTTTTGGCAATCGCATCAGGGAACTGCGGGCGCGCAACAATGTCACCCTGACCGATATGGCAAGCGCGCTTCAGCTGTCGCCAGCTTATCTGTCGGCTTTGGAACATGGTCATCGGGGGCGTCCAAGCCCGGGCCTGGTGCAGCAGATTTGCGGCTATTTCAATCTGGTCTGGGATGAGGTCGATGACGTGAAACGTCTGGCCCAGCTCTCGCATCCCAAGATCACCGTGGATACCGCAGGGCTCGAACCCGAAGCAACCGAGCTTGCCAACCTTTTGTCTGAACGGATAGCCGGCTTAAGCGATGATCAGCTTAACCGCATGCTTGAGATCGTCCGCGAACGCCATCCGTAGAGGTTTTTTCAGCCATCGGTATGAGAAATGAACCAAGCCTTTGGGATCATTTACAGAATTTCCTGCCCAAAAGTTTGGTCATGGGCGCAGGCCGGGCTTGTATTTTTGCATTGCGGCACAATATCTATCGCGACAGTGATCGCGCCATCCACCAAATAAACATGATCCAATAGCCGGTATCTGACAGGGAACCGGGATAATTGGCGTTGCGCCCAGGAGTGGGCAGTTTCTGGCGGCCGTCGAAACCAAAGTGTTCGAGGGTCAGACATGTTTAGTTCTATTCGTATTGGACCAAAAATCGTTCTTTCGCTGGTGCCGCCTGTGGTTGGTCTGGTGATTTTGGCAATCGTGATTGTCAGCGGCCGTTATCAACAGATGGACGAGCTTGGCAAAATTCGCGGCCTGACCGAGGTTGCCGGTTATATCGGCGCAACCGTGCATGAATTGCAAAAGGAACGCGGCGCATCCGCGGGCTTTATCGGATCCGGCGGGGCGCAATTCGGGCCACAGCTGGCCCAGCAACGCGATCTTTCAGATACCCGCATCACGGCACTTCGCACAATCCTTGGTAACTTCGACCTGTCGCAATATGACGCATCTTTGGCGCGCGATATTTCCAAATTCACCGGCTTGCTTGATCAGGTGACTCTCACCCGCGGCAAAGTCGATGCGCAACAGATGAAGCTGGGCGAGGTGGTTGGTTTTTATACCTCGATCATTTCCAGCATGCTGTCGACCGTGAATGTCATGGGATCGCTAAGTCAGGATCCCGAAGTTCTGCGCGTCATTGCCGCCTATAACAATTTCATGCAGGCCAAGGAACGCGCAGGCCTTGAACGGGCAACCGGTGCGGCGGGCTTTGGTATGGGTAAGTTCGAACCGGGTCTTTATCGCCGGTTTCTTGAGCTGATCACGCTGCAAAACGCCTATTTGTCGGTGTTTAAGGAATTTGCCCCGGCCGGTATCAATCAGTTCTACGAACAAACGATGGCCAGTCCGGCGGTGGGCGAGGTCGAACAACTGCGCAGTATTGCGCTTGATTATCCGGTATCGGGCTCAACCAATGACATTCGTGGTGACGAATGGTTTGGCAAGATCACGGTAAAGATCAATCTTTACAAGGCGGTGGAAGACCATATTGCCGAAAACCTCAATACCTTGGCGCAAAGCAAGCTGATCACGGCAGAAACCTATTTCTTTGCCACCTTGGCCGGGCTTGTCGTGGTGATTATTCTGGCCTGTGCCCTTGTTCTTGCGGTTGGGCGCAGCATTACCGGCCCGATTGCGCAAATGACAGCCAGCATGTCGGAGCTGGCAGCGGGCAACACCAAAGACAGTATTTCGGGCAAAGACCGCGGTGACGAGGTCGGCGATATGGCCCGCGCGGTCGAGATTTTCCGTCAGAACCTTGAACAAAATCGGGAAATGAGCCGCCAGCGCGACGATGATCAACGCCGTCGGGTGGCTCAGACCGAACAGATCGAAAGCCTGGCGCGCGCGTTTCAGGGCAATATTGATGCCCTTCTGGGTGATATTGGTAAATCAACTGACGGCTTGCGAACCACGTCATCTGGCATGACCAAGGTGATCAATAGCAGCAGGGAGCGTACCGGGTTGGTGGCATCCAGTGCGCTGGAGGCATCGGAGAACGTTTCTGCCGTGTCGTCGGCAACGGAACAGCTGGCGAACTCCATCCTGGAAATCTCCCGGCAGATTTCGGCGGCTGCCGATACCGCGTCCGAGGCCGCCGAAGAAGCCCGCAATTCAAATGTGATTGCCGAAGCCCTGCAAAATGGGGCGGCAAAGATCGGCGAAGTCATTGGGCTGATCCGCGATATTGCCGAACAGACAAACTTGCTTGCGCTTAATGCGACAATTGAGGCCGCCCGTGCGGGCGAAGCAGGCAAAGGGTTCGCTGTGGTCGCCAACGAGGTCAAAAACCTTGCGACCCAGACATCACGGGCAACCGATGAAATCACCGATCAAATGAGCAACCTTCAATCGGCGACAGAACAGGCTGTGCTCGCCTTTGAACGGATTGGCGAGCGGATTGGTGTGATTGATACGACCTCGGCATCGCTTTCTGCTGCGGTCAATCAGCAGCAGGCAGCAACATCGGAAATTGCCAGCAATATTGAGCGGGCCTCAAACGGGACCAGCGAAGTATCTGGCAATATTGAGGAAATCCGCGTGGCCACCGATCAGGCGGGACAGGCAGCAGGCGATGTTTTGACCGCGTGTGAGAATGTGACGGCCGTTGCGCTTGATCTGCGCCGTGAAGTCGAAGGCTTCCTGAACTCTGTCCACGAAGCGCAAGCAGGTTGAGGGCCGTTTGGGAATGTAAAGCAATCAGGAAAGGCAGGTCAGCGACGTTTATGACTGGTCGATGCGTTTGGCAAACCTGTAAATCGCAGATTTTATGCCCATATGGCTCTGTATTGACGGAAGAATTGTGTTTTTTATACAACGGCCGCAGCAAAATAGCTGCATTGCATCAAACACGGTTTGACTATTGTGGAGTTCGAGGGTATCAATCGGTGGTGTTTCGATCCAGAAACATGAAATGCCCTGCCTTTCTTGCAACTACAAGGTTTCGAACCGTCCGCACGCCCCAGCTTATGCCTGAGTGCCTTGCCTGACGGTCAACCGCACCTTCTATCCTAATCCCATCAAAATATTCGCCCTTCCGGCAACCACAGATCATTAAACGCACATATGCATCTTCAGGAACTCAAAAAGAAATCTCCGACCGAGCTGCTTGCCCTGTCTGAGGAACTCGAAATCGAAAATGCCAGCACGCTCCGCAAACAGGAGCTGATGTTTGCCATTCTCAAACAGTTGGCCGAGAACGATCACGCCATCTTTGGCGAAGGGGTTCTCGAAGTGCTGCCCGATGGTTTCGGCTTCTTGCGCAGCCCGGAGGCAAACTATCTTGCCGGGCCAGATGACATTTATGTCAGCCCGAGCCAGGTTCGGCGTTTTGGTCTGCGGACCGGTGATACCGTAGAAGGTCAGATCCGTTCGCCCAAAGAAGGCGAGCGTTACTTTGCGTTGCTGAAGGTCGACAAGGTCAACTTTGATGCACCGGAAAAAGTCCGTCATCGCATCAACTTTGATAACCTGACCCCGCTTTATCCCGATCAGCCGCTACATATGGAGCGCGAGACGGATCAGGAAGGCAACAAGGACACCACCAACCGCGTGATCGAGCTTGTCTCGCCGCTTGGTAAAGGTCAGCGTGCCCTGATCGTCGCACCGCCGCGCACCGGTAAAACCGTGATGCTGCAGAACATTGCGCACGCGATCGAGGAAAACCACCCGGAAGCTTATCTGATCGTTCTTCTGATTGACGAACGCCCGGAAGAAGTGACTGACATGGACCGCTCGGTTAAGGGTGAGGTGATCTCCTCTACCTTTGACGAACCGGCACAGCGTCACGTTCAGGTGACCGAAATGGTTCTGGAAAAGGCCAAACGCCTGGTCGAGCACAAGCATGACGTTGTCATCCTGCTTGATTCCATTACCCGTCTGGCACGTGCGTACAATACCGTCGTTCCAAGCTCGGGCAAGGTTCTGACCGGTGGTGTTGATGCCAATGCGCTGCAGCGTCCGAAACGCTTCTTTGGTGCGGCACGTAATATCGAAGAAGGCGGCTCGCTGACCATCATCGCGACCGCCCTAATCGATACTGGCTCGCGTATGGACGAGGTCATCTTTGAAGAATTCAAAGGTACCGGTAACTCCGAGCTTATCCTGGATCGTAAACTGTCTGACAAACGTATCTTCCCGGCGATTGATATCCTTAAATCGGGTACCCGTAAGGAAGAACTTCTTGTCGACAAGGGTGTGCTGTCCAAGATGTGGGTGCTGCGCCGTATCCTCAACCCGATGGGTCCGCAGGACGCGATGGAGTTCCTTCTGGGCAAACTCAAATCGACCAAAAACAACGACGATTTCTTCGATTCCATGAACGGATAAGGAAAACCGGCAGATTTCTGCCATTTTTTGATAATCGTCTGATGATTAAACGGGGCCTTCTGGGCCCCGTTTTTTTATTGTCTGATGATTGAAGGGGGTGCTTGCATGATCAAGGTCACAGTGCCTACTTGCAGCCTTACAAGAGGCTGCCTAGATAGGGCGTCCATTCAATAAATCACTGTTTTCCAATGAATTTATCCCTGCCACCATCACCGGTTAAAACCAGCCGACTTACCCTGCGCCCATTTGTATCTTCTGACTTTGACGCATACGCCACCTATCACGCGTTATCTTTGGTCTATCAGTATCTTTACTGCGATCCGCCGGCGGGCGATGCATTGAAACAACAGTTTTCTGATCTGCTGAACGCGGATTTCAACAAGGATGGTGATGTCTTCACCCTTGCGGTGACCCGTGATGACGACGGCGCAGTGTTGGGAGAAGTTTTGATAAAGCTTTCCAGCATCAATGCCAGCCAGGGTGAGGTGGGTTACATCTTCAATCCGACATTTGCCGGGCAGGGCTACGCCACCGAAGCCGTCCGGGCGATGGTTGATCTTGGCTTTGATCATTTCGAGTTTCACCGGATCTTTGCCCGGCTTGATGCGAAAAATGGCGGTTCGGTTGGTGTTGTTGAACGGTTAGGCTTTCGCCGCGAAGCGCATCTGATTGAAAATGACTGCTTTAACGGTCAGTGGGGTGATGAATTTATCTATGCCCAATTGCGTGCCGAGTGGCAGTCAAAGTGATCAGGTGGTTTCATGTGAAACATCACGGTCTACCCGGTTAGGGCAAAACCAGTGTCAGCTCTGCAACATGCCCATCAAGCTTTTGGCCTTCGACCTTGGCATCACCCGGCTCAAAGCTGAATGCCCCATTGCCCAGATGCAGGCCGATATGATGGGTGCCATAGCGCATGGTGATGGCAAGCTCGCTTGCGGTTTCGATCTCGCAGGTTGCCGCATCACCGACCTCAAGATGATGGGGCGGATCGATCTTCCAGCCCGCACGCGGTGCCAACGTGCTCAGATGCAGGGGGCTTTGGCTGCTTTCATTGCGTAAGGTCAGTTTCAGTCGCATGTCCTGTGACACGTATCGAACCCTCCTGATTGAAAAACACCTCAGTTTTGTATGTGGGGACCCGATTTTCGAAGTCGATAGGTCATGAAGGCTTGAAACAACGCAAAAGCCATGTGAATCTGGGTGTCTTCGTTCACTACATTACTGCGCTTGATGCAACTTCTACTCAAATCCGTCGATTTCGCTGCGCGCGCCCATCGTGACCAGCGTCGTAAGGGCCCGGCCGAGGAACCCTATATCAATCATCCGATTGAGGTTTCCCGCCTGATTGTCGAATGTGAACCGGGCACGCATGAAGATATTCTGTGTGCCGCGATTTTGCATGACGTGATCGAGGATTGTGGTGCCACCCGCGATGAAATTGCCGCATGCTTTAATGCCAGTGTTGCTGACATCGTCCTTGAAGTCAGTGATGACAAGGCCCTGCCGCGTGATGAACGCAAAGCCAAGCAAGTTGAAACCGCCCCGCATCTGACCGCCGGGGCAAAACTCGTCCGACTGGCCGACAAGGTCGCCAATGTCGGTGCGATGCTGACTGATACCCCGATTGGCTGGGATGAAAAGCAGATACTGGCCTATGTTGATTGGGCAGAGGCCGTCGTCGCACCGTGCCGTGAAGTCAGTGACAGCCTGTCAGACCGCTTTGATGCGATTGCACGCGATGTGCGCGCCTTTCATGAAGACCAAAAGGCAGAAGCAGGGAAATAATCCGGGGAATGGATTCCGATACATAGGGGGCCATTCCTTGTCATTCCCGCGCAGGCCGGAAACCAGCATGTCGACGATAAAGGTACAAACACCAAAGGCAGGGACCAAGCCCTGCCTTTGAAAATGTCATGATATCAAATATTTAGACCGTAAAGATGATCGATCCGTTGGTTCTGCGGCCTTCAAGGTCTTCATGGGCCTTGGCGGCATCAGCCAGCGGGTAGGTGGCCGTGATGTCGATTTTGACCGCACCTGATTTCAGAACATCAAACAGGTCCTGCGCGCTTGCCAGAAGCTCTTCGCGGGTAGCGTTGTAGTTAAAGATGCTTGGACGGGTCAGGAAGTAGCCACCCGGTGCCAACTGCGCCAGCGTGATCGGCGGAACCGGCCCTGAGGACTGGCCAAAGCAGACCATCATGCCCAGACGTTTCAGGCATTTAAGCGAGTCTTCAAACGTGTCTTTACCGACCGAATCATAAACAACTTCAACGCCTTGACCGCCGGTGATTTCCTTGACGCGCTCAGATACCACTTCTTCGCGATACAGGATCGGGTAGTCGCAGCCTTTGGCCTTGGCAATCTCGGCCTTTTCCTTGGAGCCCACCGTGCCAATCACGGTCGCACCCAGATGTTTGGCCCACTGGCAAACGATCTGGCCAACGCCACCTGCTGCGGCATGGATCAGGATGGTGTCACCCTTTTTAACATTATAGGTCCGGCGCAGAAGGTACTGGGCGGTCATGCCCTGAAGCATGGCGGCGGCCGCCAGCTCGAAACTGACATCATCAGGGATCTTCACCAGACCCTTGGCCGGCATCACGCGTGCTTCGGCATAGGCGCCAAGCGGCTGTGCGGCATAGGCCACGCGATCGCCGACGGCAAGATCGGTGACACCCGGACCGATTTCCTCGATCACGCCGGCACCCTCAAGACCCAGGCCGGACGGCAGGGACGGGGCCGGATAGACGCCGGAACGGAAATAGATATCGATATAGTTCAGGCCAACGGCCTTTTGGGCCAGGCGAACTTCGCCTTCGCCCGGTGTGCCAACCTCAACATCTTCGAATTTCAGGACATCGCTGCCGCCCGTTTCATGGAACCGGAATGCCTTGGTCATTGGTGACCTCCCATCTGTGCGTTTTGGAACGCTTGTTTCATCAATGGGCCGAGTGTAGGTCAGATAAGTGATTTTTGCAGCAGCGGATTTATGCCGAACAGTCGTGCAGCTTTACAGATCAAAGCTGCCCTGATCGCTGCCAATCAAAAGATCAACGCCTTCGATCTTCAAAAGCGCACGCTTGGTTTCAAGCCCGCCTTGACCGGAATAACCACCGGGCTTGTCACCCGATGCCAGAACGCGGTGGCAGGGGATGATGATCGGGATCGGGTTTAGACCACACGCGGTTCCAACCGATTGAAATGCCTTTGGCGATCCGGCGGCAGCCGCCAGTTCCTTGTAGGTCGCGGTTTTGCCCGCCGGGATATTGCACATGGCGTCCCAGACGGCCTTTTGGAAATCAGTACCATCGGGTGCCAAGGGCAGGTCAAAGTGGCCCAGTTGGCCGGAAAAATAGGCGTTAAGCTGCTTTTTCGCCTCTTCCAGAACCGGGCTTGGCTCCATCTCGTCGACAAAGCCCCAATCAAGGGCGACGATCTGGTCATCGAACTCGAAGATGGTCAGGGCACCAATCGGGCTGTTGATCGAGATTTGCGGCATTGGTGTGTTCTTTCCGGGCGGCGAGAAATGAATATTGCTGCCTTATGCCGCCTTGGCAGGCAGATCGGCAAGCAATTTGGCAAGATCATCGGCACTGGTGACCGGGGCAGAACAAACCGGCCCCTGACAGACATAGGCGGTTTCCTTGCCATCAATCGCGGTTTTGCCCTGTGCCGGATGCCCGTCGGGAAGGGGATCGCCATCGCCCAGGATGGTGATCGCCCGGTTGGGCAAATAGCTGGCAAAGATGGCCCGGCGCATTTCAAGGTAAGCTTGGCTGCGATCCTTGGCGATCAGTACGATCTGCACCGGGTTTTGAAGCATTTCCGCCGCCAGAAGAAGGCCCGGCATATTGGGGAATTGGTCACCAATCCGTCCGCCAAAGGCCGAAAGCGTGATTTCCGCCCGATCGCGATATTTGGTATCGCCTGTGAGTGCATAAAGCTTTGCCAGGTTCTGGGCCATGATCGCATTGCCCGATGGCACTGCGTTGTCCATATAGGGTTTCTGGCGAATGATCAGATCGCTGGCATCAGATGCAGACTGGAAATAGCCACCCTTGGCATCGGCAAACAGGGTTTCGACGGTTTCCGACCACTCGACGGCCTCACGCAGATACGCATCCTCGCCAAAGCATTCAAACAGGCGCAGGGCGGCTCGGATCATGTGCGCGTAGTCTTCGAGCATACCGGCATGCTGTGCCTTGCCTTCGCGGTAGCTATGCAGGAAGCGACCATCCTTCATCAGCGTGCCGGTCACGAAATTATAGGCAAGCTTGGCGTAATCAAGCCATTCCGGGCGCTTGAAGGTTAGGGCGGCCTCGGCAAGGGCGGCAATCGTCATTGCGTTCCAGTCGGTCAGGGCTTTGTCATCCCAGCCCGGACGGATGCGCTTGGCCCGTTCGCTCAGCAACTTGCTGCGAAGTTCAGCCAGTTTTTGTTCGGTCGCATCATCGGCAAGACCAAGGCCGGACGCCGTGCGGTTCAGGATGGTGTGACCTTCCCAGTTACCGCCCGGTGTGACGTCATAAAACTTCTTGAATAGATCGGCATCAGAGCCCAGAAGGGTATCAATCTCGACCTCGGACCAGACATAGAACTTGCCTTCGACGCCTTCGCTGTCGGCATCCAGACTTGCGGTAAAGGCACCGCCGGTGATGCGCATTTCAGCCAAGATCCAGGTGATGGTTTCCTCAACCCGTTTGGCATAAAGCGGATTGGCATCCGCCCGCCAGACATCGCACAGAAGATCAATCAGCTGGGCATTGTCATAAAGCATCTTTTCGAAATGCGGCACCAGCCATTGGTCATCAACTGCATAGCGGGCAAAACCGCCGCCCAGATGGTCATAAATGCCGCCCTGGCACATGCGATCGAGGCTGTGTTTGACGATGCGTTTAAGTTCCTCATCATCGGTACGCACACCTGTCCGCCAGATCAGCGCCAGAAGGCTCGGCTGCGGGAATTTTGGCGCACCCGATGTGCCGCCATTTTCCCCGTCCATGATCTGCAAGCAGCCATGACCACAGCGATCAATCATCTCAAGCGTCGGGACGGAGCCAACCGCCGCACTGTTCATTTTAACCAGTGCGTTTGAAATCTGATCGACATTGTGGCGCACATCATCAGGCTTTTCGGCATAGATCTTGGCGACCGTCTTCAGCACATCACCAAATCCCGGACGGCCATAACGGGCTTCTTTGGGGAAGTAAGTCCCGCCCCAGAACGGTTCGCCATCGGGTGTCAGGAACATGGTCAGCGGCCAGCCGCCCTGTTGGCCAAGCAACGCCAGCGCATTTTGATAGAGCGCATCCAGATCAGGGCGTTCTTCGCGGTCGAGCTTGATATTGATGAAAAGATCATTCATCAGGGCTGCCATGCCCTCATCTTCAAAGCTTTCATGGGCCATGACATGGCACCAGTGACACGCGGCATAGCCCACCGACAGCAGGATCGGCTTGTTGGCGGCTTTGGCGGCGGCAAGTATTTCTGCGCTCCAGGGCTGCCAATGCACCGGGTTATTGCGATGCTGCAATAGATAGGGGCTGGTTTCCGAACCAAGATTGTTGCGTGCGAGTTCCATGTCATGTCCTGTGCCGTTTTGGGGGACGGCGTTTATCATTTCGGGTGGCGTGGCGAAGATCGGCAACCCTTTGTTAGGCTGTTTGAAGGAGTCTAAGGGTAATGACTTCATTCATAAAGGCAAATGCCTGTAATCTTTTGTCGCAAATCCATGATATTGTGGCGCCCAGCCAAACGATGCAGATAAAAGAACCGACAAGAACAGGAGATCAGGGCGATGAAAGTAACTGTAAACATTGATTGCACGCCGGAAGAGGCCCGTACCTTTTTCGGGTTGCCCGATGTCCAGCCGATGCAAAAAGCGATGATGCAGGAAATCGAAGACCGCATGAAATCCAATCTGGCGGCAATGGACCCGGAAACCATGCTTAATACCTGGCTGCCACAGGGCATCCAGAACTGGGAACAGCTGCAAAAAGCATTCTGGGGCCAGTTTAACAGCACGCCGGGCGGCGGTGATAAGGACTGATCAACGTGAGTGACCATTACTATCAGGCACATGTTTTTGTCTGTCAGAACGAACGACCCGCGGGCCATGAACGCGGATGCTGCAATTTCAAAGGGGCGACCAAGCTTCGCAATTATATGAAGGTCAGGGCCAAGGAGCTTGGGCTCCCGCAAACCCGCATCAATACCGCAGGCTGCCTTGATCGCTGCGAATTGGGGCCGGTGATGGTGGTTTACCCGGAAGGTACCTGGTATCGCTATGAGACGATGGAAGACATTGATGCGATCCTTAATGACCATCTGGTGGGCGGGCAGATCGTCGAAAGATTGCAACTCAGCCCTGACCAATAGGCCGCGTTCAAGCCAATACAAGCGGTCCCGTTCGGGGCCGTTTTGTTTTTTGAAACGTGTTAAAACCCTGTTTGCCAAAGCTTCGATATGTTGACCTTTGGTGCTGTCTGAACGATATCGACAGCACGCATGTTTTTAACCGTCCCTACGGCCCCGGGCCGCGCATACGCGCAGGGACGATCACCACAAGAATGAACGATCCATCATGATTGCAAGCCGAGAAACCATCTTTGCCCTGTCATCAGGGGCCGGGCGCGCAGGTGTCGCCGTGATCCGTTTGTCCGGGCCGTTATCGGGGCCGATCCTTTGTGCGCTTCTGGGCCGGGATCAGATGCCAAAGGCACGTCATGCGATCTATGCGCCGATCCGCGACCCGCAATCAGGCGAGCGGTTGGATGATGCGGTGGCGATCTATTTTGCCGGTCCGGCAAGCTTTACCGGCGAAGACGTGGTTGAGCTGCATGTGCATGGCGGGCGTGCGGTGATTGAAGGAGTGCTTGATTGCCTGTCGCGCCAGGATGGTTTGCGCATCGCTGAACCCGGTGAATATACAAGACGCGCCTTTGAAAACGGCAAGATGGACCTAACATCGGCCGAAGGTATTGCCGATCTGATTGATGCCGAAACCGCCGCCCAGCGCCGTCAGGCTGTGCGCCAGATGGCGGGTGAGCTGGGATCATTGTACGAAGGCTGGCGTGCACGCCTGATGAAGGCACTGGCGCATATCGAAGCCGATATTGATTTCCCCGACGAAGACCTTCCGGACGGGATTGTACCGGTTGTGCGCGGCGATTTGATCGCGGTGAATAGTGATGTCAAAAAACATCTGGCGGATAACCGCCGGGGCGAGCGCCTGCGCGAAGGGTTTCAGATCGTTATTCTTGGCGCACCCAATGCCGGTAAATCAAGCCTTCTGAACCGTCTTGCGCAACGTGATGCGGCAATCGTTTCCGAGATCGCCGGGACCACGCGCGACATGATTGAAGTGCATCTCGACCTCGGTGGCTTTCCGGTGACCATGGTCGATACCGCAGGCCTGCGCGAAAGCGGAGATGTGATTGAATCCGAAGGTGTGCGTCGTGCCACCGAACGGGCCGAGAATGCCGATCTCCGCCTTGTCGTCATCGACCGTGGTGACTGGCCCAACATTGATCCCGAAGCAGCCCGATTGATTGATGGCAATACCATCATTCTGATCAACAAGGTTGATGGGGACGAAGGCGCATCAATCCCGAAGGTCTGGCAGGGAACATCGGTTGAAGGTCGCGGGCTTGAGCTTCCCGTTTTGGCCATATCGGCCATGACCGGGCAGGGGATGGAAACCCTCTTGCAACTGCTGGAGACTCGCGTAAAAGAGGGGCTCGATTTTGCGGGGCCTGTACCGTTAACCAGGTTGCGGCACCGCCGCGCACTTGAAAGTGCCAGCGATCATCTGGATCGCGGAATGCAGACCGATATCGCCGAACTGGCTGCCGAAGATGTCCGGCTTGCAGTGCGCGAAATCGGCAAGATTACCGGACGCGTCGATGTGGAAGATTTGCTCGATATTATCTTCGGGGATTTCTGTATCGGCAAATAAGATCAGGAAACAGTCTCTAGGATTGTTTCACGTGAAACACTGGTTCAGCAGATGAACCGGATAAGCCTATTTGAACCAGACAAGGTTCATGCTTGCGGCTGGATCGAGCCATGATCCGCGCAGGGATTGAGTGAGGAATTTGATGTCACAGAATGTGTTGCAAAACCGTTTTGATGTGATTGTTGTTGGCGGTGGTCATGCCGGGTGCGAGGCCGCAGCGGCTGCCGCACGCATGGGTGCCAATACTGCATTGGTCACACATCGCGCCGATCGCATTGGTGAAATGTCCTGTAACCCGGCCATTGGTGGTCTGGGCAAGGGGCATATGGTGCGCGAGGTTGATGCACTTGATGGTGTGATGGGCCGTGCGATTGACCGCGCCGGCATTCAGTTCCGTATGCTCAACCGGTCCAAGGGTCCGGCCGTTCGTGGCCCGCGCGCGCAAGCTGATCGCAAGCTCTATCGCGAAGCGGTTCAGGACATCCTCGCTAATCAGGAAAACCTCACGATCCTTGAAGGTGGTGTTGAAGACCTGATCATTGACGAGAACAATCGCGTTGGCGGTGTGATCACCGGCGAGGGCATTGAATATCGCGCCGGTGCTGTTGTCCTGACCACCGGCACATTCTTACGTGGTCTTATTCATATCGGTGAGAAGACCACGCCGGCAGGCCGCATTGGCGATGCCCCGGCAATGGGTCTGTCGGACACGCTTGAGAAATACGAATTCCGTCTTGGACGTCTGAAGACCGGAACCCCGGCGCGTCTCGATGGGCGGACCATCGATTGGGCCAGCCTGCAGGAACAGCCGGGTGACAACCCGCCCGATCCGTTTTCCTTCCTGACCAAGGAAATCACGGTTCCGCAGATCCCGTGTCATATGACCTGGACCACCGAAGCGACCCACGAAATCATTCGTGCCAATCTGCATCGCGCCCCAATGTACAGTGGCCAGATCACCAGCAGTGGTCCGCGCTATTGCCCGTCGATCGAAGACAAGGTCGTGCGCTTTGCGGAGAAGAATCAGCATCAAATCTTCCTCGAACCCGAAGGGCTCGATGATCCCACCGTCTATCCGAACGGCATCTCGACCTCGCTCCCCGAAGAAGTGCAGCTTGCTATGCTGGCCACCATTCCAGGTCTTGAGAAGGTCGAGATCTTCCGTCCGGGCTATGCAGTCGAATATGACTTCGTCGATCCGCGCGAACTGCGCCATACGCTGGAAACCAAAAAGGTTGCGGCACTGTTCTTCGCTGGTCAGATCAATGGCACCACCGGCTATGAAGAAGCAGCCGGGCAGGGCTTGATTGCTGGTGTGAATGCGGCATTGATCGCCGCAGGCGGCGAACGCGAATTCGTTCTTGATCGTGCGGATGCCTATATCGGTGTGATGATCGATGATCTGGTGACGCTGGGCACACGCGAGCCTTATCGTATGTTTACCTCGCGCGCCGAGTATCGTTTGATGTTGCGTGCCGATAACGCTGATCAGCGACTGACCGATCGTGGTCTTAATATTGGCTGCATTGCTTCGACCCGCGAGAAAGTCTGGGGCGATAAAAAAGTAGCCCTTGATGCCGCCAAGTCCGAAGTATCGACCTTGACCGAAACCCCGAATGGTCTTGCCAAATTTGGCATCAAGATCAATCAGGACGGTGTACGTCGTACGGCTTATGATTTGCTGGCTTATCCGGATATCGACTTCGATACCCTGACCAAAGTCTGGCCGCAACTGGGCGAGGTTGACCCGGCGATCAAGGAGCAGGTCTCGATCGATGCGCAGTATAAAGGCTACCTCGAACGCCAGTCGGCTGACGTTGCAGCTTTCCGCCGTGACGAGGAACTTCGCCTGCCGCGCGGTCTTGACTTCGATAAAGTCGGAAGCCTGTCGGCTGAGATCCGCCTTAAGCTGAAAGAAATTCAGCCGGAAACCATCGGCGCTGCATCGCGTATCCCTGGCGTGACCCCGGCGGCGGTGACCGCCCTGCTTGGTCACATCAAAAGCCACAAACACAAGGCCGATGGTCAGACTGTCAAAAGTGCCTGATCTTTTCGACGGCAGCTACAGACCAATCCGATTTTCAGGACCCGATTGTGACGACAGCCGGGTCTTTTATTTTGCCTTGTTGTGACCTAACGGAATGGGAAGAATGAGGCAACAGACGGAAGGGTATTACCCCGATAGCTCCGCATTGCCAAACGACCTTAACCGAGAGTCGGATTTCGTGCGATAGCCAGGTTTATCGGTGTGTGGGTCAGTCATCCGCCCCGCTGGCCTTGATCCATGTGCAGGGCGTATGTTCAGGTCGGGGTCGCCTAACTTCAGACTCAAACCGAAACTCAAGTCCGCGCCACAAGCAACGAAAGGACTGAAACCCAACCCCCAAACCTGGATACGTCTGGCGCAGGTGAGGGAGGGCGATCCAGATGTTTCACGTGAAACATCTGTTGGGGCTGACATCCGTTGTTCTGGATACGACGTGCGTGGGGAATTCGATTCGACGCGGTGGCGATTCGTGGAAGCGACGCGTCGTTGCAGAAAAAGTGATGCAAAGATGGACGTGGGTGTTTCACGTGAAACATTTTCGATGTTTTTTATCGTTTTTATCAAATCTGTTAGCGTGAAAAATCACAAAACATAAAAATCTTGGCTGGTGTGTTTTTCAAACTGAACGTATAAATCATTTATGCAACCCATTTCCGCACCCGTAAAAACATGGTTTGAACGCGATTTGAGTGTTTCACGTGAAACATTGGACCGTTTAAGCCTATATGCAGACCTTGTCGTTAAGTGGCAGCCACGCATTAATATCGTTGGCGCCAGCACGGCAGAAGACGTTTGGGGACGTCATTTACAGGGTTCTGCTCAGCTTTGGCCCCATCTGCACGATGTTGCAGCCGAGGGCAAGATTGTTGATTTTGGCTCTGGTGCTGGCTTCCCAGGCATCGTTCTGGCAATTCTTGGTGCCGGAAACGTGACCATGATGGAATCCAACACCAAAAAGACCGTGTTCCTGATGGAAGCAGCACGTGTTTGCGGTGTACTAGGTCAAACCGAGATTGCCCGTGAGCAAATCGAAGCGGCTGCACCGTGCGGTGCCGACGTGATCACTGCCCGGGCCTTCGCGCCACTGCCCAAATTGCTTGAGCTTGGCCAAAGACATCTAAAAGACGGTGGCCATTATGTGCTGCTGAAGGGACGTGCCTTTGAGGATGAGCTGGCGGACGCACGCGACGCTGGTTGGACATTTGATGTAACCACGCATGCCAGCCTGGTCGATCCGGACGGTGTCGTGATGATCTTAAAAGGAGTTAGCCGGTGACCGATGTAATTGACTTGCCGCTTTCTACCCAGTCTCAGGGCGCTGGACATCGTCCGCGTATCATCGCCGTTGCCAACCAGAAGGGCGGGGTTGGTAAAACCACCACCACCATCAATCTGGCAACCGCATTGGCCGCGGTAAACCAGCGGGTTCTGATCGTCGATCTTGACCCGCAGGGCAACGCCAGCACCGGTTTGGGTTTGCGCCCGTCGGACCGTCAGATCAGTTCTTATGACGTTTTGATCAATGGAAACTCGTTGGAAGAAGCGCGGCTTGATACCGCGATCCCGCGTTTGACCATTGTCCCGTCGGGTATGGATTTGTCTGGTGCGGAGATCGAGCTGGTCGATTTCGAACGTCGCGAAACGCAACTTAAGGAGTCGCTTGGTAAGCTTCCGCATGATGTTGATTACGTCCTGATTGATTGCCCGCCGTCCTTGGGCCTGCTGACGCTTAACGCGTTGGTCGCCTCAGACGCGGTTTTGGTTCCGTTGCAATGCGAGTTCTTTGCCCTTGAGGGTGTCAGCCATCTGGTACGTACGATCAAACGCGTGAAGAAGGCGTTCAACCCGGATCTCGAGATCCAGGGCATTGTTCTGACCATGTATGACAAGCGTAATAACCTGTCTGCACAGGTTGCCAATGACGTGCGCGATTACTTTGGCGATGTTGTGTATCGCACCGTTATTCCGCGCAACGTCCGTGTGTCAGAGGCACCAAGCCACGGCACGCCGGTGCTGGTGTATGATATGAAGTGCCCGGGTTCACGGGCCTATTTGAATCTTGCAAGCGAAGTCCTGAAACGCGAAGGGGTTAAAGCATGAGCGATGCAAAAAAACGCGGCTTGGGGAGAGGACTGTCGGCACTTCTTGGGGAAGAAGACGAGGATGTCGGTGTTGCCGTTTCTGGTGGTGACAAGGCGGGTGCCGCAGCGCATCCTGGGCCGGGTGGTACAACGCAGCTGATTGCGATTACCGATCTTAAACCGTCGCCGTTCCAGCCGCGCAGCAACTTTGACGACGAAGCGATTGATGATCTTGCGGCTTCGATTCGCGAAAAGGGCATCATTCAGCCGATCTTGGTGCGTGCGTCATCGACCGGCGAGACCACCTATGAAATCATTGCTGGTGAACGTCGTTGGCGTGCCGCACAGCGTGCACAGCTTCATGAAGTTCCGGTCTTGGTGCGTGATTTCGACGATCGTGAGACGGCCGAGATTGCCCTTATCGAAAACCTGCAGCGTCAGGATCTTTCACCGCTTGAAGAGGCCGAAGGCTATAACCGCCTGATGAGCGAGTTTTCTCATACGCAGGAAGCGCTTGGCCAGGCCCTTGGCAAAAGTCGAAGCCACATCGCTAACAGCTTGCGTCTTTTGGCTCTTCCGGTACCGATCAAACAGATGCTGTCTGACAAGGTTCTGAGCTCTGGCCATGCGCGTGCATTGCTTGGCGCAGATAACGCGGTTGAGCTGGCAGCACAGATCGTTAAAAAGGGCCTCAACGTTCGTCAGACCGAAAAGCTTGTGAAAACGG
Source organism: Thalassospira sp. (assembly GCF_048059015.1). Classification (GTDB taxonomy): domain Bacteria; phylum Pseudomonadota; class Alphaproteobacteria; order Rhodospirillales; family Thalassospiraceae; genus Thalassospira. Next base: position 227,387 of record NZ_JBLLNT010000002.1, on the reverse strand, counting down.
ATGGCGGGAAATCTTCGCGTCCGAAAAGATCATCGGGCGGGTCATCTGTTGAAAAAGACCCAGATACTGTGGCTTTGGAGCGTGACCTTAGCAACATGTTGGGGTTGGCGGTCAATATCGACTTTGACGGCGCATCGGGCAAAATCTCGATTCGCTACGATACGCTTGAGCAACTTGACGACATCCTGCAGCGCCTGACACACGGCAAAGCCAATGAGCTGAATGCGGAAGACGACATCGACAACTCGGCAGATTCGGATGAGAACGAATTGAACTCGATGTTTATCGAGGACGAAGACGGTGAAGAGCAGGGTGAGATCGATGAAGACGATCTGACAGCTGAGCTTGAAAACATCGCCGAAGTCGCCTTGCCCGAACCAGAGGATGATGAAGAAGCATTCATGATCGACGGTCCGGAAGGCGACGATCCGATCGAAAGCGACGAGGTCGGCGAGGACGAGCTTGATGAGTTGATCAAGTGATCTGATCTGCTGATTGTTCCACGTGAAACGGGCCATCACATTGATGGCCCGTTTTGCGTTTCAGCGTGTGATCAGTGGTGGCTGAAATTATTTCAGCGGTGCCAGATCAAAATAGACATGGCTGAGTTCCTCATCCCCGAAACTTGCCGTTGGTGCAGGGGAGCCACCGGCATTGTGACACAGGAAGCAATTGCCCATCTGGGTGCCCTGGAAATAGGTTTCCATGGTGGTGTTGGCCAAACGCGATGATCCGACTTCGGGGGCCAGCAGGGCAACATTGCTGTTGGTTTGATCGGGAAGCGGGCTTTGCGGGATGATGCCGTTTTGGGTCCAGACTGCGCCGATCTGCACATAGTTTGCCCGGATGTCGCCGGACACCAGGTTGCCCAGAACGTTATTGTTCATCGAGATGATCTGCGCATTGACCGTGGCGCTGTTGGCATCTGACCCCGGTGTTCCCCATGGATTGGTGCGGACAACCGATGTCGGCACAATCCGGGTGGCCGGTGCGGTCAGAACGATATTGCCATTTTTGCCGACATGAGCCGTTTCGACATTCACACCATTATCCGGCGTGTTGGGCGCATAGAAGGTATAGCCGGATGCCGCAGGATCAAAGCTTGCCTCGGTCACGGCGTTTGCAGCGCTTTGATAATAGAAGGTGCCATTGGGCGTGTTGTTTTGGTGCTCAAACGTCGCCCAGATCATTTCCGGGTGACCCAAAACGGAACCCACCACGTGCATACCGGTCAGGGCCAGTGTTTTTGTTTCCGTCCCCGTAAGCTTCCATTCGGTTGCGACGCTTTGATCGTATTTCGGGACTTCTGCCTTTACCTGAACATAGCTTTCCGGGTTTGCGACGGTGCTGGCATCGACCCAGGATGTTTTAAGCTCGATCGCAAGCGCCATGGGGGCGGACGCATCAAGGCCGTTGGCCTTGGCATAGGCAACGACTTCGTCCTTGTCGGCCTCGGTCGTGGGGAAGGTGCCCAGTTTGATCGTGCCGGCCTTTTGCCCGGTCAGGAACGCACCATAGAAGGTGTTGGTATGGATGCCGTAATAGACAATCGATCCGGCTTGGGAAATCAGGATCCCGCCGCCGCCGGCCTGACCCGTTTCACCGATGGTGGTTGGAACGGCTTCGTCCTGCTTATTGACGCGGACCAGGAAATTGTTGATCGGCGTATCGTTCTTTAAGAACTTGCGAACACCCTTGTCGTTTTCCGGCGAGACATCATAAAAACCATCCGCATCGAAGATGTAGCTCATATCACCGGTGGCTTTGAGCTTTGTCGGCGATGTCAGCCACAGAAACATCTGCGATGACCATTTGAAGAAATCGCAATTGGTGTTGTTAGTTGGAAACTTGGCGCTGTCGGCGGCCGTGACGCTGCCATTCAGCGTGATTTGACCGTCTTTGAACCAGGTTGCCAGTTCCGTCTTATCAAGCGGGCAGGCGTCATAGGCGTCGGATGGCAGGATGGATGTTTGTGCCATGGCCGGAATTGAAGCCGCCAAGGCGGCGCCAGAAACGATCGCAGCGCCAAGCACGCGATGGAATGCAGTCTTCATTGTGATGTCCCTCTCTCATCAGATCTGAATATGCAGATATGTCCCCAAGTATCCCCTGTGCCTGCGTTGCGGGGCGCAAGCATCGTTGTTTATCAAATACCTGTGGGATTGAGGTGGGGATGCCAGCGGTGTTTGAACAGGCGGGCTATACTGAATGGGGGGGAAGGCTAACGCTTTGGGGTAAGGCAGGAAGCCGGTATAGGGAAGTGGGATGCAATGTTGCGTTGCAATATAAAAAGTCTCTTAAGTTTCCGACTCGATGGAAACTAGCGCCTACCTTGCTTCTGACGGGCAACTGCAACCTTGATCATTGCACGATGGGCAATGGTTTCGGGTATGGCGAGGCCGCTTTTGCAATCGCGTTCTGCTTCGAGAAGGATCTGCAGAGCGCGTTGAAGGTTATTGACGGCCCAGTTGTTCAGATTTGCGCGGAACCGGTCTGCTGCCTTGAAAAACAGGGGCGGGCGCAGTGATTTCATGGCCTGGTCGGCATTGGTGCCTTGGGCGACCTGTCCCTTAACCAGATGCAGCTTTTGAAAATAGCTGATCATCATGCGAAGGGCCCCAACCGGATTAAGGCCCTCTTCGACCAGCCGCGTCAGGGCGGCATCAAGATTGACCACATTGCCCTGTGAAACGGCCTGAATGACATCGTCATAATGGCGCGCGGAACTATCCCCGACGCAGGCCATCGCGTCAGCCAGTGTGACTTGACCTTCTTTAAGCGCGTAAAGGGCAAGTTTCTCGAGCTCACTTCGCGAAATCATACGGTCAGAGCCCAGATTGGCGACCAGATAACGCGTGGCATCGCGATCAATGCGAAGCTTGTGCTCTTCCATGATCGAGTTGATCAGCCCTTCAATGTCGCGGCCGCTATCGGCATAACAGGGCAGGGCCATGCCATTGGTGGATTTTTCAACGGCCTGACGCAGCTTGGATTTGGTGGCAAGGCTTCCGGCCTCAATCACAATCAGGGCATCGCCAGCAGGGTCACCGAGGAAATCGGCGATGATCGGGGCCTGAGCCTCGCCAATATCGCGGATTCGGATCACACGGCGTCCGCCGCCAAAGCTAATGGCGGCGGCTTCATCACGCAGGCGCCCGCCGTCTTCTTTGAGTTGTGGGATACCGAGCTCGATCACCCGGAAGGGATCCTTGAGATCCTCAACCACGGTTTTGGCCAGTTTCACGGCGCGCTCGCGCACAAGTCCTTCATCCTCGCCATAGATCAGAACGAGCTGAACCTTGGCATCCGGAGCACGGAGAAAGTTTTCGACCTGGGCCGCTTTGAGCTTCATGAGAGGACTTGGTGGTGAATTGTGAACGGGGAAGTCTGGTTGCGTTATTGCGAGCGAAGCCCGATCGCGACCTGATTGGCAAGTTGCTGGGCGAGATTGCGTGCTGCGTCATTACGTGCCGCGCTCTCAGCCTCGATGCTGGCAAAATCCGAATCGACGATGTTGTAACTGGTACGCGCACGTACATTACCTTTGCGCAATACCTTGGAGTCGGACCGGCGCGTGAGTTCGTAATTGCCGCTAATCAGGTAATCAGAGATGGTGGCTTCGTTGTCCTTGGTAAAGCCTTGCCCGCTCGTCGATTCCGTTACAGTGACCTTAAGATCATAAAGCGGACTCGCAACCTGGCCCCGTGGGGTCAGAGTTTCGATCAGTGCATTGCGGGTGACCTGTCCGACACGGTCATTGATCAGGGCAACATTGACCCGCGCCATGTTGGCGGCGGTGTTATAATTGTCGCCGCTGGTCGCATAAAGCGGCCGAAAGCCGCATGCGCTCAAGAGTGTGAGTGCAGCTACTGCAAGAACCGGAAATACCGCGCGCAATCTCATTTAACTGTGCCTTTTGCCTTGGACGCCGTGATCAGACCTTGGCGCCACAATAGTTCGGTTCCGATAAAAGGGCAAAACAGAGTTAGGCCGCTTGCGAAAGAAAGGTAGTTCTCGGGATCAAAGCCTTCTTGCTCAAGCTGCTTGAACTTTTCCCTTAGTGCTGCAATGGCAAGATTGTTCTTACCATCGGTCAGAAAAGCACTGATGGCGGGATCGGGCCTCGGATCTGAGTGTTGCAGTCCATATTGAGGAAGTTCGGCCGCGAAACGCCAAACAGCGCGCAACCAGCGCCAATGTCCGATAAGGCTGTTATGTGTCACGTGCAGTGGCCTGTGCATTGGTACATCAGCAAGCAAGGCCAACGAGACCACATCCAACCCAACTTCGCTGCAAAGCTGCTCAGCATTTTCAGCTAATGCATCCGTCGTGACTTTTGCAGGCTTCGGAGCATGTACCTGATTTCCTGACCTGCCCACGTTGCAAAGCGCAGCCCTCAGATCCTCTAGCCCCGACGACATTCTTTCAAATACACGCCCACGCTGCTCGCGCACGAAGAACCCCCAGTCACGTTCAAGCGAGTGGGGGTTATATTCTGGTGAGATATATAAGGTGTCGTTTGCCAACGGCCTATTCGGCATTCGCACTATCAATGCGCAACTGGCGTGCACGAGTTAGAATCAAATCTTCCAGCGCAGTTACTGTACCGTCTTCAACAACCGCATCTTGCCATTGGTTAGGCCCTACATTGACCTGACGGAATACCGAGACTTTGATTGCGTCAGAACGAAGTGCGGTGCCAAGGATGTACGCCGTCAGCTTGAAACGTTCGTTCTGCGTTTCAGCAGGTGTGTACCAGTCGGTAATGATCACGCCGCCAAACGGGTCGGCCGAGTTCAGCGGCATGAATGACAGGGTGTCGAGCGTAGCGCGCCACAAGAAACTGTTCACGCCGATGCCGGATCCACCACCTTGCTGCTGTTGTTCGCCACCAAAAATGTTCAGGCCATTTGACCCAAATATTCCACCCCGTTCTTTTTCCTGCGCGCGGGTCATAGCCCGGCCGTTTACGCGTTCGTCAGTATTTGCGGAGCCAGGAAACTGGTCATAGTCCACTGAAGTGTAACCACAGCCTGTCAAAACCAGTGCTACACCTGCCCCGGCAACCAGCGACTTGAACGAAGAAAAGGTTATCATTTCCGGCCTTTAGACAAGTTTGTGACGATCAAAATCAATATTTCCCGCGAATATAGGGCGGAAATGTGCGATGAGCAAAGAAAACCAGTGTGCTTTTTCTGCAACACGCATTGCCTAATGTGGTTTTTGCGTCACAGCAATTGTTGACGTGGCGCAAGATTAGTGGCTCCATTCGTGTCGAACCGGGCGGCAAAAGCTGTCCAAAAATTTGTTGTAGCGCCACAAGGCGTAAGCAAAGACGTTGAGGGAAAAGATGAAAAAGATTCTGGTTGCTTCCAGCGCACTCGTCGCTGTCGCATTCGCAGGCCAGGCACAGGCTTCTGAGAAAATCAGCCTGTCCGTTGGCGGTTACATGGAACAGTGGATCGGTGTTGCTGATCAGGACAACAACGCTCAGGACAACTACAACGCTTTCCAGTCTGACACCGAAGTTCACTTCTCCGGTGCGACTACTCTGGACAACGGCATCGAAGTTGGTGCGAAAATCGAACTCGTCGGTGAAGGCGGCAACTCCGGCACCATGGTTGACGAACAGTACCTGTACGTTAACGGTGGCTTCGGTCAGGTTAAGCTTGGTGCAGAAGACGGCGCTGCAGCTGATATGGGCATCTCCGCTCCGGCAGTTGGCCCGGTTGGCGCCAACGATGGCGATATGCCGAACTGGGTTGCTCTGGCTGCGACCCCGGACACTGTTCCGGCTGGTGGTGACTCCAAGCGTATCACCTACTACACCCCGTCGCTCGGTGGATTCAAAGCTGGCTTCTCCTATGCAGACGACGACAGCTCTGAGAACGATGATGATGTAGCAACCGGTGACAACCGCGTTTCTGCTGGCATCCAGTACAACGGCGACTTCGATGGCGTTTCCGTTGCCGTTGCAGTAACCGGCGAGCACATGGGTGAAGGCGAATGGTACAGCGTTGGTGCAAACGTTGGCTTCGGTGCATTCACCGTTGGTGCATCTGCGATGCACCGCGACGCAGAATTTGGCTTCGGTGAAAACGTAACTGCAAACATCGGTACCGGTACCAATGGTAACCGTACCACTGCAGACGACGACACTCACTTTGATGTGGGCGTTTCTTACGCAATGGATGCAGCAACCGTCTCCCTGACCTACGCATACGCTGAAGACGATCGTAGCAACGATGCAACCGGTTCGGACGAAGTTTCTGCTCTTGACCTTGGTCTTGCCTACACCCTTGGTGCAGGCGTGACTTGGAAGTCTTCCGTATTCTGGTTCGATTCTGAAGGTCAGCTTGCTGGCAACTCAGACGACAACGAAGGCTTCGGTGTAGTTACCGGTCTCGCACTGTCCTTCTAATCCCTAACGGATTAGTTGAAGAGTTGAAGGGGATGGATTTTCCATCCCCTTCTTTTTTTGTGCGCGTGGCAGTGACTCACTTATGGGAAAGGTACTATTACCAGAACCAAATTTCAGCTCAATTCAAAACAAATAATGACCATCAGACAGGTACGGTAGTGAGCTTCTGTGGGTAGAGGTTTAGGGACTGGAATATTTCTGTAATGGTAGAATAGTAATTGCCTATAGTACTGCATGACAGTTTCTTGCGATAGGGTTGTGTTGCGAAATTATTACACTTTGTTTTGTAAATGACCATTGGTCACGTATATTAATTGACCAACGGTCATCTGGATGTCTTTATGACCCTCGACAGAACGAAGGGCCGTCCGGTTCAAACCCCTTCGTCCCTAAACGTCATTCTATTGAGGGTTAAGATGAAAAAGATTCTTTTTGCTTCCAGCGCACTCGTCGCTGTTGCTGCTGCAGGCACCGCACAGGCTTCCGAGCCGATCCAGCTTGAAGTTGGTGGTTACATGGAACAGTGGGCCGGTGTTGCTGATCAGGACGTCGGTGAGTCCAAAAACGCTTTCCAGTCCGACGCAGAAGTTCACTTCTCCGGTAAAACCACGCTCGATAACGGCATCGAAGTTGGTGCGAAAATCGAACTCGAAGCTGAAACCTCCTCTGACCAGATCGATGAACAGTATCTGTTCGTCAACGGTGGCTTCGGTCAGGTCAAGCTTGGTAAAGACGATGGTGCAGCCGACTCGCTCGGCATCACCGCACCGTCTGTTGGTCCGGTTGGCGTTAACGATGGCGACCTTACCAACTGGGTTGATGCGTACCTGATCGACACCGTTCCGTCGACCGGCGACCACAAGCGTGTCACCTACTTCACCCCGAATCTTGGTGGCTTCCAGGCTGGCGTTTCTTACGCAGATGATGACACCTCGAACAACAACGACACCGCAACGGGTGGTGACAACGTTATTTCCGCTGGTGTTAGCTACCAGGGTGAATTCGACGGCGTTTCCGTTGGTGTTTCTGCTGTTGGCGAAAACCAGGGTGAAGGCAACTGGTACGGCCTTGGTGCAACCGTTGGCTTTGGCAACTTCGTAGTTGGCACCTCCTGGGGACACATCGAAGACGATTTCGCACAGGGTGAAAACTCCCGCACCGGCGACGACACAGACGCATTCGACGTTGGCGTTTCCTACGCAATGGACGCAGCCACCGTTTCCCTGTCTTACGGCTATGCTGAATACGGCAACCGCGACATCGACAGCTCCTCGGCTGAAGATCTGTCGGGTACCGGCGAAATCAGCACCGTTGATCTTGGCCTTGCTTACACCCTTGGTGCAGGCGTGACCTGGAAATCCTCGATCTTCTGGTTCGACGACGAGTCCGACAACGCAGCGATTGCTGACAATGACGGCTACGGCGCAGTAACCGGTCTGGTCCTGAACTTCTAATTCTTCGGAATTTGAAGCGGATATGAAGGGGTGGCTTCGGCCACCCCTTTTCTTTTGAGTAGTGCCTGGTCTTAGTTGGTCGTCGGATATCCCAGATCGTCACAGATTGTCGAAGCAATCGATGTGTCAGAGCGCGCCAGCTGAGCAACGCACGGAACCGGATCATCTGTTACAAGCGCGTTTGCAAGCGATAGGTCACTGTTTCCGGGAACTTGCTTGAGTTCGTTAATCGGCACATTCAAACTTCCCATGCAGCCAATTTGGCCATCAGAGGTCGCGCGAAGCTTTGCGAGCCCACAGGGTGCCTCGCAATAGGTGCCTTTGAAACTGCTTTGCCACGTCTTGAGGTTTTTATGGCGTCCCTGAAGGGTTGCTGCTGAAGCAGAGCTATAGATGCCCAATCCCGGCGTTTGGAAGAGCTTCGCAATATGGGCGGGGCCACTATCGGCAGCGATGAGATAGTCCTGTTCACCAACGAACTGGACAAGATCGCCGATGGTTTTAAAGCCATCGACAAGCTCGATGTTTTCACCACTTAAATCGCCAAGGGCGGCTTTGTATTCCTTCATCACACCTTGATAGGCATTGAGCACGATGGTGATGTGAACGTCTTGCTTTGCCAGTGTTTCGGTAATGGTTTGAACCAGCTTCGGTGGCAGGGTACGAAGCGGTGATGAAGCCATCGGGACAATTCCGATGCGCATTCCCGCTTTTGCCACCGGTTCTCGTTCATCGAGCGGACAGGGATCAATCCCGAACGCCTCGCACAGTGCTTCTTCCGGGTTCACCGGCATGGTTGCGATGTCTTTCCAGCCTTCCATTTCGCTGAGATCAACGACGTGGTCAAAACGCGCGAATTGTTTTGACGACATAAAGAGTTGGAAAATCTCGATATCGGGAATAAGTGCGAAGATATCTGATGCACTACCGCCGTTCAAAACGCCGATCCTGACATTGGGGAAGCGAAGCCTTAGCGCCTTAAGGAACAAGGTCATGCCCACGCAGTCGCCAAGGGCATCATCAGGTATCAAAAAGAGTATCGATTTCTTCGTCAGATCAAGTTCATGCCAGCCATCGCGCGGAACGACCTGCATCCGATAGCTGTCTGATTTGATCTTTACCCCGGAGGCCTTCGCCAAAACCTGCTGCCGCAAGAGGGATGTTGCGCGCGTAAAGTAAACCGCGCTGTCATCCGATGCCTGACCCAATGATGGGCTGACATTTGGCAATCCGAACTGAAACGGCAATCGCGACGAAAACCGGGTAAATGTCTTGCGTGACGGATGGGGCTTGCGGGGCATTTGGGGTCGTTCTCCAGTCTCAAAGCTGGTCAGCTGACGGGTGCAGAAAACCCTATCCCCGCCAAAGAGGCAAGGGCGGATGTTCGCAGTTTAGTGGCTGTTTTTCCTGTGATGCCGCCAAGCCCGATGGGCGACATTTCAGCTTCTTTGCAGAGCCTTGCCATTGCCAGCATATCGCTCTGCTTTAGTATGTTGGCCCCTGGGTGGCTTTGGGTTGGGAAGATCGGGGAGATAAAAACTCCGTCAGGGCGGGCGATACCCGACAACTGTTGTAACTCACGGATCGTATTGATCTGGTGACAGGCAGATGTTCGGATCAAGTCATGCGGGATCTGCGTGTAAATCTGCGGTGTTTGATGGATGCGGTATTCGGGTAGGTGGATGCCGTCGGCATCAAGTTTGAGTGCGAGTGCAAGATCGTTGGCAACAAGGAACAGGATGCCTCGGGCGCGGCAAAGTCTGCTCAATCTGGCACCGAGTATTGCCCTTTCGGGGTGATTGTAGTGGCGAAAAACGACCATGCTATCAGCTGGCAAAGCCTTGATTGCCGTTTCCGGATCGGGCAAACGCACATCATCGGTCATAAGAACAATCGGCGGGATGACGCAGTGTTTTCCGCCATTGCGCAGATTGAGCTGTCTTGCCTGCTTTAACAGGGTGTCATCCATTGATACTATCCCGATTCTGCGCCTAAATTCTCGAAGCAATCATGCGCCAACCACCCATGCACCAATCACCAAGGGTCATCTTCCATGAGCACTCATGACACCGCGTCTGACAACAAGGATGTCGCCAAGAATCTTGCTGAAATTCAAAGCAATATCAATGCTGCCTGTGCCGCTGTTGGTCGGAACCCGGATGATGTGACCCTTGTTTGTGTGTCGAAGAACCATGAAGCGGACCATGTGCGCAAGGCGCTGGTTGATGGGCGTCGTGTCTTCGGAGAAAACCGGGTTCAGGAAGCCGCGGGCAAATGGCCTGCTTTACGAGACGAATTTCCGGACCTGGAGCTTCATCTGATCGGGCCGCTTCAAACCAACAAGCTTAAGGATGCGGTTGAGCTGTTTGATGTGATCGAGACGGTTGATCGCCCGAAACTGGCCAATGCATTGGCAAAGTATCGTGATAAAACCGGCCAGTGCCCTGATTTGTTCATTCAGATCAATACGGGTGAAGAAGATCAAAAGGCCGGCATCGCGCCCAAGGATGCTGATGATTTCATCAAGATGTGCCGCGATGAGCTGAAATTGCCGATCATTGGCCTTATGTGCATTCCCCCGGTTGATGAAGAACCGGCACCGCATTTCACCCTGCTTGGCAAGATTGCCGAACGCCACGGCCTTAAAATCAAAAGCATGGGAATGAGCGGTGATTACGAGGCTGCAATCCGACTTGGGGCGACCCATGTGCGGGTTGGAACAGCGATTTTTGGGTCACGAGGCTACTAATCGACATTTCAGGCTGATTTTTGTGCCAAAAATCCGATGTTCAATCGGAAATCGTGTAATTCGCACTCATTTTCAGGCGTTTCTCTATCGATTTGAGTGAAAACTCGATTTTTGGGGATTCTGTGGATAATTGGCACGAGTCCTATGACGCTGGGGTCCGAACTTTGTGATAAAAAAATCCCGATAAAACGGGATTTTTTTTATTCAGCAATGAAACGGACCTGAAATCACGGGATCAGTTTATACCCGCCGGGCTCTGTAATCAGGATCGCCGCGTTGGATGGATCCTTTTCGATCTTTTGGCGCAAGCGATAGACGTGGGTTTCCAGCGTATGGGTGGTGACCCCGGCATTATATCCCCAGACCTCGTCCAGAAGGGTTTCGCGCGTGACCGGTTTGTCGCCAGCCCGGAACAGGAATTTCAGGATCGAGGTTTCCTTTTCCGTCAAGCGGACCTTTTTCTCGGTCGCGGTTTCGATCAGGATCTTGGCACTTGGCTGGAAACTGTAGGGGCCGATAACAAAAACGGCATCCTCGCTTTGTTCATGTTGGCGGATATGCGCGCGAATGCGCGCCAACAAGACATTGAGGCGAAATGGCTTGGTGACATAGTCATTGGCGCCGGATTCAAGGCCCAGAATGGTGTCTGAATCACTATTGGCCCCGGTCAGCATGATGATTGGGGATTTGACCCCGGCGCGGCGCATCAATTTGCACACATCGCGGCCATCCATGTCGGGCAAACCGACATCAAGCAGGATCACATCAAAATAGGATTCCTTGGCGGCATCAAGCGCATCCTTGCCACTATGAGCGACAACGCATTCGAACTCTTCATGCAGGCGAAGCTGTTCAGTTAAAGACTGGCTGAGCGCTGCATCGTCCTCAACCACGAGAACCTGTTTACCTGTCGACATTCACCATCCCTTGCTGCTTGCCAGATCCCGTCTATATATTGGGCTCGAATTGGTGCTGTATCACACCATTGTTTTTGTGGAACTTAAGCTCCAAGCCCGCCATATATGTAGTACTCGTTCTAGGATCAGCGTCTTACAGTGTATTTTCAAGAACAAACTGTTTTCGCTTTAACCCATTGACCTATACCTTATCCAGCCCCATACCCACCGGATCGCGATGTTGTGATCACAAAGACAAGATACCGATGACCCAAAGCTCTGCCGCGACGGCCCAAAATGACAGCAATCTGATCCCGGCCACCGATCTGGTGACAGTATCCCGTGCCGTGGCCGATTTGCGCCGTGGCGAGATCGTGCTGGTGCAGGGCCATCATAATGGCGAAGCCCATTCCGTTGCTGTCATCGCCGCTGAACCATTATCGCAACATGGTTTTGAACGTCTGTGTGATATCGCGGCAAATGGCGAAGCACCAGCAATCGTCATTCCGCGTGTGCGCGCCAAATCACTGGGCCGTGCCTGCAAGGATGATGCCTTCATCGCGTTTGTGAGCCAGAGCCAGTCAGACATCAATGCCGACCGTTTGGGCGAAATCGCCAATCCGTTGCTCGATCTTGATAAACTGCCGAGCGGTGATTGGCGTCCGGTCAGCATGGCCGAAAGTGCGGCCATCCGTTTGGCAAAGCTTGCACGGCTTCTGCCCGCTGTGGTGACGGTTGCGGTTGGCGCAGATCAGCTGGAAAACCTTGCACGTGGTCAGAACCTTTTGGTGCTGCAATCAGATAGCATTAATGGTTATGAAAATGCATCGGCGGCATCCCTGCGTCAGGTCAGCGAAGCACGTGTGCCGCTGGAAGATGCAGAAAACGCCACGGTGATTGCGTTCCGTCCCGAAGATGGTGGGCAGGAACATCTGGCCATCGTGATTGATGAACCGACCAAGGACAAACCGGTTCTGATCCGTCTTCATTCCGAATGCTTTACCGGCGATCTGATCGGATCGCTCCGTTGCGATTGTGGTCCGCAGTTGCGTGGCGCGATTTCAGAAATCGCCAATAGCGGGCAGGGCGGCATCGTTCTGTACTTGCGTCAAGAAGGCCGTGGCATCGGGCTTGTGAACAAGCTGCGCGCCTATGCGCTTCAGGATCGCGGGTTTGACACCCTTGATGCCAACGAAGAGCTTGGCTTTGACGCCGATGAACGCGTTTATCGCCCGGCGGCCGAAATGCTCCGTCAGCTTGGGTTTGAAAAAGTGCGTTTGTTGACCAACAACCCGGAAAAACTCACAGGTTTGGAAAACTGGGGTGTTTCGGTGTCCGAGCGCGTGCCGCACAAATTCCCGTCCAATGGTCATAACGAGTTTTATCTGCAGACCAAAAAGGACCGGGCAGGGCACCTGTTTTAAACTGCGTGGAATGGCCTGCAAATAACGGCTCCGTCTGCGCATGGTGCTCACGTACCTGAAGTACGCTGCGCGCCAGTGCTCGCCAACCCGTCACTTTCGCCACATTCAACACAGTTTAAATAAGCCAACCCTACCCGGCAGAAGATTCCGACGGGTAGCTTCGTTGCGACATCCTTCAAACAAAAATCCCGGAAACCCCACGATTTAAGCCGATCTAAAACTGGCACCCCTTTTGCAAATTAAACCGCAAGAGGAGGACAGACATGTCGATTGGTGCAAATTGGCGGCAAATTTCGCCCGGTAGCGTTCCGGGTACAGCAGGCGACGTAGCGGGCAACAAGTTTGCCCAGTCGAATGCGGCTGACCAGCTTTCTGAAAATGCAGAAGGACGGACCTTCTCCGAATATATGTTCGGAGAAGACGGATTTGAGTTCACCGATTTCCTCGATGTGATTAACCCCCTGCAGCATATTCCCGGCGTTGGCATGATTTACCGTTCGCTGACCGGTGATGAGCTCGGCAATGGCGCACGCGTTGTTGGCGGCGGGCTGTTTGGTGGTGTTTTCGGTCTTGCGGGTGCAGCGATCGATGCTGTGGTGGATGCGGTAACTGGTGACGATACCGGTAGCCATATCATGGCGTTTGTTGAAGATGGCTTTGGGGGCGGTACGCCTGATGACGGAACGGCGGTTGCTGATGCATCAGGTAGCGCAGCTGGTGCTGCAACCGTAGCAGCCAATGATGGCAGCTATCAGGGTGAGTTGGTATTGCCCTGGATGACTACAGATAGCGCGTCATCGGCATATGCAGCCAGCCAAGCGGAACAGGCAACGATTGTTCAGGCCGCACCGACCGCTCCGGTGGATCAGGCGATTCCGGCCAGTGCCGCAGCCCCCAGCTCGAACGGATTTACTGGCGTCAAGCCGTCTGATCTGAATGTGCCATGGGGTCAAGCGACCCATGTTGCGGCTTCAAATGTAAGTCCACAGCTTCAAGCCCAGATGCAGGCCCATGCCGTGACAACCGAAGTCGCAGAAGCAGGCCCCGAGCCTGATCCGGCAGAACTGAGCGTTGCCATGGCCGCGGCCGGGACAGCAAACCCGGCAGCGCCAGCCACCACGATGACAAAAACAATTGCCTCGAACTCGGATACCGGTTCCCCGATCAAACGCGCATCCTTTAGCAGTGATGCCGGCAATACCGTCTGGGCCCGCGCGGCAAGCAGTGGTCGGGTAAGCCGTCAGGAAAATACCTTTGCGATTTCGGCAGAGATGGCCGCGCATGAAACACGTTATGCAAAGCGTAATCTGGTCAAAGAAGAGCGGCAGTCAGTGATCGATGAGAATATCATGTCTGATAGTGGTGGGCCGCTGTCGGCCGCCGAAATGGCGGCGCGCTTTAATGCAGCATTGGGCCGTGAGAAGGCTCAGACAATGGCAGCAGATGCTGTTTCTGGCACCAATGCGGTTGCAGATCAGGGGCGTTTGAGCGCGCGTGAAGAAAACCAGTCTGCAGGTGTCACCCATAATGCTTCGGTAGAGGCTTCCGGCGCGGAAGAAGAGGCTGTTCATCCATTGATGCAGCGCGCATCAAACCATATGGGTGGCGATGAGCCGGTTGGTGCCTGGTTCAGCCAGACCATGATGGACGGCTTGAAAAAGTATCAGGCAATGCAAAAGCAGTCACAGCCGTCTGGAAATTCAATCTAAGCCAGTTGGGTTGATCACGAGAATTCACGCATGAAAAAAGCCCGCCTGTCATTGACAAGCGGGCCTTTCTTTATCTGGTGCCTTAACCGATCAGCGACCGAGGAAACCGACGATTTCCTTGACTTCTTTGAGGATCGGCTGGGCGATGGCATTGGCGCGATTTGCACCCTTTGCCAGAACGCTGTCGATATAGGCCGGATCGTCTTTCAGGCGTGCCATTTTCTCGGTAATCGGTGCCAGCTTGTCGACAACAACGTCGGTCAAAGCCTGTTTGAAGCCAGAGAACTGGGTACCACCATGTTCTGCCAGAACCGCATCGACGGTGCTGTCGGTAAGCGCAGCATAGATGGTGATCAGGTTCTTGGCTTCCGGGCGGCCTTCAAGACCGGCTGCTTCGGATGGCAGCGGCTCCGGATCGGTTTTTGCCTTGCGGATTTTCTTGGAAAGCGTATCGGCATCATCGGTCATGTTGATGCGTGCCATGTCCGATGCATCGGACTTTGACATCTTTTTCGAACCATCACGCAGCGACATCACACGGGTTGCCGGACCAAGGATCAGCGGTTCGGGTTGCGGGAAGAAGCCTTCAACTTCGTAATCATTGTTGAACTTCAACGCAATATCGCGGGCCAGCTCAAGATGCTGTTTCTGGTCTTCGCCAACCGGAACATGGGTTGCCTTATAGGTCAGAATGTCAGCTGCCATCAGCGACGGGTAGGCATAAAGACCAAGCGACGCGTTTTCGCGATGCTTGCCAGCCTTTTCTTTGAACTGGGTCATGCGGTTGAGCCAACCGATACGCGCAACACAGTTAAAGATCCAGGCCAGTTCAGCATGTGCGGAAACCTGGCTCTGATTGAACAGAACCTGATTTTCCGGATCAATGCCGGCTGCAATCATGCTGGCAGCGAGTTCGCGAATGTTGGAACGCAGTTCTTTGGGATCTTGCCAGACCGTGATGGCATGCATGTCCACGACGCAGAAGATGCATTCATATTGCTTCTGCAGCGTTACCCAGTTGCGGATTGCGCCAAGATAGTTGCCAAGATGAAGGTTACCGGTGGGCTGAGCGCCCGAAAACACACGTTCCATAACGTCGTCGTCCATTTCAAATGTTGATCAATAAAGCCTGCATACTCCGCCAGGTTTTGGACACCCGCCGGCGGACGAGCATGCAAGCAAACAGCGCGGAGTTAAGCCGCCCCGCGCCATCAGGTCAAGAAGCATGTCGGGAAATGACCGGAAATATTGCGATCAGGCGGTTTTTCCGCGCTTCAGGGTCGCTTTGAGTTCGGAAAAGCTGGTGGCACCAAGCAGTTGGGCGCTGATCGCATAGACCGCCATGCCACCACATACACAGATCGCCATGGTAATGATCCGCGTGATCGAAAGCGCGTCATTTTCCCAGAACGTATCAATGACAAACCAAAGGGCCGCCCCCATTAGGGCGGATGCCAGCAAAATACGCGGCACCCGTCGGGCAAGGCGGGCATCAAAGGTCAGATCCCCCCGCCGGTGCAAAATAATGCCAAGCGAGGTCGCATTGACCCAGACCGAAACAGACGTCGCCGCCGCAATGCCCAGATGCCCGAACCATGGCATCAGCACAACGATAAGAACGATGTTCAGCACCATACAGGAAATACCGATGCGGATCGGTGTTTTGGTGTCTTCGCGCGCAAAGAAGCCCGGTGCCAACACCTTGACCAGTACCGATGCCGGCAGGCCAAAGGCAAATACGGTCAATGCCATGCCGGTCATAAGGGTTTCTTCCGCGCCAAACGCACCGCGTTCAAACAGAACGTTAATCACCGGCAAGCCCATGACACCAAGCGCAATCGCGGCCGGAAGGGTCAGAAGAAGGGCAATTTCAATGCCGCGGTTCTGGCTATACATCGCGGTTTTGGCATCATCGCCCTGCAACTGGCGCGACAATGTCGGCAAAAGGGCGGTGCCAATCGCAATGCCAATCACGCCAAGGGGCAGTTGTTGCACCCGATCTGCGTAATAGAGCCAGGACACCGCACCGTCCGATACAAGGGACGCCAGCATGGTGTCGATCAGAAGATTGATTTGATAAACCCCGGCGCCAATCATGCCCGGGATCATGCGTTTGCCCAGAAGCTTTATCCGGTCATCAATGCGGGGCAACTGCCATTTGATGGCAAAACCGGCGCGCTTGCAAGCAATCACAAGGGCAATGAACTGTGCCACCCCGGCAAACGCGACCCCCCATGCAAGGGCGTGCGCGGGGGTTTCCATGACAGGTGTCAGTCCAAGAAGGGCAGCGATCAGGCAGATATTTAAAATGATCGGTGCTGCGGCCGCGGCGGCATAGCGATGGAGCGTATTGAGCACACCTGACATCAGGGCCACGGCAGAGATAAAGGCAAGATAGGGGAAGGTGATGCGCGACAGTTCAACGGCAAGGGTGAACTTTTCCGGGTCCTCGGCAAAGCCCGGCGCAAACACATACATCGCCCAAGGCATCAGGATTTCAATGATCGCAACCAGAAAGCCTGTGATGAGGACGAGCATCGACATGGCGCGTGCGGCAAATTCACGTGCCACGTCCATGCCGCGTTTTTCGATGTCGCCCGCCAAAAGCGGGATGAAGGCTGCGGAAAACGCGCCTTCGCCAAACAGGCGGCGAAACAGATTGGGGAATTTGAACGCAACAAAGAACGCATCGGCCATGCCGCCCGCACCCAACATCCCGGCAATGAGGATATCACGGCAAAATCCCAACAACCGTGACAGCAGGGTAAAACCACTTACCGTGGCGATCGAGCGAACAAGCGACATGCGTGTGCAATCCGTAAAATGGAGTCGGCAATCTTGGCTGTGATGATCGCCAATTGCGGTCTTTTCAAGCCTGAAACAGTGAAATTTGACAGCCGAAAGTGAAAATAGTCGTAATGACAGTGCTCGAACGGCCGCTTGTTATATCGCATTTTTGTGAAAGTCGTTGAATTGGGGCGATTTTTCCGGGTTCCTGTGACAACCGTCACAGAAATTCGCTGGTCGCAGGCATAAATTCGGGGTCGCTGAGGATTCGTTGGGACGCGAGCCTCTTATTGGACGGGCGGGGAAATAAGGGAAAACACCTCAACCTGCTGCACTCCGAGGATTTCGACACCGTGGATAACAGGTCACGCTGTCGGGTTTGGTTTTACTCTTCCTCGTCCGTCACAATTTCCAAAAAATATACGAGCACGTTCCGGTCCAATGGACTGGAACACCGAACTTGATCCATACCGTGGCGGTATTGATGATGCCGCATGGGTATGGACCAAGTTTGGTTTGTATCTGGGGTTTGCTAGGGTGCCCTAATTGTTCTGGATGGCCTGTGTCAGGGTTTCCTTGACCTGAACAAATTTGGTGCGGCTGTCGATCTTCAGGCCAAACACATCCTTCACATAGAAAACGTCGACCGCGCGCTCGCCAAAGGTGGAAATTCGCGCTGATGCGATCTGAAGCGACAGGTCGCGCAAGGCACGCGTGATGTCATAGAGAAGCCCCTGCCGATCACGGGCGGTGATTTCAATGACCGTATGCGTACGGCTGGCCTTGTTATCGATGATAACGTTGGGTTCGACCTTGAACACGGCCGTGCGGTGCTTGCTATCCTTGGTCTGACGACGCTGGATTTCATGGCTTGGGCGCAGCTGGCCAGAGATCACCTTTTCAAGCGTTTCGCGCAGTTTCTCAAGCTTGGCGGTGTCATTAAATGCTTCACCATTGGTGTCCTGAACAAAGAAGGTATCAAGCGCCATACCATCGGCAAGTGTCAGGATCTTTGCATCAACAACGTTCGCCCCACACAGCGCCATTGATCCGGCAATCTGGGAAAACAGGCCCGGATGGTCGGTACAGTGAACCGTGATTTCGGTTGCATCAATCTCGGTATCGATGCGGACATCCACCGTGATTTCCGCACCGGATTTCTTGGCATCACGGGTCAGATGGGCGTGATGAACGTGGATGTCGGTATCGAAACTGAGCCAATAGGACGGATAACCACGATCAATGAAATCTTCGATGTCATCGGTTGGCCAATCAACCAGTGCTTCGCGAAGCGCCATCTGTGCGCGGGCAACACGCGAATCGCGGCTATCGGCGTTCAAACCGCCCGATAGATGGTCATCGGTTGCGTAATAAAGCTCACGCAGAAGGGTTGCCTTCCACCCGTTCCAGACATCGGGCCCAACCGCACGGATATCGGCAACTGTCAGGCACAGCAGCAGGCGCAAACGTTCCTGCGACTGCACCAGATCACCAAATGCCTTGATCGTGGTCGGGTCATTCAGGTCACGTTTAAACGCTGTCAGGCTCATCCAAAGATGGGCTTTGACCAACCAGGCAACGGTTTCGGTATCGGCAGGGGACAGGCCCAGACGCGGGCAGAGCTTTTCGGCAACTTCGGCACCAAGTTCGGAATGATCGCCACCCCGGCCCTTGGCAATGTCATGTAGCAAGACCGCGACATACAAAACGCGGCGCGAAATCACCTTGCCCATGATGCGGGTCGCGATCGGTGCGTCTTCGGCCAGTTCGCCATTTTCGATCTGATTGAGGATACCGATTGCGCGGATGGTGTGCTCGTCCACGGTGTAGGTATGGTACATGTCATACTGCATCTGGGCGACGACACGTCCGAAATCCGGGATGAAGCGGCCCAGAACCCCGGCCTCGTTCATCTTGCGAAGGGCAATATCGGGGCTGTTGCGCAGGGTCAGGATTTCAAGGAAGACTTCATTGGCTGCCGGATCATTTTGTAACTTGTGATCAACAAATTTCAGGCTTTGGGTTACCCAACGCAGCGTTTCGGGGTGAATGCCAACGCCGTTTTGATGGGCAACCAGAAACAGGCTGAGAATTTTGATCGGGTCATTTTCAAATACGGCCAAGTTTTCGACCGTCAAGCGATCATTGCGCAGTTCAAACCCGTCAATCTCACGCGTACCAAACAGCTTGCCCGGGAATCGGATCAATGGGCGGCGTTGGTGACGTTCTTCAAGGGCGGCACAGAAGATGCGGGTCAGATTGCCCACATGTTTGACCATCAGGTAATAGTGCTTCATGAAGCGCTCGACACCCGAGGCACCTGCATGGTCGGTATAGCCAAGCCGCTCGGCGATATCGCGCTGCATGTCAAAGGTCAGGCGGTCTTCTTCGCGGTCCGAGATGTAATGCAGCCAGCACCGCACCGCCCAAAGGAAGTTCTGGGCTTTCAGGAACCCTTGCGCTTCCTTGCGTGTCAGGACCTTAAGATCAACCAGCTCCATCGGGGAATTGACGCGATAAAGGTATTTGCCAATCCAGAACAGGGTATGAAGGTCACGAAGGCCGCCTTTGCCGTCTTTGACGTTGGGTTCGACCACATAACGTAAATCACCCATGCGGACATGGCGTTCGTCGCGTTCGTTCAGTTTCTTTTCAATGAATTCAAGGCCGCTTCCCTTGACCAGCTCATCCATGAAGCGCGTGCGAAACAGGTTATAGGTTTCCTCATCACCCCAGACGAACCGGCTTTCAAGCAGGTTGGTACGGATGGTGATGTCCTGTTTGCCCATGCGCAGGCAATCATCGACCGACCGCGTCGCATGGCCGACCTTAAGCCCAAGATCCCAAAGCATATAAAGGATGAATTCGACAACCTGTTCGCCGTGCGCGGTTTGCTTGTAGGGAAACAGAAACAGGATATCGACATCCGAATGCGGGGCCATGTCGCCACGGCCATAACCGCCAACAGCGACGACTGACATGCGCTGTTCATTGGTTGGATTATGCAGCGGATAGACAAAGCTGATCGCGAAATCATGGATCAGACGGACCATTTGATCCATCAGGAAGCTGTTGGAAAAGACGGTTTCCTGACCTGAATTACTTTCTTCAAAGCGCGCACGAATGACCTTGCGACCGGCTTCCATGACCGATTTTAGCTTCTTGAGCACTTCTGCGCGCTGCTTGAAACTTTTCAGATCCGGGTTTTTTGCGATTTCTTCGAGCTCGGCAAAGACTTTCTTCCGGTCGATGATTTCGCGCTGCTTCTTGATCTTGTAGGTCACGTTGGTCGGTTTCCTTGGCGCTGGTCTGCGGTCTGCTACCGTCTTTTGTACTGCCGAAATCTTACAATAACGACAATCGGTTGTAACCGCACGCTATGCATGTGCTGTGCCGAATTTCCAATCTGGGCGGATTGGCCAAATGCACCGAATCCTGTACCCAAACCAAAACAGGCACCTGCCTGATATAGGAGCAAGGTGCCTGTTTTTCATGCGTTTAAATCGCAAAATCGAACCAGCAGATCGATCAGCCTTTCAGTGACTGCAAGCGATACAGCGCATCAAGCGCTTCGCGTGGCGTCATGTTGTCCGGATCAAGATCAGCAACAGCGTCCAGAACAGCCTTCTGTCCATCAGAAAGGGCAGGTGCACTTGCGCGTTCTTCCTTGGCAGCCTGTTCGATGGCAACGGCAAACAGCGGCAAGTCATCGGCAAGCTTGGAAACAGCGCCCCCTTGTTCGCCTTTCTCAAGGGTCTTGAGAACTTGTTCTGCACGCTTGATCACGGGCTTTGGCAGACCCGCCAGCTGGGCGACATGAATGCCGTAGGACCGATCGGCACTTCCCGCACCAACTTCATGGAGGAAAACAACTTCGCCCTGCCATTCCTTGATCAGCATGGTGTGGCAGGACAGGTGTTTAAGCTTCGCAGCCAGGGCCGTCAGTTCGTGATAATGCGTGGCAAAAAGACCTCGGCACTTATTAATTTCATGAAGGTTTTCAACCACCGCCCAGGCAATTGACAGACCGTCAAAGGTCGCGGTCCCACGCCCGATTTCATCAAGGATGACCAAGGATCGGTCAGTCGCCTGATTAAGGATCGATGCGGTTTCGACCATTTCGACCATGAAGGTCGAACGCCCGCGTGCCAGATCATCGGCCGCACCCACGCGCGAAAACAGGCGGTCGATCACGCCGATATGTGCCTTGGCCGCCGGAACGAATGCGCCGATCTGGGCCAGAACGGCAATCAGCGCGTTTTGACGCAGGAATGTCGACTTACCAGCCATGTTCGGACCGGTAATCAGCCACAGGCTTTGTTCATCCTCAAGACGGCAATCATTGGCAACAAAGGGCGAATCACCGTTTTCGCGAAGCGCGGCCTCAACCACCGGATGGCGGCCAGCAGTGATGTCAAAGGCAAGGCTGCTGTCGATTTGCGGGCGAATGCAGCCCTGATCGCGTGCCAGTTCCGAAAGTGCCGCTGAGACATCAAGCCCCGCCAGCGCAGTTGCGCATTTGGCAATTTCGTCTGCCTTGGCCAGAACCGCTTGGACCAGTTCTTCGAACAGCTCAAGTTCAAGGGCCAATGCCTGATCACCGGCCTTTGAGACCTTGCTTTCAAGTTCGGACAGTTCCACCGTCGTGAAACGCACGGCATTGGCCATGGTTTGACGGTGAATAAACTCATCCTCTTCCATCATTTTATCGGCGGTTTTGGCCGATACTTCGATGAAATAGCCAAGCACATTGTTGTGTTTGACTTTCAGGTTGGCAATGCCGGTTTGCTCGGTATAGCGGGCCTGCAGATTGGCGATCAGCTTTTTGCTTTCGCTTGAAAGCATGCGGAGCTCATCAAGCGGTGGATGATAGCCACCGGCAATAAAGCCACCATCACGGGCCAAAAGCGGCAGGTTTTCCGAAATGGCGCGACGCAAAAGATCAATCAGGTCACCGTGGTGACCCATCATGGTCAAATGATCCGCAAGCGATTCCGGCTGGGCTGTCAGGCCATCATTGCCGCCATCGGGCTTGGCCAGAAGGTTACCAATCGCAAAGGCGCAAGATAGGCCATCACGCATCGCCGCCAAATCACGCGGCCCTCCACGACCGACCGACAAACGCGATAGCGCGCGTTCAATATCGGGGCATTCGCCAAGAGCGGATCTCAGATCAGACCGCAGGCCATCGCGATCATGGAAATATTCAACCAGATCAAGGCGCTTATTGACCTCGTCCGCATTGGTCAGCGGGGCCGAAAGGCGGGCTGCCAACAAACGGGCACCGGCACCGGTCCGGGTACGGTCAATGACCGACAACAACGATCCCTTGCGTTCGCCCGACTGGGTCTGGATCAGTTCAAGCGATCGACGGGTTGCCGCATCGATCTCCATCGCCGCACCTTCGGCGACGCGGGTCGGCGGTGATAGGCGCGGCATCTGACCCTTTTGGGTCAGTTCGACATAATCAATCAGCGCACCGGCCGCAGACAGCTCAGCCACTTCAAAGCCGCCAAAAGCATCCAGTGCCTCGACCTGATACAGCTTTTTCAGCCGTAATTGCGCATTTTCGGCATCAAAGCGCGCGGTCGGTTGCGGGGTGATGATGTTTTTATATTCGGCATAGATGTCGAACACTTCAGACCGGTTCAGCATCTTTTCCGAAAACAGAATCTCGCCCGGATCAAGGCGCGCCAGGGCAGCCCCAAGGCCGGCCATCTCAGTCGCCTGGACATAAAAATCACCGGTGGACATATCAAGCCAGGCCAGACCCACCTTGCCGCGCACTTCTGATACGGCTGCCAGATAGTTATGGCGCCGTGCATCAAGAAGGCTGTCTTCAGTCAGCGTACCCGGCGTGATCAGGCGGACAACACCGCGTTTGACTACGGATTTTGCGCCGCGTTTCTTGGCTTCGGCGGGGTCTTCCATCTGTTCACAAACGGCAACCCGGAAACCCTTGCGGATCAGGCGCTGAAGATATGTTTCGTGGCTATGGACCGGAACACCGGCCATGGGAATTTCGTTACCTTGATGTTTGCCGCGTTTTGTCAGGGCAATATCAAGGGCTTCGGCGGCTTTGACCGCATCGTCAAAGAACAGCTCGTAAAAATCGCCCATCCGATAAAATAGCAGGCAGTCCTGATACTGTTCCTTGATCTCAAGGAACTGGATCATCATTGGTGTCGCGCCCTCTTTGGAGAAGGACGGCGCGCTCGGTGTGGTGTCGGATGTATCGGCGATGTTGTTCATGTCGACTTTGATAGCAAACCCGGAAGGCATTGACGAGAGGCGGGAAGGGGCGAAGTCATAGTTTTTGATCTATGCCATTGCAACGCCTGAATTTCCGCAAAATATATAAAGATGGTAGCGAATTGAATTGGCGCAGAAACCCGTCAGTTTTTCCAGCTGAAAACAGTCACCAAGGAGAGCATATAATGGCAGCAGAGCAGACCACCTCCCAAGCCCCCGAACTGGTCGGACTGTTTGACACCAAGGACAAGTTCGATGCCGCAGTTCGAAGTCTTCTCGAAAACGGTTTTGCCCGCACCGATCTTTCGGTTCTAAGTTCCCATGAATCCATCGATGTCGCCGGGTCAGACGGCCGATCCTGGTCCGATGTTTTGACCGCCCTTGTTGGCGAAGTGAAATATGAGGTGCCCTTGGTTGCATCGGGTGCCATTGCCCTGTTTGGCGGGGCTGCGACGGCACCTGCGGCAATTGCGGTTGGAGCCGGGGTTGGGGCTGTTGCCCTTCGCGAATTCATCGATGAAGTCACGTCCACCCCCCATACCGAGGATTTCGCCCGCTCGGTCGATGCCGGGTCGGTGATCCTTTGGGTGCGTATTGCCACCGATCATGCCGGTGCAGAAGTGCGTGCGACCGAAATCCTCAAAACCAACGGTGCGACGAACATCCACATGCATGTGCCGAAATAATCGCCTGCTGCGCGGCTAGTCCTGCAGGATAAAAGTCATCTGAGTAATTTGCTTTTGCCCGGCGGCAATGAAGGTCTGGGTATGATCAACCCGCTGCGGCCAGCTGCCGGTGCGCGGCAGGGTGGCTGTGATATCTGTTTGGATATCATAATCTTCCCAAGCGCGGATTTGCTTGGTTGCGCGTTCCATGGATGCCTTATCCATCCCGGCGGTTTGCGCCATCAAAAAGGCAATGCCGTTGCGAACACTTTCGCGGGTGTAGTTTTGATGAAGCTCGATTGTTGCCTGCTCATCGGTGCTGTCGATCAGCTTGATCTCGCCAACTGCCTTCAGGTTCGATCCGGTCAGCTCCCAGGGCACATCATTGTTGATTTCAATCACACCGGTTTCGGGCATTTCCAACCCGGTCAGGGCAAAGATCGGCTGAATATCGCGAAGCGTCATTTGTGCACCGGCCTGCGGGGTCATATTGGCAAAGGCTTGGCGGATCGGTGCCAGACTTGCCGCGATTTGCGGGTCGCTGCTGTATTGGGCGATGATGTCATCAAGGCGTTCAAACACAGCGGGCAAAAGATCGGCTTGCACAGCATCCATATTGCTTAGCGTGATCGGAACACCTGTCGGGGATGCACGATAGTGAAAAACAAACCCCTCGGTCAGTTTGGCAAGGCCCGCTGCAAGGGCAGTGTTTTTATCACCCGCCTCTGCGCCAACGACATCAATGTCGTTGTATGTAACTTCCATCTCCAATCCATCCTGATCCGTCGCGCGCACCGTGATGGGTACCGACATGGTCAGTGTGTTTTTCGTGATCGTCCCGTTGCGGTGGGTCTCGCGGGTTTTTTCGACCTGATAGGTCCGTGTTTCGCCAATCACCGGGTCAAACGGGAAATCGATCGCATCACTTGCCTGTGCGTCGGGCAGGGAAAGGAGTCCGGTACCCATGCCCAGTCCAACAAGGGCCAAAGTCCGGTTAAGTGACTGCGATTTCATGTTTCCCCCGGGTTTTTGAAAGTTTTTCAGATTGTGGAAAGACGAAATATGGCTCGAAATTCGTCTATTCTTTGCGCGGCGCAACGTGAATTTTGCTTTGATGGCAGGGACTTGCACGCTGAATTACGTCACTGAAAAGTCACGTCTATTTGCCAACAGATTTGTCATGATCGCGCAACGGGTCAACCCGTAACCAAAACTGGGGGGTAAAAATGATGCCAGACAGCATCGGGATGTTGCGTCGCAACATACGGAAAACGCTACGTAATTTTGCGGTTGCCGTTAACGTCCCCTTTGACCCGCAGCCAGAAGCCTGATTTATTGGGCGGTCCGACATGACGGTCCCACACCGGAAATTTGTCGATCAGGATAATCTACACCAAGACCATACACGTTGCTTTCCAACCCACCACGCAAGCGTCAGTGAAAACATAATGTCAGATAAAGAAATCAAGGTTCGTGACCGCGAAGCGCTGCTGTTCCATTCCAGCGGCCGCCCGGGCAAAATCGAAATCACCGCATCCAAGCCGCTGACCACACAGCGCGATCTGTCCCTGGCCTATTCGCCAGGTGTTGCGGTGCCTTGTCTTGAAATCGCCAAGAACCCGGCGACTGCCTATGACTACACGTCAAAGGGCAATATCGTTGCAGTCATTTCTAACGGTACAGCCGTTCTGGGGCTTGGCAATCTTGGTGCGCTGGCATCCAAGCCGGTCATGGAAGGCAAGGCTGTTCTGTTCAAACGCTTTGCCGATGTTGATGGCTTTGATCTTGAAGTCTCGACCGAGGATGTTGACGAGTTTGTCAATTGCGTGCGCTTCCTTGGCGCATCGTTTGGCGGCATCAACCTTGAAGACATCAAGGCACCTGAATGCTTCATCATTGAACAGCGCCTGCGCGAAGTTATGGACATTCCGGTGTTCCATGATGACCAGCATGGCACCGCGATCATTGCTGCATCCGGCTTGATCAATGCATGTGATTTGACCGGCCGTAAACTTGAAGACATCAAGCTTGTTATCAATGGTGCCGGTGCCGCGGCAATCGCCTGCTGCGAGCTGGTAAAAAGCATGGGTGTTTCCCATGACAATGTCATCATGTGTGACTCGCGCGGTGTGATCTATAAGGGTCGCGAAGATGGCATGAACCAGTGGAAATCGGCACATGCGGCCGAGACCGATGCCAGAACCCTTGAAGAAGCCATGGATGGCGCGGATGCGTTCTTTGGCCTGTCGGTCAAGGGTGCGGTGACCTCTGCCATGGTCAAAAGCATGGCCAAAAAGCCGATCATCTTTGCGATGGCCAACCCGGATCCGGAAATTTCGCCAGAAGAAGTTGCCGCCATCCGCAGTGATGCGATCTGCGCCACGGGTCGGTCGGACTATCCGAACCAGATCAACAACGTTCTGGGCTTCCCCTACATCTTCCGCGGTGCGCTTGATGTTCAGGCATCAACGATTAACGAGGAAATGAAGATCGCCGCGGCCCATGCTGTGGCATCGCTTGCGCGGGAAGACGTTCCGGACGAAGTGGCAGCGGCCTATTCCGGTCGTCGCCTGCAATATGGCCCGGAATACATCATCCCGGCCCCGTTTGATCCGCGTCTGATCATGGCGGTGCCAAAGGCCGTTGCACAGGCGGCGATGGATAGCGGTGTTGCGCGTCGTCCGATCATTGACATGGCGGAATATGAAAATCAGCTGCGTGGTCGCCTTGACCCGACTGCTGCCCATCTGCAGCTGATTTCTGATTATGTCCGAGCCCACCCGAAACGCATCGCCTTTGCCGAAGGCGAAGAAGAAACCGTCATTCGTGCGGCTGTTGCCTATCGCAATTCGGGCTATGGCACGCCGATCCTGATCGGTCGCGAAGACCGCATCCATGAAAGTGCCAAGAATCTTGGCATCGAAAGCCTGGATGGTGTGGAAATCAGCAACGCGGCACTGTCCAAGCACAATGCAGAATATGCAGAATTCCTCTATCAGCGCCTGCAGCGTAAAGGCTTCCTGTGGCGTGATTGCCAGCGTATGGTCAACCAGAAGCGTAACGTCTTTGCCTCTGTCATGGTGGCAAAGGGGCATGCGGATGGCCTGATCACGGGTCTGACCCGTAACTTCAACCGCAGCTTCAGCGACGTTGCCGGTGTGATTGATGCCAAACCGGGTGAAATCCCGATGGGTCTTTCGATCGCGATTGCCAAGGGCCGTACGGTGTTTATCGCCGATACCCGCGTGCATAACCTGCCAAACGCCGAAGAACTGGCCGAGATCGCCATTCAGGCGGCCGAGAAGGCCCGTCAGCTTGGTCATGAGCCGCGTGTGGCGATGGTTTCGCACTCGACCTTTGGCAACCCCTACAGCGCTGATACTGACCGTATCCGCGAGGCAGTGGGCATCCTTGAGCGCAGCAATGTCGATTTCGAGTTTGATGGTGATATCGCCGTTGATGTCGCGCTTGATACCGAATTGCTCAAGCTTTATCCGTTCTGCCGCCTGTCGGGTCCGGCCAACGTTCTGGTGATGCCCGCCCTTCATGCGGCAACCACGTCCTCCAAGCTGCTTGATAAGCTTGGCGGTGGCACAGTGGTTGGTCCGGTCATGATCGGTCTGGAAAAACCGGCTCAGATCGCCCAGATGGGGGCGACCGTGAACGATCTTGTGAACTTGGCTGCCCTTGCCGCACACGAGGCCGAGCACGGCTAAGCCGCGTTTACAAAGATGATCGGAAATGGCGGGGTTGGCTGTGGCTTCCCCGCCATTTTTATATCCGCAAAACCGTGACCTGACCTGGTGTGCGAAATCTGGAATAATGGGGTTGGTCATAACGACCCGATTTTTGCCACATGCTTTGGGCAGATAGGCGTATCAGTGATTATGCAAGTAAATAGGTAACAGCTTATGGGCCAATTGACCCGCTTTCTCGCCGTTTTCATGTTCTTCCCACTTCTGGCCGCCTGCGAAGATGAACAGGCCAGCGGCCCAAGTGCGGATGAAATCACCACGGCTGTGATCGAACGGTTCCGTGATGATCCCTATGCCAAGGTCGGCCATGTTGAAAACGTCACCAAGACCAACAGCATTGCTGAAGGCGATGACGAAGTGATCGTGATGGTGCGTTATGAGCTGGTGTTTGATCGCACGGTTGCCGAATTTGCCGATGACGTGTCCGAAAAGGGCAAGGCTGCCGGGTCGATGGATGATGTCGGCAATACGGTCAAGGATGCGATTGATCTGGTAAAGACCAAGATGCTGACCTTCAAGGAAGGCGAGTACAAAGTTGGTGATCGTCGCGTGGTCGAAAATGAAATCCGGTTGCTGAAATCGGAAAACGGCTGGATCTACCGAACCGGCTCCTGAGTAAATCAGCTTTTTGCATTAGAAAAAGGGATCCGTCTGGATCCCTTTTTCTTTGCGATACTGCGCGAAGCTTAGTCTTCCAGCGCTGCAAACAGCTGTGGCGGCGGGGGAACGTCGCCCACGGCGAATTCCAGACCGTCCAAGTCATTCAGGCCATTGGCACGCATGATTGCATGCAGGCTTTCGACATATTCTTCGCCGCGCTCGGAATACTTCGTAAGCGTCTCGGCCAGTTCCCAGCCGCTGATCTGCTGGCCTTCGGCGCGCAGGATCGCACGGCGCTCGCGCAGGCCCTGATAGGCCGGGTGCGAGTTGATGTTACGTGCATAGGCGCGAACACTGTCCATCAGGCTGCCAAATGATTTGATGACGTGGGTTTTGCCGTCTTCGCGGTCCTTGGGAACGATGCCTTCGTCATCTCCCCAGGCCCACTGACCAAACAGGGCATTGCCAGTGCGCACAAAGCGCGACGTGCCCCAACCGCTTTCTTCCGCCGACTGGGCAAGAATAAGGGAGGTCGGGATCATATCAATACGTTCAAGCAGGGCAGCAATACCGCCATCGGTCACGCGATAGCGCTTCATCAGCTGCTCGACCCATTGCTGGTCGTGTTCGCTAACCGGGGTGCCGGAAATACCCTTGGCCTGAATTGCCATCAGGCGTTCACGGCGTGCGCCGATTTCCTCGTTCACCCGCATGGCCAGTGGCAGCATGATGCGCAGGAAGATACGTTTGCGTTCATCGACCGATGCCAGTTCGCCAAGGCCCTTTGGCACGCGTTTGATGTAAACGCGCGGGACTTCGGTGACGTCATTGAGGCTATAGCCAATGCTTTTGAAATACTGGTTTAACGCGACCACTTCCGGGCCACGGCGATATACCGGTTTTTTCGTTTTCACAGGGGCGTCGGTGACGACTTCTGCAGTGTCTTCGGCATCAATCCCTTTGGGGATCGGCGAAATATCAATTCCGGCGAAAAAGCTGATATACAGCAAGCAGACTGCCCCGATGATCGAAGCAAGCGCAACTTTCCGGTAGTTTCCTGCTTTTGCGCTACTCATTCGTTAATCTCCAGGATCATAACGTTCCAGTTTCATGTACCGCGATACTGGATCCGAACTGTCCGCCCCAAGTGGACGTTATCTATGCCTGCCGCAGTCCAAGACCGCAACGGACAAAATTTCTACAAGTTGAAAACGTCGCGTAAACCTTCTCGTTTCACGCATAATAATAACGCCCGGCGCAGGTGTTTTCTTGCGCCGGGCTCAATATTTTTTTAACGACTCGAAGAGATCAGTCAGCCATGACCGGTTCTACGGCCTGAACTTCAGGCACGTAGTAACGCAGCATGTTTTCGATGCCCATTTTCAGGGTCGCGGTGCTGCTTGGGCAGCCAGAACATGCGCCATGCATCTCAAGATATACAACGCCGTCTTCAAACTTGTGGAACACGATATCACCACCGTCCTGGGCAACAGCCGGACGTACGCGGGTATCAAGAAGTTCCTTGATCTGGCTCACCAGCTCGTTATCGCCCTCAGCCGCGGTGCTGGCACCGGTTGCTGCGTTTGAATTCTGATCAAGTACCGGCTGGCCAGAGGTGTAATGTTCCATGATACCGCCAAGAATCTGCGGTTTCAGGGTCTGCCAATCCTTGGAGTCATCCTTGGTGATGGTGATGAAATCGCCGCCCAGGAAAACACCTGCGATGCCATCAACTTCGAACAGCTTGCGTGCAAGCGGGGATTTGACGGCTTCGTCACCCTTAACAAAGTTGGCGGTACCGAGACGGCCCATGACTTCCTCGCCCGGCAGGAACTTGAGTGTGGCCGGGTTCGGGGTCGGTTCGGTCTGAATGAACATGGTCGGCTTGTCCTCTCACTCTGATTGCCGGGGCTGTTTTCCGCCCGCTCAACAATCTGCATTTCATTTGGTTAGGCCCTAAATGGGGCAAAATTCCGAAAAGATCAAGTCGCAGCGCGCAAGTCAGGTATTCGCACCATGACAATCAGCGATCGAAAAGGCTTCTAGCGTTGCAGGATATTGCTGATCTCGCGCATCTGGGTGCGCGCACGCAGCAGATAGAAACCAAGACCCGCCAGATGGTTAGGGAAAACAATGCCATCAGCCGACCCGTTAACCACCACCAGTGGATCAAGGGCGGCAGCAGATTGCAGGGACGCAATCATTTCTGCCCAAGCTGGTGCAATCTGGCGTTCATTGATGATTTGCTCAAAGTCGGTGCCAAGATCGCGCAGGATCAGGCTATAGGCATAAAGGCGGCCCTTGGTAGCATAAAAAACGTCATCGGCCGTTCGATCAAAGATCGAAGGTTGATCGACCTTGTCATCGATCAGGGCAGAGGCCGAACCAAGATCATTTGCAAAGCGGTTGAGCGTTTCCTGCAGGTTATCTGCGCGGCGTTCAAACACAGCTTCACCGGTCGTCAGGCGTTTGTTGTAATTTTCAAGCGAGCGGATGGCCTGACGGTATTGCTGCTCGGACGTGACACCCGGCAAAAGCGATACAGATGGATCAAACACCCATTTGTCACCGCGGAATTTCAAAAGACCGGCGGCATCGTCCAGATCGGGGTCAACCTGGCTTGAGCCACGGGTACGACCGATCTGATCAGAAAGCTCGATGGCAAAGCGTGACAGGGCATAGACAATGCCGGTCTGGAAGTTCGGCATATTGTCGAGTGCGGCACTTGGCAGGAAGAACGGATCATTGGCCGTCCAGCGGTTCTGATTGACCTCACGATCAATCAGGCTGGCGGCAGTGCTGACCGCGTGGCTGCCACCCTGATAATTGCCCGCGAAGTCAGGGTTATCATCAATGCGATGCACAAGCGCCGTACCGGCTGGATAATAGATCACAGCAACCAGAACGATTACGCCAAGGGTCCGGACCCAGAATTTGCCCGATCCGAAAACAGCTTTCAGACGCGACCCAAAGCCCGCAATACCACCCTTTTTATAGAGATAATCGTCTTCAATCATGACTTGTCCTGTGAATTTATCCGGCCATTGAACCTAGGCGCTGTGCGCCAAAACGGCAAGTCCATGATTTCATTTGGTGATGGTGATAAAGGTTTCGTAGCGCACCAGACCCAAAAGGGTTTCAAGATCCTTTTCAGACAGCGCAACGCAGCCCTCAGTCCCGCTATAGTCGGGTTTGGCGATATGCATGAAAATCGCTGACCCTTTGCCAGGAACCGGCGGGGCATCGTTATGGCCCAAGACCACGACGATGTTATAGAGGCCATCTTCGCGCCAAAGCCGCTCATGGCTTGCCTTGAAGGGCAGGCGTACCGGGCAGTTATATTCGGGATGTGCCGGGTCATCACACCAGCCGTCCGAAAATGAAATGGTGGTGACGGGCAGTTTGGTGCGCGGGCAGGTTCTGCGATCGGCGCGATACATCACATAGCGTAACTGCCAACGACCAGCGGGCGTTTTGCCATCGCCTTCGGTTTTGCTGTCGGCATCAATGATGCCATTGGTTCCGAATGCACAGCGAAATTCGTGATCCCCCACGCGCAGAATGCCATCCGACGAGGCTTCAATCTCGAACGGCTGGGACGGTGAATGTGCAAGAGCATCGCTTTGCATTCAATCAGTTCCCTTCTGGCAGTGGTGATAGGCGTTTTGCATAATTTCGTGCGACAAGGATGTGAAACAACAAAGGTAAATTTGTGGCATTGCGGTATGTGTGCAAGTCAGCTCACAAAGGGTTGATACAGCAATTTGCGCAGCCTGGTCTTCGGGTTAGCCAAAAATACCTGTCGAGATTGCCGGGAAGGCAATGGATTGCAAGTGATGCTCGGCGGCAAGCAAGACCGCGTTTCGATAACAGGCGGCAAGTAATGCGGCCTCGCCCTGATTGCTACCAAGCCATGTGGGACCGACCGTGTGGATCACATAGCGTGCGCGCAGTCCAAATCCTGGCGTGATGCGTGCTTCACCAATCAGGCAGGGCGCCAGTGGCTTGCAAGCCACGGCCAGTTCCGGCCCGGCGGCAGCATGTATTGCACCACAAACACCGCCGCCCGGCACAAGAGCCTGATTGGCAGCGTTGACGATGACGTTAACCTCAAGCCTCATGTTGTCTTTAAGAATGATGTTGATGGTGTGTGTTGTCGGGCGCGGGTTTACTGATCACAAACGGCATCCTGTAACGTGAGTGTTTCCCTCAATACCACCCTATAAGGGTGGCGCGTCCGCATCAAAGTATCTCGCCGCTACCGAAAAGTTAAAAAACAACGCTCCGCCAATGTGACGGAGCGTTACGTTTACAATCAGTGTCCGTCCGAAGACGACGGTATGCTTAGCTTATTCACCCCGCTGGGTCAGACCTTCTTTGTTCAGTTTGGCAGCAATTGCTAGGCCTTCTCGATCGCTGTCTTTGCCGAGGCGTGCAACACCTTCTTCGACCAGGCTGGCGGCTTTCTCAGCGCCTTCCCAACCGGTGACTTTTACCCATTTGCCTTTTTCGAGGTCTTTGTAACGCTCGAAGAAGTGCTGGATCTGATCGCGCAGGATCTGCGGCAGATCTTCGTGGGATTTGATGTCGGTGTAGTACGGGTCGATCTTGTCATGCGGAACGCAGATAAGTTTTTCGTCCTGACCAGCTTCGTCTTCCATCATCAGAACGCCGATCGGACGTGCACGGATGACCGAACCGGCAACGACCGGCTCACGGAACATGACCATGGCATCAACCGGGTCGCCATCTTCGCCAAGCGTGTTCGGGATGAAGCCGTAATTGACCGGATAATACATCGAGGTGTGCAGGAAACGGTCAACGAAGACAGCACCGGAGTCTTTGTCTACTTCGTACTTGACCGGTCCGCCCTGCGGAATTTCGATGACGACATTTACGTCCCACGGAACATCTTTGCCAACGGCAATCTTGCTGAGATCCATCTGGGAAAATCCCTTTCGCTTTTATAAAGGCATGCCCCGAAAAACGGAGCGGCTATTTTGAACTTCAAGGCGTGCAAACACACCCGAAGGAGAATGATGCCGCCCTTTTATCGCGAAACGTCGTAGCTTCCAAGGGGGTCCACATCCATCCTTGGTCGAAAGTCAGGCTATCTGCTTTTCCAATGCAGGTGCGCCAGCAGATTCACGTGCTTTGCGCTGTTGCTCTGCATCCGATGGCAGAAAACGACCTGCATCATCCAGAAGCTGTTCATTGAAGAGCTGCCAGTTGCAGCCTGAACCTTCGTGGCGTGCAGCGATTTTGCGATCATGGAACAGATGCAAAACCGGCGAGCAATATTCGACATTCTTGCGTTTCAATCCGGATCGCAGCAAACGCAGCACAAAATCGGAATCTTCCCAGCCGTGCCCTTGATAGGCCTCATCAAACCCTTTGATCTTATCGATGTCGGCTTTGAAGACCGCAAGGTTGCAGGTCTGCGCCTTGCGCCAGCAATTCTCATGCTCCCAAAGCCACGGGCCTTGGTGCGGCAGGCGGATGAACTGGAACGGGCGATTGGCAAAACCTGAAAGGGCTGTCAAAAACAGCAAAGGGCGTGGCCATTTGTGAAACGCCCATTTGCGTTTCAGTAATGTCTTGGTCAGGTGTTCCTTCAGGAACACGCGTTTGCCCGATACCAAGCAGCCCTGTTCAGCGGCCTTGCGGTGACGGGTGATGAAATCGGGCATCACACAACAGTCGCCATCAATGAAAATGACCAGCTCACCAGTGGCCATGGCAATCGCGCCATTACGCGCCTTGGCAACACGGAAACCGCTATCCTCATGCCAGTAATGCTTGACGGGGATTTCGCAATTAGCGGCAAAATTCTCAATCACGCTGGTGGTTTCCCCGCCCGATCCATCATCGGCAATAACGATCTCAAAATTGCGATCTTGTTGATCTGCAAGAGAATTCAGCACCAAGGACAGCGCTTCGGGCCAATTATATGTCGTAACCACGACCGAGACCAAGGATGTCATCGTCCCCAAATACCCCATTCAAATTGGCAGTTTTGCACGCTTTTTTGTGTCCGAACCCTATACTTTCGAGGCGATCAGAGCAACGGACAAAAACACTACATCACCTTTTTGCGTGCCAGTGACGCGGCGCGTGGATTGATCAGTTCGCGGATCCAGTTGGCGGCTTCGATCACCACCGGGTCTTTTTGCCGGGCCGGGCGGATCAGAAGGCGATACCACCAGTGCGAAATGAAATCCGGGAAATTAAGCGCGACCAGCTCGCCGCGTTCGACATAGTTGCGTGCGACAACATCGGTACTGGCCACGATGCCCTGACCGGCGCGTGCAGCTTCAAGTGCCCAGATGTGATGGCTGAAGGTCCAGCAATCTGACAGCGAGAAATTGGCATCCTTGAACCATTGTTCAATCTGGGAAAACTGTTCGCTGTCGCTATCAATCAGCAAAATGTCACGCGGACCGAGTGTGCAAACATCAATGTTGCCTGCATCATAACCACGCTTCTCCAACCATTCTGGTGCAGCAAACGCGGTGTAGACTTCGGGTGTCAGAAGTTCGGTCACCCAGTCTTCCGGTCCCGGCAGGTCTTTTGGCGCGATCTGAAGGGCTAGATCAATCTCAAGCGGATCAAGCCCGTCATCAAACTCGATCTTGCGGAACTGAACGGGAATGTCAGCCGGGAGCCGGTCACGCAGGTTATCAAGTTCGTACAGCAATACCGTCAGTGCAGGTGTCGCCAGCGCGCCAATCCGGATCGCCTTGCCCTTGTCCGGTCCAAACTCGCTTGTGATATCCGCAATGCCATCCAGTGCCTCGGTCAGGCGCGGCAAAAGGAGCTCTGCCGACTTGGTCGGGCTGAGGCCACGGCCCTTGCGGGTAAACAGCACAACACCAAGATTTTCTTCAAGCTGGCGCAGCTGATGGCTGATCGCGCTTTGGGTGACATGCAGTTCTTCGGCGGCACCCTTCACGCTCTGGTGACGGGCGGTGGCTTCAAAGGCGACAAGCGCGCGCAAGGGGGGCAATTTTCTGCGCATCGTGCGGTTCCATCAGAACAGGATTGCAAGGTTTTACCTGTCTATCAGGACGGGCGTTAAAATGGGGCAAAAAAATCTCAACAATGGCTGAAAACTCCTCATTCGTATTTTTCCAAACAAGCGGGCAATATCATCCTCATACAGGGTTTCCGGCCGTAAGCTCAAAATGTCTCCTTGCGCCACCACGTAAGCCAGTCACTCCCGACTGTCGGAAACCCTCAAAAACTTCAAAGAGTTGGAAACGATCATGACCGGGACGCTGATGCGCCTGAGCGGCAATGTCCGTGGCGTTTTATGGATGACGGCTGCAATGGCATCGGGCGTGTTTGTCGATGTCTGTGCAAAGCTTGTGTCGCTTGATGTCCCGACATCGCAAATCCTTGCGATGCGTGCGCTGACCACGGTTCCGGTTTTTCTGATCATCGTGATGTTTATCGGCACTCGCTCGATCAGAACACGGCGTCCGATGGCGCATATTGCGCGCGGCGTGCTTTGGTATGGATCGCTATTCTTTGTTTTCTTTGCGCTCCGCCAAATGAGCATCGCCGAGGTCAACGCCTATCTGTTTATCGAGGCCCTTCTGACCGTCTTGATGGCGGTGGTGATTTTGGGTGAAAAACTCACATCCCGCAAATTGATCGCGACTGTGCTTGGCCTTGTTGGTGTTTGGGTCATGTGTGCGCCGCGTATGGATGGTTTTGGTGTGCCGCTTGGTGTGGCGGCGGCCCTGATCGGGGCGTTTTGCTTTTCGGCGCAAACCTTACTGGCCAAAATTCTGACCCGGACGGAAACCAACTTTTCCATGCTGTTCTGGCCGCAGATCATCGCACTTGTGATCTGGGTACCAATTGCCATGATCACCTGGCAACCAGCAGGCATTGCCGATTGGCTATATTCTGCGGGGGCGGGTTTCTTTGCCATGTGCACCAATTACATGGTTTTGCGTGCGGTTCGGGTTGCCGATGCCAGTGTTGTGTCGCCTGCGGCCTATACGGCTTTGCCGTTCTCGGTGGCGATGGATTTGATCTTCTTTGATATGCTGCCGGTTCCGGTGATCTTTGTCGGGGCGGGGATTGTCGTGCTGGCCGTCATGCTGCTGGATTACAAGGGCGGGGCAAAGCAGGCCGAAGAAGAGGCACTTGAGGCGATCGGGGATGACGATGCATCCCCGAAACCGGTCAAGGCTTAAGCCATCAACCAAACAGAATTCAGATCAATGATCGTGTTGGGCCCGCGAATCCGTCGGGGCCTGATCACGATCATGCATGCCGTAATCGCGGATGACCCCGGCGACACGTAGCCGATAATCTTCAAAGACGCTTTCGCGGCCTTTGGCCTGCGCCCCGCGGTGCTCACCGACATTACGCCATGCCTTTACCGCGTCCTCATCACGCCAGAATGACAGTGATAGGACCTTTCCCGGAGTGGTCAGGCTTTGAAATCGTTCGACCGAGATAAAACCATCCATGGTTTCAAGAACCGGTTTGAGCTCGGCGGCAATCGCAAGATAGTCGTCATAATGGCCTTCGCGCGGTGTGACCTCAAAAATTACGGCAATCATGGTTTGATCAGCTCCGTATGTGGCGTCGATGCGATTTTCAGAAACTGGCGTTCCTCGCGCAGGATAAACTTTTCGCGCTGAGAAAATTCATAGTTTTCCCGGCCCAGCGGATCATCCTTTAACCGTGCGCGATAGGCTTCATATGATGCCAGATCAGGCAAATGATAGATGCCATAGGCGGTTGAAACCGACCCTTCATGCGGCGCGAAATAGCCAACAAGGTCCGCCCCGCAGCGTGGAATGGCCTGACCCCAATTGCGCGCATATTCGACAAAGGCATCTTTTTTATAGGGATCGATTTCATAGCGAATGAAGCAGGTGATCATGACAGTCTTCCTTGATTGAACGGGGGGTGACCCGACGGGTGCGGGGCATTTCAGGGAGATAGCGCAATCACACGGTCCGATGTTTCGATGCGGATCGAACTGTTGTCGAAAAGTCGTCATGATGTCACGGGCATGTGGACAGAGTTCACAAAGCCGGATATGAAATGTTATGTTATAACGTAACATTTCATAGGAGATTTTCGTGTTCAGGCATTTGCTACAGGCCGCCATGGTGAGCGGAGCAGTTTTGCTACCGGTTCTTGGTGGATCAGTTGCCCAGGCTGCTGATGAAACCAGGCAGGCATGGCGTCTTTTCGTCACCGATCAGAATGAAGGTGGTGTGACCGTCGTCGATCTTGAAAACAAAGCCATCATCGATCGTTTTGCGACAACCGGCTACGTCACACATCTGGTACCAAGTGAAAGTGGCAAGTCGCTTGCCGCAGTCCAGATGGACCACGACGCCGTGCACATGATTGATAGCGGCATTCAAATTTCCTCCCACGGTGATCATAGCGATATTGAAATCAATGATGCTGCCCTGTTGCCCGTGACCATCACCGGCAAAAGACCGGTCCACGCCGTTCCAGATCATGGCGCGTTTTACGTTTTCTTTGATGGCGAGGGCGAAGCCCGGATCTTTAACGAAGATAGTTTGATCGGCGGCAATGGCGATTTCGAACCGGTCAAGGCAGCGGCCCCTCATCACGGCGTTGTCGTGCCCATGGGGAACTATCACCTGATTTCAAAACCAAATCTTGAGGTGGAGACAAAGCCGGGCAGCCTGCCGCCGCGGCTTGGCCTTAAGGTTCTGGATCAGCGTAGCAAGCAAGTCGGACCGGTTCACACCTGCACCGGCCTTCATGGGGAGGCATCATCGGCCGGTGTCACCGCATTTGGCTGCGAGGAGGGGGTCATCATCGCCCTTCCGGGTGGCGAAGACGCACCGACAATCAAGATGCTGGCCTATGGTGCCGATATGCCATCCGGGCGTGTTGGAACACTGGTCGGCGGCAAGGCAATGCAGTTCTTCCTTGGCAATTATGGTGCGGATAAACTGGTATTTATCGACTGGTCGGAAGAAAATCCGTTCCAGCTGATCGATTTGCCGGTGCGTTATGTGCACTTCATTCTCGACCCGGTTCGGGTCACGACGGCCTATGTCTTTACCGAAGATGGCTATCTGCATGCGGTCGATCTTCTGAGTGGCAAAATTACCCGTTCTGAACAGATCACCGAACCCTATAGCAAGGATGGGCATTGGCGCGATCCGCGTCCGCGTCTTGCGATTGCGGGGGACATCATCACGATAACCGATCCACGTGAACAGCTTGTGCGTCTTGTTGATGCAGAAACTTTTGCGGACAAAGGTGGTATTGAAATTGGCGGGCTTCCGTTCAACATTGTCGCAATCGGTGGTTCCGGACTTTCGCACTGATAGCTGGCAAAAATATTGAGCGAACGGGCGGGATCAAACCCGCCCGTTTTTGTGCGGCGATGGTTGTTTGCATAGCATATTTCGATTAATATCGAACTATGAAAGAAGGACCTGATATTGCCCGCGTGGCTGCATTGCTTGGCGATCCGGCGCGCGCAAATATGCTGACCGCGTTGATGTCCGGCCGTGCCTTGACGGCGGCTGAGCTGGCGCAAGAAGCGGGTGTGACACCGCAAACTGCAAGCTCCCACCTTGCAAAACTTGAAGCAGGCCAGATCGTTTTGCCGCGCAAGCAAGGCCGACATCGCTATTTCACGCTTTCTGGTCCTGATATTGTTGAGGCGCTCGAAGTCCTGATGGGGATTGCCAACCGGGTCGGGCATAACCGGGTGCGTACGGGGCCAAAGGACCCGGAATTGCGCAAGGCGCGCGTTTGTTATGATCATCTGGCAGGTGACATGGGTGTTGCGCTGTTTAACGGGTTAAGTGACCGCAAACTGATCGAAGCCGATTTGAATGGTGTCTCCTTGACACCCGCCGGGATCACCTTTGCCGAAGAATTTGGCATTGATCTGGACGGCTTGCGGGCCAAACGCCGTCCGCTTTGCCGGGAGTGCCTTGATTGGAGTGCCCGACAATCGCATCTGGCCGGATCGTTTGGGGCGGCCTTGCTGGACCGGTTTTATGATCTTGGCTGGGCCAAGCGTGTCGCGGATTCGCGTATTGTGCGGTTTAGCACCGCGGGCGATAAAGCGTTTCGGGCCTTGGTGAATCCCTAAGGCTTGTTACGCGCCTAGAAGGGCTTTGACGAATGCCGGAACCAGCTCCGTGGCCGGGCCATATTGGCTATATTCAAACAGGGTCGCACCCGAACTGGGTTCAAGGTTGAGCTCGACAGTTTCGGCTTCGCCGTCTTCTTGTGCGATCTGTACAAACCCGGCCGCCGGATAGACATTGCCAGATGTCCCGATCGAGATGAAAAGCCCGCATTTTCCAAGTGCTTCATAGATGCGTTCCATCTCAAGGGGCATTTCCCCGAACCAGACGACATGTGGGCGCAATCCCCCGGCCTTGCCGCAAGACGGGCAGGGTGTTTCCTTGGCAAGGTCATCTGCCCAGTCGGTCAGAAGACCACAATGATTGCAGCGGATTTTCAAAAGCTCGCCATGCATATGGATCAGGTTCTTTGATCCTGCGCGATCATGCAGATCATCGATATTCTGGGTGACGAG
Organism: Thalassospira sp.; assembly: GCF_048059015.1. Lineage (GTDB taxonomy): Bacteria > Pseudomonadota > Alphaproteobacteria > Rhodospirillales > Thalassospiraceae > Thalassospira. The sequence continues at coordinate 187,100 of NZ_JBLLNT010000002.1, read as the reverse complement.
CAACACGTCGCCCGGCCAGTTTGCCTCAAGCTTTGCCAACGCATGATGGGCGGCATTGGGCTTTACCGCCGGATCAATAAGGCCTGCACGGCGGTCATTATAGAAATGATGCACAAGGCCCGGATTGGCCGCAAATGCATCGGGTGTTGCGACTTCGGAGATATCGTATTTCGCCCAGATGCCATCGGGATCGCGAAAGGTATGAAGCCCGCTTTCCTTGGAGATGCCAGCGCCGGTCAGGATGACAATCGGGGCGGCTTCTTCGCGCAGGATGTCAATCAGATCGGCTCGGAGCGGCATAGTGTTGTCCTTTGCTGCCTATGGATGCCCGCCTGCGCGGGCATGACAGTTTTTGGGGCGCATGGGCCAATAGACTAAGTCATTCCCGCGCAGGCGGGAATCTGTTGTGGCATGTATAAACAAAACACCCCCGCCAAGTATGTCTGGCAGGGGTGATTGCTAAACCCGATCCGCTAAAATCGGTTTATGAATTCTCTTGGCCTTAGGCCGAGGTATCGACATTGCTGCCCGGGCCGTCTTCCTTGGCCGGTGCTTCGCCAGCCGGGTTTTTGGTAACCCCAACCATTGCCGGGCGAAGCAGACGACCCTTAAGGACGTAACCGGCCTGCATGACCTGTGCGACATGGCCATCCGGATAAGCCGGATTGGGCATTTCAAACACGGCCTGATGTTTGTTCGGATCAAGCTTCTCGCCAAGCGGTTCGAGCTTTTCGATGCCGTTCTTTTCAAGCGCCTTGAGCAGCGCCTGTTCGGTCATTTCAACACCTTCAAACAGCGTCTTCATCGCCGGGTCAGCAGCAGACGTGTCGCCAGCAGCATCAAGGGCGCGGCGCAGGTTGTCGCTGACATCCAGAAGGTCACGGGCAAATTTGGTGATCGCATAGTTGCCAGCATCTTCGACGTCTTTTTTTGCGCGGCGGCGGGTGTTTTCCACCTCGGCGACCTGACGCAGCAGACGGTCTTTCAGTTCGGCAACTTCGGCTTCGAGTGCCGCGACCGGATCTTCAATGACAACTTCTTCGACTTCTTCGGTCGCCTCTGCTGCGACGTCTTCAGAAGCGGTTTCCTCTGCGGCATTTACATCCTGCAGATCTTCCGGAGTGTTCTTTGCGGTTTCCGACATGGCTAACCTTGCTACTTTCACGTTATGCGGCCTGACACGCAGCGCCGCGATTTATCCAATCAGTCGACCGACCAGCTTGGCGGTGTAATCGACCAGCGGAATGATCCGGGCATAATTGATCCGGGTCGGTCCGACAACCCCGATTGCACCCACAATGCTGCCTTCAGCATTTTGATAGGGCGAAATCACCATCGAAAGACCCGATCCGCCGAACAGTTTATTCTCCGACCCGATGAAGATCTGAACGCCTTGGGCATCCGTCGTCACATCGAGCAATTCAATCATCTGATCGCGGGCTTCAAGAATGTTAAACAGGCGGCGAACGGTCTCAAGCTGTTCTATCGTATCGATATTTTCCAGCAACTGGGATTGGCCCTTTACAATCAGGGACGATCCCTTGACCCCGCCAGCCCATGTTGCCAGGCCCGCATCAATCAGATTGGCCGAAAGATCATCAAGCTCCTGCTTGAGCAAATCGCGCTCCTGCGTGATCAGCAATCTTGCATCATCAAGTGTCTTTCCAGCCAACCGGGTATTTAGATAATTCGCCGCTTCTGTCAATGCCGAGGCGGGTAAATCTGCCGGAACGTCGAGGATTCGGTTCTCGACACTACCATTTTGCGACACCAGTACCGCAAGTACCTTGCCAGGCGAAAGTGCGACGAATTCAATCTGTTTTAAACGAATGCCATCAGTCTTTGGTGCCACCACAAGCCCGGCACAGCGCGACAGGCCCGATAACATCGTGGTGGCTTCGCCCAACATCTGATCGAGCGAATAGCCCGCCTGTTCGCAATTTTTGGTCAGCTGATCACGTTCTGCATTGGGAAGGTCTCCGACCTCCATCAACGCATTCACAAACAGCCGCAATCCTTTTTCACTGGGCAATCGACCAGCCGAAATATGCGGGGCCACCAAAAGACCCATTTCTTCAAGATCGGACATCACATTGCGGATCGTCGCAGCAGACAGGTTTTCTGACATGCGCCGCGCAATGGATCGTGATCCAATCGGCTCGCCGGTTTCGACATAGGCATCGACGATCTGACGGAACACTTCACGTGACCGTGCATTCATATCGCCCAGCAATGTATCGTCAAAATGCGCCATGGGTACCTGTGCCAACCGGAATGTTTCGACCTCAAGCCGTTTCAGACTCAAGGTTGTTGAGAATTTAGTCAGGCAATTGCATTGCGTCAATTGCACGGCCAATCGGTTCAAGTGGTTGGTTTACCTGCATTGCACCAAAGCGTGCAAAAACATCCGGGGAAACTGCTGGACGTTTGGTGGGTCACATCTTACTTTGGGCCAAATTTTATAGGACAACTTTGCATCGTTCCAATGTGTGAACGTCGCCAAGACAACCAAGAGGTTTCCACCCATGCGCCCATCCGGCCGTACCCCTGATCAGCTTCGTGACGTAACGATTGAAACCGGCATTTCGAAATATGCCGAAGGGTCCTGTCTGATTAAATTTGGTGATACCCATGTCATCTGTACTGCAACGGTCGAAGACAAGGTTCCCGGTTGGATGCGTAATTCCGGCAAGGGCTGGATCACTGCTGAATACGGTATGCTGCCGCGCGCGACTGATTCGCGTATGAACCGCGAAGCTGCCCGTGGTGGTCAGTCTGGCCGTACCCAGGAAATTCAACGCCTGATCGGCCGTTCGATCCGTGCAGTTGCCGATATGAAGGCAATGGGCGAAATGCAGATGCGCCTTGATTGTGACGTCATCCAGGCTGATGGCGGCACGCGTACCGCATCGATCACGGGTGCCTATGTTGCGGCCCATCTGGCGTTTCAGGGCGTGCGTCGCCTTGGCCTGATCAAGGAAATCCCGTTGACCCAGCCGGTTGCTGCCATTTCGTGCGGGATCTATAACGGCGAAGCGGTTCTTGATCTTGATTACGCCGAGGACAGCAATGCCGGTGCCGATGCCAACTTCGTTCTGGCAGGCAATGGCGGCATTGTTGAAGTTCAGGCCACTGCCGAAGATGTGCCATTTGATCGCGCTGCATACGATCAGATGTTCGCGCTGGCGGAAAAAGGCTGCAAAGAGCTGTTTGCCAAACAGCGCGAAGCGCTTGGCCTTTAAGACACAGCATTTCCAGCGGCAGGCATCCCACCTGCCGCTTTTCACATCTGATTGATACCGCATTTTCAGGCAGCAAAATGGCCCGTCGCTTTACGGATAAAAAACTCGTCATCGCCAGCCATAACAAAGGCAAGATCAAAGAGATCGGCGAACTTCTGGCACCTTTCGGGATCGAGGTTTTCTCAGCCGGTGACCTTGACCTGCCAGAGCCCGAAGAAACCGAAAAAACCTTCATCGGCAACGCGCAGCTGAAATCGACCGCAGCCGCCAATGGCGCGAACCTTCCTGCCCTTGCCGATGATAGCGGCCTTGCCGTTTCTGCCCTTGATGGTGCACCGGGAATTTATTCCGCGCGCTGGGCCGGGCCGGACAAGGATTTCGATATGGCAATGGAAAAGGTCCAGAACGGTATCGGCAATCATCCCGACCGTCGTGCATCCTTCATCTGCGCGCTGTCGCTTGCGTGGCCCGATGGCCATGTGGAGAATTTCGAAGGCCGGGTGGAAGGCGAAATCATCTGGCCGAAACGTGGCCGCCATGGATTTGGCTATGACCCGATTTTCCAACCCAAAGGTTATGAAGAAACCTTTGGCGAGATGGAGCCAGCAAAGAAGCATGAAATGAGCCACCGTGCCGATGCCTTTGCCCAGTTGGTCAAGGCCTGCTTCGAATAAGCAGCTCGCAGGCTCAACACCTGCATTGAACATATGCACGCATCGCTGATGTCATGATCGGCGGTGCGTGTTAGTTTATCTGCCACCATTCCCGATTTTGAAAAGAGTCCCGCGTGTCCGCACCGATTGCCGAAACAGCGCCGTTTGGCATCTATATCCACTGGCCGTTCTGCCTGTCGAAATGCCCTTATTGCGATTTCAACAGCCATGTGGCGAACAGTGTTGATCATGCCCGCTGGCGCAAGGCGCTGCGTGCGGAGCTTGCAGCCGGGGCTGCGCGCAATCCGGGCCGTGTGGTGGGTTCGGTCTTCTTTGGCGGTGGTACACCGTCGCTGATGGACCCGGAAACAGCCGGTGCGTTGATTGCCGATATCAAAGCGTTTTGGCAGGTGACCGATGATCTTGAAATCACGTTGGAGGCCAATCCGGGCACGGTCGAGATTGACCGCTTCTCGGCCTTTGCTGCCAATGGCATCAACCGTGTTTCGATTGGTATTCAGGCGCTCAATGACCGTGATCTGAAGTTCCTCGGTCGCGTGCATTCCGCCAAGGAAGCACTGCGCGCATTGGATGTTGCGACCACGGTGTTTGACCGATTCTCGTTTGATCTGATCTATGCCCGCCCGGAACATGACCCCAAGGCTTGGCGAAAGGAGCTCCGCGAAGGGCTTGATATCGCCAATGGGCATATCTCGCTCTATCAGCTGACGATCGAGCCGGGCACCCAGTTCTATACGCTCCATCAACGTGGTGAGCTGGTCGTGCCTGATGAGGACCTCGCGACCGAGCTTTATGAAATCACCCAGGAAGAAACCGAAGCGGCAGGTTATCGCTGCTATGAGGTTTCCAACCATGCACGCCCCGGTCAGGAAAGCCGCCATAACCTGGTTTACTGGCGCTATGGCGATTATCTGGGCATTGGTCCGGGTGCGCATGGCCGCGAAGCGGTCATTCAACCCGATGGCAGTACGCTGCCGATGGCCGTCCGCCGTCACCGTGCACCTGATATCTGGCTTGATCGTGTCGAAAAGCATGGCCATGGCACGCAGGAAGAAACCGTTCTTGAGACAGACGAACGCCTGCTTGAGATGGTGATGATGGGGCTGCGGCTCAATGAAACCATTCCCAATGCCCGGTTTGACCGGATTATTGGCAAGGCACCACGTGATGTTCTGGATTCGGAACGGCTCGAAACCCTGATCGCGTCGGGCGATCTTGTTTGTGATTCTTCGGGTCTTCGGGCGACCCAGCAGGGCAGGAACCGGTTGAACGGTGTATTGGCCTATTTGTTCGACCATTCGGTGTGACGGCAAAAACGCCAGAAACCCAACAAAAACCTTATGTTTTCGGGTAAATGCGCCTTGGCGTGATTTAGTTTCACCAAACCATCAAAAAGTTGGTTGACACTTTAAGCTGACCGCGTATATTCCGCCCCGTTCCGGCGGACACCGCCCGAACAAAACCAGATGCCCCTATGCCCAGGTGGCGGAATTGGTAGACGCGCTGGCTTCAGGTGCCAGTGGCCATTAGGTCGTGGAAGTTCGAGTCTTCTCCTGGGCACCATACCCCAGCACATTTCTGATGTGCTGGGGTATTGTCGTTTTGGGCCTGTTTCTCTTCATGTAAATTCTAAGCTCAAGCATCTGTAGGGTTGAAGTCCTCACAGACACAATCCTATTTCCGAAGGCCGCAATGTAAGTATTTGTGCAAGCAACTGTTTTTTGTTGCTTGAAACTAATGCTTGCTAGGTTTTTAAGAAAGCAATATGCTTGCTTGCATATTCAGCAAGCATAGGTTCAAAAATGCCGGAAAGTCGTCAAAGCAAAGGTGGTACGGTTCGTGCACAGAGGCTCTCAGCATCCAGAAAGAAAGAGATAGCAAAGCAGGCTGCTGAGGCGCGTTGGAATAAGGATGCGCCAAACGCGACGCACGAAGCCAAGATAACGCTAGGTGATCTTGAGATTGAATGTGCGGTCTTGTCTGATGGTCGGCGCGTGATTTCAGAAAGAGCTATGACGCGCGCTTTTGGTGGTAAGCGTGGTGGCTCACATTGGAGAAGATTGAAGGCAGGTGGCGCGAGTTTGCCAGTCTACCTCTCTGCCAATAACTATCAGCCTTTTATTGATGAAGGATTGGCTGATGCTCTTACCTCGCCGATAAAATATAAAACTGAGAAGGGTAATATTGCACACGGTCTCGAGGCGTCATTGCTTCCGAAGGTGTGCAATGTATTCCTGAAAGCACGCGATGCTGATGAACTGCATAAAAGTCAGGTCCCGATGTCTTTGCAGGCTGACATCATTATGCGCGGCTTGGCTGAAGTTGGCATTGTGGCGCTCATTGATGAAGCGACAGGTTTTCAGCGCGAAAGAGCTAGTGATGCCCTGGCAAAAATTCTTGAAGCCTTCATTGATAAAGAGTTGCGCCCATGGGTGAAAACATTTCCAGATTCGTTCTATGAGCAACTATTCAGGCTCCGTGGGTTGGACTATCCGACTGAGAATGTCCGTCGTCCACAGTATTTTGGCCACCTGACCAATGACATCGTTTACCGACGGTTGGCACCGGCAGTTTTAGAAGAACTGAAGAAGTCGACGCCTAAGAATGATAGAGGAAGGCTTGCGACGCAGATGCACAGAAAATTGACTCCTGAAGTGGGGCATCCAAAGTTAAGGGAGCATATGTCATCTGTGGTAACGATAATGAAGTTGAGCGAGGGCTATGACGACTTCATTGACAAGCTTGATGTAATTCATCCTCGTTACGGCGATACATTGGAATTGCCGTTTGAAGACGATTAAGTAAGCCTAGCTACAGGGAAGGGCGTGACACTCCGTTGGACGATCATAACCCTCCAATTGGTATGACTTTTGCGGTGCCATGCGCGGTTTGCTGTGTTAAGAACAGGCAAATTTTGACATTTGGAGAACCGCGATGACCAATTTCCTCCATCTCGGAGATCTGCCTGATGACCTTGACCTTGGTAAGGTCGTGGCAATCGACAGCGAGACCATGGGCCTGAACCCGCACCGCGACCGTTTGTGTGTCGTGCAGCTTTCAAGCGGGGATGGCAACGCCCATCTGGTCAAGTTTGATGGGGAAGATTACAGCGCGCCGAACCTCAAGAAACTTCTGGCCGATCCGTCGGTGCTTAAGCTGTTCCATTTCGGGCGTTTTGACATTGCGGTGATGGACAAATATCTCGGTGTGCGTTGCGCGCCGGTCTATTGCACCAAAATCGCCTCCAAGCTGATCCGCACCTATACCGACCGCCATGGTCTGAAAGACCTTCTGCGTGAGTTGGTCGGTGTCGAGATTTCCAAGCAGCAGCAAAGCTCTGATTGGGGTGCAGCGGAACTGACCAAAGAGCAGATCGATTACGCGGCATCAGATGTTCTTTACCTGCATAAGGCCAAAGAAGAGCTCGATCGTCGTCTGGCCCGTGAAGGCCGGACCGAGCTTGCGCAGGCCTGTTTTGACTTCCTGCCGACGCGCGCGACGCTTGATCTGTCGGGCTGGGAAGAAACCGACATCTTTGCCCATTAAGTTTGCCCATCAAGATTGGCCATCAAGATTGGCGGTTAACCGCCTGTGAAGATTAAATCTGTTACGGAGTAGCTCGGCAATTGACCGGGCTGCCCGGCAGGTTCATAGTTTCTGCCCAATGCTCTTGCATATTGGGCAAAACGCCTTATCTCCGGGCGGGAAACGCAACCAAGAAACAGATGACAGTGACCCCAGACGTCCCAAAAGATCCCAAAAACGTTCCGGCCCCGGCAAATGACGCCGATCTTGCGATTGCGCGCCGGGTTCTTGATATCGAAGCAAACGCGCTGCGCGAACTGGCAAACTCGCTTAATGGCGAGTTCTGTGACGCGATTAACCTGATCGAAGGCCTCAAAGGCCGCCTTGTCGTCACCGGCATGGGCAAAAGCGGTCATATCGCCAAGAAAATCGCGGCAACCTTTGCCTCCACCGGCACACCTTCCTTTTTTGTGCATCCGGCCGAAGCCAGCCACGGCGATCTTGGCATGATTGGCAAGGATGATGCGGTTCTGGCACTGTCCAATTCCGGTGAAACCCCAGAACTGTCTGACATTATTGCCTTTACCCGTCGTTTTAACGTGCCGCTGATCGGCATGACCCGCAAACCGGAAAGCTCGCTTGCCAAGCAATCCGATTGCCCGCTTGTTTTGCCAGCAAGCCCGGAAGCCTGCCCGAACAAACAGGCCCCGACGACCTCGACAACCGCGATGCTGGCCTTTGCCGATGCGCTTGCGGTGACATTGATGGAGCGTCGCGGCTTTTCATCAGAAGATTTCCGGACCTTCCACCCCGGTGGCAAGCTTGGTCAGCGTTTACTTCATGTGCGTGATGTCATGCATGGAGCTTATGATCTGCCGCTGATCGCGCGCGATGCGCTGATGTCCGAAGCCTTGGTCACCATGACCAGCCGTTCATTTGGCTGCGTTGGTGTGCTGGGCGATAAGGGTGAGCTGGTCGGTATCGTAACCGATGGCGATTTGCGCCGTCACATGGCCGATAACCTTGTCGCCATGAAGGTTGGTGATGTCATGACTGCCGGGCCGAAAGTCACTCATGAAGGTGCGCTTGCGGTTGAGGCGCTTGCCATCATGAATGACCGTTCGATCACCGCATTGTTTGTTCTTGATGAGGCCGGTGTGCCGGTTGGTCTGGTGCATATCCACGATCTTCTGCGGTCGGGGGTCGCCTGATCCATGAGCAGTGAGGGCAATTCAAAGGTTGTATCGCAAAGGGCTGAAGGCCTTTCGCGCGACCGGTTGCCTTCAGGCCGGCGTGATGTCCGCATCAATCCGCTGCGCCGGATGATCGTGACCATCCTTAAATTCGTACTGCCAATGATCGCCATGACGCTCATGGCGTTGGTCGTGCTGTGGCCGCAGATCGAACAGGTTCAGGATAGCGGGTTCCGCCTTGGTTTTTCGACATCGCCTGAAGATCTGATGGAAAATGTCGCCATGACCAAACCGCGCTTCTTTGGCGTGGATGGCAAGCGTCAGCCCTTTACCGTGACGGCACGCGAAGCAATTGAAGCCAAAAACAGCCCGTCGCGCGGCGATCATATCTATCTTGATGAACCCCAGGCCGATATCACGCTTGAAGACGGCTCCTGGATTGCGCTGACGGCGACGGAAGGGTTCTATACCGAAACCGACGGGATGCTCGATCTTGTTGGGATGGTGAATATGTATCACGATAACGGCTTTGAAATTCATACTGAAGAAGCTGAAATCGCAATGAATGCCGGCAGTGCCAGTGGCGATGTCCCGGTTGATGGCCAAGGCCCGTTTGGCACGATCAAATCGGATTCCGGGTTCGAATTGGAAGATAAAGGGGCGGTGATCCGCTTTTTGGGGAAATCACAGCTGGTGATTTTCGATAGCGCTATGAAAGGGAAGTCATGATCGCAACGCCGCATTTTGGGCGCAAAACGGCAAAGCTTCTGGCAGCCCTGTTGCTGGGATCAGCTGTTATCGGAATGTCTTTCATGCCGGGTGCCACACAGGCAAACCCGCTGGGACTCGCCCAGAACGGCAGCGGCGGGCTTGAGGTCGAGTCTGATAACGGCATTGAATGGCGCCGTAATGAACAGATCCTGATCGCGCGCGGCAATGCGGTGGCAAAACGCGGAACATCGCGCGTGGATGCCGACGAACTTCAGGCGCTTTATCGTGATCGTGACGGCAATAGCGAGATTTACCGCATCATTGCGATTGGCAATGTGAAACTGTCGTCCGACACCGATGTCGCGACCGGTGACAAGGCCGTCTATGACATTGACGAAGCGGTTGTCGTTCTGACCGGCGAAAACTTGCAATACAAGACGCCCAAAGAAACCCTGACCGCGCGTGACAGCCTTGAATATTGGGAAACCGAACGGGTTGCCGTGGCACGCGGCGACGCGGTTGCTGTGTCCGAGGATCGCACTCTTCGCGGTGATATCCTGACCGCGCGGTTTGAGCCGACCAAGGCAGGTGGCAATGAATTGAGCCGTATCGATGGTCAGGGCAATGTGAATATCCGCACTTCGACCGACTTTGTTGTTGGCGATCAGGGCGTTTATGATGCGAAAACAGGTATCGCGACCTTGATCGGATCGGTTAAGATCACGCGCGAAGGGAATCAGTTGAACGGGGATCGTGCTGTTGTTGATCTCAATACCGGTATCAGCCGCCTGACAGCAAACGGCAATGGCGACGGCAAAGCCCGCGTTCGTGGCCTTCTGGTTCCAGAAAAAGATGATGATAAAAGCCCGGCCGATGCCGGGACCGGTAACTGAGAAAGGTCGGTAATTTGTTCTGGTCGCGCAAAGGCGTAAAACCCGCTACCGCAAAGGCGCATGACGCAACAGACGGGGCTGCTTCGTCCTCGGGCTCAGCTTCGGGTCCGCGTTTGATTAGCGCCAATAAGGGTCTGGTTGCGCATAACCTTGGCAAAAGCTTCAAGAAGCGCCCGGTGCTTAAAGATGTTTCCGTATCGGTCCAGCGTGGCGAAGCGGTTGGTCTTTTGGGGCCGAACGGTGCGGGAAAGACCACCAGTTTCTATATCATTACCGGCCTGATTGCTTCTGACCGGGGGACGATTTCCCTTGATGGGCGCGACATTACCGCGATGCCAATGTATCAGCGTGCGCGCCTTGGAATCGGCTATTTGCCACAGGAAGCATCGATTTTCCGTGGCATGACGGTCGAACAAAATATCATGTCGGTCCTTGAAGTGGTCGAAGACGACCGCATCAAGCGCGAACAAAATCTTGAAGACCTTCTGGCGGAATTTGCGATCGAGCATTTGCGCCGCACGCCAGCCCTGGCCCTTTCGGGCGGGGAACGCCGCCGTTGCGAGATTGCGCGCGCCCTTGCAGCCCATCCAAACTTCGTTTTGCTGGACGAACCACTGGCCGGGATTGACCCGATTGCGGTGGGTGATATCCGTGATCTTGTACGTCATCTGAAAGATCGTGGCATTGGGGTCTTGATTACTGACCACAATGTGCGCGAGACTCTCGACATCATCGACCGGGCATATATCTTGCATGATGGTCGTGTTTTGATGGAAGGTGGTCCTGACGAGATTGTCAGAAATGACGATGTCAGAAGGGTTTATCTGGGCGATCGCTTCAGCCTTTGATATAGACACCCGACAGATATTCAGTCTTGGGGGAGTTCGGATTGACACGGGGTAGTGCATAAATGGCCCTGAAGGCGCGGCTAGATCTTCGTCAGTCCCAGTCACTTGTCATGACGCCCCAGCTGCAGCAGGCGATCAAGCTGCTGCAGTTCAATAATATTGAGCTTTCCAATTTCATCGATAGCGAGCTTCTGGAAAACCCGCTGCTCGAACGGGCCGATCCCGGCCAGACCTTTGCCGAGACCGGTGACGGCGCGGTTGGCAATGGCGATGACGGTATTGATAGCCGATCTTCTGACAATTTCACCGACCGCGATGACCGCTTTGGCACCGATCGCCTGACATCAAGCGAAACTATGGGCGGTGATGACGGCCCGCTTGATGTTGCCAGCGATGCGCTTTATGGCGGCGAGGGCGAGATTACCCGCAATGGCGAGCCTGTATCAGGCAGTCACGACTATTCCGCCCCCTATGGCGGTGGTGCGGGCGCTGGTGGCGGGTCGGGCAGCAGCGATGATTTGCCGGGCCTTGAACAGACCCTTGCTGATGAAGCCACCCTGCGCCAATCGCTTGATGATCAGCTGAATATCGCGTTTCGCGATGCCACCTCGCGCATGATCGGCAGCTACCTGATCGATATGCTCGATGAAAACGGCTATATCAGCGGCGAGCTCGAGGAAGTTTCAAACTCGCTTGAGTGTCCAATTGTCGAGGTTGAGCGTGTTTTGGCCGTGATGCAGGGCTTTGATCCGGTTGGGATCTTTGCGCGCAATCTGGCGGAGTGTCTTGAGCTTCAACTGCGCGAACTGAACCGGTTTGATCCGGCGATGGCGGCATTGCTGGCCAATCTTGATCTGTTGGCGAAACGTGAATTTGATCGTCTGCGTCGAGTTTGCGGCGTGGATTCGGATGATCTTCACGACATGATCGCCGAAATCAAAACCCTTGATCCGCGCCCGGGCCGGACGGCTGATGGCGAAATCGCAACGCCGGTGATCCCCGATGTGTTGATGCGCGCGGCCGGCAATGGCAATTGGCATCTTGAGCTTAATTCCGAGGCATTGCCGCGTGTTCTGGTTAACGAAGATTACGTGGCCCAGATCGGATCGGGTCTGCGTGACCGTGAAGAACGCAGCTTCATGAGCGAGAAGCTCCAGACCGCGAACTGGCTGGTCAAGGCGCTGCATCAGCGTGCGACCACCATCATGAAAGTCGCAAGCGAGATCGTCCGTCAGCAGGATGGATTCTTTACCTATGGCGTGTCGCATCTAAGGCCGTTGATTCTGCGCGACATTGCCGAGGCAATCGGCATGCATGAAAGTACGGTCTCGCGTGTCACCAATGGCAAATATATGGCGACACCGCGCGGTGTTTTTGAGCTGAAATACTTCTTCACTACGGCAATTTCGTCTTCTGACGGGGGCGATGCCTATTCTTCTGAAGCTGTGCGTCATCGCATCAAGTCATTGATCGATAACGAAGAACCCAAAAAGATTCTGTCAGATGACAAACTCGTGGAGCTTCTTGGCAAGGAAGGGATCGACATTGCCCGTCGAACAGTGGCAAAATACCGGGAGGCGATGCGCATTCCTTCGTCGGTCCAACGTCGGCGCGAAAAAAAATCACGTGCTTCCTAGCATGCATTTTTCGAAAAATCGTACCTTAAGGTACTGTAATCTAAGGAAACATACCCATATCTTGACTTGGCAATGACGAGGGAATATGGTGCGGCCTCCTGATTGAGGGGCACCAAACATCCATATGTACTGGGAAGTCACTCAACTGGGGATAGGCGATCCATGCAAATTACGGTTATCGGTAAGCAACTTGACGTTGGCGATGCTCTTCGGCAGCACGTCGTCGAGACCTTGGACCCTGCAGTAGAGAAATATTTCGATCATGCGATCGAAGCCACGGTGACCATCACCAAACAGGCACATCTCTATAACGCACAAATTTCGGTCCATGTTGGCAAGGGCATGATGGTACAGGCCAAAGCATCGGCGGATGAAGTATATCCCGCCTTTGATTCGGCCTGCGACAGAGTGGCCAAACAGTTGCGGCGCTATAAACGGCGCCTGCGTGACCATCACGCAAGCCGTGACCATCATGAGCAGGCCCGCCTGGAAGCGATTCACTATGTGATCGCACAAGAAGATGACGATCATTCGGATGACAATCACGTAAATGGCTATGAACCATTGATTGTCGCCGAGACACCGGATCGTATTGATACGCTTTCCGTTGGGGAAGCTGTCATGCGGCTCGACTTGGGGGACATTCCGGCACTGATGTTCCGGAATGGCAAACATGGCGGATTGAATGTCGTGTATCGCCGCTCAGACGGAAATATCGGTTGGCTAGATCCAAACGATAAGGAAGCTGGTGGCGCGTGACAAACACGGATTCCGAGCCAAACAACGCAACGCGAAAAATGGACATATCATCTATACTTACCCCGTCCGGGGTCATTCCGGCACTGCGGTCCGGTGCGAAAAAGGCTGTGCTTGAGGAACTTGCCGAAAAAGCAGCCGAAGTTACCGGACGCGATGCAAGCGAGATTTTCTCTGTCCTGCTTGATCGTGAGAAACTGGGCAGCACTGGCGTAGGCGGTGGTGTCGCTATTCCGCATGGCAAGCTGAATGATCTTGATCGCCTGTACATGGTCTTTGCCCGTGCAGGTAACCCGATCGAGTTCGATGCAGTTGATGAACACCCGGTCGACCTGTTCTGCATGCTGATCGCCCCGGAAGAAGCCGGCGCAGATCACCTGAAGGCACTGGCGCGGATTTCCCGCCTGCTGCGCAATCAGGGCATGTGTGACAAACTCCGCGGGGCCGGCTCAGCCGACGCGATCTATGCACTCCTGACCCAGGACGAAGCCGAACAGGCTGCGTGAAACGGTCAGTGAGAGGCGGGTAACCCCCGTAATCGCATAGACAAGACGACAGAATAAAAAACCGGACGCCCGTTAAAGGCGTCCGGTTTTGTTTTGGCTTGAGCTCTTGTCTTTGTGCTCAAGTAAGGGCTCATCTACTTCACTGAATTCAGCATCTATGACAGTGTCATCCGAGGATGAGTTCACATCGGTCAAACGACCGGCCAGCAGCACCAGCCAAAGGACCGGAATGCCGATCACGGCGGTGCCGATAAAGAACCAGCTATAACCAACCGCATCGACCACGCTGCCCGAGAACCCGGCAAGGATTTTCGGGAATAGCGTCATGATCGAGCTAAAGATCGCATATTGCATGGCGGTAAAGGAAATGTTGGTCAGGCCAGACAGATAGGCAATGAAGGCCGCGGTCGCCAAGCCACCTGACAGGTTATCGGCCATGATCACGACGGCAAACATGATCGTGTCCGGTCCGACCTGCGCCATGAAGGCAAACAGGATGTTGGTGATGGCCGATAGGAGCGCACCCAGGAACAGGATCTTCACCACGCCATAGCGCACCGAGAGAACCCCACCCAGGAAGCTGCCACCAATCGTCATGAACAGACCAAAGGTTTTCGAAACTGCGGCGATCTCTTCTTTTGAAAAGCCGATATCGGTGTAAAACACGTTGGCCATCACGCCCATGACGATATCGGCAATACGGTACACCCCGATCAAGGCCAGGATTACGATGGCGGCCTTGCCATAGCGATCAACGAAGTCTTTGACCGGCGAGATATAGGTTTCCTGCACCATCCCGGTTGGCGTCAGGCCAACACGGGTCGTCAGCCAAGCCACAAGGATCGCAACCCCAACCGAAATACCAAGCTTGAGCGTGCCTGCAATGAAGCCTGAGAGTTCCTTGATCATGCCGCCATCGGTCAGCGCCGCTTTCAGCGGGTTGGTGATGTCACCAGCATAAAGATTGGCAATGATGAAGGCGACAACGGTGATGGCAAACATCGCCAGGAACCGGACATAGTCAGACGTTTCGTGGAAATACTTGCTTTCTTTCTGTTTGGAATCGGGTTCACCCACCAAAAGGGTCGTGATCACGCCAACACACATCGCAAGCGCCATGCAGCCATAAGCTACGGTCCAGGCAAAGTGCTGATAGGTGCCTTCGGCCTCAAACAGGCCAGCAATGGTCAGTGCACCGGCACCAGCGACAATCATGCCGATGCGATAGCCACCGATATAGGCCGAGCTCATCATCGCCTGAAGGTCGGCATTGGCGGCCTCAATGCGATAGGCGTCAATTACGATATCCTGCGTGGCGGATGCAAAACCAAGTGCGACAGCGGCAAAGGCCATCATGGTCAGGTTTTCGGCCGGATCGGTCAGGCCCATCCACAGGATGGCGGCAATGATGCAGATCTGGGCAATGATCAGCCAACTGCGCCGACGGCCCAGAATGCCGTGCAGGACTGGGAAGGGTAGCCTGTCAATCAGCGGCGCCCAGACAAACTTGAAGGAATATCCAAGGGCGGCCCAGCTGAAATAGGTCACGGTGGAGCGATCAACGCCCGCTTCGCGCAGCCAGATCGAAAGCGTTGAGAAAATCAGCAAGATGGGAATGCCAGCTGACAGTCCCAAAAACAGCATTGTGATCACCCGTGGATGAATAAAAGCGCCAAAGGCCTCGCCCCAGCTTCGCTTTTCTGCGCTGTGCATCGATTTTCCCCCGTTTACAACACTTCGAAGAAACTAGGGCAAACAGGTTAATGAATAGCCAAAACAAAAAGGGCCGATCCAATGGACCGGCCCTTTTGAAATTCGTTCCGAAGAGAAAGGCTTAGCCTTCTTTCTTGCGGCTTTCGCGCTTACGAACGTTCGGATCAAGGTGCAGCTTACGGATACGTACGCTCTTCGGGGTAACCTCAACCAGTTCGTCGTCCTGAATGTAGGACAGTGCTTCTTCAAGCGTCATGCGGCGCGGCGGGGTCAGGGTAACGGCTTCGTCCTTGCCCGATGCACGAACGTTGGTCAGCTTCTTGCCCTTCAGCACGTTCACTTCAAGGTCGTTGTCACGGTTATGTTCACCGATGATCATGCCCTGATAAACGCGTTCACCATGTTCGATGAACATGATGCCACGATCTTCAAGGTTAAACAGTGCATAGGCAACCGCATCGCCCTGATCGTTGGAGATCAGCGCACCGTTACGACGGCCAGCAATCGCACCCTTGACCGGACCATAGGAGTGGAACACACGGTTCATAACGCCGGTACCGCGGGTATCGGTCAGGAATTCACCGTGGTAACCGATCAGGCCACGCGAAGGTGCCAGGAACATGATACGGGTCTTGCCACCACCGGAAGAACGCATGTCGGTCATTTCAGCCTTGCGCAGGCTCATTTTCTCGACCACGACGCCGGAATATTCTTCGTCAACGTCAACCTGGACTTCTTCGTACGGCTCGGACATGACGCCGTCGACTTCCTGGAACAGAACGCGCGGACGCGAGATCGACAGCTCGAAACCTTCACGACGCATGGTTTCAACCAGAACGCCCAGCTGAAGTTCGCCACGACCAGCAACTTCAAACGCGTCTTTATCGGCGGTTTCACCGATCTTGATCGCGATGTTGCCTTCTGCTTCACGCTCAAGGCGGGCACGGATCATACGCGAGGTAACCTTGTCACCTTCCTGGCCAGCCAGCGGCGAGTTGTTGACCGAGAAGGTCATCGCCAGGGTCGGCGGATCGATCGGCTGGCTTTCAATCGCGGTGGTGTTGTCGGTCGCGCAGATGGTGTCAGCAACGGTTGCTTCGGTCAGACCGGCAATCGCGATGATGTCACCAGCAATAGCTTCGTCCTGCGGGACACGTTCAAGACCACGGAAGCCCATCAGTTTGGACAGACGGCCGGTTTCAACGGTGCCATCGCCACGAAGAACCTTAACCGGCATGTTGAGTTTTGCACGGCCCTGATAAACACGACCGGTCAGAATACGACCGAGGAAGTTGTCAGCGTGCAGCATGGTTGCCAGCATCGCGAACGGTGCGTTTTCATCAACGTCCGGTGCCGGAACGTGGTTCAGAACCAGTTCCATCAGCGGGGTCAGGTTTTCTTTCGGACCTTCCGGGCTTTCAGCCGCCCAGCCATCACGACCAGATGCATACAGAACCGGGAAGTCGAGCTGTTCTTCAGATGCTTCAAGCGATACGAACAGGTCGAAAATCTCGTCGAGAACTTCTTCTGCGCGCTGGTCCGGACGGTCGATCTTGTTGATGACAACAATCGGCTTCAGACCAAGCTTAAGAGCTTTACCCAGAACGAATTTGGTCTGCGGCATCGGGCCTTCGGCCGAGTCAACCAGCAGGACAACGCCTTCGACCATGGACAGGATACGCTCAACCTCACCGCCGAAATCGGCGTGGCCCGGGGTATCCACAATGTTCACGCGGGTGTCGCCCCACTGAACTGCGGTCGGTTTTGCAACGATGGTAATGCCGCGTTCACGTTCCAGATCGTTGCTGTCCATTGCGCGTTCATCGACGCGCTGGTTGTCACGATAGACACCGGACTGACGGAACATGGAATCGACCAGCGTGGTTTTGCCGTGGTCAACGTGGGCGATGATGGCGATATTGCGCAAGCTCATTGGCGCGGACTCCAGAAATAAAAATGCCGCGCGCCGGGGGCTGCCCTCGCGCATCGGTCAGTACAAACGTTTCAAGGCCAGTAGATATTCAGCAATAAACGAGGCGGTTTCCTCGCGCCGCTTGCGACGGCGGGAACCCTACATCAACCCATGTGCTGAATGTTTACTGGTCCGTTTTGGGCCTTGGCCCAATCTCATTTACCCGAAGGCCGCCCTGTCATAGCCAATGTGGAGGCGAATGACCAGCTTTGTGCGCGCCATGCGGGGTTGATTTTTCTGCAATGCGGGCTGTTTGCGCCAAACTCTGGACAAAGTCAATGATTGTGTTGCGCTGCACTGCCCTGCAATCCGCGACTTTTGCCAGCAAAAACGGGACGGCAACCAATTGTTGCCGTCCCGTGAAATCTTCTTATGCGACCCGTTTATTGGGTCGAAACGTGATCAGATCGCCTTTGCGGTCAGTTCCTTAAGGTCCGCATCCGGGCGTGCCCCCATATGCGAAATCACCTCGGATGCGCAGATCGCACCAAGCTGACCACAAACCGGAAGTTCGTGACCCTGGGTGTAACCATAAAGGAAGCCCGATGCGAACAGATCGCCTGCACCGGTGGTATCGATCACCTTGGCAACCGGCTCGGCACTGATTTCATAAAGTTCGTTATCCGCAACGATCACCGCACCTTTTTCCCCGCGGGTCAGGGCAGCGACCTTGCAATGCTTGCGAACTTCGGCAAGCGCTTCTTCAAAGGTCTCGACCTCGTAGAGCGACTTGATCTCGTCTTCGTTGGCAAACAGGACGTCGATATGGTTGTGAACCAGATCGCGGAACGAATCACGATGGCGATCAACACAGAACGAGTCAGACAGGCTGATGGAAACCTGGCGACCGGCTTCATGGGCAATCTTGGCTGCCTTGATGAAGGCTTCCTTCGCTTCCGGGCGATCCCAAAGATAGCCTTCCATATAAGTGACCTTGGCGGACTTGATCAGATCTTCGTCGATATCTTCCGGGCCAAGCTCGGTGCAGGCGCCAAGGAAGGTATTCATCGTGCGATCACCGTCCGGGGTGACAAAGATCAGGCAACGTGCGGTCGGTGAACCAGCGGTCGCCGGGGCGGAGTTGAACTCAACGCCAATCGCGCGGATGTCGTGGCGGAAAACCTGACCCAGCTGATCGTCGCGTACCTTACCGATATAGGCACCCTTGCCACCAAGCGCTGCGATGCCAGCCATGGTGTTGCCTGCAGAACCGCCTGACATTTCCATGCCCGGACCCATCTGTTCATAAAGACTGTCTGCCGTTTCGGCATCAATCAGGGTCATGGCGTTCTTAACGAGGCTAAGACGGGTAAGGTCTTCTTCCTTGCAATGGGCAAGGACATCAACAATTGCGTTGCCGATACCAACGACGTCGACTGTGGTGTCGTTCATGTAGTTCATTCCTGCGGTTTATTCGGTTTGAACGGCACCGTCTAAAGGTCGGTAAGCCGCACAGGCAGGCCGATCCGGGATTGTCCGTAATCGGGCGCCTAAAAACTGACTGGCGCGGAGTATATGCATTGCGGATCGCGGTGCAAGTCTCGCGACCGTTTCGTGCCCGGTTGTTTAACCTGCCGTTAACATCGAGAAAAACTACAAAAGATGTTTTTTTCGAAAGTCATCAGGCGAAATTCGATCTGGGTCCGGTTCGATTTCGGATCTCTGGGTTGAATTTTTGCGGGCAGTGGTCAATCAGTTTGAAGTTGATCCGCTGAAAGCCCCGAGTATCAAGGGATTGGGTGTGATTCAGTTAAATCTGATGTTTGTCCCATGAACTAGCGGAAAAATGGGCCAAAAACCCATAAACAAGATGTTTCAGGTGATTTTGAGGTGGGAAATGGCACTGGTTCGCTAATGTGCCGAAACCAGACAAACCAGTTTGTCTTTAAATAAGATTATCAGAATTATATTATATAATTCATTATAGTGTTATTTATTTATTCTTAATTTGTGAAACTGGCCATTTCAGAGCGTCTGACGTCACTATTCCGATTGTTGGCATGCAACGGGCATTCTGGTTGGTGAATGGCTTATCGGGGCGTTTTTCAGCCCGGAATCAGCTATTGCGATCCGGGAAAAGGACGATCGTGCCATCGGATTTGATCGGATTTTCATCCGCACTGATGGGGGTGTTGGCAATTTGGTTCGAAAGATCGCCGAGATCATCTTCGTTGGTTGGCTCCGTACTTAGCCGATCTCGCAATTCTTCGATCACGGCTTCAATTCGGGCCCGATGAAGCGGGTCTTCGCACCGCTTCACGAACTGTTCAAACGCACCAAGGGCCTTATGGTCCTGATCAAGGCGGGCATAAAGGGCACCAAGCTGATGCCATAGGCCTTCATGCTCTGGTGCGATCAGCAAACTATGTTCGATCACACGGGTTGCAAGGGCCAGTTCACCGGCGCGAAGCGCCCGTACCTTTATGTTGTTTTGAAGCCGTAACAAAATCGCGATGTCCGAAGACGGGCGATAATGACGGGGCTCCAATTCGGCATCCAGGCCACTAAACGACTTCAAAAGTTCCCGTAGCTCGGCTGGGCCAAGGCTGATGCCACCGTGGAACGGATCAATCATCTTGCGTTTGCCATTGGCTTGCACGCGCAACAGAAAATGACCAGGGAAATCAATTCCGGTGATTTCAATGCCGCATCTTTGCGCTGCATGGATGTAGAGCATGCCAAGGGCGACCGGCAAACCGCGTTTGCGTTCGATCACCTGGATCAGATCGGCATTGGCTATGTCGTCATAGTTTTCTGCATCGCCCTGAAAACCATTACGTTCGGCAATGATGTTCTGAAGGGCGCGCACAACTTGCTCAATTGTTGGTTCAGCTTCCTTGTCATCGACAGGAAGGTCGCGATCACTTGATCCAGCACTTAGATCGGGCTGCAAGGTCACGCGGGCAATTTCATTGCGAAGCTGGCTTGCAAGATCATCAAGATGGACAAGGTAGGGCGCGATATCGCGTTTGAAATCGCCACTTGATTGGTTCAGGCGCGCAAAATGCAGCGCTGCCTCGGCGACGCTGGCGTCAGGCTTTTGGCCCTTGCCGTAATCGACAAGCCATTGGCGGTCCGGATCTGTTGGTGCGGTTATGTGGCTAACAGTACTAATGGATCAGGTTCCTTGCCGGTTTGCGTCGTCTTTCAGTCGGATATGACTGACCACTCGTTTGACGTAACTGGTTTCACGTGCATGCGAAATCACGCGATTGCGTTCAAGATCGTTCTGGGCGATGCCCATCAGATATACGGTACCGTTGACGGTTTCGATGCTGTAATTGATCGCAAAAACATCGCCATCAAACATCAGTGCGGTTTTGATCTTGGTCGTGATCAACAGATCACCAGCAAATCGACCAAGGAGAAGCCGTTTGAGCCGACCTCAATCTCATTGATCACACTGCGTACACCCCCAACCTGCCAGCTCAGCCTTACGGCTTCAAGTTGATCGGCAACATCGGGGACATGCCCCGCGAGCAGAACTTCGCCTTCGACGACTTCAATTTCGATATCGAGAAACAGTTTCTCATCTTTTGCCAAAAATTTTTGCCAGATTTCCGCAGTAATCGCCGTATCGCTTACTGCACCATCCAACCCACGTTCCTGAAAGGCAGCCACGCCCGCCGTCGCACCGGCACCGATGACAAAGGATGCACATCCGCTAAGGGGCAATAAACAAGCGCCTGTCAGCAACAGTGTCCGCAAGCCGCGAAAAGGCAGATGTTTGTGGCTCAGCCCCTTCGCGTGCGACTGTCGCTTGATCTTATACTCTGACGACATCTAAGAATGTCTCGCCCCTAATCCCCCGGTCTCAAGCGTCAATCATCGCCGGTTGGGGTTAAAGAGTTTTAAAATCCCGGCCGGTTTATCAGCAAAAATGCATTTTTCTGCAAAATTCATGATCTGATTGGGGGATTGTCGGGCTGATCTTAGTGGGTTTTGCCACCGAAAAGCTCCGCCCAGCGGCCCGGTGATACGCCATAGGTCTGGCGGAAATGGCGGTTAAAATGGCTTTGATCGGCAAAACCGGTTTCGGCCGCTATCCCGGCCAGTGGTTGGCCAAGCGTCATCAGTGCGCGGGCCTTTTGCAGGCGACGCATCATCAAATATCGATAGGGTGTCGTCCCGAACCGCGCACGAAAATGCCGGATCAGGCGAAACCGGTCCATATCCGCCACCTGTTCCAGCTCATCAGACTGAACAGGCCGATCATAGTTATCTTCAAGATATGCCCGAACCTGATCCATGCATTGGCTGGCGGTAAAGCGCGGGCGTTTTAGCGGTGCCTTGGCATGCAATGAAAGCCTGCCCGCGATATCGCTGACAAACTGGTCGCGCAAAAGCGGATCCATATCACGTTCAAGCTCGCCCAGGGCTGAGGCCATGATCGACCAAAGGACGGGGTCCTGAATAACCGGCTCCCCGACAAAAGGAAGCGGATCGGTGTCGTGATCAAGGCCCGATCGCAGCAATGCCGGTTCAAGATACAGCATCCGATATTGCAACCCGTCATCGGTTCCAGCCCCGCCATCATGAAGCTCGTCAGGATGGAGGATAATGATATTACCCGGATTGCTTGCGCGAAATTCACCGCGGTAATTAAAGGTCTGAACACCCTGCATGGTGATGCCAAGCGCATAGGTATCGTGGCGATGCGGGGTAAACATATTGCCATAGAACAGGGCTTCGATCCGCTCGATCCCCGGTGCGATCGGTGCCGCGATGAAACGTTCGCGCTTTTTGCACAAACGTTCAATACCGTGATCCTCTGCCTGTTCTATTGCTTCTTTCATTACCGGATCATCCGACCGATTGGAGGAAGTTAATGTTTGATACCAAAGTTGCCCTGATTTTGCGCAATGACCTAGAAGCTTGGCAATCCCTGAATGTCACAGCGTTCCTGATGAGCGGCATTGTCGCACAGAACCCCGATATTATCGGTGAACCCTATATCGATGCGCAGCAAAATATCTATAACCCGCTGTCGCGCCAGCCTGCGATTGTATTGGCCGCAGATGGCGACACCATCGCGAAGATCCATCAGCGCGCACTTAACCGTGGTGTCCGGGCATCAGCCTATATCGAGGAAATGTTTGCCACCGGCCATGACGCGGCCAATCGCGATGTCTTCGCCAAGGCAGACCCGGAAACCGCCAAATTCGTTGGTATTGGCATTCATGCCGATAAGCGCATTGTCGATAAAATCACCAAGGGCGCAAAGATGCACCCATGAACTGTTTGGCAGGTTCTAGGCGTTAGTGCGCCTGCCAGGCATTTGTCATATGCCCGATCCGGCCCCAT
This sequence comes from Thalassospira sp., assembly GCF_048059015.1. Taxonomy (GTDB): domain Bacteria; phylum Pseudomonadota; class Alphaproteobacteria; order Rhodospirillales; family Thalassospiraceae; genus Thalassospira. The sequence goes on along the minus strand of NZ_JBLLNT010000002.1, from coordinate 164,126 downwards.
GTGCTGACAATCATCAGATCAAGTCGCAAATCACCCGAATGACCAATAATGCCCGCATAGGCTTCAAGGGCGCGGGCAATGCGGCGTTGTTGATCCGAACTCACGGCATAAAGGGCGTCTGTGCGATTGCTGCGCGCTTTGACCTCGGCCGCGATCAACGTTTTGCCGCGCAGGGCGATGATATCAATCTCGCCCGCCGGGCTTTTATAGCGGGTTGCCAGGATGCGATATCCCTTTAGCCTTAGCCAAAACTGGCAAAGCAATTCTGCCCTGCGACCGGTCCGTTCCGCCCGCTTGCGGTTTGATGTGTCATCTTGCAAGCGGCGGGATCGGGACATGGCTAGTCGTTCTCTGATTTGGCGAGTTCAAGCGCGCGGTTATAAAGGTCGCGCTTCTTAAGGCCGGTTTCCTTGGCAAGGATGTCGGCGGCCTCTTTGGTGCGGTGCGTCTGGATCAGCTCGCGCAGCCTTGCATCAATGTCTTCGGCATCTGGTTCATTTTCTGAAGCATCTGCCGGACCGACAATGACAACAATCTCGCCCTTGGGCGCGCCGGCCTCGGCATAGTGTGCAGCCAATTCGCCAAGGGTGCCGTTGCGGACTTCTTCAAACATTTTGGTCAGTTCGCGGGTGACCGCGGCCTCGCGCGTGCCACCCAGCATCTCGGCCATATCGGCCAGACTGCTGGCAAGGCGTTTGGGGCTTTCAAGAAAGATGAGGCTGCCCGGGATCGGGGCAAAGCGACCAAGTTCCTTTTTGCGCGCCATGGATTTTGGCGGCAGGAAACCGGCATAAAAGAAATGATCGCTGGGAAGACCCGACAGGATCAGGGCGGTAATCGGCGATGCGGCACCCGGTGCCGCGGTGACCATGAAACCTTCTGCCTTGCAATCACGTACCAGTTTATAACCCGGATCATTGATCAGCGGTGTTCCGGCATCTGAAATAAGAGCAAGTCCCTGACCCTTACCAAGGCGGTCCATGATTTCCGGGCGCATCTTGGCGGCATTATGTTCGTGATAGGCGATTCGCTTGGTCTTGACGCCATATCGCGACAGCAATTTTCCCGATGTTCTGGTGTCTTCGCACAGGATCACATCGGCTCTTTTGAGGATATCGAGCGCTCTGAACGTAATATCGCCCAAATTTCCGATTGGAGTAGCAACCAGATAAAGACCAGATGATAACGGCAAATGGCTTTGATCATGTTTACTTGCATCTTCGCCCGCATTACCCTGCGTGCTAAATGACTTATCGGGAGGTGAGATTGCGTTGTCCGAAACGTCATCCGATGCCAAATCGGATGCAGAAAGAGGCGCTGCCGCGTCAGGCGTTGCTAAATCAGGATCGGTTGTCGGCTCGGAGCCGGATTGCACGCCGGACGGCATCAGTTGTTGTCCTCTCTGTCGGGCTTGCCGCATGTAATGCGACCACGAGTATCACGGACCTGTTTGGTACGCAACGTGGGGCCCCGGTCGAAACCGCCAATCAGCCTGGTGTTGACCCAACAGGCGCACCCGATCAGGGCCTGATCCCCGACGCCAACCCGTGGCCAAGCGAAGCAGCCCTTCCCGAAGGTGAAGGGGCGCAGCTTCCGACACTTTATAACGATGATGCCGCACTGTTTGAAAAACGCGTGGCATTGTTGCTGCCGCTTTCAGGTCAGCATGCCGATCTTGGCCGCGCGATGCGCCACGCGGCCGAACTTGCCATGTTTGATATTGCAGGGGACGATTTTGTCCTGATGCCGATCGACACGGCGGGCACGTATCAAGGCGGTCAAAAGGCTGCACGCGAAGCGGTTGATGCCGGTGCGAAAATGATCCTCGGTCCGCTATTTTCCGAATCGGTTAGTGGCGCCAGTGAAGTTGCCAAATCGGCCAATGTTCCGGTCATTGCCTTTTCCAACAACCGTCGCGTGGCGGAAAACGGTGTTTGGGTCAGTGGCCTGATCCCCGAAGATCAGATTGCCCGTGCGGTTGGGTTTGCAACGACGCAGGGGCGTTATCGGTTTGCGGCCCTTTTGCCGCAGAACGATTATGGTCGTCAGATCGCCAGTGCGCTTAATTCCGTTGTCTCGCGGGTTGGCGGAACCATGGGCCGGGTGGCGTTTTATCAGCCGGGCTCGGAAAGCCTGCAGCAAACCATTCGTGATTTTGCCAATTATGATGCAAGGCGCGCAAATCTGCGTGCGCACAAGGCGCAGCTTGAAGCAGATGGCAGTGCAGGCGCACGGCGTGCCTTGAACCGGCTTGAAGGTATCGATACCTATGGCGAGCTTGATTTTGATGCTTTGATTCTGCCGGCCACCGGTGGTGATCTGCGTCAGGTATCGGCACTTCTGGCCTATTTCGATATTGATCCGTCTGTGGTGCAGTTCATTGGCACCTTTGGCTGGAACGATCCGGGCCTGTTTGCCGAACCAGCCCTTAAGGGTGGCATTTTTGCAGCGCCCAATCCGGAAAACTGGGAACTGTTTGCCAGCCGCTTTGCCCGCACATTTGGCACTCAGCCACCCCGCATCTCAAGTCTTGCCTATGACAGCACGGCTTTGGCTGCTTTGATGGCACGCGAAGAAAATGGCATGGCGCAATCGGCCCTTACCAATCCAAGCGGCTTTGTCGGTGTGGATGGTATTTTCCGTCTGACCGCCGATGGTCAGTCCGAACGCGGATACGCCATCATGCAAATCCAGCCAGATGGTGCGAAGGTGGTTGCACCGGCACCAGCAGCGTTTGATCAGGTCTTCTGATCGGCCATGGAATACTGGGTTATATCAGCCTCAAACGCCTGCCGACTTAAGCCTCGGCAGGCGTTTTGTCTTTGAAATTACACAGATCATTGACGATGCAGTCGCCACAGCGCGGCTTGCGCGCCTTGCAGATATAACGCCCATGCAAGATCAGCCAGTGATGGGCATGGGTCATAAACCGCGACGGCACCTTTTTAAGCAGCGCCTTTTCCACAGCCAGAACCGTCTTGCCATTGGCCATGCCGGTACGGTTGCCCAGACGGAAGATATGGGTATCGACCGCCATGGTATGTTCGCCCCAGGCGATGTTGCGCACCACATTGGCGGTTTTGCGGCCAACACCGGGCAGTTCTTCAAGCGCTTCCTGATCGTTGGGCACAATCCCGCCATGCTTTTCGACAAGGATTTTGGCCGCGGCCATCACATTCTTGGCCTTGCCGCGATAAAGCCCGATGGTCTTGATGTGATCAATCAGCGCTTCTTCACCCAAATCAAGCATGTCTTGCGGGGTCACGACGATCTGAAACAGCTTCTTGGTTGCCTTGTTCACCCCGACATCGGTTGCTTGTGCGGACAGGGCAACAGCGACCAAAAGCGTATAGGGGTTGGTGTAATCAAGCTCCCCCTTGGGTTCCGGGTCGGCATCAGACAGGCGCTGGAAAAATTCTTCGATGGCGGCTTTGTTCATCGGGCGGGCCATGGACAGCAATCTCTTTTATTTATGGGCTGCTTTGGCAGCCGATTTGGGGACAGGCATTTGCGAAAAAGCACGCTGCCCCTGATCCGATCTCCTGAAGTTCCAATATATAAACGTGACATATCGAAAAATCGAATTTTGATTGCAGTCGTGCCAAACACGGGCGCAAAATTGCCGATCACAGCAACAGGTGCCATCCATGTCCGCCGTGCCACGCAGTGCAAAGCCGATCTTTCGGGTGGATCTGTTTCCGCCCCGATCGCTGTCGCGCCGGGCGGCCCGCAACATCCTTTTTATGCTGGCAGCACTCACCACGACGATTGGCTTTATCTTCTGGTCGGTTGGGGCTTGGCCGGTGATCGGGTTTTTGGGTGTTGATGTGATTTTGCTTGCCCTGGCATTTCATTTCAGCTTCCGGTCTGCGCGCGCCGAAGAACGGATTGAGCTTCGGCCAGGCACCCTGCGCGTGACACAAATCTCGGCACGCGGCGAACGCGCCGAGTTTGATTTTCAGCCCTATTGGCTGCGCGTGGTTTTGGAGCGTGGCGAGGATGATCAATGTGCGCTGTTTTTACGAACACATGGCAAAAGTCTCGAAATTGCGCGCTTTTTAGGGGCCGATGAAAAGACCGATCTGGCTGCGCGGCTTGAGGCGGTTTTGCGTCAGACCCGTTGTTATCCGGCGCCTATGCCGATGTGATCGGGCTGATCTGAGGCTTTTGCAACCCGGTTATGAGCGATTTGAAAAGCAGTGATTTCGCGGCCTAAAACCAGCCTGATACGCCATATCTGCGTGATAGCACCGGTCAAATTGCCCGTCATTGGATAAAAATTGCACTTTGATCGCCAAAATCACCCAAGATTCCCCACTTTGACCGCTTGCGACTTTGTGGGGACTTTCATATATAGGTGCGCGGGGTCATGAAGAGACCCCAGAAAATTTGCGTGTATTATAACCATTGGTCCCAGGAGGTCCTGCGCGGTGCTTCAGTTTGGAGGCTGCGGGACGGACCGGCCGCTAAAAGAGGAACTTACTATGGGTAAGATTATTGGTATCGACCTTGGCACTACCAACTCCTGCGTTGCAGTCATGGATGGCAAAGAAGGCCGCGTGATTGAAAACAGTGAAGGTGCCCGCACTACCCCGTCCATGGTTGCTTTCACCGATGATGGTGAGCGCCTTGTTGGTCAGCCGGCGAAACGCCAGGCAGTGACCAACCCGGAAAACACCCTGTTTGCCATTAAACGTCTGATCGGTCGTCGCTATGGCGATCCGGAAGTCGAAAAAGACAAAGACCTCGTACCTTACAAAATCGTATCGGGCGAGAACGGCGATGCATGGGTTGAAGTCAATGGCGAGAAAATGGCACCGAGCCAGATCGCAGCCATGGTTCTTCAGAAAATGAAGGAAACCGCAGAAGCCCATCTGGGTGAGCCGGTAACTGAAGCCGTGATTACCGTTCCGGCATATTTCAACGACTCCCAGCGCCAGGCGACCAAAGATGCCGGCAAGATTGCGGGTCTTGAAGTCAAACGTATCATCAACGAGCCGACCGCAGCAGCACTTGCATACGGTCTGGACAAGAAAGACGGTGGCACCGTGGTCGTTTATGACCTTGGCGGTGGTACGTTTGACGTGTCCGTTCTTGAAATCGGCGATGGCGTTTTCGAAGTTAAGTCGACCAACGGCGACACCTTCCTTGGTGGTGAAGACTTCGACAAACAGATCATTGATTACCTTGCGGACGAGTTCAAAAAAGAACAGCAGATCGACCTGCGTAAAGACCGTCTGGCTCTGCAGCGCCTGAAAGAAGCCGCTGAGAAAGCCAAGATCGAGCTTTCCTCGTCGATGCAGACCGATGTCAACCTGCCGTTCATCACCGCAGACGCATCTGGCCCGAAACACCTCAACATCAAGCTGTCGCGTGCGAAGCTTGAAGGTCTGGTTGGTGATCTGATCGAACGCACCATGACCCCGTGCAAAGCCGCCCTTAAGGATGCCGGCATCACCGCGGGTGAAATTGACGACGTTATTCTGGTCGGCGGCATGACCCGTATGCCGAAGGTTCAGGAACGCGTTAAAGAGTTCTTCGGTCGTGAGCCGCACAAAGGCGTTAACCCGGACGAAGTTGTTGCCCTTGGCGCAGCAATTCAGGGCGGCGTTCTGCAGGGTGACGTTAAAGACGTTCTTCTGCTCGACGTGACCCCGCTGTCGCTCGGTATTGAAACGCTGGGTGGTGTCTTCACCCGCCTGATCGACCGTAACACCACGATCCCGACCCGTAAGTCGCAGACCTTCTCGACCGCTGAAGACAATCAGACGGCCGTGACCATCCGCGTCTTCCAGGGCGAACGCGAAATGGCAGCCGACAACAAGATGCTTGGTCAGTTTGATCTGGTTGGTATCCCGCCGGCACCGCGCGGTGTTCCGCAGATTGAAGTGACCTTTGACATCGATGCCAACGGTATCGTCAACGTGTCTGCCAAAGACAAGGCGACCAACAAGGAACAGCAGATCCGTATTCAGGCATCTGGTGGTCTTTCGGACGACGAAATCGAAAACATGGTCAAGGACGCGGAAAGCAACGCCGAAGCGGATAAGAAGCGTAAGGCACTTGTTGAAGCCCGCAACCAGGCAGAAGCCATCATCCATTCGACCGAAAAGAACCTTTCGGAGCATGGTGACAAGGTTGATGACGCAACCAAATCGGAAATCGAAAGCGCTTTGGCAGCTCTGAAAGAAGCCAAGGACGGTGACGATGCCGAAGCGATCACCACCAAGCTGAACGAACTGCAGCAGGCAGCCATGAAACTTGGCGAAGCCATGTATCAGGCGCAGCAGGAAGAAGCTGGTGACGGCGAAGCTTCTGACGCGGGTGCATCGGCCCAGGCTGATGACGGTGTTGTTGATGCCGACTTTGAAGAAGTCGATGACAACAAAAAAGACAAGTAAGACGACCGCAGAGGTCGTCTTGAACGACGCCCTGTAAAGAAAAATCGGGCCGTTCCGGACGCAGATAATTGCGGGAACGGCCCGACCGTATTTCGGAGTTACAGATGGCGAAAGAAGATTTTTACGAGCTGTTGGGTGTCAGTAAAGACGCCAGCGCAGCTGAGCTAAAAAGCGCTTATCGCAAACAGGCGATGAAATTTCACCCGGACAAGAACCCGGGCGATGCTGAAGCCGAAGTAAAATTCAAGCAAGTCAATGAAGCCTACGAAGTCCTGAAAGATCAGGAAAAGCGTGCGGCCTATGACCGTTTTGGTCACGCAGCCTTTGAACAGGGCGGCCCCGGTGGTGGAGGCGGCTTTGGCGGCGGCGGTTTCGGTGGCGGTGGCTTTGCCGATGTCTTTGACGAGATTTTCGGTGCCATGGGTGGCGGTCGTCGCGGCGGCGGTGGATCATCGCGCGGTGCGGACCTTCGGTACAACATGGCCATCACGCTTGAAGAAGCGTTCGAAGGCAAAAAGGCCGAAATCACTATTCCGGGTTCTGTTTCATGCGAAAGCTGTGATGGAACCGGTGCCGAAGCTGGATCCCAGCCGGTCAATTGCCCGACCTGTAATGGTCACGGCAAAGTCCGCGCCCAGCAGGGTTTCTTTACCATTGAACGCACCTGCCCAAGCTGTCATGGCAAAGGCAAGATCATCAAAAACCCGTGCAAATCCTGTCACGGTGTTGGTCGCGTCGAAAAGGAAAAGACCCTTCAGGTCACCATCCCGGCCGGTGTCGAAGACGGCACGCGCATTCGCCTTGCGGGCGAGGGCGAGGCAGGCACGAACGGTGCGCCTCCCGGTGATCTCTATATCTTCCTTGATATCGGGCATCATCGCTTCTTCCAGCGCGAAAGTGCCAACCTCTATTGCCGGATTCCGATCCCGATGAGCAAAGCTGCCCTTGGCGGCACCATCGAGGTCCCGACGATCGAAGGCACACGCACCCGGATCAATATCCCTGCCGGAACCCAATCAGGTCAGCAGCTGCGTCTGCGCGGCAAGGGCATGACGATCCTGCGCAGTCAGGCACGCGGTGACATGTTTGTCGAAATCAGTGTCGAAACCCCGGTCAATCTGACCGACCGCCAGAAAGAGCTTCTGGAAGAGTTCGACGAGATTTCCCGCGAAGAAGGCTCCAGCCCGGAAAGCGAAGGGTTCTTCTCCAAGATGAAAGAAATCTGGAAAGACCTGACGGATTAATGTCAGGTCGGCTTTTCAAAGCTAAAATCATCACCCCCGGCAGTTCTGTCGGGGGTTTTGTTTTGCCTGCGCTGGGCCTTGTGTTAAAGCAAATGCACGTTTGAAATGCTTGCCCGGAGGAGACCGGAAATGAAGATCGGGATTGTTGGATGTGCTGGCCGTATGGGACGGATGTTGGTCAATGAAACGGCCAAGACCAAGGGCTGTGAAGTTGGTGGCGGCACCGACCTTCCCGGAAGCCCCTTCATCGGCAAGGACGTCACCCTGATTGCCGGTCTCGAAGAAAGCGGCGTTCTGGTTGGCGATGATGCACGCACGCTGTTTGAAACCGTGGATGCGGTCATTGATTTCACCGCGCCGGCCGCAACCATGAAACATGCAAGCCTGGCAGCTGAAACCGGCACTATCCTTGTGATCGGCACCACCGGTCTTTCAAACGATCAGAAAGATGAGCTTAAGGTCGCTGCCCAAAAGGCCCCGATCATTTTCGCCCCGAATATGAGTGTCGGCGTGAATTTGGCCTTTGCGCTGGTCGAAAAGGTCGCAAGCATCTTGGACAAGGATGTGGCTGACATCGAAATCGTTGAAATGCATCACAAGCACAAGGTCGACGCACCGTCTGGCACCGCCCTTGGTCTGGGTGAAGCGGCGGCCAAGGGCCGTGGTGTGAACCTTGATGATGTGTCGGTGCGTTCGCGCGATGGCCATACCGGCGCGCGTGAAGATGGCACCATTGGTTTTGCAACGCTTCGCGGCGGTGACGTGGTCGGTGATCACACGGTAGTCTTTGCCTGCGAGGGCGAACGCATTGAAATCACCCATAAGGCATCGTCGCGTGAAGTCTTTGCCAAGGGCGCGGTTCGTGCCGCGAAATGGGCAGAAGGCAAGGCACCCGGCCTATATTCCATGCGCGAAGTTTTGGGCCTTTAAGATCTGAAAATATTACTGAAATGCAAAACACCACCTTGGAAACAGGGTGGTGTTTTTTTATTGGCCGTTAATTGCTTCTGCCAGCGGTAGCGGCTCAGGGACTGTTTCCGATCCGCAATCACGGTTGCTGCAATCATTTATACGAAGCCCTAGATTGAACTGTTCGAGCAAATGCCGACCCTGTTCAGTCTTTGGAAAACCGACATGCAAGCTCTGTTCGATCACCAAATGTGGGTTGTAGATCAGTAAGTCTGCGACATTGGAAAATTCAGGGTGCGTTGTGACAAGATGCTGCGCGACATTGTGATCCATCAGGACAATTTCTATGTGGCCGGCGATCAGTTGGCGCAACAGCGTTTCATCATCATGGGCTGAAACGGCTTTGAGCTGGTTGCTCTCAAGCATTTTGCGAAGGCGGGATTTATAAGTATATCCAATGACATAGCCAATCACATATTCTTTGAGATCCACGTAATGGTCCCATGTCAGTTTGGTTGATTGCAGATGGACAAAGCCAAGCGGGCTGGTTCCGACCGGATCGGATAACAAAAAATGTTCCAGTCGTTGCGGCGTGCGATATAGCGGGTAAATCGCATCATAAGTGTGGTCATGAAGTATTCCTTGCAGGGCGCGCTTCCAAGGAATTACATTGATGGTGTAGTGGATGTCGACCGCATTGAACGCAGCAGTGATGACTTGCGATGTCTGACCATGGCCTGACAGATCCAAACCTGTGTAGGGTGCCCAATCAAGTGTGACCAGATCGACCCTGTCTGGCATCGCTCTGCCTGTCGTCACAAAGGTGACGGCTGTCGCGAAAATCAATGTTACACCCGTTGCCAGTCCCGCCAATCTCGATATCAAAGGCGCAAACCGGCATGCTGCCGTGGCCTTCATTTGTACCTCCCGCCAATGTGTCGCTCCCTATCCATAAGTGGGGGGTGTGGGGAGGTTTAAAAGGGTAAGATTGCGAAATTACGTTACGGAAAACGTACCTTTGAGGATAATAGCAGCGTTACTGGCTAACTTTGAATCGTTCAAGCCCCTGATTAAGCGCTTCAAGCGCATGTTTGCCCTCGGCCGATCGAGGGAACACCACATGCAGGGATTTGTTATCAAGATGATGCGGGTGGAAAATCAGTTGTCCGGCATGCTTTGTCAGATCGGGTTGGGTGCCGATCAGGTAATGCATCACCTGTTGATCCATGACCGCTGCATCAATGCGTCCGGCAACCAAAAGCCGGATCAGGGTCAGGTCATCGTTGGCTTCGACCACGGAAAGTTCATCGCGTCGGGCCATGTCGTCGAAATGCTGTTCGTTGATATAACCGGCAACCACCCCCAGTTCAAATTGCCGAAGGTCATCAAACGTTTCCCAGTCAAAATCTGTTCCGACGATATAGGCAAAACCAAGCGGGCTGTAGCCGATCGGATCGGAAAACAGATAGCGCTCTTCAAGTTCCGGTGCGCGATATTCCGGGTAATAGCCGATGATGCTGGGATCGTTGTTAAAGCTGCTGGTGACCCGGCGCCAGGGATAAAAGATCGGCAAGAACGTGATCCCTTCCGATGCAAGCGCATTGCGTACGATCATGCTGCTCAGCCCACGGCCAGGGAGTTCCTGACCGGTATAGGGTGGCCAGTAAAGTGTTGCCAACTGGAAGGTCTTGGATTGGCCCGATGTTTCGGGAGGCGCGCTATCAAGCTTCTGCTGTGCATGACTTGCGCTAAATGTGGACAAGCCGATAAAAGCCATCAGAACGGTCACAAGCGCGCACTTTGCCAAACGACACATACTCTTATCGCGGGAGGGGGGCTTTGCGCCAATGTGGGTTAACTGCCCTACCAATCTTCACTCGCCTGGTTGTTGGACCTTGTATATCCGGTCTTCTTTATGTTGTGCGGCTGTCAGGGGAAATTCAAGTTACAGAAAAGGCAAACCCGTTCGGTACGGTGGTGTTAATGACGATTGTCATATGAGAAATAGGCAGTGCTTGGCCATGAATTCCGACAGTCATTATCGGTGCAGCGAAGCGCACGCAGGCCGCGATTAAAGATATTGCGCAGAAGTCGTCCGTCAGGCGTGCGTTTGAACCCGACATGAAGGGATTCAAAGGCAAGTGGCTGGTTATGAAAGACAAACAAGCGTCGTGTGGTCTGAAATTCTGACAAGGTATCCAGTAGTTGCCGGGCAACGAGTTGATCCATCACGACAGCATCAACCCGGCCGGCCTGTAACAGGCGCAGCAGGGACAGATCATCATTGGCCTCAATGGTTTTGATTTTCCCCGATGCGACGCGGGCGTCAAATGTCGGCGTATTTACATATCCTCCAACCGTTCCGATCGTCAGACCGTCAAGATCATCAAGGGTTTGCCAGTCAAAGGTGCTGCCGCGGATAAAGACAAAACCGACAGGGCTGAAACTGATGGCTTCGCTGAGATAGAAAGTGGATCGGCGCGATGCGCTGCCATAAAGCGGAAAGATGGCATCGGCCGTGTTTTCGCCTGGCGACATCGACCGCAGGGCGCGCCGCCACGGAATGACGCTGAGTTGGATTTCCGTGCCGTTGCGGGCAAAGGCCCCTTTGACGATGATGCTGACAAGACCCTTGCCGGGCAGGTCTTCGCCGGAATAGGGGGGCCATTCGGTCGTTACCAGCCGGACATGGTCCATTGATCCCGGCAGTGGCTCCTGCGCAATCGCCATGGGTCCGCCGAGAATCGCAAACATCAGACCAAACATAGTAACAGCCAGCATACGGAAAATTGGTATGCAGAGCCGTCCTTGCACTGTCACGGCAGGTTTTCTTGCGATGTTGGTCAAAGGTTGCCTCGTTTGATCAGGCTAACCTCTATACGGTATCAGAACCTGCTGGTTTACCAAACAATGAAGAATTTCAATGCAGAAGGTGAATGTGCAAAAGCCCCGATCACGGATCGAGGCTTTTGGTTGGGACCTTGAAGGTAGATCGCGCGGTTAATGCGCGTCCGCCCAGCTATCGCCAATGCCGGCATCGGCAATCAGCGGTACGGACAGATGGGCGGCATTTTCCATGACATCACGGATGACCTTGATGGCCTTTTCCGCCTCGTCTTCCGGGGCTTCAAAGATCAATTCATCGTGGACCTGAAGCAACATGCGGGTCTTAAGCCCGGCATCAAGTAAGGCACCGGGCACCGCAATCATGGCGCGTTTGATGATGTCGGCCGCACCGCCCTGGATCGGGGCGTTAATCGCCGCACGCTCGCCAAAGCTTCGGCGCATGCCGTTCTTGTCATTGATGCCGCTGATATGGATGTTGCGGCCAAACAGGGTGCGGACATGGCCATGCTTTTTGGCGAATTCTTTGGCCTCATCCATATATTTGCGAATGCCTGGATAGATCTCGAAATAGGCTTCGATAAACGCCTTGGCTTCTTTTTGTGGAATGCCAAGCTGATTGGCGAGACCAAAGGCAGAAATGCCGTAAATGATGCCAAAGTTAATCGCCTTGGCCTTACGACGGACCATCGGGTCCATGCCCTCGATCGGAACGCCAAAGACCTTGGACGCGGTCGCAGCGTGAATGTCCTCGCCGTTCTTGAAGGCTTCGCGAAGCGCCTCAATTTCCGCAACATGGGCCAGAAGACGCAATTCGATCTGCGAATAGTCGGCAGAAATCAGCTTGTGACCCGGTTCTGCGACAAAGGCGGTACGGATTTTCCGGCCGTCTTCGCTACGGATCGGGATGTTTTGCAGGTTCGGATCGTTTGACGACAGACGCCCGGTATTCACATGCGTCTGACCGTAACTGGTATGCACGCGTCCGGTTTGCGGATTGATGTGATGGGCCAGCGCATCGGTATAGGTGCTTTTAAGCTTGGAAAGCTGACGCCATTCCAAAAGCTTGGCCGGAAGGTCATGGCCAAGGGCGGCAAGGCCTTCAAGCACGTCTGCGCCGGTCTGCCATGCGCCGGTCTTGGTCTTTTTACCGCCCGGCAGGCTCATCTTGTCAAACAGGATTTCGCCAAGCTGCTTGGGACTGCCCAGATTGAACGGCTCACCAGCCAGTTCATGAATGGTGACCTCAAGGCTTGCCATGCGTTTGGCGAAGTCCTCAGACAGGCCTTTGAGGATTTCCGCATCAACTTTCACACCAAGGCGTTCCATTTGCGCCAGAACCGGCACCAGCGGACGATCAAGCGTTTCATAGACGCTTGCCATATGTTCCTGGGCAATGCGCGGCTTCAACAAGCGATGCAGGCGCAGCGTGATGTCGGCATCTTCAGCAGCGTAATCAAGCGCCTTATCAAGCGGGACCTGATCAAAGGTGATCTGGGTCTTGCCGCTGCCACAGACGTCCTTGAACGGGATCGGCTTGTAATCAAGATGCAGTTCGGCCAGTTCATCCATGCCATGCCCGTGGCTGGTGCCATCAAGGACATAGGATATAACCATGGTGTCATCCATCGGCGCAACATTGATGCCGTGACGCGACAGAACGATCATATCGTATTTCAGGTTCTGACCGACCTTGAGAACACCCGGATCTTCGAGAAGCGGCTTAAGCAGTTCAATCGCGCGCTCAAGCTTGATTTGCTTGGGTGCGTCGCTGCTTTCTGCGGGATTGTCACCGAAATCAAAGCCGCCCTGTGCTTCGCCGCTGACATGGCCAAGCGGGATATAGCAGCCATTGCCCGGCTCGGTCGAAAGCGAAATGCCAACCAGTTTGGCCTGATGGGCATCAAGCGATGTGGTTTCGGTATCAACCGCAACGGTGCCAAGATACTCAGCCGAGGAAATCCAGTGCTTTAGACGTTCTTCATCTTGCACCAGTTCATATTCGGCCTTTTCGACCTTGATATCATTAACACCAACACCGGCGGCCGTCGGGCTTTCAAATTCAACGTCACCACCAAATTTGGCTTTTACTTTAGAAAGCAGTGATTTAAAGCCGTGACTTGCCACGAAGCTCAAAAGAACTTCCGGGTCCGGTTCCTTAAGCTCGAAGCCATCAAGTGCCTCGACCACCGGAACATCGGTCTTGAGCGTCACCAGATCGCGCGAAATACGGGCAAGTTCGGCATTCTCGATCAGTTTCTCGCGGCGCTTGGGTTGTTTAATCTCGCCTGCGCGTTCCAGTAGAGAATCAAGATCGCCATATTCATCAATAAGTTGGGCAGCGGTTTTAATGCCAATACCCGGAACACCGGGCACGTTATCGACGGAATCACCGGCAAGTGCCTGAATATCAATGACCTTGTCCGGATTGACCCCGAATTTTTCTATGACTTCGGCAGCACCGATGGTGCGATTCTTCATCGCATCAAACATTTGCACCCGATCGGTGACAAGCTGCATGAGGTCTTTATCCGAAGACACGATAATCACGTCAGAACCTTCGGCCTCGGCCTGACGGGCATAGGTCGCGATCAGATCGTCGGCCTCATATCCTTCAAGCTCGATCGACGGCAGGTTGAAGGCGCGCGTCGCATCCCGGATCAGTCCGAACTGGGGCACCAGTTCTTCGGGGGCTGGCGGACGGTGTGCCTTGTAATCCGGATAGAAATCGTTGCGGAAAGATTTGCCCTTGGTGTCGAAAATCACCGCCATATGGTCGGGTTTGGTATCTTCGCGCAGCTTCATCAGCATGGTGCAGAAGCCATAAACCGCATTGACCGGGGTGCCATCGGGGCTGGTCATTGGCGGCAGGGCGTGGAAAGCGCGGAAAATAAAGCCGGAACCGTCAACCAGTACGACACGGCGCGGTGCTGAGCCAGTGGACGTATTGGCGGTGGACGGGGCGGAATCTGTCATGCGTCTCGTGCTCTTTTGATCGTGAAATGAGTTGGCCCGAAGAATGCCCGATCCGGGCACGCAAGTCGAGTATAGCCTGCGCGATTTGGGCAAAAACAGCCCGGTTCCTGACAGGAAATGTCAGGATATTTGTCTGATGATTAAATGGGAAATGTCATAATATTACGGTGTCGAAATAAGCGAGTTAAGCTGCGGTTTTCCGAAGATTTATTCAGACCGGGTTCTTTGTGCTTATCAGTCTGACTTCGGATTGCTATGGTGATGAATAAATTCATCCCAAGGGACATGGGAGATCGGGTTCGTGGCCCGGAAATCAGAAAAGCCAGTATTCAGCCCAAAGGGCATCGGTGTGGAAACCGCCGGTCCGGCGCGCGAGATTTCAGACGATATGAAACTCGCCACCCGGAAGCGCAAAGGCAAAAAGGAAAACCGTCGCACCACAACGGCGAACGGAACCGGATGGCGCCGATTTTTCAGCGTCACCGCATGGCTGCGCTTTGTCCTGACCTTTGGTAGTTTCGGCCTTGTCGTCCATGGCCTGTTTTTGTTTTTCGGTATTTACGAACGTAATCAACGCCTTGCCAATTTTGATCACTTCATTCTTTTGATCAAACTCGTGGTGTTTGTCGCCCTGATGTATCTGTTCTATGCGATGCTGATGCATTACGGACCGATCCGGCACAAGGTGCGCAGCATCTTCTTCCTGGCCCTGGCCCCGGTTGCCGCCTTGTGCATCTTCATGATCTATGGCGGCGGGCAGATTTTTGGCAGTTTCATTCCGGTTTTGCAGTTCCTGACCCTGACCATCGGTGTTGGCGGGTTCCTGCTTTATGTCCTTGGATATACCTGGGTCACCGGCCAGAAAGTTCGCCGTGATACTGCTAAAAACAGCGATTTTGAACGGGTCTATGGCGGGGCTGGCAAAGATGGCCCGGCCAATCTGGCACCGGGTGTGCGCCGGGATCGCCGCAAGGTCCATAAGGCAGGAAGTCTGCGGTTGCGCAGTTCCGATACGGATGACGGACCTGCTGCCGGCGGTGGTGGTAATGGATCAAAGGTCCGCTTGCCAGAAATCTGATCGCTGACCGCCGGGGTGCCGACAAACAGAAGACGGAGGCAACACGACAATGCGCCGCGATCTGGTTTTTATCCACAGTGCTGGCCCACAAGGTGGGCAAAATGGCAGTAGTGGTTTGATTTCCCGCCTGAATGAAGCGCTTGGCGATACGTGTCACATCATCGCACCTGCCATGCCAGACCCTGAACGTCCCGATATTAATGCGTGGCTATCTGGCATTGATCAGGCAGTGTCACAGGCCAAATCGGGCGCTGTTTTGGTCGGTCATTCGCTGGGCGGGTCGTCGATCTTGCAATATCTGGCGCGAAATCCGCAAATTTGGCGTGATAACAACCGCTTTGCAGCGGTTTTTAGCATTGCCGCACCATTTTGGGGGCTAGAAGACTGGGAAGTAACAGATTTTGCTTTAAACAAGGATGAGCTTGGCGTTCTAGCGCACTGTAACCCAATGCATTTCTGTCACAGCAAGGATGACAAGATTGTCGGGTTTTCCCATTGCCAGACCTATCTGGACAGGCTTCCCAGCGCCAATCAGATTACACTAAACACCGCCGGACACATGATGTTGGACGGTGATATTGATCTATTGATTGATAAAATTCTTATATACGCCTGATCAGGCGTGGTTCTCCAGAACCAGCCCGGCCAAATACAGCGATCCCAGGATCAAAACCCGTTTGGGATTGGGATGTGCTGCCAAAAGTGTTTCAAGGCCGTTTTGGAACCCGTCACAGGCAAATGACGGTGCGATGCCGCATGCCGTTGCTGCGTCGCGCAGGGTTTCGGGGAGATGAGCCTGATGTTCGCCGGGGATCGGGACACCGGCAAAGGCGCTGATTTGCGGTGCGACGGGCTTTAAGAACGCCTCAGCGTCACGGTTATCAAGCATGCCCATGATCACCAGCGTATCGCCCTTTGGCTGGCGTGACAGCCAGTCCGAGATCACCTCGGCCGCAGCAATATTATGCCCGCCATCCAAAATCAGCTCACAGCCATCGGGCAGGGCATCGCATAGCGGTCCTTTGGTCAGCTTTTGCAGCCGTGCAGGCCAGCTGGCGTTTTGCAGGCCACGGGCGAGAATATCGACATCCATGCCGTCACACCCGGGGATTCCGGCCTTGCGTACCGTCGCAATTGCGGTCGCGGCATTGGTATATTGATGACGCCCCGGAAGTGCCGGGTGGGGCAGGGAAATCACATCCTTGCCAATGCGCAGATCAAAGCCGTCTTCGCGTTCTTCAATGACATCGAAATCATTAAAGATGCGGGCATTGATGTTATTGGCGTGGGTCACCAGCGTATTAAACGCATCCAGGGTCTGGGGGGCGAGAACGCTAATGACGCCGGGCTTCATGATCCCGGCTTTTTCAAAGGCGATTTTGGCAATCGTGTCGCCAAGGAACCCCTGATGATCAAGCGAGATCGGGGTAATCACGGTTGCGGCGGGCTGATCAATCACGTTTGACGCATCAACACGTCCGCCAAGCCCGGTTTCAAGAACCAGCACATCGGCCGGAACACGCGCGAACGCCAGAAACGCTGCTGCCTGCGTGATTTCAAAGAATGTAATGGATTCACCGCCATTAACGGTTTCGACTTCTTCCAAAAGATCACACAGCGCGTCTTCGGAAATCATTTCACCAGCAAGCGTGATGCGTTCATGGAAACGCACAAGATGCGGGGATGTCGAACAATGAACCCGTAATCCGGCGGCCTCATAGATGGCGCGCAGATAGGCCTGGGTGGAGCCTTTGCCGTTGGTCCCGGCCAAATGAATGACCGGCGGCAGCGCAAGGTGCGGATTGCCCAGCTTTTCAAGAAGCCGGGTAATCCGCCCTAATGAAAGGTCGATGACTTTTGGGTGCAGCTTGCCAAGACGAGCAAGAATTGCGTCGCTGCGCGCCAAGTTACTTATCCGCACTCAGGTCTTTGGATTTGGAAGCCTTGGCTTTGGCATCCTTGATCGGAACCACGCTGGCACCCGGTTTGGTGCGGCGGATCATGTCGATCAGGCGGCCAAAGGTCGCGTTCAGTTCGGAACGCGCAACAACCATATCAACCATGCCATGTTCCAGAAGGTATTCGGCCGTCTGGAAGTCATCAGGCAGTTTTTCGCGAATGGTGCTTTCGATCACGCGGCGACCGGCAAAGCCGATCTGTGCGCCCGGCTCTGCCACCTGGATATCGCCCAGCATGGCAAAGGATGCGGAAACGCCACCGGTGGTCGGATCGGTCAGGAGCACGAAATAGGGCAGGCCCTTTTCCTTGACCTTTTCGATCGCAGCCGTCGTACGCGCCATCTGCATCAGGCTAAGGATGCCTTCCTGCATACGTGCGCCACCCGAAGCCGGGACGATGATCAGTGCAGCATCCTGAACGATTGCCAGTTCAGCGGCAGCAACGATGCCTTCGCCAACGGCAATGCCCATCGACCCACCCATAAAGGAGAAATCAAACACGGCAACAACGGTCGGATGACCACCAACCTCACCATGGGCCACAGCCAGCGCGTCCTTGTAGGTCGCCTTGGACTGAGCCGCTTTGAGGCGGTCGGTGTATTTTTTCTGATCACGGAATTTCAGCGGATCGACCGGAACATTCGGCAGTTCGATGGTCTGGTACTTGCCACCATCGAACAGGATCTCAAGACGGTCTTTGGCGGAAATCCGCATGTGATGGCCGCAATGCTGGCAAACATGATTGTTCTTAGCCAGATCACGGTGAAAGATCATCTGTTCGCACGATTTGCATTTGTGCCAAAGGTTTTCTGGCACATCTGTACGGCGAACGAGTTTCTGAATCTTTGGACGGACGAATTCAGTCAGCCACGACATATCGGATACTGATCCTTGGTTCTGTCTATATCGGTTCTATGAAACGCAGCGCCCTTACTTGCGTGCGTTTCGGACCCCATCAGCAAGTTCGCGAACAAGGCCGGTAACCATAGAGGCGGTCTTATCGGTGGCCTTGCCGTTTTCGTCAAGACTTTCGGCAATTTTTGATACGATTGCCGAACCAACAACGGCCGCATCGGCCTGTTTTGCAACATCGGCTGCCTGCTCGGCGGTCTTGATACCAAAACCAACCGCAATCGGAAGATCGGTATGGCGACGCAGGCGGCCCATGGCTTCGACAATCTGATCGTTGCTGGCCGAACCGGCACCGGTCACGCCTGCAACCGAGACATAGTAAACAAAGCCCGATGTATTCTGAACAAGTTTCGGAAGACGGTTGTCGTCCGAGGTCGGCGTGGTCAAACGAATGAAGGACAAGCCTTTTTCCACAGTCGGAACGCAAAGCTCTGCGTCTTCTTCAGGCGGCAGATCAACGACGATCAGGCCATCAACACCGGCATTGCGCGCATCTTCAAGGAACTCGGCAACGCCATAGATATAGATCGGGTTGTAGTAGCCCATCAGAATGATCGGCGTTTCGTGGTCCTGATCGCGGAAACCACGGACAAGTGACAGGGTCTTGCGCATATGCATGCCAGCAGCGAGTGCTCGGTTCGATGCTTCCTGAATGGCGGGGCCATCGGCCATCGGATCGGTGAACGGCATGCCGAGCTCGATGATATCCGCACCGGCTTCTGGCAGCTGCTTGAGGATTTCAAACGAAGCTTCCGGGTCCGGATCACCCGCGGTGATAAAGGTTACAAGACCGGCACGGCCTTCTTCCTTGAGCTTGGCAAAACGTTTGGCGATGCGGTCCTGGCCGCCGATGATAGCGTCGCTCACAGTTTAACTCCCAGTGCTTCGGCCACGGTAAAGATGTCTTTGTCACCCCGGCCACTCAGACACATGAGGATGATCTTGTCCTTGCCCATTTTGGGCGCTTCCTTGACGATCTGCGCAATCGCGTGGCTGCATTCCAGGGCCGGAATGATGCCTTCGAGTTCCGAGCACAGCTTGAACGCATCAAGGGCTTCGGTATCGGTGATCGGCTCGTAACGTGCGCGGCCGATATCTTTAAGCCAGCTATGTTCCGGACCAATGCCCGGATAATCAAGACCGGCCGAAATCGAGTCGGCTTCTTTGATCTGGCCGTCATCATCCATCAGAAGATAGGTGCGGTTGCCATGCAGAACGCCCGGCTTGCCGGCCGAAAGGCTTGCGGCATGTTTGCCGGTATGAATGCCGTGGCCTGCTGCTTCAACACCAACAACCTCGACATCCTTGTCATCAAGGAATGGGTGGAACAGGCCGATTGCGTTTGAACCGCCACCAACAGCTGCCAGAACCTGATCCGGCAGGCGGCCTTCGGCTTCAAGGATCTGTGCTCGGGCTTCATTGCCGATTACCGACTGGAAATCACGAACCAGTTCCGGATAGGGGTGCGGACCAGCAGCGGTACCAATGATGTAGAAGGTGTCTTCAACGTTGGTGACCCAGTCACGCAGCGCTTCGTTCATCGCATCCTTGAGCGAGCAGGAACCGGAAACAACCGGTTTGACCTCAGCACCGAGCAACTTCATGCGGAAGACGTTGGGCGACTGACGCTCGATATCCTTGGAGCCCATATAGACCGTGCAAGGCAGGCCAAAGCGCGCGCACACGGTCGCGGTCGCAACGCCATGCTGACCGGCGCCGGTTTCGGCGATGATACGGGTCTTGCCCATACGCTTGGCCAACAGGATCTGGCCGATGCAGTTATTGATCTTGTGCGCGCCGGTATGGTTGAGATCCTCGCGCTTGAAATAGATCTTTGCACCGCCGAGGTGATCAGACAGGCGTTCAGCGAAATACAGCGGGTTTTCACGGCCAACATAGTGACGGAGATAGTAATCCATCTCTTTTTTGAACGCGGGGTCGTTCTTGGCATCCTTATAGGCCTGCTCCAGCTCAAGGATCAGCGGCATCAGCGTTTCGGCGACAAAGCGTCCACCAAAATTACCAAAATGCCCGTCCGGATCCGGCAGAGCGCGATAGCTGTTAAGCGAGGGCGTAGAAGACGTCATGGAAGTTCCCCGTGGATTGGCCGTGATGGCGTTCACGACAGCATAGGCAGGTGACAGTTACATGGTCTGCCAGAAACCAGGTGGCGAGTTGCCACGCGAATTCCGGCACGACACTGTACCCAAAAACGTAGCGCTTGGATTAGTGGGCTGCGTGATCGGCCTGGGATTTGTCGAAGATATATTTTTTCGAGCAATACGGGCAGACCACCTCGCCCTTGTCCTCAAGATTGAGGTAAACCGTCGGGTGGCCAAGGTGACCTTTACCGCCGTCACAGGCAACATTTAACGTGCCGACTTTGATTTCTTCGGTGATCTTCATATATCCAGTTCCAAGTTTGCCAATTTCAGGCTTGAGTGACCATCGGGATTGGCCACGCGATGTGGTCAGCATTGACCCCGGTTTCCCGGGAATGATACCGATTGGGCATATTCAATCAATACTTCCGCATGCTCATGGCGCTCCATGGTCTTAGCGCAAACAAGCGACGCGGAAAAGAGTGGAGATCACTGACATATGAACGCAATGCCCGACTATGCCATCGAAGTCGAAGGGCTGACAAAGATCTATAAGGGGTCGAACGGCGAAAAACTCGCCCTTGATAACGTTTCGCTGAAGATCCCGCGTGGCTCGTTCTTTGCCCTGCTTGGGCCGAACGGGGCTGGAAAGTCTACTTTTATCAACATCCTGGCGGGTCTGGTGACCAAGACCGACGGGACGGCTAAAATCTGGGGCAACGATATCGAAGCGCAAATGCGTGCTGCGCGCTGCTCGATCGGGATCGTGCCACAGGAATTGAACCTTGATGCATTTTTCACCCCGCGTCAGGTGATGGAATTGCAGGCGGGCCTTTATGGCGTGCCCAAACCGGAACGTCGGACAGACGAGATTCTCGCAGCCCTTGGTCTTGCAGATAAGGCAGATTCTTATGCGCGTTCGCTGTCTGGTGGCATGCGTCGCCGTCTTCTGGTTGGCAAGGCGATGGTCCATACCCCACCGGTGCTTGTGCTTGATGAACCGACCGCAGGTGTGGATATCGAACTGCGTCAGCAGCTTTGGGCTTATGTCAAGGAACTCAACAAAGCCGGTGTGACGATCGTTCTGACCACGCATTACCTTGAAGAAGCCGAAGAACTTTGTGATCAGATCGCGATCATCAACAAGGGCAAGGTCATTGCCCATGAAGATAAACGCAGCCTTCTGCGTCGCATTGATCACAAGACGCTGGTTCTGACGGTGAACAATGTGCTGAACGCGGTACCGGATGCATTGGCACCCTGGGGGGCGGAGCTCAAATCTGAAAACCAGATTGCGCTTCATTACCGTCCAAGCAACACCCAGATGGCGGAAATCCTTGAAGCCATTCATGGTTGCGGCCTTGCGATCAAGGATCTCTCGACCGAGGAAGGTGATCTTGAAGACATCTTCCTGATGCTAACGCGTGACAATAACGCGCAGCGCGCCGGCGAAGCTGCCTGATCCAAGATCATTGATTGCTGATTTTATCAAAACCCCGCAAAGACTTGCGGGGTTTTGTTTTATGGCTTTAACTTTGAATTCCTGTCGCTGATATGGGTTCACATGCGCGCCAAAATCACCAAATTTGCATCCGGCTTTCTGTCCCGCGCAGCCCGCGTTTTGGTCCCGTGCCTGATGCTGAGCGTACTTTGGGCATGCGCACCAACCATTCACCCGGCTGGGCCGCCAATTGCGCAAACCGAACTGAGCGCGACCACCTATCGCGCCGGTGACGGGGCCGAGCTTGCCCTGCAAACTTGGGGCAACCTTGATGATCCTGATGCGGTGATCCTCGCCCTGCACGGGATGGGGGATTACGCCAATGCCTTCATGGAGTTGGGTGAACAAATTGGATCAGAGACCCTTGCGATCTATGCCTTTGACCAACGTGGATTTGGCCGAAGCCCGTCACGGCCGTTCTGGGCTGGAGCATACAGCATGGTTAATGATGCAAGTGATGTTTTAGCGATCCTCAAGGCCCGTTATCCAACGCGACCGGTTTTCCTGATGGGAAATTCCATGGGTGGGGCTGTGGCGATCATCACGGCGGCCACCCGCCCGCATTTGATGGATGGGGTGATATTGGTGGCACCGGCGGTATGGAACCGCGACATGATGCCTTGGTATCAAACAGCACCGCTTTCGATCATATCGCACAGTCTTCCGTGGTTGCCATTGACGGGGCGGGGGCTTGAGATCTGGCCATCAGATAATATCGAGATGCTCAGGCGTCTGTCGCGTGATCCCCATATGATGTCAGCCGTTCGGGTGGATCTGGTGGCCGGTGTGGCGGATTTGATGGATTTGGCGCGCATCCGGGCATCTGACATTCGTGTGCCGACATTGTTGCTATCAGGTGTTCAGGATCAGGTCATTCCGCCCGATGCGGTGGTGGCCCTTGATCGCGATCTTTCGGCTCTTGATCTGCCATTTTATCGGCATTGCCTTTATGAGGCGGGCTATCACATGCTTTTGCGTGATTTGAATGGGCCAACCGTGATCGAAGATATCCGTCGGTGGGTTATGGGCAGGGCAACAGCAGAAAATTATTCCTGCGCAGGATCATGATTGCTTTTTGACCAAGGATCGGTGATCAGGTAGCCTTTTTTAAAGAGTTGCAATGCATTATGCGGGTTGTCGAACCGCTGCTTCGTCCCGATATGCCAAGCAGCGACCATGGTGCATCGTCACATAAACGGAGGATCAGGACCGGCATGCTAAGGACCATTCGGGCAAAGTTCCTGGGTGTCGCGGCCTTTTTCGTCGTGTGGCTTGTGGTGGCCACCGGGTTCTCTGTGATTCAGTCCCTTGGCATTAATGGTGATCTTGAAGCTGTGTCGCGCTATGTGACGCCGGTCAAAGATGCGCTGTCAGACGTGCGTGCGCGTCAGCTTGAACAAATCTCGCTGATTGATCGCTATATGCGGGTCGTCGAAAATGATGGCTCTAGCGCGCCGCTGCTCAATGGCATCGAAATTGAAATCGATGCCAAACAAACCCAGATCGAACAGGCTTTCCGCAAATCATTCACCTTTGCCGCCCTTGGTCGTGCACAGGCTGCCGGACATTTTGAAGAAGGTGTCCTGCTTGATCTTGATGTGCGCATGCGCGAATTCGCCGATGTTTCTGCGCAATTTTCGCTGGGTGTTGAACGGCTGCTCAGCCGTGTGAATGACGGCGATATCCTTGATGCCCAGCGTCAGGAAAACATTGTTCGCACTCTTCATCGCAACATTGTGCTGGATCTGCGTAACGAGATTTTGCTTTTGGAAAAATACTCGGCCGATACGGTCGAAAGCGTTTCCAAGCGCGAAGATTTCCTGATCCAGGCCGAATTCATCATGATGCTGGCTGCGGTCATCATTGGCGTGTCGCTGGCTTATTACCTTGCCCATGCGGTGGTGGTGGCGGTGCGTCAGACGACCAATGCGCTCAATTCCATTCAATCGGGCAAGCTGGATACCAAGCTTGAATTTAGTTCCAAGGGCGATTTCGCCCGGCTTGCCGATGCGTTTAACCGCATGACGCGCGAACTTCGCGTGCGATTCCGGATGCGCGAACGGTTTGGCAAATATGTCGATCCAAAGGTTGTGAATAACCTTATTGCGCAGGAAACCGCGCTTGAAAGCTCGGAAAAGCGTGTGATGACGGTCAGTGTCGTGAACCTGACCGGGTTTGACTGGCTGGCCGAACATACCCCGCCTGAAAAGCTTGTCGATTTCCTCAATGACTATCTGACCGCCATGACCGAGCCGATCGCAAGTCAAAGCGGCATCATTGATAATTTCGTTGGCGACCGTGTAATCGGTTTCTGGGGCCCGCCGTTTTGCGGGGAAAATGCCCATGCCCGTCATGCTTGTCAGGCGGCACTTGAACAGGTCGCGCGCTTTAACGCGCTTAAGACCAAATATGCCGATCTGATCGGTGATTACGGGCTTGATATCCGTGTCGGTATTGCGACAGGCGAGGTCGTGGTGGGCTCCATCGGGACTGATAAATCGCGCGCCTATACGGTGGTTGGTGATTGCGTGAACTATGCCAACCGTCTGGAAAAGGCCAACCGGGTCTATGGCACGCGCATTCTGGCCTCGCACGAAACTGCCAATATGGCAGCCGGCGAGATTGAAATGCGCGATCTTGATCATGTTGTGCTGCTCGGCACGGAAAAGGTCGTGTTCCTGTACGAGGTTCTGGCAAGCGGTGGGCAGCTTTCCGATGATCGCCGTGACTGGCGGACCAAATATGAAACTGCCATGGCGCATTACCGCCAGGGCGAGTTTGATCAGGCCCGCCCCCTTTATGAAAAAGTCCTTGAGTTTGATGACAGCGACTTTGCCGCCCAGCTGATGATGAACCGGATGGAACGTCTTGAACGTCGTGAGCAGGACCGCGAATGGAATGGCACCTGGGTCGTGCGTGATCCATATGATCGCCGCGATGTTGAAAGCTGATTGCCGCGATCCGGACGCAAGGTTACGTTAACCAGATCAGGTGATACTCGGGCGTGCGGGACGGGTTCAAAAACCCTTGCCCGTAAGAGCCAAACCCTGTATCACCCATCGCATTCGGGCCACTTGATCCAGTTGTGGACCGATCTATTGCGCACCCGTAGCTCAGCTGGATAGAGCGTTGCCCTCCGAAGGCAAAGGCCACAGGTTCGAATCCTGTCGGGTGCGCCACTCCTCCAAAAAGTGATACATGATTGGCGATCCCCAGATAGGACGCGTAAGGACCGCTTCGCCTTACCAGGCCCGGCTGGACTGAGTTGTCGTATTCTTTTGGGGCTTATCGATGAAGAAACTCTTCTTCCTGTTCACCATTCATCCGGTTTCGCTCGCCGTCTGGACCCTTGTCGTCATGGCAATGGTGGTCACAACCGGCTGGGCACATTTCGCGACCCTGTCACTGGCATTTGAAACCGGTATTTTTGATGCCGATGTCACACTCGAAGAAGACGTTGCCGTCATCCTTGTTGCATTCGGCGTGTTTCTTGAAATGCGCGAGATGCTGGCAAAACGAGCTTACGGCGAAGAAATCGCCGAGAAGCAGCATGAGCTGAACGAACTTTCCGAACGATACGGCGCTTATCTGCTGATCATCGGCCTGATCATGGAAATCAACGATCAGTGTTTTGAACCGCTGCTTGAAGACACGTTTGTGGCTGCGTTTGGGGTTGCATCGATGGCATTCTTTGATGCGCTTGCGCTGATTATGGGGATCGCGTTTCTTGCCAAGCTGTGTGTTCCATCCCGTCATGTGGCGGCGTGATCAGGCCAATTTAGGGCTGCTAAAGCGTGTGCGTGTCGCTATGGTGCGGGCAGGATTTTAAGAAAGCGAAAGATCAGAAATGCGCGGATACCTTCATGATGTTGCTGGCCATAACGTATTGTTCGCAATGGCGGCACCGGCGGAATATGGCGCTTTTCTCAAAGCGCGATTTACGCCCTTGATGATCGGCGTTGGCCCGGTGGAGGCAGCGATCAATCTGACGGAAGCTTTGACCGAGCTGAAGCTGGCGGGTGATTTGCCTGATCTGGTGGTCACGTTGGGATCGGCCGGGTCGCGGACCTTGGAGCAGGCCGAGGTTTATCAGGCCGTGTCGGTATCATATCGCGACATGGATGCATCTGTTCTGGGCTTTGAGAAGGGCTGTACGCCTTTTGTTGATTTGCCAGCCGAGATCGAGATGACGTTGCGCATTCCAGGCGTCCCGGAAGCACGTTTGTCGACCGGGGCCAATGTGGTGTCGGGTGCGACCTATGACGTGATTGATGCTGATATGGTCGATATGGAAAGCTTTGCCATCCTGCGCGCGTGCCATAAATTTGATGTGCCGCTGATCGGTCTTCGCGGCATTTCCGATGGCAAGGAAGAGCTTAAGAAGCTTTCGGACTGGACGGCCTATCTGCATGTGATTGATGAAAAGCTGGCTGTGGCCGTTGATGCGCTCAAAGCCGGTCTTGAAAGTGGCGAGATCAGCATTCCCAAACGCTGATCTTGGTCTTGTTTGTAACTCCCTCCCCGCATTCCGCACTCGACACGCCTTGATCCGGTATTGGTTCTACCGGTGGCTTTTGTCGTGCAAGCAATCAGAATTCGGAAAGTCGAGTTCGATAGGTGTCGGATGCGACCCATTCTCCCAATTTTTCTAGCAGGTTATCTAGCTGCTCCATCTCGATCTTGTTGAGCGGGCTGTGCAAAATCTGGTCGAGCTCATCAGAGATGATGCGGGCTTGTGATCTGACGTCTTTGCCTTTTTGCGTGGTTGAAAGGCGAAAGATGCGCGCGTCTGCATCCGAGTTTTCACGCGAAACAAGATCCTTTGCGATCAGATTCTGAATGATCCGCGACGTCAGGCTTTTTTCAAGGCCGGTTTCCTTGGCGATTTTGGCGAATGTCGTTCCAGGCATGTCATCAATCAATCGCAGAACCCTTAGCTCACGAATGCGACAGCCGGTTTCGCGCAGGAAAATCTCGTCATTCTCTGCGATGGCCCGCTGCGCCAACAGCTCAAGCCGGTAGGTCAGTCGGATGTTCATGAAGGTTTTCTGCTCGGACATTAGGGCCAGTGTCTCCGGTTTCATGGTTTCCTCCTCAAAATGCGCTATTGATCTTTCTTTTCAACAATCTTAATCTGCAATTATCTCAATATGCAACTATATGGGGGATCGATGTTCGAAACTTGGTACGAGGGCCAGAGAGCGAAAAGCCTGTCCTGGCTTCAGGCATTGCACCGCCATCCCGAGATTGGGTTTGAAGAGGTCCGCACCGCTGGCTTGGTTGCGGAAACCCTCAATGCACTTGGTTACGACATCGAAACAGGCATTGGGCGTACCGGCGTTGTCGCCTCATTGACCAAGGGTGATGACAACGGGTACGGGCGCACCATCGGCTTTCGCGCAGAGCTTGATGCCCTGCCGATGAACGAAACGGCAGATGTTGATTATGCCTCTGAACTGCCAAACCGTTTCCATGGTTGCGGCCATGACGGCCACACCGTGACGGCCATGACCGCCGCGGCCTATCTGGCCGAACATGGCAACTTTGACGGCACTGTGCGCTTTATATTTCAGCCTGCCGAAGAGCTGCTTGAGGGCGCACGGGCGATGATTTCAGACGGTCTGTTTGATCGCTTCCCATGTGACGAGATCTATGCCCTGCATAACATTCCGGGGCTGCCGGTCGGGCATGTTTGCATTCCTGATGATGTGGTCTTGGCTTCGTCAGACAATATAGACGTGAAGATTTTTGCAAATGGCACGCATGGTTCTGCGCCGCAGACTGGCGAAGACGCCATCCTTGCTGCGGCAAGCTTTATTACGACGGTTCAGCAACTTGCGACCCGGGTGATTGATACCCGATCTGCTGGTGTGATCTCGTTCGGGGTGTGTCAGGGCGGAACAGCGCGCAACATTTTGCCAGACTTCGTCACCCTGCAAGGCACCATGCGGACGCACTCAAAGGAAGTTCGCGACCGCCTGACAAGCCTGTTGGAAGACAGCGCAAAATCCATCGAGATATCGCACGGCGTAAAAATCGCCTTGACTGTGGAAACCGTAGCACCGCTGACCCGCAATCATGCACTTGGCGTTGATGCCGTTAGAAAAACGGCCATTGATTTGTTTGGTGCGGATCGTGTGGTTGAAGCCTCCAAGAGCCTGATGGCGTCAGAGGATTTCTCGGAAATGCTGGGACTTGTACCCGGGGCTTATTTCTTTATTGGGCAAGATGGCCGCTATCCGCATCATCCGGATTATGCCTTTGACCCGAACATCATCCCGATCGGCGCGCAAATATTTGCTGATCTGGCGAAAAAGCGCTGTGCAAAGCAGCCGTAAAAACGACGAAAAACTTGGTTTATCAGAGGTGGATCAGATGAATAAATACATGCGAAAAATGGTGTTGGGGGCCATTGTGATCGGGGCGATATCAGGCGCTGGAATGGGTTCTGCACATTCAGAAACCCTGACCCTGTCAACTTGGGTGCCGGCAACTCACTTTGTCCATACCGACTTCCTTGTGCCATTTGCCAAGAATGTTGAAGCGGCGACCGAAGGGCGGGTAACGATCAACATTCTTCCAGCCCCGCTTGGTAGCCCGCCGCAACATTGGGAACTTGCGCGTACTGGCGTTGCCGACATTACGTGGGGCAATTTCACTTACGAGCCGGAACGTTTTAAATCGATCTGGTTTGCTGAATTCCCGAATGCCGGAACCAATGCAGAGGCCCAAAGCCGTGCGCTTTGGCAGACCTATGAAACGTATCTTTCTGACATGTCACCATATAGCGATGTGAAGATGTTGGCTGTCGGCATGCTTGGCGGCGGGCAGCTTCATCATGGCAGCAAAAAGATTGTTGCGCCGGACGACGTCGCCAATCAAAAGTTCCGCATGGGCGGCCCGATTCAGGAAAAGCTTCTCAGTGCGCTTGGCGCTGTGCCGGTTGCAGCACCAGCCCCCAAGGCCTATGAAATGCTTGATGCCAATGTGATCGACGGATCGCTGCATCCGTTGGAATCGATTGTGAATTTCCGACTTGAAGAAAGCCTTCCCCATCATACCATTTTCCCAAATGGTCTTTATGATGGCACGTTCTTCTTTGTCATGAACAAGGCGAAGTGGAATGGTCTGAGTGATGCCGACAAAGCCGCGATCGACAGTATATCCGGCGAGAGCTTGTCAGCACTTTGGGGCAAGAACTTTGATGTTCAAAGTGCAAGTGCCACTGAAAAGCTCAAGGGCGCAGGACATGAATTTGTCGACGCTTCACCGGAACTTGTCGCCGCTGTCGATGAAGTATACGCAACCATGGTTTCCGACTGGGTGGATAGCGCGAAATCAGCTGGTCTGGAAGATCCGCAGGCAGTTCTTGATTTCTACAGTGCGGCCTATAAAGACGTGCTCGCCAAATAGAACCAGACATTGAGACCACATAAGCCCCGGGAAGCAGGTCATCAATGCCCCGGGGATTATGTCATCCAAAGGATAATACCATGCGTGGCATTGCTCTTGGCGTGCGCAGACTTACCGAAACACTGATTACGGTCCTTATGATTGCAATGGTCGGGCTGACCTTTTGTGATGTGATCGGGCGTCATCTGTTTGGTTATCCGATCTATGGGGCAAATGATCTGATCGAACATCTGATGGCGCTGGTGGTTTTTGCCGGCTTGCCGTTGGTGACGGTGGCGGGGATGCATCTGACCGTTGATATTTTTGATAAATATCTGCTCCAATCCGGGTTCTACTGGTGGCGGGTTGTGACGGCTGTCGGGGTCTCGGCTATTTTGGCGTTGATTGCCTATTTGTTTGTTGGGCATGCACAGAATGCCAGTTCGATTTCAGAAGTCAGTCAGGCGCTAAACATCCCACGAGCACCATTTTATTTTTACATCGCAATCAGTTGTGGTCTTTCGGTTTTTGCAGCTTATGCCGTGTTGTTTGCAACGTTCCGACGTGATGAAACCTCAGAACAAGATCCGGAGAACGAGCTATGTTGATCGGCAGTATTTCCATGCTCGCCGTCATCATTTTGGCGATGTTGCGTGTGCCATTGGCCTTTGCTTTGCTTGGGGTTTCGATTGTCGGGATGGGCTTGGCCGTGAGCTGGCAGACTGCGTTTCTGCTAGTGCCAATTACCATATCTGATGCGGTCTTCTCCTATGATCTTGCAGTTGTGCCGATGTTCATTTTGATGGGCAACGTCATTGCCAAAACGGGTATTGCGCGCGACCTGTTTAAGGCTGCATTTGCCTTTGTCGGGCACATGCGCGGTGGGCTTGCGCTTTCGACCATGATCGCATGTTCCGGGTTTTCGGCAGTGTGTGGCTCCAGCTACGCAACCGCCGCGACCATGACCAAGGTCGCCTATCCCAGTCTTAAGCGATATGGCTATTCCGACAAGATTTCTGCCGGCACGATCGCTGCGGGTGGAACACTCGGTATCATGATCCCGCCATCGATCATCATGGTGGTCTATGGCATCCTGACCCAGACTAATATCGGCCATCTGTTTGTTGCCGGTGTTCTACCGGGACTCTTGGGATTAGGGCTTTATCTGCTTGTCATTGTCGGAATCGCCACACGAAGACCGTCTGATGCGCCCAAGGGGGATAGGGCTTCCTGGGCAGAGCGTCTTGCGTCCATTAAAGGAGTTTGGCCATTCATTCTGCTGTTTGGTCTGATCATTGGCGGGCTTTATGGCAAGCTGTTCACACCCACAGAAGCGGCCGGGATGGGGGCCGGGTTGTCGATCCTGATTGCTTTTCTTCATGGACGCCTTAACCCCGCGACTTTGAAGAAAGTCATTGTTGAAACCGCATATACCTCAGTCTCGCTTTACGCCGTTTTGTTTGGTGCGATGCTGTTTTCCAAGCTTTTGACCCTTTCTGGGCTTGCGGGTGGGTTGCTTGGCCTCGTTCAACTAAGTGGTCTTGATGGTCTGGCCCTGATTTTCTGCATTATGGCCGTGTTTCTTGTTTTGGGCTGTGTCATGGATTCCATGGCCATGATTCTAATCTTTGTGCCCCTGTTTGCCCCGATTGTTGCCAGTCAGGGGTTTGATTTGGTCTGGTTTGGCATTCTGATCATTATCGTGACCGAGATCGCGCTGATCACCCCGCCAATGGGGATGAATGTGTTTGTGATGAAGTCAGTATTGCCCGACGTCCCAGTGCTGCGGATCTTCAGCGGATTGGTGCCGTTTATTGCAGTTGATGTGGTCCGTTTGGTTCTGCTCGTCGCGTTTCCAGTCATTACGCTGTGGCTTGGCAGTACAGTGGGGTAACAACGGGTCATACTCGGCCGGTCAAACTCGGCTTTTGCATAAGCCTTATAAAAATGGGATCAGCCGCCAATTAGGCTGATCCCATTTTCTTTGCCTACGCAGTTCAGCTTATTCAAGTGCCTGCCCGGATCTGATCAAGGGTTTTGATCGGGGTCAGGGCCTGTGGGTCGACCTGAACTTCGATGATGGCGGGCTTGCCGCTTGCCACCGCGCGATCCAGGGCCGGGCCGAAATCAGCCGTTTCGGTGACAGTATCGCCATATCCGCCAAAGGCGACCGCATAGGCCGCGAAATCCGGGTTATGGAGCTCGGTCCCTGAAACGCGGCCGGGATAGTTGCGTTCCTGATGCATGCGGATGGTGCCAAACATGCCGTTATTGACCACAATCGTGATGATATTCGCGCCATATTGAACGGCGGTGGCGAATTCCTGCCCGTGCATCAAGAAGCACCCGTCACCGGCAAGGCAAATTACCGGGCGGTCTGGATGGGCAAGCTTGGCGGAAACCGATGCCGGCAATCCATAACCCATTGAACCCGACGTCGGGGCCAGTTCGGTACGATATTCCCGGTAGCGGAAAAAACGATGCAGGAAGGCGGCGTAATTTCCCGCGCCATTGGTGACAATGGCGTTATCAGGCAGTTTGTCGCGCAGCTCGGTAATCACATGGGCCATTTTTACGTCGCCCGGCGTATCAAGCGGTGTGGAAAACGCGATGTAATTGGCATGTGCCGTTTCGATCATGTCATCACGGGCTGATCCATCCACAGGCTCCATCATGGCGATGGCACGCAAGAAGGATCGTTGTGACGCGTTGATCGCGATATCGGGGCGATAGACACGGCCGAGTTCGTCCGGTCCGGCATAAACATGGATCAGCTTTTGTTTGGGGCAGGGGATATCCAGCAGGCTATAGCCGCTGCTTGTCATTTCGCCCATGCGCGAGCCGACCAAAATCACCAGATCGCTGTCGCGGATGAATTCGGAAAGCTTCGGGTTAATGCCAATGCCAACATCGCCAACAAAGTGGCTGTGCGTGTTAGGGATATAGTCCTGACAGCGGAAGCTCGTCGCGATCGGGACATTGTTACGAAGTGCAAACGATTTAAGGTTTTCAGTCGCTTCGCGGGTCCAGCCACCACCCCCGACGATCATCACCGGTTTTTCGGATTTCGATAGGGCTTCGCGGAAACGCGCGACGTCTTCCGGGGCTGTTTTGGCTTCAACCGGGACATAGGGTTTGGCATCCGCAACCTCTGTGCTTGAAGACAGCATGTCTTCTGGCAGCGCCAGAACCACCGGGCCGGGGCGGCCGGATGTCGCGATGTGATAGGCGTGGCTGATATATTCGGGGATGCGGTTGATGTCATCAATCTGCCCGACCCACTTGGCGAGCGGTTCGAACATCTTGCGATAATCGACTTCCTGAAACGCCTCACGATCGACCATATCCCGCCCGATTTGCCCGACCAGCAGGATCATTGGTGTACTGTCCTGATGGGCAACATGTACGCCCGCCGATGCATTGGTCGCACCGGGACCACGGGTGACCATGCAAATGCCGGGCTTATTGGTCAGCTTGCCATAGGCCTCGGCCATGATCGCTGCCCCGCCTTCCTGACGGCAAATGATCGGATCAATGTCGGGATGATCCACAAGGCCATCAAGAACAGCAAGATAGCTTTCACCTGGCACCAAAAAGACGCGTTCCGCGCCGTGCAGGGCCAATTGATCAACCAGAATACGACCGCCGTGGCGCATTTGCGTTTTCCCGGACATGAAAGAAGAACTCCGTGTGGTGGGGCAATTTGGATTGCTTTGTTGTCATTGTTCTTGGCGCTGTGGATGCGCAATCATATCCGCGATTTCATCACGAATGCGGGGCAAAGGTAAAGGTGCCAAGGCGATAAAAATCACCAAAATTCAACGCAGTGTTTAGCTGTTCTAATTCAGAGGGGATTGATGCAGGGATGTGCAGCAGGTTCTGCTGCGAAACTCAAAAATCGCAGTGATTTCAAAAGTACCGCTCCGTCACTCGAACGATGTCACCCGGCAGGATGATAGTGCTGAGCTTGGCTTCAAGTGCGACACGGCTGGAGTCATTCCCGCGCAGGATTTCGATATCATCTTCATCCCCGCGATAAGTCATGCCGCCACCAATCGCGATCGCATTTAGAACATTCATGCCCGGCACAAAGCCATAGGAACCCGGTTGATTAACTTCACCCAAGATGAAAAATGGCCGAAATGCAATGACTTCGACGGCAACATCGGGGTGACGAAGATAACCATCAAGATAAGCGTCGTGAATAACGGTGCGTGCCTGATCCGCGGTCAGGTTACGCACAACGACTGGTCCGATCAGGGCAAGGTTAAGCCTGCCTTGTGCATCAACGACAAACTCGCCAGATAGCTCGCGTTCACCAAATACGGTGACCTTGACCGTATCACCACTATCAATCGGATAGATGGTTTGTGCGCGAGTGGGTGTTGCGGACGCTAGGAAAACAAAGAGCAAGGTGATGAAGGTTAAGAAGCTAGATTCTGTGAGCATTGACTGGGTGCGGTTCATCTACATCTCCAGCTTGAGGCTGATCTGCGTTTGAAAACGGCGATAATCGTGTCCGGCACTGTTTGACGAACGACGATCATGATTGATTGCCGCGTCAATGCGAGCAAAACGGTTCAAATCGTAGGACAGGCTGGCACCCAACTTACTGATTTCATCATGTCGGGTGATTTGTTTGAATTGTTCGCGGATATGTCCGGCAGAAACACCGATGTCTAATCCCCGGCGGAGCTCATGGGTTACACCAAGCCCGGCTTCAAATGCCAGAACACCGCTTGCACCGGTAAGGGTGGTTTCGCGGATTGTGCGTGCGACATCCAAGTTAATGGAGGTCAGGCGGGTTACTGCCCAATCCGTGTTTGCACGAAGGGTATAATCGTTAATATCGCCAAAGCTTTGATCCGAGTAGGTTTGGCTCATCCATCCCGCGGCCAAATCAGCCGAAATCAGGTTGGTTAGATCAACACGCAACCCACCAAAGAGCTGATAACCGGAAGAATCGCGGACAATGCCCGTATCATCGGGTATGCTATCATATTGGCGCTGGTTGAGGGTTACTTCTCCATAAACTTCACGCCCGCGGTCTATCGGTACCAAAAAGCGCAGCGTTTCACGCATCTCGAGCCGATCACGATCATCATTTCGGATCAAGTTACCGGAAACTGTTCTGCTGTCGTCAAATGCGAGGCGACGTAGTGAGACCTCTGTTTCATATCGCAAAAGCGTCGACACATAGCGTGCGCCCGCGCGTGTTGTCATATCGTGATAAATGACAGGCTCATCCGCGCCTGTTGGGACGTCATTCCCACCCCGTGGGTCATGTGCACGTCTCCATTCTGTACTTCCCTGTAGCGTGGCATCTCCGATCTTCAGGTCACCTGCGGCTGTTAACTCCAGATCCTGATAGTCATCAGGCTTGGACTTTGCAAAGAGGCCAAGATCAGCACCCGCAGCAAGCCGTAAACCAAATGTCTGCCAATCACTTTCGATCGAAATCCTTGGTGAGATTGTGGTGATCAGATCGGACTTTGGAGAAGATTCAGCCAGATAGATGTTGTCGTTAAATTGCGTGCTGGTGGTGAGCTTTGGTGAAATGAGAACGCGGCCAAAGCGAATGCTTGATTGGTCCGGTGCTTTATCTTCAGATGTCTGGGCGAATGCACTTGTTTGGGCAGCAAGCAAGCAAAGCGAAATTGCAATCAGATATGCCCAACTTTGCTTTGCTGATGTGCTTAACGTGGATCGCCCCATCAAGCCCGCCGTTCATCAAGTCTGGGGTGTTTGTCCCGTTTGATTGCGGCCCGAAAAGGCAAGGAAACTGTCAAAAGCA
The DNA here is from genome assembly GCF_048059015.1 of Thalassospira sp. Taxonomy (GTDB): domain Bacteria; phylum Pseudomonadota; class Alphaproteobacteria; order Rhodospirillales; family Thalassospiraceae; genus Thalassospira. Next base: position 129,015 of record NZ_JBLLNT010000002.1, on the reverse strand, counting down.
GGATAAACAAGTCAAACAGCACACCGCAGCGCTCGACATAGGCGCGATCGAAATGAATACGGGATTGAAGATGGTCTTCGGTTTGCACCGTTCCGCGCCAACCGTGAACTTGCGCCCAGCCAGTTATGCCGGGCTGTACAATGAGTCTGGTTTCATACGCCGGGCAACGCGCAGCAAACAGAATGTGATCCGTCAAGGTATGCGGGCGTGGCCCGACCAATGACATGTCACCGCGCAAAACGTTGAGCAGCTGAGGCAATTCATCAAGGCCACTGACCCGAAGAAATTGTGTGAAAGCGTTCTGATACCTTTGAGGGCGCGTTGATAATGATCGACACGAACCGTCCCGAATGGTGCGAAATTTGTAGATTGGAAAGAGCTGCCCGTCTTTGCCGACCCGTTTCTGCACGAAGATCGGTCGCATGTGGCCAAGACCGTAAAGAACCAAAGCCACAGCAACCATGACAGGTGCAAGCAGGACCAGGCCAAGGATTGCAAAAAATATGTCGAGCAGTCGTTTGGCAACCAGATTACGCCGGTTATTTGCCTGCTGCTGTTCAGCGCGATGTTTGGTCCCAGTCAATCTTGATGCCCCCAAAACCATCATGATCACCCATTGGAATGTAACTTAGGGTAGATGTGTTTGGGGTTATTTCAAGTAATTAAATCGATTGGCTTGGATATGGGCAGTTACCGACTGTGTTGCCCGATGACGGATTACCGGAGCGACGGAATGCTTGACAGTACGGTTTTCATCAGTTGTGGCTGACGGTTGACACCCGTCTTTGAGAAGATGGTTTTAAGATAGGTGCGTGCCGAGCTATGCGAGATGCCGACCAGTTCGGCGGCCTGATCAAGGGCGAGGCCTTCGGCGAGTTTTTGGGTCAGTTTGGCTTCGGACCGGGTCAGGCCGAACAGATCCATCAGATCATCGATTGCCGGTGGCTTTTGTTGGTTTGGATCGACAAGGACAACCATGAAGGTTGGTGAGCTATCGGGTTTTTGCGGCACGCGCCGGATCAGGAGCGAGAGCTTTTCTCCATCGCGTTCAAGCGAGAAGCTTTGATGGCTGCGCGGGACCTGTTTGGTCGGCGGGGTGAGGAAACCCGCCAATCCATCCGGGCTTGGATCAATCACAAGCTTGCCCTGCGTGCCGGACTTTACCAGTGATGAGCTTCTAAGCACTTCGGCGGCCTGCGAATTCATATGCAAGATGGTCAGCGCATCATCAACGGCGATCACGCCCAGTTCAAAAAGATCAAGGAATTCGGTCGGGAGTGTATCGTCGCTTTGACCCGCACGTGATTTCAGCTCTGTCTCGATATCATCAAGGATCGTCTGAACCGTAGTTGGCTTGGGATAAAAACGAAACACGCCAAGCTCATTCACCGCAAGCAAGGCCGATTGCAGATCGGCATAACCGGTCAGCATGACAATGATCAGATCATTGCGTGTTGTGCGCAACTCGGCGGCAAGTTCAAGCCCTGTCATGCCCGGCATATGGATATCAAGAACTACCGCAAGGATGTCGCGATCATTGCTGATGGCATCACGTGCGGCATAGGGGTCATTAATAAAGACGGCATCCCAATCGGGGCGCAAGCGGGCAAAGTTTCGCCGATGGGATGACAACAGGTTCTCGTCGTCATCAACAAACGCAATTCGGACCGACTTTTTTGCCGCCATTCAACATGCCCTCCACAAATGGGGATATTGGAGAAGGCCAGTCTGACACTAATCTCCGAAGCTTCAAAGCCCCGCCGTGCGACGGATGCACAAATTACAGTGGCTTTGGTGACAACACCCACGACACGAAGTTCACCGGAGTTATCCATTTATGGATATGGTCAGCAAAAAACGCCCCATCATTTTGATGGTTGATGATGATGAAAAGCTTCTTGCAGCTGTGCGCCGCACGCTGTCGAGCAACTTTGATTTTGTCACCTACACCGAAGGGCAGTCGGCACTGGAATGGCTTGCGACCAATCGTGACCAGACCGATCTGATTATTGCTGATCTTGTCATGCCCGCCATTGATGGGATCACGTTCCTGAAACAGGCTGCGCGCATGGCGCCGATGGTCAACAGGATGCTGTTGTCTGGCAACGTTTCAAGCGTGTCTCTTCGCGAAGCGATCAATCAGGCGATGGTGACTCGTGTCTTGGCCAAGCCGGTTTCAGTCGCCGTTCTGAAAGACGCGATTGACCGTGTCTTGAACAATAATGTGCCAGTGGCAAAGCCAAATAGCGGCCTGTCACCAAATATGGTCAATAACGCGATTGATCGCGCAGATTTTTACACGGTCCTGCAGCCGCGTTATCGCGCCAGTGACCTTGGCCTTTGTGGTGCCGAAGTTCTGTGTCGGATGCCGACACTGGCCAAAGAATATGGCATCGATGAAATTTTTGAAGTTTGCAACGATCATCCGGTGATCAACCGGCTGACCGGGCAACTGATGGGGATCATGGTCGATCAGGCGCCGCGCTATCGCGCGCTGATGGGCGATAGCGCAAGTCTTTCGATCAATCTTGCCGCCTATTCGCTCAAGACACCGGAGTTTTTGGAACTGGCCATTCGCTTCTATGAAAAGATGCGCATGCGCGGTGTTCGGGTGACTTATGAAGTCCCTGAACGGCAAGTGTCGCCAAATGATCTTGAATTGCTTGCCAGTGCCAGCCGCCTGCGTGAACGTGGTATCGGGCTTTTGGTCGATGATTTTGGTTCGGGCAATAATTCGCTGGAATTGTTGCGTCACGAAGTCTTTGCCGGGATCAAGCTTGATCGTGATCTGGTGCGCGGTGTGATGACAGATTTCCTCGACGATGCATTTGTCGAATGGATCGCACAGGTTTGCGCAAAAATGGGGATTTCGATTTCGGCCAAGGGGATCGAAAGCCAGAAGGTGGCCGAGAAGCTGCAAATCTATGGCATCACCGAGCTCCAAGGCTTCCATCTGGGCAGTCCGATGCCGCTTGAGCAATGGGAAGCTGAGGCAATCATGCCGCTAAGTGCTTCTTGAAGATAAAAGTTTCCGTTAAATTGGTCCTGCGGGCATTGAGATATACCCGGTCCGTGACCACTGTTTAAACATGTGACGAAGCAAGGGGATGAAGATGAAAAGCTATCTTAAGCTGTTTGCTGTCGTGGTCGGATTGATTGGTTTTTATGCCAGCCCGGCCCTGGCAGGTGGCACATTGACGATGACCAAATCCGATGGTGAGGTGGTCAAGGTTTCGATGAACAAGCTCATGGCGATGCCAACCACCGAGATTTACACCTCGACCCCGTGGACCGACGGTGTTCAGAAGTTCAAAGGTGTGCCGTTTGATGCCTTGTTTGAAGCCTACGGGATCAGCTCGGAAATCGTCCGTGTTTCGGCACTCAATGATTACAACGTCATGGTCCCGGCCAGTGTTCTGCGCGAAGATGGGGCGATCCTTGCCTATCACCTCAATGATGCGGAAATGTCGATCCGTGAAAAGGGACCTTTCTGGGTGATCTTCCCTTATGACGCCGATGTCCGGTTCCAGACGGATACCTACTGGTCTTATTCCGTCTGGCAAGTAAAGTCGGTTGATGAAGAGAATTAAGACATTTTTTTTGAACGCATCAGGCAGGGCCATGTTTATCGCATTGGTCCTGTTTGTCGCGTTGTATGGCGTGTTTTCCACAGCCATTGTCCACCAACTCGAAGATGAGCGGTTTAATTACCGCGAAAACTTCGTCTGGGCGGTGTTTCAGATTCAGCGGCAGTTCTTTATCGTGCAACGCGATATCGAGGCCGCTTTTGGTCGTACCGGCCTGTCTGAAGACGTCGTTGACGAAATCCTGCTGGAATATGAAATCTTTGTCAGTCGCGTGCATCTATTGCGTGATGGCGATGGCTTCAAGGTGCTGTTTTCTGTTCCCGAAGTTGCCCAATCGGTCGATCTGCTTGAACAACAAATCAAAGAGATTGATGACGCACTTTTGGCAACAGAAGACTCGAGCGAAAAGTTACAGGCACTCTATCGCCTGCTTGAGCCGATGAACGAATCCCTGCAGCAGGCAGTGGTGCGCACCACCAACTTTGTGTCGGTCTATAACGCCAACAACATTGCCAGCGTTAAGACCGACATCGAAATCCTGTCATATCTGTTCTTCTGCGGTGTTGTCGTCATGGCGGTTCTGGGCGGTTTCATGGTGCGCCAGCGCCAGAAAATCTTTGCTGCCGATATCGCCGCCCAAAAGGCGCGTCAGGAACAGGAAGTCATCGAAGAAGCCGCCGATCACGCCAAGATGCATGCGCTTGGCACGCTTGCCGGTGGTGTGGCGCATGAAATCAACACGCCCGCGCAATATATTCAGAACAATCTGGAATTCCTGTCTGACAGCTTTGCCGATCTGGTCGGTGCGGTGGAGCGCAAAGAAGACGGAAAATCTGCGGTCCTCAATCTTGAGAAAGACAAACTGGACTTCCTGACCGAAGAAATTCCCATGGCGATCGATGAAAGCATCCAGGGCCTGAACCGGATTGCCGAGATTGTCCGCGGTATTCGCAAATTTGCCCATCCGACCACAGATGCGGTTGAGATGATTTCGATCACCGAAGAAATCGATACCGCCGTGACCCTGACGCGCAACCAAGTCAAACATGTTGCGGATCTTGAAGTTGGTATGCAAACCGACGTGACAGAGGTCAATGGTCGACGCAACCATCTGTCACAGGCACTGATCAACCTGATCGTCAATGCGTCCCAGGCCATTCGCGAAAGTGGCCAACGCCGTGGACGGATTGATCTTATTGTTAGCTCCGACGATGACAACGTCTATATCCGGCTACGCGATAATGGCGGCGGTGTGCCCGACGATATCCGTGAACGCATCTTTGATTACTTCTTCACCACCAAGGAACGTGGCGTGGGGACCGGTCAGGGCTTGCCGATTTGCCGCAAACTTATTCAGGATGATTTCAATGGTGATCTGACCCTGTCACCAACCTATAGCGAGGGCGCAGAATTCGTCATTCGCTTGCCCAAACCTGATCCGAACAGTGATGTGCAATCGCAGACCACCACTGTTGAGGGACCGGCTGATCTCAACGCGCTTCTGCGTTAATCAACCGATCTGCTTATGTTTTCACAAGCGGATATCACGTTAGCTAGTGCGTGACGCGGTCCAGTGGAATGTGGTTGGAGATGCAGCTTTGTTCCCAATGTGCCCATTTCCGATCCGCCCCGCATTGTGAAATAAAGGTGCTTGCGAGGTCATACTTTCTAGCGCGGGCGGCACCATCAACGCCGGCTTTGCGGGCGAAATGCTGTGCGGCATAGACAATCAGCAGACTTTGGGATGCAGATGTCGGTGCGGCCTCCGGGCGGTGGTGGAAGGCGATATTTTCGACAATCTCGTGCGGGAACCCCCAATAAGCACACAGGCCTGCCGCAATGCCGGGGTGGGCGAATCCCATTTCAGCAATTTCAGCCGAGATGATGTCACATTCATCCTGATCAGCACGACGGCGACTTGCTTCATATCCCTCCGGACGGACCTGTTTGATCACGACTTCGCCGATATGGCACAGAAGGGCGGCCGCACGAATGTGATCAACCGTCTCATAGGCCATGTTTTGCATCCGTGCGATGCTTGCTGCCATCTGACCAAGAACCATCGGGCGATGCAGTTTCAGATCAATGTGATCGGGATCCAGTATGTCAGGCTGTCCACATTCGGACCAAAGGACACAAAGCGCCTTTATGGTCTCTATCCCCAAAATACTGACCAACCCGATCAGCTCCATGGTTTGACCATGAGGGACAAGCTGTTCGCGTTTTGCCTGCTCAAGTGCAAGGGCAGTAAGACCGGGGTGTTGTCGGGCAAAATCATCAAGCTCGATGCGGCTTTTTTGACCACTGAACTGCAAAATCGTGTGCAAGCGTTGGAAGGTTTCGGGCCATGCAAGTCTCTCAGGAAGCTGAGATAAAATATCCGTCAGGATCGGGTCGCGCAGGTAGCGACGCATGATCAGGCCGCGTTCGACCGCGTGGATGATGTCTGTGTCTTTGCAAGGCTTGGTCAGGAAATGCTGGGTGGCGGCGGTGCCGTTCTGAATGGCAACTTCATCGGCATAACCCGATAGCAGAATGCGGGATGTCTGGGGATAACGTTTGGCAACGATGCGCAGGAATTCCGCCCCATCCATGGATGGCATGCGCATGTCGGAAATCACCACATCGGCTTCTTCTTGGTCCAGTCCGACCAAGGCCTGCTCGGCACTTTCGAAAAAGCGCAATGACCAGTTAGGGCGTTGGCCCATCATGCGCCGGCGCAAACCGCGCAGCACATTGATGTCGTCATCCACAAAAATGATCGAAGCATTATCGGGCATGATCAAATCCAGCGTAATTACGCTATTGCTGCTGCAAGACTTGCCGAGTCACAGGGTTTATTCAAGACAAAAGCCGCACCAACCGATTTTGCCTCTTCGCAAACATTGGGATCGGAAAAGCCGGTCAGCATGATCTTGCGCGTACCGTCGGCATTTTTGATCTCGCGACGCTTGATTTCATAAAGGGTTTCGATGCCCGACATGCCCGGCATCATGTAATCCAGAAATACAACGTCATAAGCCGACTGTTTACGGCCCATCTGAGCCATCATCTGCAATGCGGTTTCGCCATTTTCGGCGACATCAACATGGCGTGCGCCCGCACTGCGCAGCAAGCGACGAATGGAAAAACGGACTTCGATGCTGTCATCAACGATCAGGAAGCGCTTATTCGCGTTTTCCTTGCCAAATGCGTTGTCGCCTTTGCACAGGCGCAGACCATCGGCAATTTCGATGTCATTCATGCTGTTGCTTTTTGCGGCACTGTTCATGGCTCAAACCCAAGTCGTTTAGTGATGAAAACCAGCCTTTCTGATGCCCATCATCGTCAGTTTGCGCATTTCCCAATATCCCCATTTGGGGAGACAAATGAAAAACGGGCCACCGATGCGGTAGCCCGTTAAAATCATTGGGTCTTTTGATCAGAGATCAGAATTCGTAACCGATTTTCCGGTCGATCGAGAATTTGCCACCACCCTGGATCAGAACGGAAAGGGCAAGGAGACCCCACATCAGCGGCATTTCAAAACCACCTTCGTTCCAGAAATAACCAGCCGGCAGATGGGTCGATACCGCCACACCCATAAAGACCAGAACCGCAGCAGCAACCGGGCGGGTCAGAAGACCGACTGTCAGCATCAGACCGCCAACGAATTCCAGAAGGCCGATGGCAAGGGCAAACAGGAAGCCCGGAACAAAGCCGATGCTTTCAAGCCAGCCAGCAGTCCCTTCAAGGCCATAGCCGCCAAAGGCACCAAACAGTTTCTGTGCACCGTGCGGGACCATCAGAAGACCGGTGGTGACACGAATGATGACAGGTGAAAGCGGTTGCAGGGCCGACCAGATGTTGCCAAAGGCCGGGACGATCGAACGGGTTTCGGTATTTGAAGTAAACGTCGTCATGATAGTTCTCCTATCGATGGTGCGCGCAGACCTTGCTGCTTAGGCGACCATGTCAAAAACAAGGGCTTCGGCGTCATTGGCGTTGGAGAAGACCAGTTCGTCCTCATCCTTGATTGCTGCGCCATCGCCAGCCTTAAGGGTTTCACCATTCACAGTCAGACTGCCACGTGCGACCTGAACCCAGGCGATGCGGCCTTTTTCGATCTTGTGGTTGGCACTTTCGCCGTCGCTCAGATGGGCGACATAAAGATCGATATTCTGATGAATGGTGACGGAATTCTCGCGGCCATCACGGCTGCCAATCAGGGTCAGACCCGAACCGGCGTCAGAACGCGCGATGTCTTTTTCTTCGTAGCCCGGTTCCAGACCGGCAGCTTCGGGGATCACCCAGATCTGCAGGAAGTGGACCGGATCGGATTTGGAATGGTTGTATTCCGAATGACGGATGCCGGTGCCAGCGGTCATGCGCTGGAGGCGGCCCGGACGGATAACCGATCCATTTCCGATGCTGTCTTTGTGTTCGAGTGCGCCATCAAGAACATAGGAAATGATTTCCATATCCTTGTGACCGTGGGTGTCAAAACCGGCACCCGGAATAACGCGGTCTTCGTTGATCACCCGAAGCGGGCCCCAGCCCATGCGGTTGGGGTCATAGTAGTGACCAAACGAGAAAGTGTGGTTGGAATCGAGCCAGCCAAACTGTGCGCGGCCACGGGTGTCTGCATCTACCTTGATAATCATTTTAACCCTCCATGAGGTGTCTTGCTGTTGGAGGTAGAATACGCTTTTCAAAAAATGTGACAATTAACGTAATAATGCCCATAGTGTTGCATATGACACGACAATGATGTGGTTACGGTCAACAAGGATCCGGAAAATGGACAAGCTCGCCAGCCTGCAAAGTTTCATTCGTGTGGTCGAAGATGGAAGCTTTGCCGCAGCCGCCCGAACGGTTGGACAATCAAGATCGCAGGTGAACCGCGCGGTGGTCGCGCTTGAAGATGATCTGGGTGTTCAGTTGCTTAATCGGACCACGCGCCAGGTATCGGTCACGCCAAGCGGCAAGGCATTTTATCAGCGGGCCAAGGGTATCCTTGCCGATTTGGGGGAGGCGGAAGATTCAATTCGCGAAAGTCGTGATCGACCGACGGGCGATATTCGCATCAATGCGCCGATGTCCTTTGGCACATTGCATCTGGGACCGGCCCTTGTCGATTTTGCCAAACGCTATCCCGATATTCGGGTGGATCTGAAGCTTGATGATCATTTCATTGATCCGGTCGCCGATGGATTTGACATGACGGTGCGCATCAGCCGCCCGGCCGAAACATTGGCGCTGATTGATCATGAAATCATCCCGATCCGCCGGGTGATGTGTGCCTCGCCGGAATTCATCAAAACACATGGCGAGCCGACCGATATCCGTGATCTCGCCCGGTTGCCGTGCCTGCATTATGGCAATCTTTTATCTGGGTCGAGCTGGAAATTGACCGGGCCCGATGGGCCGGTTGCGGTGCAGGTGAATGGGGTATTTTGTTGTAATAACGCAGAAGTCCTGCGCGATGCGGCGATTGCCGGGCTTGGCATTGCTGAAATGCCGACCTTTATCGCCGGGCCGGAGCTTCAGACCGGGCGGTTGGTGACGGTCCTGTGTGATTATGTCCCGGCCGAGATATTCCTTTATCTGCTCTATCCGCCCAGCCGTCAGCTGGCATCGCGGATCAGATTGTTGGTCGAATTCATTCATGAACGGTTTGGGGATCAGCCGCGCTGGGACTTGGTGCAATAATTATCGCTTTTCATATGCGGTTTTTCCGATCCAAACACTTGCGCTGTGCGTAAGACAAACTACGATTTTAACAATCCCAATTCTGATCCCAATCTCGACGAGGCGGGCATGACACAGTTTGAAATGCCAACATTGATGATGGTGTCGCACGGCAATAGTGGCGATGGCGGTGATCCGGCTGGTGATCTGGCGAGATCAATTGCGCCGCATTGGGATGGCCCGATGGCGCATGGCTATATGCGCAGCCAGCCTGCTTTGCCCGATCAGTTGGCCGCGTTGAAACAGAATGGTACTGCCGAACGCCTGATCATTTTCCCGCTGTTTTTCAGCGAAGGTTATCTGGTGTTTGAAGAATTGCCGCGCGATCTGCACCGTGCCGGATTAAATGACACCGTGATCTTGCCGCCTGCGATCAATCTTCCGGGCTTTACCGATATGGTTGCGCGCCATGTGAAAAACGCAGTGACCAAGCGCGGCTGGCTTATGGAAGAAACATCGGTGTTTCTTGTGCCGCATGGCTTGAAAACATTGAGCGAAGCCTTGCCCGAAACTGTGCGTCTTGCCGATCAGTTGGGGCGTATTTGTGTCGGAGCCGAAGTTTGCATTGGCAACATCGAAGGCAATCCTTCGCTTTCTGATTGGCGCGAAATCGGATCACGCAAAAAGGCACTGGTTGTTCCGATGTTGGCCGGTGGTGGCATGCATGCCCGCGAAGATTTGCCCGAAATGATTGATCTGCGCGATGGCGAGGAAGTTGAAATTCTGGCGCCGATCGGCCAATGGGCGGATTTGCCGGAACTTGTTCTGGCCGAAGCCGAACGTCATGTTGCGCGCTTTGGCGGGCAGGCCGTGCCGCTTGGCCCGACGGGTGATGATATCTGGGCCGATCGGATGGCGCGCTCGGCGTGATTTTGGTCTGTGATTGGCTTAGCCCAAAACGGGCTTGAAACTGGTTTCCGAAGTTTTCTTCAGCAGGTAATCACGGAACAATCTGGCCGCACTGGTCAGATTGGCATCCCCTTCATGCGCGATCAGCAATTGGCGTTTTGCCCATTCATCAGAAATCGGGGTAGCGGCAATTTCCATATGGCCAAGATATCCCGCGACCGAGCTTTTGCGCAGAAAACCGATGCCAAGACCCGCAGCAATCATCTGACGCAGCGATCCGAAACGCACCACCTTGATATGCGGGTGCATGTCGAGTTTGATCTTGGATGCGGCTTCGGAAATCAGATCGTCAATCACCCCACCTTCATGCAGCGAAATGATGTCGTATTTAGCGGCTTCGGTGAATTTGACTGGCTTGGGATTATCGGCATTGGGGATCAATGGATGGCCCTTGGGCGTTACCACCCAGATCGGATCATCACAAAATACATCATGGGATAAACCGGCAAGCGGGCTGTTATCAGCAAGGATCGCCAGATCAGCACGGCCTTCACGTACGGCATCGGCACTTTCGCGCGATGTCAGTTCGCGGACATCAACAGTGATGTGGGGAAAGTCGCGCTCGAAATCGGCCAGGAAAGATGGCAGGCCGGTCAGGATCGCCGAGGTGACAGCAGCAAGATAGATTTTGCCTTTTTCACCGGCGTTGTAATCGCGCAATTCATTGGAAAGATGGTTCAGATCGCCCAGAAGCTTTTCGCCATATCGGGCAAAGATCGCGCCTTCTTCGGTCGGTTCGACCCCGCGGGGCAGGCGGCGCAAAAGTGTGACACCCAGCATGGCTTCAAGCTCACCAATGCGGCGTGAAACAGCCGAAGTCGCGATATGTTCGCGCCGTGCGGCTTCATTGATGCTTCCGGCGCGCACGATGGCGACAAAAAGCCGGATGGTCACAATATCAAACTTTTGCATGGAACCGTTGTCGGTGGTTCAACCCGAAGCGTCAAGAAGTTTGAGGGTGCGGCAGATGTGCAGATCGTCGCACCAACCTCAAACGAAGGAGGCAGATGCCTTAACCTTCAACCTGACGCCATGCCTTGTTCCAATCCGCAGTCAGTTCTGCGTGGTTCTTGGCCTGGGATGCTTTCATGATCACGGCAACCTGAAGGGCGCGGACAAAGCTGGTGAACCAGCCGGTACGGACTTCACGTTCAATGCTGGTTGCGTCTTTGTAAGCAATCGTCGTCATGGCTCTAATCCTTTGCGACATCGTCTGTGTCTGGGGTGATTTCAGAGATACCAAACGACCGGTGATGCGACTATTCTCGTTTCACCGCTATCCCGTTCTTGATTGGAGAACGGTACTGTTATTACATTGATAATAAATACGAAATCGATGTTGCGCTGCGCAACAAGAAGCATGTGATGAGCTGCTTGATCCTGTTTTGAGCCCTTCCAGACAGTGAATTTGCGGCGACTCACTGAGGTCTTTTCGAAGGCGGGCTTCTATCTTCTGCGCATGCAAATCTGCTATAGGTTTGGAAACATTCACAATCAGGGTCGCGACATGACCGAAATTGACGAAAATCTCGCCTATGAGCAGGCCAATGGCAGCGGCCTGCAAAGCCATCTGGGCTATCGCCTTGTTGAATGGGCGGAAAACCATGCGGTGGTCGAACTTGAACTTCAGGACCACCATCGCAACCGCGCGGGCATCCTGCATGGCGGGGTTTTGGCGACCCTTATTGATACGGCATCTGGCTATTCGGTCTGCTACTGCCCGGTTCCGGGAAATTTACGCAAGACTCTGACGCTTTCGCTGACCACCAATTTCCTCGGCATGGCCAAGGACGGTGTCGTTCGCGTAGTCGGGCGCAAGCAGGGCGGCGGCCGCAAGATCGTCTTTACCGAGGCAACCGCCTATAACGCCGATGGCGATGTGATCGGTACAGCAACCGGGACCTTCAAATATCATCGCGGCAGCGAAGACCCGGCCGGTGTGCCGCGCGAAAGTTAGGTTCAGTTCGTGCAGGGCATCTTTGCTCCGCAATGCTTTGATCTTGACTAACCAGTCGGCATGGCGTTTCCTTAAGGGCATGGGGAAACGCGAACTCCCCACGAGGCGCCAGCTGAAGATCGCGTTCCAATGAACCCTGCAAAGGAGGAACGCACATGCCTGCGCCCAATGCAATTTCCTGCGACAAACTTTCCAAGCTGATTGGCACTGCACGTGTCCCGCTTCTTCTCGACGTTCGCTCCGAAGAGGACTTTAACGCGGATCCGCGTCTGATCCCCGGTTCCATCCACATGGATGATGCCGATTTAGCGGATCTGGCATCACGCCTGAATGGTGCACCCTCAATCGTGATCTGTCAGGCCGGACATAAACGAAGTCAGGGCACGGCAGCGTGGCTGCGTGCCGAAGGCTGCCCGTCCGAATATCTTGAAGGTGGCTTTGAGACCTGGATTTCATCGGGCCTTCCGGTTTTCAATCCCGGCAAACTGCCCCAGCGTGACAAGCAGGGGCGATCAGTTTGGGTGACGCGATCCCGGCCAAAGATAGATCGGATTGCCTGCCCTTGGCTGATCCGGCGGTTCATTGATCCGCGTGCCGTGATTTTATACGTCGCACCGGCCGAAGTTCTTGGTGTCGCCGAACGCTATCAGGCAGCGCCTTTTGATATCGAAGACGTGTTCTGGAGTCATCGGGGCGATCTTTGTACCTTTGATGTGATGATTGCCGAATTTGGCTTGTCGATACCCGCCCTTGATCAGCTTGCCCTGCTTGTGCGTGGCGCTGATACCGCCAGACTTGATCTTGCGCCCGAGGCCGCCGGGCTGTTGGCCGCATCACTTGGTCTGTCACGGATTTATTCCGATGATCTAGAGCAGCTTGATGCCGGCATGCTTCTATATGACGCATTCTATCGCTGGGCCCGTGATGCCAGCAATGAGCTGCATAACTGGCCGACCAACAAGCCGCAGGTGTGACATGGCAGCATCACAATACCCGACCCTGACAGAGGCAATCAGGGTGTGGGCGCGGATCGGGTTGCTCAGTTTTGGTGGCCCGGCCGGACAGATTGCTTTGATGCATCAGATTTTGGTCGAAGAACGCAAATGGCTTGGCGAGAAGCGATTTCTGCATGCGCTGAACTATTGCATGTTGCTTCCGGGGCCGGAGGCGCAGCAGCTTGCGGTTTACATCGGATGGCTGATGCACAGGACAGCAGGCGGGGTAATTGCCGGTGTCTTGTTTGTTCTGCCCGGGATGATCGCCATTATGGTGCTGAGCTGGATCTACGCGATCTGGGGCAATACCGGCATTGTCGAATCCCTGTTTTTCGGATTGAAGGCAGCGGTTCTGGCGATCGTGGCGCAGGCGGTTTATCGCATTGGCAAACGTGCGCTTAAAAACAATGTGATGATCGGGATTTCGGTTCTGGCCTTCATTGCGATCTTTGCCTTTGGTGTGCCATTTCCCGTGATTGTTCTGATCGCGGGGCTAACCGGATATTTGGCCTCAAAGCTTGATCTTGCGGCCTTCCGCGATGGGGGTGGGCATGGAAAGATCGGTAAGACCCACGTTGCCGATGCCGACACCCTTCTGGGCGAAGAAACCCCGCAACATGCGATGATCAATCGGCGTTGGGCCTATCAAATGTCGGCGATATTGCTCGGTCTTTGGTTGGTGCCGGTTGGTGCGTTGTTTGCCGTGCTTGGCCCAGCCAATGTGTTTAGCCAGATTGCCGGGTTCTTTAGCATGATGGCGGTCGTGACCTTTGGTGGGGCTTATGCCGTGCTTGCCTACGTCGCACAGGAAGCTGTGCAGAATTTTGGCTGGCTGGCTCCCGGCGAAATGCTTGATGGGCTTGGCATGGCGGAAACCACGCCGGGTCCGTTGATCATGGTTACCCAGTTTGTCGGCTTCATGGGCGCGTTTCGTGACGCGGGCACGCTGCCACCATTGCTTGCCGGGACGCTTGGGGCGGTGCTGACAACCTGGGTGACTTTTGCGCCATGCTTCTTGTGGATATTTCTCGGGGCTCCGTTCATCGAACGACTACGTGACAATCATCAGCTTGGTGCCGCACTTGGCGCGATTACGGCGGCAGTGGTCGGGGTGATCCTGAACCTTGCCGTATGGTTTGGGTTACATGTGTTGTTCGCAGAAGTTGGCACGCTTGAGTCCTATGGACTTAACCTGATCGTGCCGGTTTTGACATCTCTGGACTTTGCTGCGGCGGGTTTGACACTGCTGGCTGTTTTGGCCGTGTTCTGGATGAGGATCAGCACCATCCGGGTTTTGGGACTCTGTGCTGGGGTCGGTATTGTGATGGGGGTGCTTGGGGCGTTTTAGGTAACGCGGTACCAGAACAAAAAAGGGCGCGACCAGATGGCCGCGCCCTTTGTATGTGCGAAATGCGTGCTGATTAGCCCGGCATCTGCCACTTGCCATTGACCAGACGCGGGATGTTGAGCGGATTGGCATCCTTGATCGCGGCGGGAAGCAGCGCATCCGGGAAGGCCTGATAGGAAACCGGGCGGATGAAACGCTTGATCGCCAGGGACCCGACCGAGGTCGAACGCGAATCTGTGCTTGCCGGGTACGGGCCGCCATGCACCATGGAATGGCAGACCTCAACACCGGTCGGCCAGCCATTGATCAGGATACGACCCGCGCATTTTTCCAATGCCGGACGCAGGGCAGCAGCCGTATCGGCATCGCCGTCAACCATGTGGATGGTTGCGGTCAACTGACCAATCAGGGTTGCGGACAATGCGACCATTTCCGCAACCGAATCACATTCAACGATGATGCCCGCCGGGCCGAACATTTCTTCGGCCAGTTCCGGGTTGGCTTTCCAATCAGCCGCCGTGGTGCGGAAGATCGCCGGGCTGCCCTCAAACTTGCCATCCGTGTCACGACGTTTCAGCGCACAGGTGACCTTGCCATGTTTGGACATGGTATCAGTAACGTCATGATACGCGCTTGAAACGCGATCGGTCAGCATGGCAGCACCGCCAACCTGACCAAGTTCAGCAGCGGCAGTTTCGACAAAGGTATCAAGATCGGCACCCTTAAGTGCGATCAGAAGACCCGGATTGGTACAGAACTGACCAACACCCATGGTCAGTGACCCGACCCAGCCCTTGGCAATGTCTGCGGCCTTTTCGCCCATGGCTTTGGGCAGAAGGAAGACCGGATTGTTCGAACCCAGTTCACCATAGAACGGGATTGGTTCCGGGCGGGAAACAGCAATGTCAAACAGCGCACGGCCACCACCGGTCGATCCGGTAAAGCCAACCGCCTTGATCAACGGATGGGCAACCAGTGCCTGACCAACCTTGCGCGTGCCGCCATGGATGAGGCTGAACACGCCCTTTGGCATGCCGGTTTTGGCAACAGCGGCCTCAATCGCCTTGGCAACGACTTCGGACGTTCCGGGATGGGCGGCATGGCCCTTGAAGACAACCGGGCAACCGGCGGCCAGTGCGGATGCGGTATCACCGCCCGCGGTCGAAAATGCCAGCGGGAAGTTTGACGCGCCAAATACGCCAACCGGACCCAAGGCCTTGTTCATCACGCGGATGTCGGGTTTTGGCAGCGGCTGACGGTCTGGCTGTGCGGTTTCAATGCGGGCTTCAAGCCAGGAACCTTCTTCGATCCAATCGGCAAAGAAACGCAGCTGACCCACGGTACGACCGCGCTCGCCAGTCAAGCGTGCGGCGGGCAAAGCTGATTCAAGATTGCCGATTTCGGTGATTTCATCACCACGCGCATCGATCTCATCAGCAATGGCGCGCAGGAACTCTGCACGCTTTGCCGGCAGCATGGATGCGAATTCTTCGGCACAGGCCTGAGCTGCCTGAACAGCCTGATCAACGATTTCCTCGGTGCCGTGCTGGAACTGGGTCGGGAGCTTCTCACCGGTTGACGGATTGTCAGCCTGAAACACATCCGGGCCATCAAGCCATTCGCCTGCGATATAATGCTTTCCACTCAGCATGTGGGTCTCCTGTGGGGTTATGTCCTGTACCTGATCGATCTGCGCAGTTCTGTCGCACCTGTCCGTAACACCGAAATGTCAATTTGTCGGACCGGCGCGATGGCGCAGTCTGATAATCTGAGCGCAGCTTAGGTTTTCGGACCGCAGATGTAAACATCATACAATATGATAATACTGCAACGACGCCCCAAAGCCGCATGCCTGGACCATAGCAGAGCAGTTCTTTTGCGTCGAATATTTTATACAATTTATCGGATTTGGTTGAATGCGCGTTATATAACAGTGGGTTGTTGCAAAAGCGAAAAAGGCGGGAACATGGCCCCCGCCTTTCACATTCATCAGACTATTAAGATCGAAGCCCTAGAACGTGCCGTTCAGGCTCAGGAAGAAGTTCCGCGGTGCGCCGTAATAGTTAAAGGTCGAGGTCGAAGCGACGCGGGTATAGTATTTCTCATCAAGTAGGTTATTGGCATTGAGCGCAAGCGACAGGTTGTCATTGAGCTGATAGGCAACGCGCGCGTCAACAACGGTATAGCTTGGCGCTTCAACTGCATCGTTAAACACCCAGCCATCCGACCAGGTCACACCGCCACCGATGCTCAGCCCATCAACAGCACCTTCGTCAAAGGTGTAGTCGGTCCAGGACGTTACATAGTGTTTTGGCGCATAGGTGCGATATGAGCTGTCCGATTCACTGCCGATATCGGTGCTATAGATATAGGTGTAACCAACAAAGCCCTGCCAGTTTTCCAGGATCTCGCCGCTGACTTCGGCCTCAATACCGCGGGTGCGGATCTTGCCCGCAGAGATGCTTGCGGTGCTGTCATCCGGGTCGGTCACAGCGCGGTTTTCGTCTTCCATCTGATAGGCAGCGATATAGGTGTTCAAAAGGCCACCGAAATGCTCACCTTTCAGGCCGATTTCAAACTGTTCGCCGGTACGTGGTTCGATCTGGTTGCCGCTTGTCGTGTTTTCAGACTGCGGTTCATAGATCGAGGTGTAGCTGAAATAGGTCGAAAAATCGTTGCTGAGGTCATAGACCACACCGGCAAACGGCGTAAAGACCGCATCATCGGTGGTGTTGTTTACTGTGTTCGAACCGTTGACCAAGCCATCCTGAACCGAGTTGTACCAGCTTGTCCGGCCCCCGAACGAGAAGGTGACATCATCGAAGGTCTGAATTTTCGCCTTGGCATAGGTGCCGAACTCGGTCGAGTCCTGTTCATAATCGTTTCGGGTAGTAAACGATGTTGGAATGCTCAGCGATGGGCTTGAAATGCTTGCGGTACCAATGTTCGCAAGCTTCTGCACATATGACATGTCCGTGTGCGAGATATCCGTACCAACAGTGAAGCTTTGCTCGTAACCGAGCATATCAAATTTGTGGTTGATATAGGCGTCTGCTGCGACAGCCTGCTCATCAGCCGAAAGTCCCAGCGCACGGTAACTTGCCGTGTTGGTCGCCGCCGCCGTCGAGATGGTATAGGCATAAAGCGCATTCATATTGCGATTTGAAAAACGCAGCGAAACCGCACCCTGCGTGTCAGCCGAAAACTGATGTTTCAGATCGAAATAGACATCATCCATCGTGTTTTCAAAGCTGTTCCAGTCCGCACCGGCAAAGGTTGAACGCGATACATCCAGAAGGTTGCCGTTTGAATCTGTCGGCAGGCCGTTATGGGGTACCTGATCCTTGTGTTCATGCGAGAAGCCAAGCGAAACGAAGGTATCGTCATTCACATCGGCATCAAGGGTCACATAGCCAAGCTCGTTGTTGTTTTCTTCGACATCAACAAAGCTGTCGCGATAGTCGGTGGAGACAACGCCACGTGCACGAACACTGCCGTCTTCGGTCAGCGGGACGGAGATATCACCCTGCGCACTGTAATGGTTCCAGGACCCATAACCCAGTGAGCCAGATCCGCTGAATTCATCATTGGCCTGTTTTCGGATCAGGTTGATGGTGGCGGAGGGTTCACCGGACCCGCCATACAAACCTGCCGGGCCACGCAGAACTTCGATGCGGTCATACATCGCAAGGTTGGGCAGCGTGCCATCACGGCTGGAAAGTGGAACGGAAACGCCATTGGTCTGTACATCAGCCACTTCGTAACCGCGTGAGAACAGCGATGAACGACCAGCAGTATTCTGGGCAACCTGAACGCCAGTGGTGTAGCGCATTGCGTCGTCAAGATATTGGAAGTTCTGCTGCTCGATCCGCTCAGCCGTTACAACACTTGCGGTTTGCGGCAATTCGCGCAGGCTTTCATTGCCCTTGGACCCGACACTGGCGACCGTTGTGGTGAAGCTTCCAGTACCCTCGGTGGCGGCTGGATCGCCGGGATTGGACGCACCTTGTGCCTCGACAACGACCGGGTCCATCAGGGTTCCATCACCGCCAGCAACAAGGGTGACCGATGCATCATCGGTGAAGCTGAATTTAACGTCGCTGCCTTCAAGCAGCTTTGCCAAGGCTTCGGCCGCGGTCATGGTGCCGGTGACGGCTCGGCTCGTCAGGTTTTCGACCTGGGCGGTGTCATAGAAAATCTGAATGCCGGTTTGCTGGGCAAAGGCCAGAAGCGCGTTATTGAGGTTCTGGGCAGCGATATCAAAATCAAAGCTGACATTGGCCTGGGCGATTTCGGTCTTTGCTGCACCGGTGTTGGCCTGTGCGGTGATCGGTGCAAACAGCATCAGCGCGCCAAGTGACATGGCGGTTCCGGCCAGAAGCTGTTTTGCGATGCGGTGATGTTTGGTGTGCTGGTTGTTCTGATTGTGCTGGGCGGTCGTGCGTGCGACCTGCGTTCCCCATTTGGAGGCCATCTAGCCATCTCCCCTTGGTCTTCACGTAATTGATAATGCAAGTAGGTCGCATTATTGTTTTCCTACAGGAGAAGACGCCCGGCTTTTCCGATCCGGTAAAAATAGTTGAAAGTTTTTTTGAAAATCCGCGATTGGCGAGAGAACGAACAGAATCACTGCAGTTTCAGCAGCTTTGACGCAGTCTAATCCACAAGAACCGTTGCCAGATGCGGGATGCTGTAACTTGAAGCACCAATCCCCGACACAATCACATCAACCGCCTGATTAATGCGATCAATGCGGAACATGCCGCTGACTTCACGGTCTGCGAGCGTGTTGTTGGCAATCAGGATCGGACCCTTGGCATAGCGGTTAAGTGTTCTGGTGACATCTGACAGCTTGGCGTGATCAAAGATCAGATAACCCTGCTGCCAGCTTGTGCTGGTCGCGAGATTGACATGCTGAATGGCGATATCTGCCGTCGGTCCACCAAATGAAACCTGCTCGCCGGGCGATAGAATGAAGCTGGTTTTTGCATCATCCAGATCCGGGGTCAGTTTGATCTGATGTTCGATGGAGGTCACGGTTACTGATTGGGGGCCGCCATCCTCATGGATCGCGATATCAAACTTGGTACCAAGTGCTCGGGTAGTGCTGTTGCCGACGCGGACCACAAAGGGCGGAACGCCGTCACCTGCGGGCGCGACATCAAAGCTTGCCCGCCCAGATAAAAGCGTGACTTCGCGCGCCGTATCGGTGAAATCGACATCGATGGCAGAGGCGGAATCAAGCATGACCGTGCTGCCATCGGCCAGCATCAGGCTGTTAAGCTCCCCACGTGCGGTGCTGTGATCGGACAAGCCGCGCATCAGCATGTCGGGACCCTTCAGGCCACCAATAACGGCGATCAGAAGGACTGCGGCAATTGCAAGGAAGCGTCGTGTCCAATTGGGCTGGGATTTGCTTTTTACCCCAACGTCATTGGCGGCATGGATCGGTGCGATCAACGCATCGCGATCGAGGAAGGCGAGCTCATCCCAGACCTGCTGTGCAGTGTCATAGGCATCGGCATGTGCGGCGTCTGCGTCAATCCAGTCAGCACTGGTTTTGGCATCCGCGCGATCCGACGTGGCCGATTTTGACGGGCGATCAAGGATCGCAAGATCATGGTCATGGATCACCCACGCCGCAGCGGTGCGATCCACGTCATTGATTTTGCGAATGTTGTTGCCCTGAGCCAAATGCTTCTTCCTGATCTCGTTCTATTTCTTATGACGTTCGGCGCGCGAAAAACCGTACCGTTTTTTCATTCTGTCTGATGTTTTTTAAGTTTGGCCACAGCGTGGGCAAGTGCGGTGGCAAGGTGCTTTTGCACCGTGCTTTCCGAAACCGACAGTTTCTGGGCAATGTCGGAATAACTCAGCCCGTCAATCCGGCACAAAACGAAAATCTCGCGCGTGCGGGGTGGTAGTTCCGATATGGCCTGTTGGAGCAAGGCAAGTCGCCTGCGATCACCGGTCTGGGTCTCGGCATTGGGGCGATCATCGGCGATCATGGCCATGGTGTCATGATCGGTCGGGTCGGTGCGCCGACGCCGTTGGGACCGGATATGGTCAATCGCCAGATTGGTGGCGGTTTTGTAGATAAAGGCGCGGCCATCTTCGATCACGGCATCGCTGTCAATGCGCAAAAGCCTGGCAAAGGTTTCCTGCGTCAGGTCTTCGGCCGTATCCGCGCACGACAATTTGCGGGCCAGGAAGCGTCGGACTTCCTCCCCGTAAAGGCGAAATAAATGCTGGGTGTCGGCTTTGGTGGCCATGAGATCGTATTCTGTTCCGGATGGCGCATGATATTCATTGTGATAATCAATCGCAACAATATTCGGTCCAGATACGGATTTGGTGCTGATTGGCTGGATTAGTGTGGGGAATCAGTCGCTTGGCGCGACCCGTACAGGCGGGCTGTTCTTTGATCTGTCAGATGCTGGGCGTTTGGCGTGAAAAGCCGGTGGTGTTTTGGGTGGCAATAGGTGCGGTTGAGACAGCCGGTTATATGCTTAGCTTGCTTCCGAGGTTGGTCTGCGGCCAAAGATGCTGGCGAAATCGGTCTTGCCAGGTTTCGGACGCTGCAATTGCAGACGATCGCGGATGGCATCCAGGTGGCGTGACATTTCAGCAGCCGCAATATCCGGATCGCCACTTGTGAGCGCGTTCAGCAATTCGTCATGCTCGGTGTGGGAGCAATCCACCGGCTGCGGGCTTTCATACATGGCTATGATCAGGGACGTGCGCAGGATCAGGCGTTCAAGGAATTCCTCGATCACGAGATTGCCGGTCAGGCGCGCCAGCAATAGGTGAAATTCACCAGACAGAATGATGGCCGCGCGATGATCGCCCCGATGATGGGCATCATGTTCGCGTTCGAGATGGTCGCGGATTTGGGCAGCGCGCGCATCGGTCATGGTGGTCGCGACCTTGCGCGCAACGCCGTCTTCGATCATGCGGCGCGCGGAAAAGACTTCGATGGCTTCATCAATGGTTGGTTCGGAAACAAAGGCGCCACGATTGGGGACAAGATTGATCAGCTTGTCATGGGCCAGCTGCAAGAAAGTGGCGCGAATGCGTGCGCGGCTCACCCCAAAGGTTTTGGCGAGATCTTCTTCAACCAGTTTCATGCCCGGTTCGAGACGGCGATCAAGGATCGCGTCGAGCATTTCCTGATAGATCATTTCCTCCGGGCGCAGCTTGCCGCTGCCCTTGTAGGTGCCGGTTTCGTCGGCCTTGGCCATCGTGACGTTACTTTCCGTCGTTTGGTTTTTTGAGCTGTTCCCATATTTCTACAAAATTGTTGACGATCTATACAATAAAAAATCGCGCGCGCCTGTTTCCCCTGTTTCTTGATAATTGCATTTAAAACGTACAATGAAACCGTGGTGCGTAAAAAATGCGCATTATGTGGGCAGAAAACAAGCAGGGGATCCCTTGATCTTCTGATGATTTTCGCGCCGCACCAACGGAATCCCGCACAAAACCGCCGATAAAACAAAATGGCACGCATTTTGCCTGCAATCGCAAACAGGATTGTTAACAATTTTGCATGCAGCGACGGGTGAGCGGATGAAGGGCAACGGAGCCATTGAGTTAATTGCTGTCAGTAAGTTCTATGGCAGCACACAGGCGGTCAAGTCGATTGACCTGCAAATTCCGGCAGGTGCCTATTGCTGTCTGATTGGTCCGTCGGGCTGCGGCAAGTCGACCACGCTGCGCATGATTGCCGGTCATGAAGTGATCAGCGAAGGTGATCTTCTGATCGGGGATCGCAATGTCACCGAACTTCCGCCGGTCAAGCGCGGCACGGCGATGATGTTCCAGAATTACGCACTTTTCCCGCATATGACCTGTGCGGAGAACGTTGCCTTTGGCCTCAAGATGCAAGGTGTCTCCCCATCGGATCGTCAAGATCGGGCCAAAGAGATGCTGAGCCGGGTCCAGATGGAGCAATTTGCAGATCGCAAGCCCGACCAGCTCTCTGGTGGTCAGCAGCAGCGTATTGCCTTAGCGCGTTCGCTGATTACCGAACCTTCTGTTTTGCTGCTTGATGAGCCGCTTTCGGCCCTTGATCCGTTCTTGCGTGCACGCATGCGTGATGAATTGCGCCGCCTGCAGCAGGAACTTGGCATTACCTTTGTCCATGTCACCCACGCCCAGGATGAGGCATTGGCGCTTTCGGACATGGTGGTTGTGATGGAAGACGGGATCATTCGCCAGAAAGGCACCCCGCAGGAAATCTTCAACCAGCCGAAATCCCGTTTCATCGCCAACTTCATGGGCGGTCAGAACATTTTCAAAGGCACTGTATCGGAATCCGGTCCGGCGGGCACATTGCTTGCGCGCGGACCAGACAGCTTTTTCCTGCCGGGCTTTGGCGAGGGGAAAGCCGGTGAGGAGCTTGAATTCACCATTCGTACCGACCTGATCGGTCTGGACGAAACGCCACCCGAAGAGACCAAAAACGGGCAGATCCCCGTTGAGATTACCACGGTCGAGTATCTCGGCCTTTGGGTACAAATCGTCGCGACCACAAGCGACGGCAAGGAAATAACCCTGATGAAGACCGAAAGCGAATTTCGGCAGGCGCCGGTAAGGCGACAGGACAAGTTCATCGCCTATTGGAAGCCCGAACATGCCCATGTTCTGGCGTGACTAAACAACCAAACCAAAAATCTATCAGGAGTGCTTCACATGACGATCGAAAACAAAACTTCGAAGAAAAACCTTCTGACGGAAACCGGCATTTCACGCCGTGGTTTCGTTAAGGGTGCTGCGGCTGTTACCGGTGCTGCCATCGGTTCGGGTGTGATTACCGGCTTCCCGACCATCTGGGCGCAGAACATCAAAAACGTGACGCTGCGCCAGTTCGGTACAGGTGTTTCCAACATCAACGCCGTTGCCGACAAGGTCAAAGAAGACCTTGGCTTTACCCTTCAGATGACCGCGCTTGATTCCGATGCGGTTGCCCAGCGTGCCGTGACCCAGCCGAACTCCTTTGATATTGCCGATATCGAATACTGGATCTGTAAGAAGGTCTTCCCGGCCGGCACCATGCAGCCGATGGATACCACCAAGCTTAAGAACTATGATGCGATTTCCAAGCTGTTCATCACCGGCAAGCTGACCCCGGATTCCGAAATCGCACAGGGTACCGCGCCGCACACCGTTGGCTTCGTTGAAGGTGCTGACAGTGTCGAGTTCGCATCTGCTCCGACCCAGTGGATGACCCTGATCCCGACCATTTACAATGCAGATACCCTTGGCATTCGTCCGGACCTGATCGAACGTCCGATCGAAAGCTGGGCTGATCTTCTTGATCCGGCATTCAAAGGCAAGGCATCGATCCTGAACATCCCGTCGATCGGCATCATGGATGCGGCGATGGTGTGTGAAGCCATGGGCGAAGTTACCTATGGCGATAAGGGCAACATGACCCAGGAAGAAATCGACAAGACCATCGCGGTCATGATCGATGCCAAGAAAGCCGGTCAGTTCCGCGCCTTCTGGAAGAGCTTCGATAAGTCGGTCAACCTGATGGCATCGGGCGAAGTTGTTATTCAGTCCATGTGGTCGCCAGCGGTTGCTGCGGTTCGTTCCAAAGGCATCGCGTGTAAATACCAGCCGCTCAAAGAAGGTTACCGTGCATGGGGTGGCGGTATTGGTCTGGCCAAGCATCTTTCGGGTCTCGAGCTTGAAGCTGCTTACGAATATATCGACTGGTACCTGTCTGGCTGGGTTGGTGCGTATCTTAACCGTCAGGGTTACTACAGTGCTGCACCGGCAACCGCGAAGAAGTTCATGTCTGAAGACGAATGGGGCTTCTGGATGGAAGGCAAAGCCGCACAGGGCGACATCCTTAGCCCGGAAGGCAAGGTCATGGAGAAGGCCGGCGCAGTTCGTGACGGCGGTTCCTATGAAGAGCGTATGGGCTCGGTCGCGTGCTGGAACTCTGTCATGGACGAGAACAAGCACATGGTCCGCAAGTGGAACGAGTTTATCGCTGCTTAATTTGGCGAAAGACGTTGTTCGGGCGCGGTTTAGGCCGCGCCCGGCATGCCAAAAAATTGAATTGTTGCCAGACTTTATTTGTTTATTCGGCAGGCCTTACGGACAGAGCTTTTAGGAACACATAATGGCTTTTGATACGTCCAAACGATCGTCCTATTTTTTGATCACGCCCATGGCGGCGATCTTTGCGATCTTTCTTGTCATTCCGCTTCTGACCATCGTTGTTGTCAGTTTTTGGGACTATGACGAATACCGGATCCTGCCTGATTTCATTTTAGAAAATTACAGCTACCTTCTTGGGTCTTCGGTGACCTGGAAGATTTATCTCAATACATTGAAATATGCGGCGCTGACCTGGACCTTTACCCTTTTGATCGGGTTTACGGTGGCCTATTTCCTGGCGTTCCATGTGCGCAGCCTGACATGGCAGATCGTGCTTTTCATGCTGTGCACGATCCCGTTCTGGACGTCGAATATCATCCGGATGATTTCGTGGATTCCATTCCTTGGCCGCAACGGGCTTTTGAATTCGGCACTGATCAATCTGGGAATCGTCGATCAACCGCTGGAGTTCCTTCTGTTTTCCGATTTCGCAGTCGTGCTGGCAGATGTGCATCTCTATACGCTTTTCATGGTGGTGCCGATTTTCAATTCCATGATGCGTATTGATCGATCCCTGATTGAGGCCGCCCGCGATGCCGGGGCCAGCGGGTTTGAAACGCTTAAATCCGTCATCGTGCCGCTGTCCAAACCGGGCATCGCCATCGGTTCGATCTTTGTCATCACGGTTGTGATGGGTGATTTCATCACGGTTCGTTTGATGAGTGGTGGGCAAAGCGCATCTGTCGGTTTGCAGATTTCCAACGAGATTGGGCTTTTGCAATATCCGGCGGCTGCGGCCAGTGCGGTGGTTCTTTTGATCACGGTGCTTTTGATCGTGACCGGGCTCTTGCGCCTTGTTGATATCCGAAAGGAGCTCTGATCATGACCGCGATGACCCGTAAAACCCGCGAACGTCGCCCGACGAGCTTCTATTTCTTGGCTGCCTTCTTTTTCCTGTTTGTGTTGTTCCTCTATGGGCCGATGTTGACGATTTTCATCCTGTCATTTCAGGGGGAGAATGGTGGTTTGACCTTCCCGATGAACGGGTTTTCGTTCCACTGGTTTGGCAATCTGTTTGAACAACAGGCGGTGGGCGATTTTGGCGGATCGTTCATGCGATCGCTTAAACTTGGCCTGATTGTCATGGTGGTGACGGTGGTGGTCTCGTTTATGGCGGGTCTTGCCTTCCGCCGCCGGTTCCGGGGCGACAGTGTGATCTTCTATCTGGCGATTGCCAGCCTGATCGTGCCATCGATCCTGATTTCGCTTGGGATTGGTTTGCTGTTCAATATTGTTGAATGGCAGCCGCAATGGTTTACATCCGCCCTTGGTGCGCATCTGACATGGACATTCCCGTTCGGGCTGTTGATCATGTTTGCCGTGTTTAACCGTTTTGATCCGTCTTACGAGGAAGCCGCGCGTGATCTTGGCGCAAGCAACTGGCAGACCATTCAATATGTTGTGCTGCCGATGGTTGGGCCGAGCCTGATCGGGGTTGCGATGTTCTCATTCACCCTGTCTTACGATGAATTTGCCCGAACGCTGATGACGGCGGGGGCGCTGAATACTCTGCCGCTTGAGATTTATGGCATGACGACCAATGTCACGACGCCGGTCCTTTATGCATTGGGCACGGTGACCACCGGATTCTCATTCGTTGTGATCGCCATCGCCCTTGGATCGGTCGCGATCATGCGTCGCCGCAAGGGGCAAAAAGCATGAGCCGGATTGCCGTTATCAACCCGAATATGTCGTCTGGATTTACTAAAAAGGTTGGCGATCAGGCGCAAAAGATCGTCGCGCAAAGCACACAGGTTCTGGCCCTTAACCCGGCATTTGGCCCCGACAGCATCGAAGGCTATTACGACGAAGCTTTTGCCAGCGTCGGGTTGCTGTCCGTCATCCGAGAACTTGAAGCCGAACCCGTTCAACAAACCGATCCGGTCGGTGGGTATGTGGTCGCTTGCTTTGACGATACCGGGGTCGATGCCGCGCGTTGTTTGACTGGTGCCCCGGTTCTGGGCCTGTGTGAGGCTGCATTGCGCATGGCGGCTGCGGTGGCGTCGCGCTTTGCGATTGTGACCCCCATGGCGGTTTCGGTCCGTCCGCTTGAACATCTGGTGTCGAAATACGGTGCATCCTCGCAATGCGTGGTGCGCGCTGCGGGTGTTCGAACCCTTGATTTCGAAGGTGCCAATGCGGCGATGGCCTATGACGCGCTTAAAAAGCAGGCCGAGATTTGCCTGCGCGATGATTATGCTGAGGCCATCGTTCTGGGCTGTGCGGGCATGACCGACATTTCCGAACGTCTGCAGGCAGAGCTTGGCGTGCCGGTGATTGACGGTGTCAGTGCGGCTGTGAAGATGATCGAGGCCATGGCGATGCTGGGACTTAGGACCAGCAAGGTTGGTGCTTATGCCAAACCGCCGATGAAGGCCTATCACGGGATGTTTGATGCCTTTGCGCCGCAAGGGTGACGCGGGGCAAAGGCATCCGGTCCAATCAGGATTGGTTCAGGCGAAGCACAAAAAAAAATAGGCCAGACGATATGTTGGCCCGTTTTGCTTTTGCGGTTTGATCAGCTTTGTTTAAGCGCCTGTTCAACCTGCGCCAGATGGCGGCGCATGGCGTCTTCGGCGCGTTTGGGATCGCGCTGTTCGATGGCATCAACGATGTCACGGTGCTGCGCACTAAGATCATTGATCAGGCTGCCCGAATGGCTGCTTTCGCGCATGCGGGCCCAGGCAGCATCACGACGAACTGCATTGACGGCCTCAAACACAGCCAGAAACAGGGTGTTTTTGACCGATTTGGCCAGTTTCTGGTGAAAGGCCGCGTCCCATTTTTCATATTCGCCCTGTGTCGAGGCAAGGGCTGCGTTTTCGACCATGGTGCGCATGGCATCGATGTCGCTTTGCGATGCGCGAAGGGCGGCAAAGCGGGCCATTGATGGTTCGATTTCCTGGCGGACTTCCATGATTTCAAACGGGCTTGTTTTGGTAGCAATGCCTTCAAGCTTGCGCATGCGAGGTGTTGGCGGCGTGCCGACAAAGGTGCCCTGGCCCTGGCGGCGCCAGATCAGTCCGTCCGTTTCAAGAAGATCAAGCGCCTTGCGCAATGCGCGGCGGCCAACATCAAGCTGTTCGGCAAGGGTGCGTTCGGCAATCACGCGCCCGTCTTTGACAAATTCACCCCGGGCAAAACCGGCTTTGAGCTTTTCAGCCAGCCCTTGGGTCGCAGGATCAAGCATGGTCATTTTTCTTTTTTATGGCGTTCCCTGTAACCGAACCAATCCGCACCTTGTTACTTGGTGCTCTCTCCCAGTGGAATGGTTCGGCTCGAAGATCAAATGGGTCAAACCCAATCTCTGATATCAGTTAATCAGATCATAGAACATCCGCAAAGATGTCACGGCCAGAAACAGGCCAAAACACATGCGAAGCGCGCGGCGCGGGATCGTGTGGGCAATCCGTGCGCCAATTGGTGCGCACAGAACCGTCATCGGGATCAAAAGGGCAGCAGCCAGAACGTTCACATAACCAATTGAAAATGGCGGGCGTCCATCAACACCAACGCCCGACATGGCATAGCCGATCGTTCCGGGCAGAGCGATTATCAGGCCGATGGCCGCAGCCGTTCCAACCGCGCGGCGGATGTCATAGCCCAGGAAATTCAGAACCGGGACACAAATGGTTCCCCCGCCAATCCCCATCATTGCAGACAGGCTTCCGGCAATCACACCAAGCACCGCCCAGACAGATTTCGGCGGGTTTTTCGCCTCGTCCGTTTCGCGGTCCTTTACCAAAATCATGTTGGCGGCAACCAGAATGGCCACCACGGCAAAGACGATGGTCAGAACGCGACCATCGGCCAAACCGCCAATCGCGGTACCAATGATAACGCCAACGACAATCGCCGGACCCCAATGTTTGAGAAGGGCGATATCGACCGAGCCCTTCTTATAATGGCTGCGCGTTGATGAGATCGCGGTGGCAATGATTGTGGTCAGCGAGGTGGCAACAGCAACCTGCATGCGCAAGCTTTCATCGACCCCCATGGTGGTCAGAAAGTGATAGAGCACCGGGACAATCACGATCCCGCCACCCACACCAAGCAGGCCGGCCATAATGCCGCCAACGACGCCAGCAAACAGCATCGCAGCGCCCCACACCAGATAAAGGCTCATGGTGCCTTCGATTTCAATCATTTCAAACCAATCCAAACCAATTTTTACGATTGTATCTGATTACTGGTAACGCCAGCGCTATACGTTTGGCAATGGTTTTGCGCATGAAATCGCGAAATTTAGCGAAAATTACGTATAAATGCGTTTTTGGGGTTGCGGATACAATATTCGGATGACAACAATGTGTCGACAAAATGAGTGTACCAAAATTAAATTGGTTTCCATTGATCCAGTAAATTTATCAGGAGGCACTGACATGTTCCGCAAGATTGCCGTTGCCGCCGGTTTGATGGCCGCAGCGATTGCCGGCCCCGCCCAGGCGCAGGACTATCCGGAAAAACCGATCGAATTCATCGTCCCGTGGGGACCGGGTGGCGGTAGTGATACGCTGATGCGTCTTGTTGCTCAGGGTCTGGCAGAAGAGACCGGCAAGGCTGTTCCGGTCATCAACATGCCTGGCGTTGGCGGCAATGTTGGTCTGGCAGAATTCGCCAAGCGTCCGGCAGACGGCTACACCATTTCGCAGATCCACGAAGGTCTTCTGATTTCCAACGGGACGGGCATTACCGACCTGAACTGGGACAGCTTCATGCCGATCGCGCTGGTGACCTCATCGCCGCAATATCTGACGTTTTCAAAGAACGACAATTTCTCGACCTTTGAAGAAATGGTTGCCTATGCCAAGGAACATCCGGGTGCGGTTCGCGCCGGTGTGACCCTTGCAGGTGTTCCGCATCTTCACATGGCGATGATCGAAGACGCGTTCGACATTCAGTTTTCTTATGTTGGCTATGAAGGTACCGGTCAGCGTATCCGTGCGCTGGTGGGTGGTAACATTGACGTTGCCATCGGTGATGTATCCTCGGCTGGTCAGTTTGTTGAAAATGGCGATCTGATCTTTGCCGCTGTTGGCATGCCGGAACGTACTGCTGATGAGCCGGATGTTCGTACCTTTGGCGAACTTGGCCATGATCTTGATCTGGCTGTGACCCGTGGTGTTGTTCTGCCAAAAGACACCCCGCAGGAAATTGCAGATGCGCTTGAAGCACATCTGGAAAAGGTCATGCAGAACGAAGATGTTCGCACCAAGATCAAGAATGTTGGTTCAGAAGCAATGTTCCTGGGCCAGGAAGAATACAAAGCCTATCTCGGCAAACTGTCTGACACTGTTAACCGTCTGGTTGGCAAGCTCGCAGGATGACGAACGGGTCGGCGAAATCAGCAGCAGCGGGTGCATCAGCATCCGCTGCTTCGCGTGCAACAACCGAATTCGCACGGCTGATTTCATATATCGTTTTTGGGCTGGGATCGGCTTATCTGTCGCTGCGCGCAGGTGAATTGCCAACATCACGTTGGGAGCCGCTTGGTGCAGGATCCTTCCCGCAGCTGGTCTTTGCCGTTTTGGCGGGGCTTTGCCTGATTTCCGCAATCCGTGCCGTGATTGATATCCGCAAGGCCGGTCAGCTTGATGGTTTGATGAGCGCGCTTTGTGGCTGGATTAAGGTGCGCCGGATTTCCTTTGCCCTGTTTGGCTTGCTGGTTGTTTATCTTGGCGTTTTGCCGATTGCAGGCTTTTCGCTGGCGACCTTTATCTTTCTGCTGATCACCCAGCTGATGATCGCAGGCATTTCGAAAAAGACCCTCATTCAGTCCGTGATCGCCGCCCTGATTTTCTCGGTTGGCTTGAATCTGCTGTTTGCCGAAGTCTTTAACGTGTTTCTCCCGCGCGGCGTTCTGTTCGCGGGCTAACAGAAGTTTACGATCATGTTGGACGCATTTCTTGCCGGTGCCCATCAGGTTTTCGCATTCGATACCCTGATTTACATGCTGATCGGTTCCATCGCCGGGATCGTCGCAGCCGCTATTCCCGGCTTTACCGTGACCATGGCGATCATCCTGACATTGCCACTGACCTTTACCATGGACCCGCTTCAGGGGGTTTCGGTGATGTTGTCGGTTTATGTCGGCGGTTATACCGGTGGTTTGATCAGTGCAGCACTTCTGGGGATTCCCGGGACGCCCAGTTCGGTTGCCACTACCTTTGATGCCTTTCCAATGGCGCGTGGCGGGGAGCCCGGACGTGCGCTTTCACTTGGTGTCTGGTCATCATTTTTTGGCACGGTAATTTCCACCATCATCCTGATTGTTGCGGCCCCGCCGCTGGCACTGATCGCAGTGAAACTTGGTCCGTGGGAATATTTCTCGTTGATCGTATTTGCGCTGACGATTGTCGCAAGCCTTGTGGGCAATTCATTGATGCGGGGACTGATTGCCGGTGTGATTGGCTTGGGTCTTGCGACGATTGGGCCGGACCCGATGATGGGCCGCCCGCGTTTGACCTTTGAGTCCGATATCCTGATGCCGGGTCTGCCGTTCCTGATTGTTCTGATTGGTATTTTTGCCATCAGTCAATTGATGGGCGAGGTCGAGGACCATGGCAAAAAGGACAGCAAGGGCGCGCTGATCCCCGATGTGATCGAATTCAAAACCTGGGCTGTGATGCGCGAAGTTCTGATGCATCCGGTCAATCTGGTGCGTTCATCATTGATTGGCGTCTTCATCGGCGCATTGCCCGGTGCAGGTGGATCGATTGCCAACCTTCTGGCTTATGATCAGGCCAAGCGTAGCTCCAAAACCCCGGAGGAATTTGGCAAGGGCAATCCGGATGGGGTGATTGCATCTGAAGCCGGCAACTCTGCCACAGCAGGTGGTGGTTTGATCCCGATGATTGCACTTGGCATTCCGGGATCGGCGGTTGATGCGATCCTGATGGCAGCCCTTATGGTGCATGGTATTTCGGTTGGTCCGCGTTTGATCATGGATAATGCCGATCTGGCCTATGGCATGTTTGTCGCCATGATTGTCGCGTCGCTGATGATGCTGGTGGTTTGTGTCCTCTCGATGCGCCTGTTCTTGCGTGTGACCGACATTCCCAAGCAGTTCATTGTCCCGACCGTGATGATTTGCTGCGTGATCGGGGCCTTTGCACTCAACAACCGCGTAACGGATCTTTACTTGCTCGGTGCGATTGGTTTGGTGGGGTATGGCCTGAAATCGCTTGATTATCCGCTGGCACCGCTCGTCCTTGGTGTGATCCTTGGGCCGATTGCCGAAACCAACTTGCGCCGTGCGCTGATGAGTGACGGCGACTGGACGGTGTTCTTTACCCGCCCGATTTCTGCTGTGTTGCTCGCAGCTGCTGTTCTGTCTGTTATCTTCAGTGTTCGATCGGTTCTGAAGATGCGCAAAAAAGACCGCCCTGCCACCGATGAACAAGACGGCGATTAAGCCGTCGTCCGAGGAGACTTCTATGAAACTTCGTCATGACGCGCTTTATGCCTCACGCCGGTCCCCGGTGCTGGCGCGCAATATGGTTTCCACATCCCAGCCATTGGCAGCCCAAGCAGGTCTGCGCATGCTGCTGGCTGGCGGCAATGCGGCTGATGCGGCATTGGCATCGGCGATTGCACTGACCGTGGTGGAGCCGACCGGTAACGGTCTTGGCTCAGACGCCTATGCGATCATCTGGGATGGCAAGGAATTGCATGGTCTGAATGCTTCGGGCCGTGCGCCAGCAGCTTGGAACCCGGAACGCTTTGCCGGATCAGACAAGATGCCCCAGCGCGGTTGGGAATCGGTAACGACACCGGGTGCGGTTTCTGCCTGGCAGGAAATCTCGACCAAATTTGGCAAGCTGCCGTTTGAAAAACTGTTTGAACCGGCGATCGAATATGCATCGCGTGGTTTTGCGGTTTCCCCGATCATCGCGACCCTTTGGGAAAAGGGTGGTGATCTTCTGGCCAAACAGCCGGGCTTTGCCGAGGCGTTCCTGCCTGGTGGCAAAGCCCCCAAAGCTGGTGAGCTCTTTATCAACAAGGCTGCCGCCGACAGCCTGATCGAGATTGCCGAAACCAAGGGTGAAAGCTTCTATCGCGGGAAACTGGCAGCCAAGATCGCAGCCTTTGCCAAGGAACATGGCGCGGCACTTTCCGAAGAAGATCTGGCAAATCACAAGGCCGATTGGGTTGGCACCATTTCGCAAAGCTTTGGCAAGGTGAAGCTGCATGAAATCCCGCCAAACGGACAGGGCATTTCGGCGCTGATCGCGCTTGGTATTCTGCGTCATACCAATATTACCGATTATGAACCCGACTCGGTCGAAGCGCTTCATCTTGAGATCGAAGCGATGAAACTGGCCTTTGCCGATATGCGGGCCTATGTCGCCGATCTTGATTACATGACCGATGTCACAGTCGAGCATTTGCTGTCTGATGATTATCTGAAATCCCGTGCGGCATTGATCGATGCCAACAAGGCGCAGGATTTTAATGCCGGTGCGCCGAAACATGGTGGCACGGTTTATGTCACGGCGGCCGATGAAAACGGCATGATGGTGTCGTTCATTCAGTCGAACTATATGGGCTTTGGATCAGGCGTGGTGGTTCCAGGTACGTCGATCAGCCTGCAGAACCGCGGTCACGGCTTTAGCCTGAAAGACGGTCATCCGAACTTGGTTAAGGGTGGCAAGCGCCCGTTCCAGACCATCATTCCGGCCTTCCTGATGAGCGATACCGGAAACCCGATCATGAGCTTTGGCGTCATGGGGGGGCCGATGCAGGCACAGGGTCATTTGCAAATGACGCTCCGTACCCAGCTTTGGGGGCAGGACCCGCAAACGGCTGTTGATGCACCGCGTTGGCAGGCTCTGGCGGGGCTTGAGGTTGCGGTTGAGGCATCCTTGGGTGCGGATGTGATTGATGCGCTGAAGGCCAAAGGTCATGCGATCAAGGTGGAAACACCCGATAGCACCAATTTTGGTTTCGGTGGCGCGCAGCTGATTGCCAAGACCGATGCCGGGTATGTTGCCGGATCGGACCCGCGCAAGGACGGTTGTGCGGTTGGCTATTAAGCCCACCTGATAATTTCAGATCGGCATCGCAGTCATCTGAAACGAAATGGCCGGTCCAGCAGATGGACCGGCCATTTTTTATCCGGGCAACAGGGAGGCGACAGGACAAACCCGGAAACGTCACACGGGATTAGCGTGCGAGAGGACTACTGCGCGCCGATGGTCAGGCCCTTGGGCGCCATGGTCTCGTCGGCCAGTTTGGCGTCTTCGATCGTCTCGATGATGTCCCAGTTATGATCAGCACCCCGGATGAAGCCCGGAATGTTCTGTACCCAGCGTTCCTGAATTTCCTTGTTCAGGTTGAGATACAGCTTGTCATCAACGATGCGCCATGCGAGCGGATCGGCACCGAATTTACGGCCCATCGCCGCACCAAAGGCACAAAAACCACCATATTGCGGGGCGTATTTATCCGGGTTCTGATTAAACAGATCGCGGCTTTCGGCACTGGCGAAGCGGTATTTTGCACCGTCATGCTCAGCAACATATTGCGAGCTCCCCGGTGTTGGTGCGCCAAGGGTGAAATAGGCAACCGGGTCATAGCCATTGAGTGCAAAGCCATCGACGATATTGATTTCCTGGGCGGCCTGGGCCTGGGTTGAAAGGGCGATGGTCCCGCCAATGGCGACAACACCAAGGGCGGCAGCAAGGCCAAGAACGCGCAAGGATTTGGACGAAACGGACATTTGGAAACCTCCTTTATGGGGCTGATCACCAGCTTGTTACTGGCAGATGATCGTTAAACTGGGTCATCAAGAAGCTGTCTTGATTGCTGAGTTCACCCTATCGACGGGAAGTTGACTTGTTGTCCAAAGAAGCACGCAATTCGTCTGAAAGAGATGTCCTGTCCGATATCTTTGGCGCGCATCACCCACGCGGGGATGTGTTCTTTTCCGGTGTTCTATGTGGCAATAGCGACCATGTCGGGCGCGGCGACGTAGCCACCGATCAGCAAGGTATGCTGCATGTCCTGCAAAGTGGATCGGTCCGGGTTTTGATGAATGGCAAACCCCATGTGGTGCTTGATCGGCCCGGTGTGATTTTGCTCGGCAAACCAACACCCCATGTGCTTGAGACACCCGAAACCGGATCAAGCCTTGTATGTGCGCATATGGAATTCCCTAATCCCGGACCAAGTCCGGCCAAACTTGGTGTGCCTGATTGCCTGGCACTTGCCTTTGATGACATTCCTGGGCTTGAGGCAATTACATCGCAGCTTTTCCTTGAGGCCGCGGAAACGCAACCCGGTGGGAAGACCGCGGTAAATCTTTTGATGGATTTGCTGTTGCTGATGGTGTTGCGCCATTGTCAGGCAGAGGGCTTGGTCACGTCGGGAATTCTTGCGGCCTTGCGCGATCCAAGAATTGCCCGGGTTGTGGGGGAACTTCATCGTGATCCGGGGCGCAATTGGTCGGTCGAAAGTCAGGCCGAGATTGCCGGGATGTCGCGCGCAAGCTTTGCGGCATTGTTTCGCGATTTAATGGGATCATCGCCCGGCGAATATGTACAATCGATCCGCCTTGATCAGGCGTTTGAGATGCTGCGTGCGGGCCAGAACCTTCAATCGGTGGCCGGATCGGTGGGGTATCGCAGTACAACGGCCCTTGCGCGCGCCATTCAGCTTAAACACAACGTCACACCACGCCAGTTACAAGGCGATTCCAGCGCAGATTCCGACGCATTCAATATCTGAAAATCGCCGCCATATTTTGGCTTTCGTCAAGCCGGGAATGTCTGCATTTCAGTGTGATAGCCCATGCAAAAATGCCGCTTCGTCAATTGCATATCCGGGTATAGAGCATTCATTCTTGGCAGATATCCCGTTCAGGTTTTGCGGATTCTTTCCCTGATGGCGACACATTCCTGCCCTGTTCTTTGTGCACAAGCACATTGAAGAACTGAGGTTAAGCCTCTGAAAAATCCAACGGTTGGTAGCGTACACAGGCATGACGCAAAATTTTCAACAGCGCCCGACGCTGGCCCTTATGCATGGCGTTCTGGTTGCCTTGGTAACCGGAACCATTTTGCTTGGAACTCCGCAGACTTTGCGTGCGCAGGAAGCCGCACCTGAAAACGTCCCTGTTGAGGCACAACGCGTTGAGGGCAGCATTTCTTCCAACGAAGTGACGACCGATACCACGACAGTTGAAACTGCCGATGAGACGTCGGGGGCAGCAGAAGAAGTTGCAGGTCCGATTGAAAATGACGCTGCGCCGGTAAGTCCGGCTGCAGGTCAGGATGGGGACGAAGCCGCAAAGCCGGTTGTTTCTGTGCCGGTCGCATTTGATCCGGAAATGGTGACGGAGCGTGCGCGCAAGCTTGCCAAAAACCCGTTTGAAAATCCCCATCGCGATCTGCCCGATGCCTTGGCCAATTTGACAGCGGATCAGTATGAGCAGATCCGCTTCAAATCGCAGCGCGCGTTCTTTAATCCGGAAAATACCGGCTTCTCGCTGGATCTGTTCCATCCGGGCAGCATGTATGACGTGCCGGTTGCGATCAATCTGGTGCGCGACGGTGAAATTCAGGTCATCCCGTTTTCGGCCGGGCTGTTTGACTTCGGCAAGACAGGGCTTTCAGCCAATGATTTCTCGACCCAGGGCTATGCCGGGTTCCGCCTGCGCTATCCATTGAGCGATGTGCAAAGCAATGATGAGCTGACACGTTTTCTTGGCGCGTCCTATTTCCGTTTGCAGGGGCAGGGCCAATCCATCGGTCAGATGGCGCGTGGTCTTGCGGTTGATCTTGCCGGCCCGACCGGCGAAGAAATCCCGGTATTCAAGGAATTCTGGATCGTTGAGCCGAAAAAGGGTGATCAGACGATCCGGATTTATGCGCTACTTGATAGCGCGCGCCTAACCGGTGCCTATCGTTTTGACATTACGCCGGGTCAGCGTAGCCGTGCGGATATCAGTGCGAAATTGTTCTTCCGCGATGGTGTGGAAAAGATCGGACTGGCACCACTGAATGGCATGTTCCTGTTTGGTGAACAGCGCCGCCGGACATTTAACGATTATCGCGGCGAAGTACATTCGACGGATGGCCTTTTGATCAATAACGGCCGTGGTGAATGGCTGTGGCGACCGCTTGATAACCCGATACATCTGCAGATGAGCTCGTTCTTGGATGAAAACCCGCGTGGTTTTGGTCTTTTGCAGCGTGACCGCAATTTCGATCATTATCAGGATCTGGATCGCCGGTTTGACCAGCAGCCGGGCTACTGGGTGAAGCCGAAAGGCGATTGGGGCAAGGGTCATGTCGAACTGGTCGAAATTCCAAGCCCGAATGAATTAAACGACAATATCGTTGCCTATTGGGTGCCCGAGACCAAACCAACGGCAGGTAGCGAGCTTCAGGTTGATTACAGCGTGACGGCGACCCGTGATGGTACCGGTCTGCATCCGATGGCGCAGGCAAGCGATACACGGATCATGCGTATGGCGGCCCAAGGTGATGAAGATCAGGCAACCACGCGCTTTGTTCTGAATTTTGCCGGTGGGGAGCTTGATTACTTCAAACGCAACATCGCCAAGATGCGCGCCGATATCAGCGCATCAGAGGGAGAGATCAAAAACATTCGCATCATGAATGACCCGGAAAATGGCGGTGTTCGTGTGATGTTTGATCTGCTCGATACCACTGATGAAGCTGCAAGCAATCTTCGTGTGTTCCTGCTGTATGGCGATCAGGTCTTAAGCGAGACCTGGACAATGCCGTGGGTCTTCTAAGCCAACTTCCTAGCCGTTTACTTCGCCTTCTCTGCCAATTTCAGGTAATGCCAGATGAGTTAGATGACTGACGCCAACACCGATAAACTGCCATCATCCGCACCCGTAAATGCGACGGATGATCTTGGCTGTGATCCGACCGTGAAATTACGCGGGCCTGGTGTTGGCAAGCGGCGGTTTTTCCTGTTTGGCGCATCGATTGCGGCAACGGCCTATGCGGCTTGGTTGATGGCTGATGTTTTGGGGGCGGATCAGCTGACCATTATGGAAATGGTGGTGGTTGCGTTCTTTACCATCAACTTTGCCTGGATTTCTCTGTCCTTCTTTACCGGGATTGTTGGCCTCGTTTTGCGTGGGCTTAAGCTTGATGCGATTACGCTTAAGCGCCTTAAACCCATTGTGCGCAAAGGATCGTTACGATCCAAGAACGTTGTCGTCATCCCGGTTTATAACGAAGATCCCAACCGCGTTTTCGCAGGGCTCCGCGCAAGTTACGAAAGCCTTGAGAAAACCGGCGAGATTGATGCATTCAGCTTCTTTGTTCTGTCGGACACCCGCGATCCCGATATCTGGATTGCCGAGGAAATGGCATGGGCGAAGGCATGCGCGGATCTAAATGCGCGCGGCAAGATTTTCTTCCGCCGTCGCACGGAAAATACTGAACGCAAATCCGGCAACCTCAAGGAATTCTGCGAGACCTATGCAGCCAATTACGATCACATGATCGTCTTTGATGCCGATAGCGTCATGTCGGGTGAGGCCATGGTCAATATGGCCTATCTGATGGAGAACAACCCGGATGCCGGGATTATCCAAAGCCCGCCGCAGCCGACCGGTCGTCAGACACTGTTTGCCCGTATCTTGCAGTTCATTTCACGCGTGCATGGCCCGACCATGTCGGCTGGCCTGTCATTCTGGTGCATGGGTAGTTCGAACTATTGGGG
The DNA here is from genome assembly GCF_048059015.1 of Thalassospira sp. Lineage (GTDB taxonomy): Bacteria > Pseudomonadota > Alphaproteobacteria > Rhodospirillales > Thalassospiraceae > Thalassospira. Next base: position 90,609 of record NZ_JBLLNT010000002.1, on the reverse strand, counting down.
CCATAACGCGATCATTCGCACCAAGGCGTTCATTGAATGCTGTGGTCTGCCGGTTTTGTCGGGCAAGCCGCCGATGGGTGGTCATATCCTGAGCCATGATTTCGTGGAGGCAGCCTTTATGCGCAAGGCCGGTTGGCGGTGCTGGTTGATCCCGCAGCTTGAAGGCAGCTGGGAAGAACTTCCGCCCAACCTGATTGATTTTGCCATCCGGGATCGTCGCTGGTGTCAGGGCAATATGCAGCATGCGCGTTTGATGGTTGCACATGGTTTCAAGCCACTGAGCCGCTTGCATTTCTTTATGGGCGTGATGAGCTTTGTGTCATCGCCGCTGTGGCTTTTGCTGTTGCTGAGCTCGACCATCGCGACACTTCAGAACACCCAGCTGACCTATAGCTTCTTCCCGGGCCATTTCACCATGTTCCCGCAATGGCCGGTTGACCGGTCGTTTGAGATGCTGGTGTTGCTGGTCTTTACCATTGGCATGCTGGTTCTGCCCAAGATCATCTCGATCCTGATGGTCTGTTTGGGACGGGATCGCAAAAAGTATGGCGGCGTCATGGTGTTGGCGAGTGGCGTATTGGAGACGCTTTATTCCGCCCTTCAAGCGCCGATCATGATGATGCTGCATTCCCAATTCGTGTTTTCGGTTCTGACTGGCAACCAGGTTGGCTGGGATGCGCAGGAACGTGACGATGCCGGGGTTCCGTTCAAGTCAGCACTTAAAACCCATCGGACGATCATTGTCATCGGCCTGATTTGGGGGGCGATTGCGATCTTTGTTGATCAGGCCTTCTTCTGGTGGCTGTCACCGATTTTAGCAGGTCTGGTTCTGTCGCCCTGGCTGACCCATTATTCAAGCAGCCTTGCCATTGGTCAGGCTGCGCGCAGATGGAAGCTGTTTGTGACACCCGAAGAATATGACAGCCCAGATGAGCTGCGTTCCCTGGCGCGTATCAATGCAGAAAGTGGCGATGCGGATGTCAAAGACGGGCTGATGCGCCTGATCGAAGATCCATATGCCAATGCGCTGCATTCGGCGTTACTACCGGTGCGCAAGCCCGATACCCGCACGACGATCGAGATCGGCATCATTTATGAAAAGCTTGCCCGGTTGGGGATTGAAAGCCTGACGCGTGATGAAAAACTTCTGATCCTGTCATGGCCGGTCAAGCCGCTTGATCAGATCATGGCGGGCCGTGATGTCAATGCGTCTGAAAACCCGACCGAGTCGCCGTAAGATATTGTTTTAAATCGATCTTCGGCGCCACAAAAACGCCCAGATTTCGAGCAAATTATCCCGCGTTTTTTCGGTGATCTTGTTTCTTAACGACACGTTAATCACCGCTGATTGTTACCGCCCCGGAGGGCCAAACACATGACTGATATGACCGTCGCAACACAGGGTTTTTCCTACGCCGCATTTGAGTTGGCCGCGATGACGCGCCTGATCGAAGATACGGCGCGCGCCTGGCTTCGGTCATTTGGTGTAAAGAACCCAATTGGGACGCAGCGCATGATTAATGCCCTGCGCGATGCGCTGGCACAGGACAGCATTGCGGCGAATGATCGCGCCAATATGCAAGACATCCTTGATCAGGCCGCCCATGATGCGATTGCAAATTGGCTGGCATCGGTCAATGGTCAGCATGAAACCCACGGATCGCCATCGTTTTCGATGCTGCGCTGTGCGTTCCTGTCGGCCAACCGTGATGGCATCTGGTCGGAACATTTCCTTGATGCGGATCGTGATAACCGCGATCTGGCCATGGCACTTTCGGTACAGATGATGTTGCCAACGCCAAGCCTTGTTGTCTGCGAAATGCCGCGTCAGTCACTGGAACGCCGGGCTTCCTGATCCCGGATAATACCTTCGCGTCACGCTTTTTCATCTTAACCCTCAACGTCCTAGCGTTATTGCGAAGGGGCACCGCCAAAGAACCGGTTGGCGGTGCCTTTATGTACGGATGCCATCGTTGCGTCCGGCCAAAAAAGAACCCGCCACAAAGGGCGGGTTTAGTTCAGCGGGCGAGAGAGCCCAATTTCCCTAGTAGATCATTCCACGTCAGGTCATCAGGCCCCTACGAGACGCCGAAGCACACACTTCTCCGGCGCCATGACGGTCAGGCTGCTTTGTGAAAGCTGCCCAGTTTTTCCAAAAGTTTGGCAACCTCGGGATCGTTCTTGCCGTTGCGGTCAAGCTCCAGGAAGAAGTCCGGATAGGGCGTTTTGCCCGGGGTCAGGTTGTATTGTTCGAAATCGGTAATGCCGATGGCTTCCAGCACGCTTTCATCAGTAAAGAAGCCACCCGTCACATCACGTGACGGTGCGGTCAGGATCGCATGCGCGGCATCTGCCAGAATTTGTGCCGTGCGCGCACGGCCCTGTTCCAGACCGGGGATCATGTTAAGGGCTGCGGTTTCAATCACCGTGACCGGCCAAAGCGAGTTCACAGCAACCCCTTCATCGGCAAATTCAGCCGCCAGACCAAGGGTCACAAGGCTCATGCCGTATTTCGAAATGGTATAGGCCGTGTGATTGGCAAACCATTGTGCAGACAAGTTTGGCGGTGGCGACATGGTCAGGATATGCGGATTGTCCGACTTCATCAGATGCGGCAGGCAGGCCTGCGCACAGGCAAAGCTTGCACGTGTATTGACCTGATGCATCAGATCAAACCGCTTCATGGGGGTTTGCAGGGTCGGGGTCAGATTGATCGCGCTGGCATTGTTGATCAGGATATCGATCCCGCCAAAGGTCTCGACCGTTTTGGCAACCGCCTCGGCAATCTGGTCTTCTTCGCGGATGTCAGTCTTAAGCGCCAATGCCTTGCCACCGACTTCCTCTATCTCGGCAGCCGCACTGTGGATGGTGCCTGGAAGCTTGGGATGGGGTTCATCGGTTTTGGCGATGATCGCAACATTGGCGCCATCACGTGCGGCACGCAGGGCAATTTCCTTGCCAATACCGCGTGATGCGCCGGTGATGAACAGTGTTTTGCCTTTAAGACTTTTCATCGTTTCGTTCCCTGTATTCTTCTTATGATTTGCCAAAGCGGGGGGTACGTTTTTCAACAAAGGCGGTCACACCTTCGCGGAAATCGTCACTGATTGAGCATTCGGCGAATGATTTGGCTTCGGCCGCAAGCTGGGTCTGAAGGTCTGCCTCTGGTGCGCCGTTTAGCAATGCCTTGGTGCGTGCAATGGCGCCACGCGGTCCAGCCGACAGACGGGCCGCATATTTTGCGGTTTCCGATGCCAGCAAGCTGGCCGGGACGACCTTGTTGATCAGGCCGCAATCATGGGCCTCATCCGCGCCAAAGCGATCCCCCAGAAGGGCAATTTCCTTGGCCTTTTTCATGCCAACAAGTCGGGTCAGCGAATGGGTCGAACCACCATCCGGCGACGTACCGATATGGATATAGGCCAGCGTAAAAACGGTTTCTTCGGCGGCAACCGCCAAATCACACGCATTCATCAGGCTGATGCCAAATCCGGCAACCGCCCCTTCAAGCTTGGCAATGACCGGGCAGGGAAGGGCGGTCAGGCGGATGATGATGTCATGGACGCGATTGATCATGGTTTCGATCAACGGTCTGGCTTCTTCCGCCGGGGTTTGCGACATCTGATAGAAGAATTTCACATCGCCGCCGGCCATAAAGGTGCCGCCTGATCCTTCGATGATAACCGCGCCAATATGGGCGATGTCTGCCTCGATCTGATCAAGGGCATCTGACAGCCCGGCAATCATGGATTTATCAAGCGCGTTCATCCGGTCAGGACGGTTTAGCGTGATCGTTGCGATCTCGTCTGTGACCGACAGCAAAACAGCGTCATTTGATGCCATGTGAATTCCTCCCGCGGGTCGTTGCCCGGTTGTTTGATCCCGAGTGTCGGGACCTTATGCTTTTAGATCGCCAATCTGGCTTCGATCGCACTTTCCATATCCGGCCAGCCAGACAGCCAATCGGGCATGGATGGCGATGTTTGATCAGCGCCCACCAGACGACAGACTTCTTCGGGCGGGATGATGCCATCGGGTCCGACAAAGACGGCTTTGACCACGCCAAGTGCCAAGGTTTTACCTTTGGAAACAAAGCGTTGTTCGAGATAGAAGCCCTTTTCGTCCCAATAAAGTGCCTGGGTTTCGAGTGCGAATTTCTGGAACGGCTTGATCGCGCGTTTGAACCGCATGGTCGATCCCGACACAACCGGCTGCCATTTGCGTTTAAGCATCTGCTTGGCGATGCCGTTGCGCACGATCAGCTCGGTCCGGCCCAGATCCATCAATGCGAAATACCGCGAATTGGTCATATGCACATTGATGTCCAGATCAAGCGGCCATGCCCGGAAATGCAGGGTCGATGGATCAAGCGGATGCAAACCGGGCCGCAACAACGACAGGATCACGACACGGATCAGTCGGAAAATAAGGTTCACGACAGAACTCCGTTTCCTGATGCCAAAGTGTTGTTATTGCGGCCCGAATTCATGATCAGAACAGCTCCTCGTCAAGTGCCATCATGGTCGAGGAACCAGACATGATCTGGCTGAACATGGCACCGGACTGCGGAAGAACGCGTTCCATATAGAACTTCGCTGTGATCAGCTTGGCCTTATAGAACCCATCGGCATCGTCATCCTGTTTGGTCAGTGCGATTTCCGCCATGCGAGCCCACATGAAGCCAACCGCAACCAGACCGAAAAGACGCAGGAATTCGGTTGCGGCTGCACCGGCTTCGTCCGGGTTTTTCATCCCGCGCTGGGCAAGTTCACCGGTTGCCTGCTGCAAGCGCATGAAAGCCTTTGCCAGCGGCTGGACATATTCGCCAAGTTCGCCGTTTGAAACGTTTGCTTCGATGTATTCCTGAACCGGGTGGAAGAAACGACGCAGGAAACGACCGGCCTTGGTCGGCATTTTACGACCCACAAGGTCAAGCGCCTGAATGCCGTTCGTGCCTTCATAGATCTGGGCAATACGGGCATCACGCACATATTGTTCCATGCCCCATTCACGGATATAGCCGTGACCGCCAAAGACCTGAACACCAAGGTTGGTGTTATCAAAGCCCCAGTCGGTGAACAGAGCCTTGACGATCGGGGTCATCAGCTGAACAAACTCGTCGGCTTCTTCGCGTTTGATCGGATCAGCATGGTGCTTGGCAGTGTCCAGTGCACGGGCAACCCACATGCCCATCGCGCGGCAACCTTCGTTGGTGGCCTTGGCGGTCAGAAGCATACGGCGGACATCAGGATGAACGATGATCGAGTTCTGCTGCCTTATCGGGGGATTTCGCACCGGTCAGTGCGCGGCCTTGCAGGCGGTCCTTGGCATAGGCGCGCGCACCCTGATAGGCCGCCTCGCCAAGACCAAGACCCTGAATGCCAACCGACAGACGCTCCTGGTTCATCATGGTGAACATGGCGGGCATGCCCTGATGGGGTTCACCCACCAGATAACCAACAGCACCATCAAAGTTCATCACACACGTGGCAGATGCCTTGATGCCCATCTTGTGTTCGATGGAACCACATTTGACGGCATTGCGATCACCAAGCGATCCGTCGTCACCAACCATGAATTTCGGAACCAGGAACAGCGAAATACCCTTGGTGCCCTTGGGTGCGTCTGGCAACTTAGCCAGAACCAGATGGATGATGTTTTCGGTCAGGTCATGTTCCCCGGCCGAGATGAAAATCTTGGTGCCGGAAATTGAATAGGACCCGTCGCCCAACGGTTCGGCCTTGGTCTTGATAATCCCAAGATCGGTACCGCAATGCGGTTCGGTCAGACACATGGTCCCAGACCAGGTGCCTTCGACCATTTTGGGCAGGTATTTGTCCTTAAGTTCGTCCGATGCATGGGCATGCATGGCGGCATAGGCGCCAAAGGACAGACCCGGATACATCCCGAAGGACAAGTTGGTCGAACAAATCATTTCCTCGACCAGGGCATTCAGCGATTTCGGCGCGCCCTGACCACCATAATTGGGATCGCAGGCAATACCGGTCCAACCGCCTTCAGCGAAGGTTTGGTAAGCTTCCTTGAAACCTTTCGGTGTCGTAACGACCCCGTCATCCCAAGTACAGCCTTCTTCATCGCCCGAACGGTTGATCGGGAACAGGACTTCTTCGCAGACCTTGGCGGCTTCTTCGAGAACTGCGTCAACCACGTCAGGGGTGAAATCCTCGCAACCGGGCATCTGATTGATATCGTTGTAATCAAACAGCTCGGTCAGGACGAAGCGCATGTCGCGCAGGGGTGCTTTATATTCAGCCATTTTACTTTTCCTCCTGGACCGGTTAGTTGCGCAACGGCTTGCCGGTGAACAGCATATGTTCAACACGGGCCATGGTGCCTTCGTTGCGGACCAGACGCATAAAGCCTTCGCGTTCCAGTTCGAGAATGTCGTCTTCGGAAAGTTCCTCGGTCACGTCGGTGTCTCCACCGGCCAGAACCTTGGCCAATTCACCGGCAACAACGCGGTCATAGTCGGTTGCCTTGCCAAGACGATGGAAACCATCAACCGCCATTTCAAAGGCAACGCGGGCTGCTTCACCCGGCAGGCGGAAGGTGAATTCTTCGGGTGCTTCGTAGCCATCCACCATGGATAACGCGCGTTCCTTGGCATCAGCCAGCAAACGGTTGCGATTCATGGTGATGCCATCGGTTTCACGGAAGAACAGGTTTTCCTTGGCTTCCATCGCTGATTTGGCAACGGTCGCGACCGAGATGATCTCAAACGCCTTGGCACTCGGGGCCATCGGGCCTTTGACGAATTTCGGATTTTCCGCCCAGCGACGGATCATTTCCTTACATCCGCCCCAGGCCGGGATCAGACCAACACCGGGTTCAACAAGCCCGATATAGGTTTCCCCATGCGCCTGAACCGCATCGCAATGAAGCAGAACTTCACAGCCACCGCCAAGGGCCAAGCCGCTTGGCGCGCCAACAACCGGGAACGGCGAATATTTCAGCGCCTTGTAGGTTTCCTGACCGGTTTCAACGAGGTTTTCGATCTCCGGCCATGCGGCGATGTTGGCGGCAAACAATGCCAGACCAAGGTTCGCACCAGCCGAGAAGTTGCTGGCTTCGTTATAGATCACCATCGCCTTGAACTGCTTTTTGACAGTCCGGATCGATGTTTTGATTGCGCCAAGAACCTCTGCATCAAGCGCATTCATCTTGGTATGGAATTCAAGGCAGGCAACACCATCGCCGATATCCCAAAGCGATGCGGCACGATTACCGGCAACGCGTTCGGATTTGCGTTTGATGTCTTCAAGCAAGATCACGCCATCCGGGCGGGTCACTTTGGCGTAGCTGCCATCAAAGCCAAGGAAGTAAAGATCACCATCTTCGACTTTGTAGAACGACTTGCCAGCGGCTTTCTTGAGCAATGCCGGGACTTCAATGCTGTCTTCTTCAAGCATCGAAATCAGGGCATCAACGCCGATGGCATCGATCAGCTCAAACGGACCGGTTTTCCAGGCATAGCCAAGCTTCATCGCATCATCGACATCGACGATGGAGTTGGCCGCTGCTTCGGCAATGAAGGCGGCATAGGCAAGGGTCTTGGCCATGACAGCGCGACCATATTGGCCACCTTTGTCTGATGCTTCCATCATTTTGCGCGGGTCTTTTCCAGCGGCCCGGACACTACCCAGACGGGCCTTTTCCGATTTGGAAAATTCGCCTGACTGCAGATCAACAGATTCTTTGACCTTCTGACCACCTTCGCGGTTCAGGCGGTAAAATCCACCTTTGCCTTTACGGCCGGTATAGCCATCGGCAATCAGTTTGCTGACCAGCTCGCTTTCGCGATAAATCGCGTGGAACGGATCGGATTTGTCCAAAAGCCCTGCCATGCTTGATTGCACATGGGGCATCAGATCCAGACCAACCAGATCCATCAGGCCAAAGACGCCGGTTTTGGGAATGCCAAACGGGCGGCCAATGACACTGTCGGCTTCTTCAACGGTCAGGTTGCGATCCATGGCCTCGACCATCGCGGCCTGAATCCAGTAAACACCCAGACGGTTGGCGATAAAGCCCGGCTCGTCATGGCAGGTGACGCAGGTTTTGCCCAATTTACGATCGGCAAAATCAGCAACTGCATCAATCACGCCATCACGGGTGACACCCGATCCAACCAGCTCCAGCAGACGCATATAGCGCGGCGGGTTGAAGAAGTGGGTGATGATGAAGTCTTTGGCAAAGCTTTCATCCATGCCGCCAATCAGGGTGGCGAGCGGAATGGTCGAAGTGTTCGACGATACGACAGAGCCTTTGGCGCGAACTGCATCAATTTTGCGATAGAGATCCTGCTTGATATCCAGGCGTTCAATGACGGCCTCGATGATCCAGTCACATTTGGCGATCTTATCAAGGTCATCCTCGATATTGCCGCATGTGATCAGCTTGGCGACGCGTTTGGACATGAACGGTGCCGGATCAGTTTTCAGCATCTTGGCAACCGCGCCCTCGGCAACCGCATTGCGGTTTTTCGCACCTTCGGGAACGATATCAAGCAACAGGACGGGTGTCCCGGAGTTGGCGATATGGGCAGCGATCCCCGCGCCCATAACACCGGCGCCAATAACGGCGACCTGTTTGATGTCGGTCATTACATCGCCTCCAGAATGGTCGCGATCCCCTGACCCCCACCGATGCACTGCGATGCCAGCGCGTATTTACCGCCATCACGTTTAAGGATGCTTGCTGCCTTACCGACAATACGTGCACCGGTCGCACCCAGCGGGTGACCGATTGCCAGAGCACCGCCATCGATATTGACCTTGGCAACGTCGAGACCAAGATCAGCAATGCTTGCCAGTGCTTGGGACGAGAAGGCTTCGTTAAGCTCGGTCACATCGATATCAGCCGATGTCAGCCCAGCGCGTGCCAGTGCCTTTTTCGATGCACCGACCGGGCCAATACCCATGATTTCCGGAAGGCAACCATCAACAGCAACCGACTTGATGCGCGCAAGTGGGGTCAGGCCGTTTTTGGCGGCAAATTCTTCGGAGCACACCAGAACGGCAGATGCGCCATCGGTCAGCGGCGAAGACGTACCGGCGGTCACAACGCCGTCTGCCTTGAAGGCCGGTTTCAGATCAGCCAGACCTTCGACGGTGGTTTCACCACGGATGCAGCCATCTTCGGAGACGATGCCGTCCTTGGTCTGGATCGGGATGATTTCATCGACAAACTTGCCAGCAGCCTGGGCACTTGCCGCGCGCTTGTGGCTTTCAACCGCAAAAGCTTCTTGATCCGAGCGGGTCAGGCTGTATTTCGCCGCAACGTTTTCAGCCGTATCGCCCATACCCATATAGGCTTCGGGCATCGCCTTATAAAGTTCCGGGTTCGGCAGCGGGTTAAAGCCCATCATCGGAACGCGGGTCATGCTTTCAACACCGGCACAGATGAATGCGTCACCCGCACCGATAGCAATCGCACCAGCGGCCTGATGGATAGACTGCATCGAAGAACCGCAGAAACGGTTGACCGTAACACCGCCAACAGAACGTGGCAGATCAGCCAGGAACGTGATCAGGCGGGCAACGTTAAAGCCCTGTTCGCCTTCGGGGAAGGCACAGCCAAGGATCAGATCTTCGATGGCCTTGGGATCAACACCGGTCTTTTCGACCAGACCTTTAACGACCTGTGCCGCAAGGTCATCAGGACGTACCTTGGCAAGGGCCCCTTTGCGGGCCGGGGTAAATGGCGACCGGACATATCCGGCAATAACGGCGTTGGTCATGGCTATGTCTTCCTTCCTGAGCTGTCCTCTGATCCGGCAAACTTGTTACGTAACCGGATCGATTCCTTTTTCTTCAAGCGCATCAACCGATTGTTGCTCGATTTCGCGCAATTCATCTAACGTGACGTCCAGTGCCTGACGCTGTTCTTCCAGGTCAGAAATACGTTCCCGAACGCGTCCCAGCAGCATTTTGATCTGCTCTGCCTGGGTTGGGTCTGCGCCATAGAGATCAAGATAATCTGCGATCTCTTTCAGGCTGAACCCAAGTCGCTTGCCCCGCAAAATGAGGAGCAGTTTGGCGCGATCTTGCCGGGTATAGACCCGGGTGGTGCCGGCACGTTGCGGGTTCAAAAGCCCTTTTTGCTCATAGAACCGAATGGTGCGTGGCGTGATGCCAAGATCGTCGGCCAGTTCGGGAACGGTAAAAAACCGTTCGTCAAGTTTCGTCATTGTTCGCCCCTAATGGTATATATTTTTCTCTTAACGTCAATTAGTTTACGTTAACGTCACATTGATTTTTTTCAGTGTGTGTGATGCGACGTTAACGCATTGTAACTAAGCGTTTTTCCCCTCACGCTTCAGGCGTTCTTCCTCAACCAATTCTTTCTTCGACAATTTGCCGACCATGGTTTTGGGAAGCTCTTCTCGGATTTCGATTTCGCGTGGCATCTCGATTCTGGAGATCTTGTCATCAAGGAATGCACGCAAGTCTTCGGACGTCACGTTGGTGACGCCGTCTTTAAGGCGGACAAAGGCTTTTGGTGCTTGTCCGCGATATTGATCGGGAACCCCGATACAGGTCACCTCGGCAATCTGGTCATGCAGATAAAGTGCTTCTTCGATTGCGCGGGGATACACGTTGTAACCGCTGCACAGGATGACATCTTTGAGACGATCAACAAGGAATGTGTATCCCTGATCGTCCTGATATCCGACATCCCCGGTACGCAGCCAGCCGTCGATAAAGGTTTCGGCGGTGGCGGCCTCGTTCTGCCAGTAGCCTGGCATGACCTGTGGCCCCTTGACGCAAACCTCGCCCTTTTCACCAAGTGCGACGGGTTGCTCTGGGCGTTCAAGGGATCGGATTTCAATCTGGGCACCTGGCATCGGAATGCCGATGGAGCCTTCTTTGTTCTCGCCCTTTACCGGGTTACAGGTGCAGACCGGGCTGGCCTCTGTAAGGCCGTATCCTTCTACCACCTTGGAACCAGTGATTTCCTCAAACCGGTGTTTGACTTCAACCGGCAGCGGCGCACCACCTGAAATGCAGCATTTGATATGCGACAGATCGTGCTTGGGCGTTTCGGGCGAGTTGTTGATCGCCGTATAGATGGTAGGCACACCGGGGAAAATGGTGGCCTTTTTCTTATCAAGCGATTTCAAAAGCGCGTTTAGCTCAAACCGCGGATGCAGAACCAGTTCAGCACCAAGATTGATGGAGGTGTTGAGCGCTACCGTCATCGCAAAGACATGGAAGAACGGCAAAACGCACAGCGTTACTTCATGCCCCGGATTGGCATCGGGCATCCAACGGGTCAGCTGATCTACGTTTGCACTCAGATTGGCATGCGTCAGCATCGCACCTTTGGGCCGGCCAGTGGTGCCGCCGGTATATTGCAGCACAGCCAGATCATCGACATCGACATCAACGACCGTATCAATCGGTTTGCAACCAATGACGCGGTCATAGGGGATGTGACGCAGATCGGTCGGGACGTCTGCCAGTTCACTGCGTTTAAACAGAGAAAACAGAACGCTTTTGACCGGCGGCAAAATGCTGCTCATCTCGCAAACAACGATCCGTTTCAGGCAGGTTTCATCCAGACAGGCCGCGACCTTGGGATAGATCTGCTTCAGGTTCAGGGTCACCATCAGGCGACAACCGGAATCCTCGATCTGATAGGCGATCTCGCGCTTGGCATAGAGCGGGTTGAAGTTTACAACCACGCCGCCGCATTTCAGGATCGCGTAATAGCAAACCACGTAATAGGGCGTGTTGGGCAGGCATAATCCAACCTTGTCGCCCTTGCGTACGCCAAGCTGTTTGAAGCCCTCGGCAGCGCGATCAATCTGCTCGGCGATGGTTTTGTAATCATAAATGCGACCCAGGAAGTCAAGGCACGGCCGCAGGGGAAAGCGTGCCGCAGCACTATCAAAAATCTCATGCACCGGACGGGTATGAACGGGCGAACTGATATCAACGCCATTCATCAGGATCGGTGCTTCTTGAACGTTTACTTTGTTCACTTGCGTTAACTCCATTACGTTAACGTCACTTTGCGGGCAAAAAAAAGCAGCCCGGCCGGGATGGCTACCGCCACCCCGCACCGAACATTATAGCAGATCAGAACTTGAAGTTCGCCTGCAGAGCGATGATGTCGACATGAGCCTCATAGTCGGCTCGGAACGTACCGAGCGTTGAGGTCGTGTGATCAACACGGGCTTCATCTGCAAAGATATGAGTGTAACCGAGGCTGACCATAGCCCAATCGGCGACCTGATATGAGGCCCCCAAAGATGTCCAGTAACGGTTGGAGTTAGGGAGGCGCACATTGCGATATTGGGTTTTGATGGGGGTTTCATCGAATGCGATACCGCCGGTAAATGCCCAATTCTCATCATGCTGGTAGCGGGCACCAAGCGATCCGAACCACGCACTTCCCCATTTGTATTCGTCAGAAGTGGATCCGGAAGTAGCAGCGGCAGCGTTCGTCAAGCCATCAAAATTAAAGGTCAATGTGTCAATAGTGTTCCAATTGGTCCACTGGGCATCTGCCATGACAGTCCATTGATCGTCTAACTTTTGAGCAATACCAAACGTAATTGACTCGGGGGTTGCGACATCTGCTGTTGCATTTCGATCGACCCATGGGGCTGCAAAACCCTCTGCGGCACTGTCAAAATCAATCTTGCCTTTTAGTTTGTGTTCAACTTCGGAAACATATGACAGACCCAGTGTCGTAGATGGGGTCATTTCCCAGTTGACGCCTGCGGTCCAGCCATAGTCAAGAGCGTCCCCGCTTACTTTGCTGCTGCCTTCGCCTGCTCCAGCAAGGTTATCCACAGCTTTTGAAAGCGCAGCATCAATGTACTGGATTTGCGGTCCTGCGCCGATCGACAAACCATTATCAAAACGATATGCCAGAACAGGCTTTACGTTGATGGTTTTGATCGACGAAGTCGTTCCGTAAAATCGACCTGCGAAGTCCCCCTCGTAATCTGTTACCAGACCCCAAGGCGATGTAATGGAGATTCCCAAGTTCAGTTGATCATTGAGCTTCCAGACAGCATGTGCGTTTGGGACAATAGCGTCATTCGCCATATCTTCGTCACTTGGACTGCTAAAGCTTTGCGTGTTGTTTAGTGAGCCGTTTGATGCCGATACATTTTTTGCCTTAGCAACAGGCCGAATAACGGTGAGGCCAGTGCTATAGGTGGTTTCTTCATATTGACCAACAGTGCCCGGGTTATAGGACATGGTTGATGCGTCGGTTGACAGCGTGGACATCCCCGCAAAGCTCGACCCTTGCAAGGTTCCGCTGGTTTCGCGAACCTGGAAGCCGGATGCGTGGGCGGTGCCGATGGTGGTCAGTGCGCATAGAAGTGCGGTAGCCGAAGCTGCCCCCCACAGGCAGCTCTTCTTGAACTTGGACATCAGTTTCTCCCTTAATCTTAAAACGCTTCAAATCTATGATTTAAAACGCCCGCTTTTATTTTTGAAGGGTTATCGCATCAACTCGGATAAAGTCGATGTCGTAACCCTTTCTTTTGAAACTCGTTTTGAGCAATTTTCCGTCGGTACCGTACCAAAGGTCACGTTCGACATCGCCGGACATGATGTAATGTGTCGCCGGTGTTTCCCGGTTTTCGACCATTACGGTTTCCTCGCCGACCATCTCGGTTTTGACCGCATAAAGTTCGGCATTGATGACGCTAAAGAGAGCGGTTTTTCCGGTCACATCCTCGTGCCACAAGGTCAGTGGCCAGGCGCTGTCACAGGCTTCACGTTTCCCGACACCTTTGCCAGCAAGTGCGTAGCAATCCTGCTCGAAACTTACCTGATAGGTGTAGTGTGTGCCGTCATCATTGGTGGTGGTATCAACAGAGACCAGTTCGTCACCGACCCACTGTTCGGTGCGCTGATGGTCGTAATGGAATTTCAGAAACAGCACGCGCACATCGGTCAGGGTTTCGACCGAGACGGTTTTGCCATTTGCTGTTGGTGTGATTTCGACTTTTTCATAACCGATCGGTTCCCCGTCCTTAAGGACGCGGAAATTCAGGATTTCTGAGCCGAATGCCGTCGAAAAGACGGCAGTCGAACCGATAAAACCTGCAATCAAGGCCGATGCGGTGCGCTTTGCGACGCTGTTACGCATGTTTCCCCCGTCGAACGGATCATCTGACGAAATCAGTCGAGCATTGACGACAATTTTGCCGCAACACCCATGGAACCCTTGATCTTGAGCTTGCCCAAGGTAAAGGCGAGCATCGGATCAAGCTTTCCGGCGATCAGTTTTTCGAGGTTGGCTTTTTTGATCTTGAGGATGCAGTCGGCATCCGACAGATCGTCATCGCTGATTTCCGGTTCATCACCGGTTGCATCAATCACGATGTGGCCGTCATCGCCGCAATCAAAGGCAACAACAGCATTCAAACCGCGCAATTGCGGCAGCTTTTCTTTTACGGTTTCGAGGATGTCATCCACGAACGCCTCCCTCAGATAGGTGGTATTCTTGTTATGATTGTGACCCAACTGTAATACAAAGTGACGTTAACGTAAATCAAATTACGAAAAGGAAAATACAATTACGAATAAGGCATTGAATTGAAATGAGTTCAGACTGTTGCCACAGGTAAATTTGCACGCAAAAAAGCCCGGCAGTGCCGCGCTTGATGCAGGGTTGAACCCCAAATTGAAATGTAGTCGTGCGTGTTGCGCCTTTAAGACACGATCTGCCAGGATCCATCAGATTGGCGGCAGGCCGTACCAAAGGTTTTCTGCAGTTTTCCGCCAATATTGGCGGTCGCACTATATTCGCGGCAATAGCGGCCTTGGGCATTTTGCCAGCTGTTGGTCGGAACAACGTTGTAGCTGCGCCCCGAATCGGGGTTTTGCCAACGAACAGACTGCCCATCGGGCACACGTTGCAAGGCATATCCGGTACAAGCCAGGTCACCCTGATCAAGGTTCTGGCCGATTGAATAGCCGCTTAGCATACCAAGAATGGCACCACCGATCATGGCCGCATCACGGCCGCTGCCTTTGCCGATGGTGGAGCCAAGAACCGCCCCGGTACCACCACCAATGATTGCACCAACCACATCGCGGTTACAGCGCAAGAAACTGCCGTCTGAGACAAACAGTTCATTGCCATAGCGGTTACGGCTGTAATCGCGTTTATGGCCTTTATGCTGTTTGGCGCGATAACCGTGGGCCGGTGCCCATGACGGCGGGTCGGCCTTGGCAGGTGTTGGCGCTGCGACGGGCAGCGCCAGACCAAGGGCCGCGGCCATCAGAATGATACGCTTCATCATTTCCGGGCCTTCTCATTCTCGTGCATGATGTAACCTGCACCGGTACCGACGGCACCACCAATCACAGCACCGCATGTGACGCAGCCGCCCGTGATCACTGTACCAACAGCACCCACACCGGCACCGATGGCGCCGCCGCTGAGCATTTTCTGGTCTCGGTCATTCAATCCGCTACAAGCCGAAAGTCCCAATGCGCTTGCAACGGCCAAAATCATGGCTGTTTGTCGCATCTCTCGTGTCCTTTCCATTGTTTTTGGGCACAGACCATTCGTGGATCTGTGTCTGGATAAGGAGCCTGCCGGTGAAATGGGAGAAGGGTTTGACCTTATTGGGGGCAATTTGGGGCAGATAGGGCAATAAAAAGGCACCAAACCCGAAAATTGCTGGTTTTTGGGGCCTTTTTACCTGTTGAAAGTCGGTCTTTGAGACGGTTTAAGCCTCAAAAGTCCCGCGAAGAAGGCGTTCTTTGCCAATCATGGCCGGTTTTCCACGGGCAATGACGCTATCTGGCACCATAGCGTCATCCAAAACCAGGATATCGGCATCAAATCCGGGTTTAAGTTGCCCTTTGGCCGCAGATAGGCCCAGCATCCTGGCCGGATTGATGGTGATCGGTGCCAGTGCTGCTTCGATGCCAAGTTTTTCGGTTTCAACCAGATCGGCAAATTCGCGCGGTATTGACTTAAATCCGGCAACGGAAATGCCGGTCATGTTGCCGTTGGCATCAAAATCGGGAAGTGATCCATTGCCATCCGATGTCATGGAAATCCGATCAAGAGCAACACCATCGCCCAAGCATTCGGCAATGCTGGTGGATGTTTTGGTCGAACCTGCCGGGTTTTCTTCGGCATCAATCCCGGTGGTGAAATCAATGTTTCCGCCGCGCTTTGCCCAAAGCTTTGCCGCGTCAAGCAAGGCACGTTTGCGGTTCACATGAGTTGGGATGAATTGACCAATCGGGATTTCGGTTTGCTCAATCACAGCAATTAGCGGGTCAAAATGCCCGTCGCCATCGCCAAGATGAACCACGACCGATCCGGCCTTGCCCGCGGTCATGCCACCAATCCGTGATTGCGACGCGATACGGGCAAGTTCATCAACAGTACTTTGGCTGCTGCGGTGATCAGATATCGCGGTCTTAAGACCAATACAGGCATCAAGAAAGGTGACGTCATCACCGATATTGCCGGTCAGGGTCGGGGACGGAACCCGGTAGCCCCCGGTGAAAAACCATGCTGACATGCCTTCAGTCCGGAGCGCCTTGGCCTTGGCATAAAGCGATGCGATATGGCGGGTCGCGGCGTCGGTACCCAGCAAACCACACACGGATGTAATGCCAGCTTCGATCAATTTGCCGACCGCAACTTCCGGGGTGCGGGTGGCAAATCCGCCTTCGCCGCCGCCGCCAATCAGATGCACATGCCCGTCAATGAAACCCGGAACGGTGACTTTGCCGCCAAGATCAATTGTCTTGAGTTCAGCCGGGACCGAGACGACGAGATCAGGCGCGATGGCGACGATCTTTTCATCGCAGATCAGGATGTCGTTAATGCCCATCGGCTTCGGGGCGAAAACATTGGCGTTCTTGAGCAGCAGAAACATTATGTAAAACCGTATCTTGCGGGAATTTTATATGCGTATGCGGGGTGGCGCAGACCGCTATCATAGCGGCAGTTCAATTCGGTTGAAACGGTTCAGGCAAGCAGATAGCTTGAACCCAGCCAAAGCAGGCTTGAACCTGCGCCACCAAGAGGAAACGTCATGAGCTTTGCCGCCTGGTTGTCTGTTGCAACCATTTGCGTTCTTGGCGCAATGACGCCAGGTCCCAGCCTGGCCGTCGTATTGCGTTATTCCGTCGGACAATCACGTCAGGCCGGTTTTGCCTGTGCACTGGCCCATGGTTTGGGGATCGGTTTTTATGCCGTGATCACGATGACGGGGCTTGGCATCCTGTTTCAGACCGTGCCGGTATTTCATAATGCGGTCAGCATTTTGGGCGCGCTTTATTTGATCTGGCTTGCGATCAAGGCGTGGCGTGCCGCCGGTTCCGGATCGAAGTTCAATGTTGAAGGAGGCGGGGCACTATCAGGCTCGGTCGTGCAGGCCGCGCGCGATGGCTTTATGATTGCGTTCTTGAACCCAAAGATCGCGCTTTTCTTCCTTGCCCTGTTTAGCCAGTTTGTTTCGCCCGAATTTGAATGGAGCGGCAAGTTCCTTTTGGCCTTTACGGCTGCTGCGATTGATGCGGCTTGGTATTGCCTTGTGGCGATCGGATTGTCGCATGGTGCTGTATTGCCATGGCTGCGCGATCATGCCGGATGGATCGAGCGCATTATTGCGGTTCTGTTCGTCCTGATTGCCATGCGGGTTCTCTGGGGTCTGACCGCAATATAGCAGCCCCAATTTCCGTGCCTGTTTCGACCTGATATTTCTCGTGCCACCACCACGAACCAACCCGGATCATCATGATCCAAAGGGAAACCCTGATGAGTAATCATGACGCCCCCACCGACGCCCCGATAACGGCCGCAAATAACAATGATTCCGGGCGCGGCTTCAACCGCCTTGGTGCCCATATCGGCTTTTTGCTGGCGATTTTGCTTCTGGCGGCAAATATGCGCGGCAGCATCGTTGGCCTTGGTCCGCTTGCGGAAATCATTGGAACCGATCTTGCGCTTTCGGGGACACAGCTTGGTCTTTTGACCACCTTGCCGGTGCTAAGCTTCGGGGTGTTGTCGATTTTTGCCCCGCGTTTGGGGCAGAAGTTCGGGCTTGAGGCAACGCTTCTGACCATGTTGCTGTTTATCGCCATCGGGCAGGGGCTTCGGGCGAGTGGTGCCTATGACATCATGGTGATCGGGACGATCATTCTCGGCGCTGCCATTGCGGTTTTAAATGTTCTGACGCCGTCGCTGGTGCGGCGCAGTTTCCCGACCAAGGTTGCCTTTGTCACCGCCCTTTACACCTTTACCATGTCGACCGGTGCAACGGTTGCAGCATTCGTTGCAATTCCGATACGAACGGCAGCAGAGGGTGATTGGCGCTGGTCGCTTGGGGTTTGGGCGGTGTTTGCGGCAATTGCCTTTGTTTGTTGGCTGCCGATGTTGCGTTACCGCCATACCAATGCGGCACCCGCGCCAAGTGCGGCAATCTCGCTATGGAAAAATACCGAAGCCTGGTGGTTGGCCCTGTTCTTTGGTTGCCAGTCGCTGATGTTTTACACAGGCGTTGCCTGGCTTGCGAAGGTCTTTATTGATCACGGAATTGCCGAGGCGGAGGCAGCAACTCTTCTGTCGATCTTCAACGTGTTTGGCATCCCGGCGGCCTTTGCCGCTCCGCTGATCTATTCCAAGATCGCCAACAAGAAACTCGCCATGCTGGTTCTCCATGTGCCGCTGATCATTGGGATTCCGGGCCTTGTCTTTGCCACGACCGAGCTTCCCTATCTTTGGGCGGTATGTCTTGGTCTGGGGCAGGGCAGCATGATCAGCATTGCCCTGACATTGGTGGGCATGCGCGGTGCAGATCCGCAAACATCAGCACGCCTTTCAGGTATGGCGCAATCGGTTGGGTATTTGCTTGCCGCGATTGGGCCCGTGCTGTTTGGCGCGTTGCACGACCTTCTGGGTGACTGGCAGATCGCGCTTTATTTCCTGTTCGTCGTCGTTGCCGTGCAACTGGTCGCGGCCATGCGCGCAGGATCATCAGAGAAGATCGGGGCAAGCTGACGTCGCCCAATACTTCTGAGGGAAGACAATCAGGCGGCTGTGATATCGCGCGCCTGTTCGGCCAGTTTTTTCAGAGCAGCCAGAACATCAATGGTTGCGCGCTCCATGTCGGCAAAGGCGGCTTCTGCTGCGGCAAGGTCACCTTTGCGATAGGCGGCAAGGGCTGCATGGCCTGCTTTGTGCTGGCTGTCATGCGGGGCACGAACGGCATTAAAGCCTGAAAGCTTGCGGAATGGATCGGCGGCATTGCTGTCATACCATTTGCCAAACCGGCAGCTGTTGGCAGCCCCCATATCGACCTTGGACGGGTCGGTCAGGCCTGCCAAAACCTCGGCCACTGCCTTGAAATAGACGGCATGTTCTGCCCGTGCACTTCGGATCGTGCGGTTGGGGATTTCATAGCGGACCAGCTCGGACACTTGCTGATCAATCAGGCCTTCAACCTCGGACACGGTTTCGATCGCCGATCTGATCGCGCTGACTTGTCCACCGGTCTGATTGGCAATGCCGGTAATACCGGTACGCACCGCATCGGTTGCACGGTTTTGTTCATCAAGAATGTTGGAGATATCGGCGATGCGCTGGGTGGTGTCTTCCATTTTGCTGCCGATTTCACCGATTTCGCGGGCCACCTCGCCCATGACATCTTGGCCACGCGTTACCGCCTCGGTCCCAAGGTTCATGGCATCAACAATGCCCTTGGTTTCGTCCTGAAGATTGGTGATGCGTGTGCGGATTTCGTCCGTCGCGCGTGCTGTTTGCTGGCTCAGCGCCTTGACCTCGTTGGCGACAACGGCAAAGCCTTTGCCAGCTTCGCCGGCACGGGCGGCCTCAATCGTTGCGTTAAGTGCCAAAAGATTGGTTTCTGCGGCAATCGCTTCGATAGACTCGACAATTTCACCGATTTTGGATGATGCTTCGGCCAGAATATCGACCCGGCGCGATGCATCGCGCACGGCTTCAGCGATTTCATTCATGCTGGTGACAGCACCAGTGACCGTTTCCTGGCCGGTGCGGGTGACATTGATGGCTTCTTGCGCGTTATCAGCCGCAACCCGGCCGTTTTCAGCAATGTGGCTGATACCCGATACCATTTGATCAACCGCGGCCGAGATTGATTGCGCTTGACGGTCCACATCCTCGATCACGTTCATCATGCGGGCATTCGAAATCGCACTTTCATTGATCGCGACCGAAAGATCCATGGTGCGATCAAGCTGCTGATCCGCAAAGGCGTTTTCAGATGCCGTATGGCGACGGGTCGCACTGGCATCGCAGAATGATGTCAGGGTGAGTTCGATATCAAGCAGCATTACCGAGGTCAGCGAGGTGACGATTTTTGCTGCTTCACCTGCGCGCCAGCGGAACTTGACGATGATGGTTTCAATCAGCGCATCCGTGACCGCGTTATAGGCGGCGATATAAAGCTTTGGCGTGATACCAAATTCTTCATGGCGTTGGCCAAGGGCGACGGATTGACGGACGAATTCTTCGTCAATCTTGCCGTCAAACAGGCTTTGCCAATGTGCCTCAAGTGACTTGGTCAGCGACGATATGGTGCCTTCAGACAGTCGGGGCTGATCGGGGTCGGGTTTTTGGGCGATGATTTCATAGAATTTCTTGGCCCGTGTGGCAGCGCCACCTTTGATATCCTTTGATGCTTTGGCAAGAATGCCAAATGTAGCCGGCAGGATATCATAGCGTTCAAGTCGGTCTTCGAGTAGCGACACAGCCCGAAATTCCTTTCCCCATCATCCGGCTTTGTGCCGGGTAGCTCCCTGATGTGCTTTTAAAAGCTTCTTTCTATATGGGGACGGTAAGCGCGGATCGCCGTGCGCCTCCCCTTGATGCGAAACATTAGGGAGGCGCTTCTCAATCGGCAATCAATTTTCTTAGCCGATAGAATAGTATTTCCGGTTTAGGTCGCTGCTTTGTTCTGGCGGGTGTCTTGTTCGCTTCTGCAGGTTGTAATCAGCCAATCACGGAACGCGCGAACCGCGAAATTGTTTTCTTTTTCCTGCGGGTAAACCACGTAATAGGCGTGGTGATTGGGAATCGAAACATCAAACGGTGCGACCAAACGCCCGCTTTCAAGTTCTTCACGCACCAGAAATTCCGGAAGCAATGCCAAGCCAAGTCCGGCAACAGCGGCCTGAATGACCATGTGGAAATGCTCAAAGCGCGGACCGGCCAGCTCGTCAACAACTGCAACCCCGGCGGCCGCCAGCCAATCCTGCCAGGCACGCGGGCGGGTGGAATGTTGCAAAAGGGTGCAACGCTGCACACGTTCGCGCGCAATCGGAAGATCGTCGTTTTCCTGCAAAAGCTTGGGCGCACATACCGCAATCAGGGTTTCCCCCATCAGGCGGTTGGTAACGCATCCGGGCAGATTGTCATCACCAAAATGAATGGCGATATCGATGCCTTCGCGCTCGAAATTGAACTCGCGCGTTTGGGTAATCAGGTTCAACTGAATGTCAGGCCATGTTGCCTTGAAATCGCCAAGGCGGGGCACAAGCCAACGCGCGCCAAAGGTGGGTAAGGTGCCTACATTCAGCATCCCGCCGGCATCGGAATAGGCCATGACCTGAAGCGTTGCGGCCTCCGCCCGATCGAGAAGATCGCGCACCTGTGCGGCATATGCTTCGCCCGCCGCGGTCAGTTTCAGGCGTTTTTTGACGCGGCGAAATAAATCGCGCCCCAGATATTCTTCGAGCGTGCGGATCTGCCGACTGATCGCGCTTTGCGTGACATTGAGTTCTTCGGCAGCGCGCGTGAAGGACAAATGCCGGGCCGAGCTTTCAAAGAATTGCAGGGCAGTCAGGGACGGCAGAAAGCGACGCATGGCAAATCCAGTTCATAACCAAATGGAATGATGTGGTGCGAATATATCGTTTGTTTGCTGTTCGTCCAAGGCGTAACGTTTTAAATGGTTCCAAGCCCCCTCGCGCCACCATATGAAGCGTTCGGGCCAAAAGCCATTGGGCTGGAGAGCGGTCACTTTGTAATGTTTCGGAAGGATGTTGCATCCAGCTGAAGCCGGGATACGCGCCAGTTCATAACGATAAAATGTCCGGGAAGATGACGGCCAGAAGGCTTCAACAATATATCGGGTAGAAGGCGAGAATGGGTTCTGTTGACGAAAATTATGATGTGATCATTGTCGGTGGTGCGGTTATCGGCAGTTCGATTGCATGGCATCTGACCGGTCGTGATGATTTCAAGGGCCGGGTTTTGGTGATCGAAAAAGATCCCAATTATGAATTCTGCTCAACGGCCCTTTCGGCGGCATCGATCCGTCAGCAATTCTCCACCCCGGTGAATATCGAGATGTCGGCTTATGGCATCGATTTCCTGCGCAATCTTAAGCGCGATCTTGATCCGGAAGTCGACATTGCCTTGCATGAAAAGGGCTATCTGATCCTGGCAACCGATCAGGGGCGCGATATCCTGAAACAGAACCACGCGACCCAGACCGAATTTGGCGCCGATATCGTCTGGATGGAACCAGATGAACTGGCGGCCAAATATCCATGGATGAACACATCTGATCTATCTGCTGGTTGCTGGGGCCGCACGGGTGAAGGCTGGTTTGATGCCTATTGCCTGATGCAGTCCTTCCGCAAACAGGCGCGACGTCGTGGTGCGGATTATATCGATGGCGAAGTTGTCGATGTGGTGCGCGAAGGCGATCAGATTACCGGCGTTGTGCTTAAGGATGGTCGTCGGTTTGGCTGTGGCACGCTGATCAATGCGGCGGGTACGGGTGGATCAAAGCTTGCCAAAATGGCCGGGCTCGAAATCCCGGTAGAGCCGCGCAAACGTTGCATCTTTGTCTTTGATTGCCGGGATGCCGCCGACATTTCCGTAAGCTGCCCGATGCTGATTGATCCAAGCGGCCTTTATGTCCGCCCGGAAGGTGAATTCTTTATCACCGGGATCGCCCCGCCCAAGGATCGTGATCCGGAATGCTGGGACTTCGAGGTCGATCACAGCCTGTTTGACGACATCATCTGGCCGGGACTTTATGAGCGTTCCGAACGGTTCGAGGCGATCAAGGTCGTCAATGCCTGGGCCGGTCATTATTCCTATAACCTGCTTGATCAGAACGCGATCCTTGGCCGCCATACGGATGTGAAGAACTTCGTCTTTGCCAATGGGTTCTCCGGCCATGGATTGCAGCAAAGCCCGGCAGTTGGGCGCGGTATTGCCGAGCTGGTCGCGACAGGTGGCTATCAGACCCTTGATCTTTCGGTGTTTGGCTATGAACGCATTCGGGATAATGCCCCGGTGCTTGAGCTGAATGTGATTTAATTCGATTTCGTAACGATAATGCGAAATCAAATGCTTAACCCAATGTCGGAGCAGGCCCCAATGCCCCGTGATGATGCCAACAAAGAAGCCAAAGCAAGCGCGATCCGCGACCGCCAAACGCAATCCGTTTCGGCCGGCGTGCGCAACGTGCACCCGGTTTATCTTGATCGCGCCCTAAATGCCGAAGCATGGGATAGCGATGGCACGCGCTATATCGATTTTGTCGGCGGGATTGGTGTTTTGAATGTCGGGCATCGCAATCCGAAGGTGATGGATCGCGTGATTGCCCAGTGCGAACGCTTTACCCATAGCTGCTTTAACGCGCTGCCCCATGAACCCTATGTCGCGGTAACCGACTGGTTGGCGCAAAACTGCCCGATTGAAGGTCCGGCAAAGTCGATGCTGACCAATTCCGGGGCAGAGGCCATGGAAAATGCGTTGAAGCTTGCCCGTGCCTTTACGGGGCGCACTGGCGTGATTGCCTTTGACGGTGCGTTTCATGGCAGAACCCTTGCAACGCTGGCACTGACGGGTAAAACCAAGCCATATAAAACCGGTCTTGGACCGCTTCCGGGGCCGGTTTGGCATTTGCCATATCCATGCCCTGAAACCGGTGTATCGGTGAGTGATGCGATGGCAGCAATCGATAAGCTGTTTTCTGTTTCAGCCGATCCAAAATCGGTTGGCGCGATCGTGATTGAGCCGGTTCAGGGCGAAGGCGGATTCCGTGCCTGTGATGCCGAGTTTCTGGTCGCCTTGCGCCGCCTGTGTGATGAAAACGGCATGGTTTTGATTGCCGATGAAATCCAGTCGGGCTTTGGCCGGACGGGCAAGATGTTTGCCATTGAGCATGCCGGTGTTGCGCCCGATATCCTTGTCATGGGCAAGGGGATTGGCGGAGGCTTCCCACTAGCCGCGATCACTGGTGCCGAGGATGTCATGAACGCGCTTGCACCCGGCGGTCTTGGTGGGACCTATTCCGGCAATCCGGTCGCCTGTGCGGCCGCAACCGGTGTGTTCGAGGTTCTCGAAGCCGACAATATTCTGGGTCGTGCCAAGCAGCTTGGCGAAAAATATGCGACCCATATCGCATGGTTGCGCGATTTGCCCGGCGGGCATGTGATCGGCAATATGCGCGGGATTGGCGCGATGCGCGCGTTTGAATTGATTGCAGATGACGGCAAGCCGTCGGCCAAACGTCTGCAAAGCTTATTGCAACTGGCCCGTGCCAACGGGCTATTGTTAATGCCAAGTGGTGAACACGCCAATGTGGTGCGCCTGCTGGCACCTTTGACCATTCCGTTTGATCAGGTTGATGAGGCCTTTGCCATCATCGCCAAGCTTCTGCCCAAAGTGGCGCAGGTAACGGAATAGGCATCAACGGAATGGCCGGTGGTGATCACCGGAAAGTTTAAAAAGAAGGGAGTTTTACTGTGAGTTTCAAATCCATCTTGACGGAGCTTGGTCTGTCCGAAGCCGAGATCGCCAATGGCACGCTTAAAGTCCAGACCCCGGTAGACGGTTCGGACATCGC
Organism: Thalassospira sp.; assembly: GCF_048059015.1. Lineage (GTDB taxonomy): Bacteria > Pseudomonadota > Alphaproteobacteria > Rhodospirillales > Thalassospiraceae > Thalassospira. The sequence continues at coordinate 65,735 of NZ_JBLLNT010000002.1, read as the reverse complement.
AGCCGTTTCCGAAACCGATCCGGCAGAAATGACCGACATCATCGGTAATGCCAAAAAGGCATTCAACGAATGGCGTCAGGTACCGGGTCCGCGCCGTGGTGAACTGGCCCGTCTTCTGGGCGAAGAACTGCGTGCTGCCAAGGAACCGCTTGGTCGTCTGGTGTCGCTTGAATGCGGCAAGATCTATCAGGAAGGTCTGGGCGAAGTTCAGGAAATGATCGATATCTGCGATTTCGCAGTCGGTCTGTCACGTCAGCTTTACGGTCTTACCATCGCATCCGAACGTCCGGGCCACAAAATGATGGAAACCTGGCATCCGCTCGGTGTTGTTGGCGTGATTTCCGCGTTCAACTTCCCGGTTGCTGTCTGGTCCTGGAACACCGCCTTGGCACTGGTTTGCGGTAACTCTGTCATCTGGAAGCCGTCGGAAAAGACCCCGCTTACCGCACTTGCCTGCCAGAAGATCCTTGATAAAGCACTGGCGAAATTCGGTGATGCACCAAAAGGCCTGCATCAGGTTGTGATTGGTGATCGCAAAATCGGCGAAGCACTGACCGACAGCCACGATGTTGCGCTGGTTTCGGCAACCGGTTCGACCCGCATGGGCCGTGAAGTTGCCCCGCGCGTTGCAGAACGTTTTGGCCGCACCATCCTTGAGCTTGGTGGCAACAACGCCATGATCGTCACACCGTCAGCGGACCTTGACATGACCGTTCGTGCGGTTGTGTTCTCGGCCGTTGGGACCTGTGGTCAGCGTTGCACGTCTTTGCGTCGCCTGATCGTTCATAAGGACGTCAAGGATCAGCTGGTTCCGAAAATCGTCGCTGCTTACAAGTCGGTCAAAATCGGTGATCCGCTTGCCGATGGCACCCTTGTAGGTCCGCTGATCGATGAAGACAGCTTCAACAACATGCAGAACGCCCTTGCCAGCGCCAAGAAAGACGGCGGCACGGTACATGGTGGTGAACGCGCACTGGAATCAGAATATCCGAATGCGTTCTATGTCACCCCGTCTGTGGTGGAAATGCCGGGCCAGACCGAGACCGTGCGCAACGAGACCTTCGCGCCGATCCTTTATGTCATGACCTATGAAACCCTTGAAGAAGCCATCGCACTTCAGAACGGCGTTCCGCAGGGGCTGTCATCTTGCATCTTCTCGACCGACCTGCGCGAGACCGAACTGTTCCTGTCAGCTGTCGGTTCCGATTGCGGTATCGCCAACGTCAATATCGGCCCGTCCGGTGCAGAAATCGGTGGTGCCTTCGGTGGTGAAAAAGAAACCGGTGGCGGTCGTGAATCCGGTTCGGACGCATGGAAAGGCTACATGCGCCGCGCGACCAACACGATCAACTATTCCCGCGAGCTGCCGTTGGCTCAGGGCATCAAGTTTGATATCTGATTATTGCTAAGCTGAAATCTGTCGAAAGCCCCACCAACTTTTGGTGGGGCTTTTTTTGTACTAGCATACATTACCAAAGGTTGATTTAATAAAGGGGTAATCACTTAAATAGACTAGTTGGAATCTGAGAGGGGCTCTTGGTCGAGATCGTAATAAGGAAAAATGTGAAAATTGGAGCAGCGACTGCCGAAGAGGATCAGGCAATGTTGCAAGACTGTTTTATCGACAATGGTGATCTTGATCTGCTGCTAGATGTAGAGCAGCCAGAGTCGATCATCGTCGGGCGTACAGGAACAGGTAAAAGTGCGCTTTTGTCGATGGTGGAGAATTCCGGCAAAGACTGTATGAGGGTAAACCTTGAGGAGCTTTCATTAAATTATATTGAGAATTCGAGCGTTATCAGAAGTCTTGAGAATAGTGGAGTAAACCTCGATCTATTTTATCAGTTACTGTGGCGGCATGTCATAGCGGTAGAAATAATTCGATGTAAATTTAATATTATAAGCGACAGTACGAATAGAACATTTTTCACAAAAATTTTTGAAAAGTTAAGAGGTGACAGGAATAAAGAAAGGACAATTGAATACTTAGAAAGATTTGGTGACAAATTTTGGTTAGAAACAGAGGAGAGGATAAAAGAAATAACTAACAATTTCGAAAAGGAAATACATGCAAGTGTGGAAGCGTATGGATTAGGTTTGGATGCTGGTGCTGCGGTAGGTGAAGTTGTCACAAAAGAGCTTATTCATAAAGTAAAAGATAAGGTGATGAGTTCAGTTCAAATGAAGGAGCTGAACAATTTGATATCTATAATTGATGAAGATGTTCTCGATGATGGCCGTAGTTTTTATGTTCTGATAGATAATTTAGATGAAGTTAGAATTAGACCTGCTCTAAAATATAAACTTATTAGGTCTCTTATTGAAACTGTTAAAAAATTTAGAAAGATTCAAAGTTTAAAAATTATTGTAGCCCTAAGAAACGACCTGCTTAAAAAGGTTATTGATGAAACTGTTGATTCAGGTTTTCAAGAAGAAAAATATGAAGATCTATATTTAAGAATATACTGGAGGAAAGAAATACTGAAAGATCTTGTTAATAAGAGGATAAATAATGTTTTCAAGATGAAATACACTAGTAAAACAATAGACTTCTATGACGTTTTTAGCGGGAAAGTGGGGGAAGAGGATGCATTTGAATATATGATCAGTAGGACGATGCTGCGTCCACGAGAGATTATTATATTTTCAAACTTATGTTTTCATCAAAGTGATGGAAAGAGTTTAGTGACAGCAAGGGATATCCGAGACACTGAGAAAACTTACTCAAAAAAGAGAGTTATATCCCTAAAGGAAGAGTGGAATTCTGTGGTTCCAGAATTGAATAGTTATTTTGATTTCATAAGAAATATGCCATCTGAATTTGATGTTTCGAGGTTTAATAGAAGAGTGGCAGATGATTTTGTTCAAGATATTTTAATGAATGAAGAAGAAGACAAAGAGTTACACAAATTAGCGGTGAAGCTTTTCGAGAGTCAGGTGAGTCGTCATATTTTCTTAGCTAATATATTTTCAACATTATATTTAGTTGGAGCGGTAGGGTTAAGGCTCAGCAAGGGGACTTCAGTTGTTTGGTCATACGATGATGAGCCAACAGTTGACCCCGCTGAAATCAGGCGTAATACCCCAATATATACGCACCCCATGCTTTGGAGAGCCTTGAACATAACACCAGTAGAGAAAAGAAATATCTAGAAGCGAAGCCAACGGAGATTGCTTGAGCTGTCATAAAAAATCGCAAGTCTAAGCAATATCGCCACGATAAACGATATGCAGCTTGTTGCCATCGGGATCGCGCACATATGCGCCGTAATATCCGTTGCCGTAATGCGGGCGTTCACCGGGTTCCCCTTCATCATAACCACCATTTTCCATGCCAGCCTGATAGGCGGCATCGACCGCATCCGTGGACGGGGCAAGGAAAGCAACCATGTTGCCGTTGCCAGCTGATGCTGCCTGTTTGTTGAACGGTTCATAGATATAAAAACGCGGCAGTTGCTGATTGGGGATAATCCAGCAAAGGGCTTTCGGACCGCCATCGGGGGTGACGGGGCGTTCGACCAGACCGATGGGGATCAGGACGGCATTATAGAATTTTCGGGCACGGGCAATGTCGGATGTGCCGAGGGTAACGTGACTGAACATTTGTGGGGCTCCGGGCATTGGTGGTGGTGGCGAACAAAAAAAGCGGCCCTGTTGGACCGCTTTTCTTTAATTTGACTTCCAAGCAGGGCTGATTAGCCAGCTTTGGAGAAGCGTTCTGCGACATATTCCCAGTTAACCAGGCTGTCGAGGAAGGCTTTGACATAGTCCGGACGCGCGTTGCGGTAATCGATGTAGTAGGAGTGTTCCCAAACATCACAACCGAGCAGCGGGGTCTGACCGCGAACAAGCGGGTTTTCCGCGTTCGGGGTCTTGGTGACAACCAGTTTGCCGGATTTGTCCATCGCAAGCCAGCACCAGCCAGAACCGAACTGGGTTACGCCAGCCTGAATGAAGGCTTCTTTGAAGGCATCGACAGAGCCGAAATCTTCAACGATTTTCTTTTCGAGTTCACCCGGGATGGCGCCGCCGCCATTGCCCTTCATCATCTGCCAGAACTCAATGTGGTTCCAGTGCTGAGCAGCGTTGTTGAACAGGCCTGCTTTGGAAGCGTCGCCGTAAGATGCAACAACAACTTCTTCAAGCGACTTGCCTTCAAGGCCGGAACCTTCGAGCAGCTTGTTGCCGTTCACAACATAGGCGTTGTGATGTTTGTCATGGTGAAACTCAAGGGTTTCAGCGGACATGACCGGCGCAAGCGCGTCATATGCATACGGAAGTGCTGGGAGTTCAAATGCCATGATACAGTTCCTCGACTTTCATTATTGGTCTGTGCGGTAACGCAACATATCCCTTTTTGGCGTCGTGTTGAAAGTGAAAATCCCGTGCAACCTGTTGGAAACCTTTGTTGCAGGGCGAACACGACAGCATCCGGAAGATGCCCTTGCGCCTTTATCTAGCGCGCCTTGCGATTTACGCAATGCGTCTTGGGGGCATCACCCCGATGCAATCGGGCAACGCATTGTTGCCGATACCTGTTTAATCAACATTTCCGGTCGAAAAACGTTCCCGACCGGATAGGGAATTTTTGTGCGAAACCCGAGTCCCATGGGGATCGGTTTGGCAAACAGGCCTTATTCCTTATAGAGCCCGACCATATGCACGATGTCGGTTCCGTTACGGATCATCACGTCATATTCGCCGCGACTGAGCGCGGAGATGTCGATCTTGCACGGGAACCGCGCGCATGTGCGCGACAGGGCAATCGTGCCATCCTGATGGCTCAGAATGACGTCGCCTTTGGGCTTTTCGGAATAGACCGTGACACTGTCTGTCGTGGGTTTGGGTGCGACCTTGATTGCAGCCAGTGCGGCTGTCGTGACCGTCATAAGACCGATGAGGGCGATGGCAACCGGCTTGCTGCGCAGAGATTTAAGCATGGGCTTCCTCGCGCGGTTTATTCTGTTCGATGAACAGCAATATGACCGACGAAGCGGAAGAATTAGCGGCGCAATTGAGGCATTTCCGTGCCGGTTGCTGCGTTCTGATCTGGCCTGCCATGCATGTGATGGCCTTGAAAACGCGCCCCGACCCAAAACACAAATCCCCGCAGGGGGTTAGCTTGCGGGGATTGGAGTTTCTTTATCTGATCGAGCTTGAGGTATCAGGCTATTTGCGCCCGAAAAACTTTGATGGCATCGGCGATTTTGGCGGTGGCAGCTTCGGGGTCAGGCTGACCACAAATGGCTGATACGACAGCCAACCCATCTGCTCCGCTTTGAAGCACCGCATTAACGTGATCGATCTTAAGCCCGCCAATGGCAACCGATGGCAGGCCTGCGATCTTGACTAGTTCGGCGAGCCCATCAAAGCCAATGGCTGGTTTATGATCGGGTTTGGTTGGCGTGGCAAAGACCGGGCCGATGCCGACATAATCGACAACGGTCCGGTCGACTTTGCGTGCGACATCTTCGTCTTCAATCGAAAGACCAATGATCTTGTCACGCCCGAGCCGGTCGCGCGCAGCAGCGGAGGGCATATCATCCTGACCGACATGAAGACCATCAGCCCCGATCGCGATCGCGGCATCGATGTCGTCATTGACAATCAACGGGACGCTGGTACCCGCCATGACGTCCATAAGTTCGCGGCCAACCCGAATGAGCCCCTCGGTCCCGGCTTTTTTATCGCGCAGCTGCACCATGGTTGCACCACCGGCAATCGCGGCCATGGTGGTTTCAACCATCGAATGGGTCAGGCAGAGCGAGTGTTCCAGAACCAGATAAAGCGACAGATCAAAAGTCTTCATAGGGCCTCAATGCGTGCAGTCTTGGCGTAGGTCTGGGCATCAAGATTATGCAGGCCATCGACAAAGGCTGTCATGAAGGATGCCGGACCATTGGCGGTTTTCGCAGCAAGCGTCCCGGCAACCGCAAAGTTTGTCAGGGCTGCGACGGTTGCTTCAAACGCCTGATCCTTGGCAATCGCGACATAGGCGCCAACAAGTGCAGTCAGCGAACAGCCCATGGCGGTGATTTTTGGCATCAAGGGTGATCCACCGGCAATGCGCACCGATCGCGTGCCATCGGTAACGAAATCAACCTCGCCCGTGACGGCGACAACGGCGTTCTGGGACGTGGCAAGCGCACGCGCGGCCCCTTCGGCCTGTTCGACCGGATCGCCACTATCAACGCCCTGACCCGCACTTTGACCACCGGCAAGGGCGATGATTTCCGATGCATTGCCACGAATGACGGTTGGGTTCAGCGCCAGAAGTTCGGCAACGCTATCGCGGCGAAATTGGGTGGCAAAATGTGCCACCGGATCAAGCACCCAGGGCTTGCCAGCATCATTGGCGGATTTGGCGGCTGCCATCATGCCCTCAACCCAATGAGGGGACAGGGTGCCGATATTGACCGTCAGCGCACTGGCGATGGCGGCAAATTCACCGGATTCTTCGGGTGTGTGGACCATGGCAGGCGACGCACCTGCTGCCAGCAAGACATTGGCGGCATAATTCATCGCCACATAATTGGTGATGCAATGAACCAGCGGATTGGTTGCCCGCATGTGTTCAAACAGCTCGGTCGAGGTTTTGGTAAAGTCGGTCGTCATTTCGAGGCTCCAATGCAGCAAATAAGGTGCGTTTGGAGACCCAGTTCGAAGTCGGAAAGATGGAGAACGTCTTATCAGCGTTCGCACCGTCCCTACGCCAGTATGAACTGGATCAGGTTCAAAGGGTCACTGCGCGGCAGTTTCTCAGCCCCCTTGGCGGGGCTCCCCTTGGTGAGTGCTCAAGATGGGTTTTAATGTGTCTGGTGTCAATTCACCCTGTTGGCAGCGATGTGCAAACAGGGAAATGGCGGAACCACATTTGTGACCCCGCCATTTCCGATATCTGTTTGCTGTTATCCAGCCTTACTTGCGGCGTTCCATCGCGGCCTTAAGGGCTGCTGCCATGGCACCACCGTCACCGCCGGAATTGCCCCCGGCATTACCACGATTACCACCGCCAGATGAATGGTTCGGACGACCGCCCTGACCACCACGGCCGCCATGCGGGGCGCTGCCACGGTTATCCGAGCGTTTTTCACGCACACCTTCGTAATCCGGGGCCGATTTCATCGACAGACCGATGCGTTTGCGCGGTGCATCGACTTCCATGACGGTAACTGAGACGATCTGACCGGCTTTTACAACCTGACGGGGGTCCTCAACGAATTTGTCGGCGAGCTGCGAGATATGCACAAGGCCATCCTGATGCACGCCGATATCCACAAACGCGCCAAAGTTGGTGACGTTGGTGACCGTGCCTTCAAGCTTCATGCCGGTGCGAAGGTCCTTGATTTCATTCACGCCATCGGTGAACTTCGCGGTCTTGAATTCCGGACGCGGGTCACGGCCGGGTTTATCAAGTTCGGCGATGATGTCGCGGATGGTGGGCACACCGAATGTCTCGTCGGCGAAATCTTCGGCGCGCAGGGTTTTGATAAAGGCGGAATCGCCAATCAGGCTTGCCAACGGCTTGGAGGCCTTCGTGCTGATCTTTTCGACCAGCGGATAGGCTTCCGGGTGCACGGCCGACGCATCAAGCGGGTTGGTCGCGCCACGAATACGCAAGAAACCAGCGCACTGTTCAAACGCCTTTGGCCCCAGACGTTCAACCTTTTTAAGGTCAGCACGGGACTGGAAGGCACCGTTGGAGTCGCGATAGCCGACAATATTGCGTGCTAGCGTTTCGGTCAGACCGGCAACACGGGTCAAAAGCGGGATGGAGGCGGTGTTAAGGTCAACACCCACGCCGTTCACGCAATCCTCAACCACTGCATCAAGCGATCTGGCCAGTTTGGTTTCCGATACGTCATGCTGATACTGACCGACACCGATCGATTTCGGCTCGATCTTTACCAGTTCTGCCAGCGGGTCCTGCAGACGACGTGCGATGGAGGCCGCACCACGCAGCGACACATCAAGATCAGGGAATTCTTCGGCTGCGAATTGTGACGCGGAATAAACCGACGCACCGGCCTCATTCACAATAACCTTGGTTGCTTTAAGGGCCGGGAAGCGTTTGAGCAACTGACCGGCAAGATCATCGGTTTCGCGCGAGAAGGTGCCATTGCCAATCGCGATCAGTTCGATCTTGTGACGTGCGGCCAATGCGGCGAGGGTATTGAGCGCACCTTCGACGTCATTGCGCGGCTGGAAAGGATAAACCGTTGCGGTATCAACAAGCTTGCCCGTCGCATCAACCACCGCGACCTTAACGCCGGTACGAACACCCGGATCAAGACCCATGGTGGCCTTTTGTCCGGCCGGTGCCGCCAACAGAAGGTCTTTGAGGTTATCGGCGAATACCTTGATCGCGCCTTCTTCGGCGCTGTCGCGAAGGGTGCCAAACAGATCAAGTTCGATCGACAGGGACAGTTTGACGCGCCAGGTCCAGCGCACCGTATCGACCAGCCATTTATCTGCTGCGCGGCCTTTATCAACAATGCCGACATGGGCGGCGATCATGATTTCAGCCCGGCCCGGCTGGCTGCGCGGACGGTCTTCGTCTTCCTTGCCAAGGGTGAGTTTCAGCTGAAGGATATCTTCGTTACGACCCCGGAACAGCGCAAGCGCACGGTGCGATGGGCAGGTTTTGATCTTTTCGGAATGCTCGAAATAATCCGAGAATTTGGCACCCTCGGCCTGTTTGCCTTCGACCACGGATGCGGTGATTTCGCCTTCATTCCACAGATGGGCACGCAGCTTGGCAACAAGGTCTGCATCCTCGGCAAAGCGTTCCATCAGGATCTGACGCGCGCCATCAAGGGCGGCCTTGGTGTCTTCGACGCCTTTTTCGGCATCGACAAACTTGGCGGCCTCAATTTCCGGATCAAGGGTCGGATCGTTAAACAGGCTGTCTGCCAGCGGTTCAAGCCCCGCTTCACGCGCGATCTGTGCCTTGGTGCGGCGCTTTTTCTTATAGGGCAGATAAAGGTCTTCGAGACGGGTCTTGGTATCGGCCTCGTTTATCTGGGCTTCAAGTTCCGGCGTCAGTTTTTCCTGTTCGCGGATGCTTTCAAGCACAGAGGAACGGCGTTCTTCAAGCTCGGTCAGATAGCGCAGGCGTTCTTCCAGCGTACGGAGTTGGGTGTCATCAAGCCCGCCGGTCTTTTCCTTACGGTAACGGGCGATAAACGGAACGGTAGAGCCTTCATTGAGCATCTCGATGGTGGCAATGACCTGTTCCGGACGAACCGAAAGTTCTTCGGCGATACGCTGTGGAATTGGACGCATGGTTTCTCCTTGTTTTGCTCGTATGCCTGAAATAGCGGCTTTGGGCGTGATGGAAAAGGGCCTGTTTTTCCAAATTTTCGCGCACGGCCATATCAGGATTCCGTGTTTGATTCCAAAGGACTGAAATCCCATGCGTTTTGCGCACTTCAGGCGGGCAGGCCCAAGGCTTGCGAGGGATGGCGATAGACGTTATTTCTTTGGCAAATGTGATTTTGCGGGGATTGAGCCCGCCAGCAGGAGAAATTCGGATGGCCGGAAAGTTCCGCGAGACCGTCATTCATGAAGTCCCCAAGGAAAAGGCAGAGCCGCAGGCAGAAGCCAATCCGGTATCTGACGAAATTGCCGGGGCAGAAGAAGCACCCGCGCTTTCGCAAGATGCAATCAATGCGCTGGCTGAAGCCAAGGCATTCAAGGAAGCGGCCGCCAAGGCGCGTGAAATCGGCGGACCCAAAGGCCCGGAACCGACCCGCTTTGGTGATTGGGAAAACAAGGGCCGCTGCATCGATTTTTGACTCTGAAGCTCAGAGCTCCAGCAGTTCAAAAACTTTATTGGATGATGCTTCGAGGGTATTCGACAAAACCGATATTCGTGCAGTTTGTTGGGTAGGGTCGTTCGGGGAAATACTATGTTGCCTCAGCCAAGCATAGGACTGATTTAGGTTTCCACTGTTTTTGAAAAATTGGTCCAATAGATACTGATAATTGCTTTTCTGGAAATATTCAGATCTTTGGTAGTTCCAACTGTTGCGTATGCTATTGGGTTTCGGCCATCTCGTGGGGAAACCCAATATTTTCAAGAAAAGATCAGCATCTGATTGTTGGTTCTCGTTTTTGAGGCCTGATTTATGCGCTTGTAGTATGCCAGATAATACCTGCCAAACGACATCGTGAGGCTTTGAACCACATCTCGTAATTTCAATATTAGAAGTGTTGAACTTTGTGTCGTTTGAGATTTTACAGTGTAACGTAAGATTTTGGCCTTGTTGAATGTTTCTGAGAATATGATCAGACGATTGAGCGTCCCACTGTGCCTTTAAGTCAGTTACATTTTCTGGCGAAAGGTTGACTGTAAATCTTCCACAATACTTTGATATCTCAATGGCGCAGAAGAAGCTAAAATAGTAAGATGTTATTAAGGCCCAAGGTCCATTTTCGGTTGGCTTCGAAAGTGCATTATCTAATGCAATCTTTTGCCTTCTGACCCTCTCTGCTCCCAAAAATAAGTCAGTCTTAATCTTGGAAGATATTTCTTGATTTGAAGCGCCTATTTCTACTTTGTTAAAGTCTGCAGTAAAGCTTTGATAGGAAATTTTTCCAGAGACAAGAGAGTTTTTGAAGGAGTTATCGGAGGTTTTTATTAGAGATTCAAATTCATCGATAAAACCTGATCTCCTTATAGATATGTCAAAAAGAGAAACCGACATCTAGAATAAGTCATCCTTGTCGAGTCCAATACTAAGTTCTTTTACTCGAATGTTTATTGCTTTTGATAGGTCATTAATCGTTTTCTCGTTAGATCCTTCGTACCGATCCAGTTCTGCATATTTCAGAGCTTGTAGTATTTCCGAGAAAGACTCTTGTTTGTAGTTCTTTTTGTATAAAGATGTTTTTTGGGCGATTTCATCAAAAGATTTCCAAATGGCTTGGAAGAACGCGGAGGTGAATAATTTTTTATTGTCGCCATTTATTTCAAATAAGACATCAGATGTAGCATTAATGAAATTCTTAATTACCTTTTTTTTCTGATCATAGTCCAACGTTTCCATTAGTTCACTTGCTAGTACCCCATCGAGTGCATTCTTGAATGGGACATGCGATATTTTTCCTGGCGCGCTATGGGTGTCAATCAATCTTCCTTTTAGTGGGGAGTCAGGTTCTGAGTTAAGGTCCTTGAATAGCTTTAGACGTGTCTGGTCTATATCGTCTAAGTCCACTAAGAATTTTGTAAGTTCAATTCGCAAAGTTGCGGGGACGCCTTTCTGAGTTGAATTAATATCGAGGAAGTACTGAACTTCTTGTTTGAGCTCAAGACCTGTAAAAATACATACAGGGAGCATTCTTTTTTCGGGGGTTTCAGTTTCGCTTGCCCCAAAAAGTCTATGCTGCCCATCGATGACAAAAAACTCTTGCTGTCTTGTGTCAAAGGTTATTGATCTATTTTCTTCATCAAAAATCTTACGATCATCCCTGTAGGATAAAATTATTGCGCCAGGAATGATTTTTCCTTCGTCCAAGTATCTAGTAATTTGTTTTGATCGATTTTTGTCAATGTGACGTTGGTATCCAGTCTCTTTATCATCACATGCACGAGAAACCGTGCAGCATTTTCGCAAAGTTCCGGCATCAATTACAGTTACGTAACAATGTACTTCGTTATTTCCGATGTCGATTGCTTGTGCAGTGAATTCATTAGACATGAGAATTCTTTACCTTTGATCCGGCTGCGAACGGTTGAACTTTGTATGTATTCCTTTTTGATCATAGATAGTGCGATAAAAGTAGTGTTCTAGCAAGAGTGGTGTGCTGGTTCGCCGTTAGGTGTTTTAGTGATAAAAAAGGCCGGCGCAATTTGCACCGGCCTTTTTGTTTGGGCGATCAACGCTGTCGCAGATTATGCGCCGCGGATTGCCTTGATGTTGTTGGCATATTCAGACGGGCCGCCTTTGAAGGTGGCAGATCCAGCAACCAGAACATTGGCGCCAGCTTCAATCACCTTGGGTGCGATTTCCGGGTTTACGCCACCATCGACTTCAAGGTCGATGTCACGGCCGGTCGCATCGATCATCTTGCGGATGCGTTTGATCTTCTCAAGCTGGCTTGGAATGAATTTCTGACCGCCAAAGCCCGGGTTCACGGTCATGACCAGAACAAGGTCAACCATGTCCATGACATATTCAATTACACTTTCCGGGGTCGACGGGTTCAGCGATACGCCAGCCTTTTTGCCAAGCGACTTGATCAGCTGCAGCGAACGGTGCAGGTGCGGGCCGGCTTCGGCATGTATGGTGATGATATCAGAACCGGCATTGGCGAATGCTTCGATATAGGGATCGACCGGCGCAATCATCAGATGCACGTCAAACACCTTGTCGCTGTGCGGGCGCAACGCCTTTACCACGTCCGGGCCAATGGTGATGTTGGGCACATAATGGCCGTCCATCACATCAATGTGGATATAGTCGGCGCCAGCTGCGTCAACAGCGCGGACGTCAACGCCCAACTGAGCGAAATCGGCCGAAAGGATCGAAGGTGCGATTTTAATGTTCGACGTGGTCATGCGTCACGGGTCCTGAAGCGATACGGGATTAGGAAATTCGGGCTTCTCTTAACCCAAATTACCCCCCATGTCACCCGAATGGGACTCATGGCTGCCTTGTGTGCGGTTTGTCGTGTCTTTTCGACCTGAAATCAGGCCTTTTTGACAAGACGGGCGCAGAAAAAGCCGTCCATGCCGCCGAAATCGGCCATATGGGTCGGCAGAACGCGCAATTCACCGGCGTCGTTGATGGCCTCACTCCAGCCGCCAAGCTCATCAGCGGTAATGGCTTTGCGCAGATAATTCGGATGATCGGCCAGGAAGGATTTGATCTGATGTTCGCCTTCTTCGGGCTGCAGCGAACAGGTGCAATAAATCAGCTCGCCACCGACATTCAAAAGCTTGTCTGCTTGGTTCAGAAGCTTGGTCTGGATCGGCAGCAAGGATTTCATCAGCTTGTCATTCTGACGCAGCAGAATGTCGGGGTGACGGCGAATGGTACCGGTTGCAGAACACGGCGCATCGAGAAGAACTGCATCGGCACGCGGGGTGTCGGGTGCCAGATCAGTGGCATCACCGGTGACGACGGCTGCACCCAGTGACACGCGCTCAAGGTTTTCAAATACGCGTTTCAGGCGACCTTCGGATTTATCAACAGCAATGGCGCTTGCACCACGTGCGGCCAACTGCATGGTTTTGCCACCGGGGGCTGCGCACAGATCATAGATCGTTTTGCCCTGATAGGCAGTGAATAGGGTGGCCGGGATGGCGGCAGCCGCATCCTGAACCCACCATTCACCATCTTTGTAGCCGGGAAGGTCGCGAATACGGCGACCGCTTTCAAGGCGGACTGATCCGGTTGGCAGGACAAGGCCGTCCACCTGTTCGGCCCAGCTTTCAGACTGGCCTTTATCCTTGATCGACAGATCCAGCATGGCGTGGCCAAGGCTTGCTTCGGCAATTGCCTGACCGATTTCAGCGCCATAGGCCTTTTTCCACGACCCGCGAAGCCAAGCCGGGATGTTGAGCTGCCAGTCTTCAACGCCTTCTGGCCATTCAAAACCATCACGCTGCAAACCGCGCAGAACGGCATTGATCAGTTTGGTGTATTTGTGCAGACCCGCATCACGCGCGAGATTGACCGTACTATCGACAGCGCCATAGTCAGAGGTATCCATAAAGAACAGCTGTGCCACGCCAAGACGCAAGATGTTGGTCAGGCGTGCGGCAACGCGATCCTGTGGCGGTTGATAGCGCGGGGCCAAGACAGCATCAATCTCGCCCAGATGGCGAAGCGTGGTGCCCAGAAGCTGACGCAGGAAATTGCGATCAAGCGACGGCAGGCCGTAGCCATGTTTTGACAGAAGTTCGTCCAGTGTCACTTCGCCACCGCGCAGTTCCTGCAGGGTTTTAAGCGCAAGCATGCGCGGATCGGGTGTCTCGACCGCCTGTTTGCGGGGAGCATTGCGATGCGCGGGACGGGAACGGCGTTCTGTCAAAGGGATATCTCCGGTTTCGTGTTATGTGGTGTAGTTAAGGCCGCGATAGCCAAGTGTAAAGCACCAAGCGTCCATCCGCGCAGCATGGCAGCCCTGTGTGATCGGCCACAGCGCGGATGAAGGTGGGATGGTGATGACCTGAAAAACCTTGCGATGGGGGCAGGGTCCGGCTAATCCAGACGGATCAATTTATGGGACAGCGACAGGGACGCCCAAACGATGACTTTCGCCGGACTTGCGACCTTTTCAAGCATCTTTCTGGTTGCATCGATGTTGCTGACCTGGGTGGTTTTGAACTACCTGCGTAGCAAGGCGATCCTTGATATGCCCAATCACCGCTCAAGCCATGCGGTGCCAACACCGCGTGGTGGCGGGCTTGCGGTAACCCCGCTTTTGATCATTCTTGTTGCGGTGGTGTTTGTCTTTACCGGCGTAACCGCGATCAGTCATTGGTTGATGTTGGCCGCCGCTGCTGGGCTTGGCTTGCTCAGCTGGTTTGATGACAAGCATGATCTTTCTGCTGCTGTGCGTTTTGCCCTGCAGTTCGTTGCCGTGATCATTGGGGTCTTTGCCCTTGATCAACCGGTTCTGGGTGGATTGGTTCCGGTCTGGCTTGATCATGTTCTGGTGGTCTTTGCCTGGGTCTGGTTCATCAATCTGTTTAATTTCATGGACGGGATTGATGGCATTTCCGGGGTGGAGGCGGGTTCGATCGGGCTTGGCGTTTTTATCCTGGCGCTTTTGGTGCCCTTGCCGCAATTCATTGGCCTTGGCTATATCGGGCTTGGCATTCTGGCGATCATGATCGGCTTCCTGATCTGGAACTGGCATCCGGCCAAGTTGTTCTTGGGTGACGTTGGATCGGTTCCGCTAGGCTTTATTCTGGGCTGGGTGTTGCTTGATGTGGCATCGAACGGTGCGTGGGTCGTGGCGCTTATCCTGCCGTCCTATTATCTGTTTGATGCGACCTTTACGCTGATCAAGCGTGCCATGCGCCGCGAAAAAATCTGGCAGGCGCACCGCGAACATTTCTATCAGCTCGCAACCCAGCGCGGCTTTTCCCATGCCCGCGTCTCATCCATGATCCTGATCAGCAACCTGATCCTGATCGGGGTTTGTTTTGCGCAAAATGATACGCCGGACTGGATGCGCGTGATTGCCGCCCTCTTTGTCGTGCTTGGGCTGATTGGTATGATGGTTCGCATGCCGGTCAAAGGCGATCCGAACGCTTAAGGTGATGGCGATATTCGCCTGCGCTTGACTTGTTTGGGGGCGGGCGCGAAAAGAAACCCTTATCCGTCTTCTCGTAAGCGGGTATATCCTTATAAAAACAGAAAACTGCTGCTAAGGGACCGCATGCCGCGCTTACTTTCGCGAAGCCAGATCGCATCCATCCATGACATCATCATGGCGGCATTGTCTTTTCCGCTAGCGCTCTATTTGCGCGTTGGTGACGGCGTTCAGTTTTATGCGCTTGAAAACATTCTGTTTTCTGCCGGTGTGTTCACGATAGTTGCGGCAGTTTCGTTCTGGTATTTCGGGCTTTATCGAGGCATTTGGCGGTATGCGTCGCTCAATGATCTGATGCGCATTGCAAAGGCCGTTTCGGTTGCTGTTGCGGTTCTTTTCCTTGTTCTTTTCCTAACCACCCGTCTTGACTGGATGCCGCGTTCGGCACCGATCATTCAGTGGTTCTTGTTGATGGCATTATTGGGTGGGTCGCGACTAGGCTATCGAATTGCCAAAGACAAATCGACGGCACGTGCATTCGCCCGGCAGGGCACGACGCGCCTGAATGTTCTTGTGATTGGCGCGGGTGACGAAGCCGAGGCTTTCATCCGTGAAACCGAACGTTCGGCAAATACGCCATTCAAAGTGATCGGCATCGTGTCGCTGACAGCTGGCCGCGTTGGGCGGAACATGCATGGTGTGGATGTTCTGGCGACTGTCGATAAGCTTGAAGACGTCATTCAGAAACTCGAAAAAGGCAAGCTTGGCTTGCCAAGGCGTTTGGTGCTTTCCGGAGATGCGTTGCGTCACGAAGACAATGTCAAATGGGTCGAGATTGCTGATCGGTATGGCATGACACTCGCCCGGTTGCCGAAGCTTGGTGATTTGCGCGAAGGACTTGCTGATCCGCTGCAGATTCGTCCAGTGGCGATTGAGGATTTGTTAGGGCGCCCGCAGGCGCGTCTGGACCGCGACAAGGTTCGCGAGATGATTGGTGGCAAGCGTGTGCTGGTGACGGGTGCAGGCGGATCGATAGGCTCAGAACTTGTTCGTCAGATTGCGTCTTATGGCCCCGCCAGCCTAACGCTGGTCGATGCCGGGGAATATAACCTTTATGCCATCGATATGGAGATGGCAGAAAAGTTCCCGGATTTGCTGCGGGAAAGTGTGCTGGGGGATGTTCGTGACCGGACCCGGATTGGTCAGGTGTTTGATCGGTTTGAGCCGGAAATTGTTTTCCACGCAGCAGCCTACAAGCATGTGCCCTTGGTCGAGCATAACCCCAATGAAGGTATCCTGACCAACACGCTTGGAACGCGCAATGTGGCCGAAGCCTGCCGCGCGTCGGGTGTTGGGACCATGGTTCTGATTTCGACCGACAAAGCGGTGAACCCGGCCAATGTGATGGGGGCATCCAAGCGATTGGCGGAGTGTTACTGCCAGGCACTTGAAACCTTGCCAGCCGATTTGCGCGGTCCGACCCGTTTTGTCACGGTTCGTTTTGGCAATGTCCTGGGGTCAACCGGATCGGTGGTGCCATTGTTCAAGCGCCAGCTTGAAGCGGGTGGCCCGTTGACTGTGACCCACGAAGGCATCACGCGATACTTTATGACGATCGCCGAGGCGGTTGAGCTTGTCTTGCAGTCGGCCGAACTTGGGCGTCACGGGGTGACCGATGGCGGCAAGATCTTTGTTCTTGATATGGGGCGGCCGGTTAAAATCGTTGATCTGGCGCGTCAGATGATCCTGCTTTCGGGGCTTCAGCCGGGCAAGGATGTCGAGATCAAGGTGACGGGCCTTCGCCCGGGCGAAAAGCTTTATGAGGAGTTGTTCCATGATAGCGAACCGCCTGTTCCAACCAACACCGATGGTGTGATGTTGGCAAGCCCGCGCGTGGTCGACTACGACCTGATCAAGCAGGTGTTTGATGCACTGGAAGAAAGTGCAACCAGCCGCAATACCCACAAAACCCTGGAACTGATCGGCCAGTTGGTCCCGGAATTCCAGCCGCCCGAGATCGGCGTGAAGTCGATCTTTGCCGTCGAAAGAGACGCGGCACTTGATAAGGCAGCGGGTGGGTCAGCTTAAGCGCCAACCTGATCTCTGAAAATTCCATCCTCTATGCAGCTTCTAGCAGCTTGTTCATTCCCCCAAAGAATGAACTCGTGCGGATTTGTCGTTTGTCATTGCCAAAACCCGGCAATATCTTGCGATCAGAATGACAAATAGGAATGACCCAAGCATCGGGTTGTTCGACTGACCATTACGATCCCGTCTATTGGAGGCCGCATGTCGACAGACGCTTTTGTTCCGGCGGATGAAATCCGTTCGATGTTTTCCACTGCGATGTCAGACATGTATCGCGCCGAAGTTCCGCAATACGGCACCCTGATGGAACTGGTTGCCGAGATCAATCAGGGCAAGCTTGAAACTGACGCCAAGCTGCGCGACCGCCTTGAACATAATGACGAGCTTGATCGCATTGATCTTGAACGTCACGGCGCGATCCGTCTGGGCAAATCCGAAGAGCTTTATAATATGCGCCGCCTGTTTGCCGTGATGGGCATGCATCCGGTTGGCTATTACGATCTGTCGGTTGCCGGTGTGCCGGTACATTCCACGGCTTTCCGTCCGATTGATGACGAAGCACTTAAACGCAATCCGTTTCGGGTCTTCACATCGCTTCTGCGGCTCGAGTTGATCGAAGACGCAGCGCTTCGCACCGAAGCCGAACAGATTTTGGCGGAGCGCGAAATCTTTACGCCGGACGCGCTAAAACTGATTTATCTGGCAGAAAAGAACGGTGGTCTGTATCGTGTGCAGGCCGAACAGTTTGTCGCCGAGGCACTGGAAACCTTCCGCTGGCACAGTGACGCGACGGTAAGCCTTGAGACTTATCAGAAACTGCATGACGCCCATCGCCTGATTGCCGATGTGGTGTGCTTCAAAGGGCCGCATATCAATCATCTGACACCGCGTACTTTGGATATCGATGCGGTTCAACGCGATATGCCCAAGCGCGGCATTTCGCCCAAGGCCATCGTCGAAGGTCCGCCAGCGCGTAACTGCCCGATCCTTTTGCGCCAAACCAGTTTCAAGGCGCTTGAAGAACAGGTCCATTTCGTTGGCGGTAGCCCGAAGGGAACGGTCGGAACGCACACCGCACGCTTTGGCGAGATTGAGCAGCGCGGCATTGCCCTGACGGCTGAAGGGCGCAAGCTTTATGACACGCTTTTGGCGGCAACCCGTCATGCAGTGCAGATCAATGAAGGCGGCTCAAACGCGTGCGATTATGAAACCGAACTTGCCGATCGCTTTGCGGCGTTCCCCGATGATTATGAAACCCTTCGCGTCGAGAAACTGGCTTTCTTCCGCTATAGCGTGACCGAAGCGGGCCAAAACGGCATGAACAAGGAAAACATCGCAAACTCTGTCAATGAGCTGGTTGATCGCGGTTTCCTGCGTGCTGATCCGATTATCTACGAAGACTTCCTGCCGGTCAGTGCTGCGGGGATTTTCCAATCGAATCTTGGCAGTGACGAGCAGAAAAACTACGCCGAACAGTCCAATCAGGACGTGTTTGAAGAATGCCTTGGCGCGAAGGTTTCAGATGAACTTGCCCTTTATGCAGAGCTTGAACAAAGCTCGCTTACGGACGCATTGACGCAGCTTGGGATCAAGAAAAAAGTCGCCTGATCCTAGGCTTATAAAATCTTGCATGGGGAGGTCACAGGGCCACCCCGTTTTCGCTACGGCAGATTGGATAAGCTGGCGCGATTGCAAAAGGCCGCCATGCAAGAATTCGGGGTCCACTTTTTGCGTCGCACATGCTAAAGCTCCGCGCGAAACATGGTTCGGAACTCATTGATCATGTGTCGGCCGGGTTGGAATGATTGTATTTTGACCCCGTTAAAAGGCCGGTCTTGCCCGCAACATTGTCACTTTCGCATGTACGAGCAGCCATGCGCATTTCTGATTTTGTGGGCCGATATATCATCAATGGGTCCGGTACCTTCATCACATTGATGCATGAAAGCGAACCCAATGACTGCTCGTATTGCGCGCGCGCTTATTTCCGTTTCCGACAAGACCGGTCTGGTCGAATTTGCCAAATCCCTTCACGCCCAGGGCGTCGAAATTCTGTCGACTGGCGGCTCCGCCAAGGCGATCGAAGCTGCTGGTGTGCCAGTTAAGGAAGTTGCCGATCATACCGGTTTTCCTGAAATCATGGACGGTCGTGTCAGACTTTCATCCGAAAATTCACGGCGGCCTTCTGGGCCGCCGTTCTCTTTCCAGCCATATGCAGGCGATGGAAGATAACGACATTTCCCCGATCGATCTGGTTTGTGTGAACCTTTATCCGTTCGAAGAAACCGTTGCCAAAGGTGCGGATTTCGACACCTGCATCGAAAACATCGATATCGGTGGTCCGAGCATGATCCGCTCTGCGGCAAAGAACCATGAATCGGTCACGGTTGTTGTTGATCCGTCCGATTACGACCGTGTCGTTGCCGAGATGAATGATAATGGTGGTGCAACCACTGCTGAAACCCGCCGCGTTCTGGCTGCCAAGGCATTTGCCCGTACTGGTGCTTATGACTCGGCAATTTCCAGCTGGTTTGCCGGTGAGCTTGGTGAAACTTTCCCGCAGCGTCTGAATGTTTCGGCTGAACTGAAACAGACCCTTCGTTACGGTGAAAACCCGCATCAGCAGGCAGCGTTCTATACCAACGGCAAAAACCGTCCGGGTGTTGCAACCGCGACCCAGCTTCAGGGTAAGGAACTGTCGTTCAATAACCTGAACGACACCGATGCCGCGTTTGAACTGGTGTCCGAGTTTGACGAAAAGCCCGCTGTTGCGATCATCAAGCATGCCAACCCGTGCGGCGTTGCCGAAGGCGCAACCCTGATTGAAGCCTATAACAAGGCGCTTTCTTGTGACCCGGTTTCGGCATTTGGTGGCATCATTGCGGTTAACCGTACCCTTGATAAGCAAACCGCCGAAGAAATCGCCAAGCTGTTTGCCGAAGTCGTGATTTGCCCGGATGCAGATGACGCGGCCATGGAAGTTCTGGCTGCGAAGAAAAACCTGCGTCTTCTGGTCACCGGCGGCATGGCCGATCCGGAAGGCGAAGACATGACCCTTCGTTCGCTGGCGGGTGGTTACCTGCTGCAGAACCGCGATGCAGGCCGTGTGAAGCGCGAAGAACTCAAAGTCGTCACCAAGCGCAAGCCGTCTGATGCCGAACTTGATGATCTTCTGTTTGCCTTCCGCGTTGGCAAGCATGTCAAATCAAACGCCATTGTCTATGTCAAAGACGGCAAGACCGTTGGCGTTGGTGCAGGCCAGATGAGCCGCGTTGACAGCTCGCGCATTGCAGCCTGGAAAGCAGAAGAAGCTGGCAAAAACGCTGGCGAGGACGAACTGCGCACCAAGGGTTCGGTTGTATCGTCTGATGCGTTCTTCCCGTTTGCGGATGGTCTTCTGGCAGCGGTTAAGGCCGGTGCTACTGCTGTTATCCAGCCGGGTGGTTCGATGCGTGACGAGGAAGTCATCGCTGCTGCTGACGAGCACGACATCGCGATGGTCTTTACCGGTATGCGTCACTTCCGCCACTAAAACCTGCTGATATCGAAAACAAAAACCCCGGGGAAATTCCCCGGGGTTTTTTGCATTCTTAATGCCACAAGAAATCACACAGCCGGTTGGCTTCCCTTGGCGGTGCTGTCCTTGGTCGAGGGGTTGTCATCGTCATCATTGCTGTGTTCGATAACCGTACCGTCTTGTTCGATTGCAGCTGGTGCCTCGGTATTCGGTTTGGCTTTGGCGGCCGGATCCTGATGGACGCGCAGCGGTGCACGCCACTCGACACTGCCAAAGGAATGGCAGGACGGGCAGGAAACCACCCAACGATCGGTTTCTGCACCACATCCACCACAACGCCAATCCGGATCAGGGTTGGCGTGACTTGCCTTGATCAGAAGATCACGTGCCTTTGCACCATCCTGATTTTCACGCAGTTCAAGATCGGCAAGAAGCCGGTAATGGCGGGCTTGCGCCTTGGTTGCCATTGCCTTTTCAAGGTTGCTGCGTGCAACACCCCAAAGATCAGCCTCAAGGGCGGCTTCGGCCAGAATGATCTGGCTTTCAACATGATCCGGGTTGGTGGTAACCAGCTTCTCAACCGCTTTGACCTTGGCCAGTGGATCACCGGTCAGGGTTTCGCGGAAAATGGCACCAAGGGCCGCAGACGGGGCGACCCGCCAGCTTTGTGTGACAACTTCGCGTGCCTTGTTTTCCTGTTTGATGTCGCGATAAAGGCCCGCAAGGAGCACGGCTGCACCGGTAAAGTCGGAAGCGGCATTGAGAGCCTTACGCAGAAGTTTGATTGCTTCGGCATTTTCGCCTGCGGCAATGGCATCTTCGGCCTTTGCCGTGATCAGAAGGGCACGGCGACGGGTCAGTTCCTGTTCGCCAAAGACGGATGCCTTTTGCGCATCGACCAGAAGGCTGAGCGCACGGTCCCATCGTTTGGATGTCAGAAGCAAGTCAAACAGCGTGACGATGACGGCCGGATTACGCGGACGCAGACGATGTGCGCGTTCGGCGTAATCAAGGGCCGCTTCACGGTCATCAGCCTTAAGTGAAAGCTGCAACAAACCACGCAGACCGAAAAAGGCCGAGTCAGGTTTTTCCAGCATCGCTTCGAATTGGCGTTTGGCGGCATCATTGTTGCCGTCAAGCTCGGCCGCCTGCGCGGTCAGAAGCCGTGTCAGCGTATCGTCTTCAAGATAACGATCAACCGCACGGGTGTGTTTGAGTGCCTGGCGCACATCACCAGATGCCAGTTCCAGCAAACCCATGGTTAGAGCCTGTTGGCCTTTTTTGCGGCGGCGGCTGCCCAGAAGACGGCCGAGCCAACCCGGTGAATTGGCAATGATGGTCCAGCCACGCCATGCCAAAACCAGAATGGCGGTCAGAGCCAGCAGGCCAAGGGTTACCATCCCGATCGAACCATCAAACCGATAGCCCAGCCAGACAATGGTCATGCTGCCCGGATTATCTGCAAACCAGACGGTGCAGAAAACCAGAACGGCCGTTATCAGGATAAAGGTCAGAAGGCGGATCATTGGCTACCCTCCGCCCCGGTCAGAAGGCCGATGGCGTGTGCGTTAAGTGTCGCGATGGAACTGTTCAGAACCTGACGATGTTCTGCGGCGGTAAGCCAGTCGCTTACGGCTGCTGCGGCGTGGTCGCCTTCAACACCCTTAAGCGCTGCGATTGCGGCATCAAGATCATCTTGCGCCAGTGCGTTTTCTGCCAGAACCAGTCGGCCTTCAAGCAACTCTTCACCCGCAGCATCAACACGGCGGATTGGAACCAGCTTTTTGATATTGGCCCATGTGGCATCCAAAACACTACCCGAATGATCGTCGGTTGCGGCAGCAACTGCTTCCTGTGCCATGACCGGGAAGGACTGACGCAGTTTTTCAAGTGTCGGTGCGCCTTCATCAGCAAGCGGTTTCAGAGTTTCGATCTGCTGTGCAATCAGCGGATCGTCGCCAGCACTGCGTTCAAGCTGGTTAAGGGCAATGATGAAGGGCCCACCGCGCTGCAGGGCATCGCGCAGGATCGTGACGCCCATGGCAATCGCCTGACCACGGCTTTCGACACGAAGGCCGCTGGTTGCGCGGACTTCTTCTTCCATGGTCGACAGGCGTGCGGAAAGCTCGCGCATTTCATTGGCGACACCGGCAAGTTCGCTTTCAACCCGTGCCAGTTCTTCAATCGGTGCGGTCCGGGTTTCAATCTCGGCCATACGGCGTGCGACGGTGTTATTCAGCGTATCGCCACGTTCGTTGTTCAGGCGCTCGCGAAGGGCGTCAATGGTACCTTCAAGGCGTGACAGACGTTCGGTCAGGTCCGGGTCAATGACAACCGAGCCATCCGGAATTTGCGCGGCCTCAGCCATGCCAGTTGTTGGTGCGGATGGCGCTGCGGTGTCGGTTGCGACTTCTGCATCATCCTTTTCCGCCATGGCAGCATCTTCGCTTGGTGCTGGCATGCTGTTGGTTTGTGCACCCTGATCATTCGTGGTTGGGCTGTTGGTTGCCGTGATCGAGGTTTCGGATGCGTCATCGGCATCAAAACCGTCCGGCGCAATTTCAGCCAGAATGTCATTCGGCACATATTGAGTCAGGATCGGTTCGGCATCACGCCACCACATCGCCCGTGTCAGCCAGCCTGCGGCCAATGCACCAACGATGATAATCACAAACAGGAACAGTGCCTTGCCGCCTGATCCTTTGCTTTTCGCCTGAGCTGCTGGTTTTGCCGCACCTGGTTTCGCAGAGCTTGCACTAGGCGTGATCTTTTCGGGGCTGTCACCAGCGGGTTTTGAGGATGAGCTGTCGTTTGGTTTGTTGCTGCCTGCGTTTGGAACGCTGGATTTTGCCGTGGTGCCGGTATCAGCCTTTTTGGCGTCCGGACTTGCATTTCCCTTGCTATCAACGGAAATGGTTTCGGTCGATTTCTTGGTATCGGCCGATTTGTCGGAAGCATTGGTTTTTGGCGTTTCTGGTGTTTTCACGATCGGACCATTGCAGTTTGCGGTTATTCCCAAAACGGCGTCAGGCGCTGAAAGCCATCACGACAGGGACTTATCAAGTACATAAAGAAGGTATTCTTGTGTCGGTTGTGATGCAACGTGCGTTCTATGCCATGTAAGGTCGGCCAAGCGCGATTGCACCGCCGGACTAAGGCAAATTGCACTTACTCCGACCAAATCCCTCTCCAGCTTGTGACTGTGAACCAGCTTAACAAAGGTTTCCGCAGTGCGGGGAGAGAAAAATAAAACTGTATCAACATGATGCCCTGTTAGCGCATCAAGAACATCCTTGGGGAACGCAGTGCTGGCGAGTGCTTCATAGACTGTCTGGCGATCAACCTGATAACCGTGATCACGCAGCATCTGTCCAAGATCACCGGCCGTTTTCCGCGCTGCGGGGTGAAACAGCGGGCCTTGGGCCGGATCAATCTTTTCGCGTATCAATTCCGCCAGATCATGGATGTCGCCATTGGCTGAATGGATCGTACCGAAGCCCATATCGGCACATATGCGTGCGGTGGCATCACCCACACAAAGGGCGGGAAGTTCTCGATCATCAGTCAGGCGAGCAAAAGCCCGTACGCCATTGGCAGACGTAAATATCAGCGCCTGATAGGGGGCGATATCAAACGGTTCTTCCGGATCAGGGAAGGTAATGTTCAGCATTGGCGCGGACAGATGGCGAAATCCGCGCTGCTCCAACGCGTTCAAAAGGTCGGCAGAATCGGTATCGGGCCGGGTATTTAAAACCAATGGTCCCATCTGCTTTCCCGTCAGTTGAATGGATCAGGCGGAAATGAAGTCCGGTCCGCCGCGCTTTTTGAGTTCCTCACCCGCATCGGTGCCCGCCGCAATTGCCGAGGCAAGATCAGGCTTTGCGATCATACGTTCGGTATCGAGGCGTTCACTGCCATCCGGACGCACGATTGTGACGCGCAAACGAAGGCTGCCATCTTCCTGGAACTCCGCGAGGGCTGCGATCGGTGTGCGGCATGATCCATCAAGCGCCTTAAGTGCTGCACGTTCGGCGGCAACACGGATGGCGGATGTTTCACAATGCAGCGCTTCAAGCCATTTGTTGGTCTGACTGTCATCTTCGCGGCTGGTAATGCCGATTGCACCCTGGGCGACCGCGGGAAGCATATCGTCTTCGGAAATCGGTGCGGTGGCGATTTCTGGCTGACCCAAGCGGTTCAGTCCGGCCATGGCCAAAAGCGTTGCATCAACCTGTTCTTCGGACAGTTTGCGCAGACGGGTCTGAACATTGCCGCGGAAGGTAATGACCTTGAGATCAGGGTATTTGTTCAGGATCATTGCCTGACGCCGCAGGCTTGCCGATCCAATGACCGAACCAGCCGGCATTTCAGCAAAGCTTTTATATTTCAGCGAAATAAACGCATCGCGAACATCTTCGCGCGGCAGGATGGTCGGCAGAATCATGCCGTCTGGCAGGACTGTCGGTACATCTTTCATGCTGTGAACCGCGATATCGATCTCTCCACCCATCAGGGCGTCATCGATTTCCTTGGTAAACAGGCCCTTGCCACCGATTTCGGACAAGGCACGATCAAGGATCTTGTCGCCCGTTGTTGTGATCACGGTAATTGCAATCGCGCCCTCTTCGGAAAGTTCCGGATGGGCGTTTGCCAGTTTGTCACGAACCTCGTGGGCCTGAGCCAAAGCCAAGGGTGAACCACGGGTGCCAATGCGAAGCTTTGCTGTATCTGTCATGGGTGAAGTCTTAGTCTTAAAACCGTTTGAAAACAAGGTCTGCCAGTGGTGGATCGGGTCAAAATTCACGCGTTTTATGACCTCTAAATTAGGCGATATGGCATCTATTGCATTGACCTATGTCTGGCCAAGCGCATGATCATGTTGACCCAAGGTCGCGCATGCATGGCGTGAAGCGCGATAACTGCATATGGCAAATGCGCCCGCTGGGGGTGGAAAGCCGACCAAGTTTCCGCTACATCATCGCCAAGCCATATTGCATTCCGATTGCCGCGCGTATCGGCAGACCCTGACCGGATCAAAACCATGATCGTACTTGGTATCGAAACAAGCTGTGATGAAACGGCCGCTGCTGTTGTTAATGACAAGCGCGAAATTCTGGCAAACCGCGTTTTGTCCCAGCTTGATGATCATCGGCCCTATGGCGGGGTTGTGCCCGAAATTGCAGCACGCGCGCATCTTGAACATCTCGATCGTCTGGTGGCCGAGGCCATGGATGATGCCGGTGTCGGGTTTGATGATCTTGATGCGGTGGCATGTACCGGTGGCCCGGGCCTGATTGGCGGGGTGATGGTGGGCACAATGACGGCCAAGGCGATTGCCTTTGCTGCGCAAAAGCCGTTTTTGGCAGTTAACCACCTTGAAGGTCACGCATTGACCGTGCGTTTGACCGATGATGTTGCCTTTCCCTATTTGCTGTTGCTGGTATCGGGCGGGCATTGTCAGGTCCTGATTGTCGAAGGTGTGGGTCAATACAAACGTATCGGCACGACAATCGATGATGCGGTCGGCGAGGCGTTTGATAAAACCGCCAAGATGATGGGGCTTGGATATCCCGGTGGTCCGGCATTGGAAAAGATCGCGGCCAAAGGTGATCCGAACCGGTTTGGGTTGCCGCGCCCGCTTCGCGGTCGTCCGGGTTGTGATTTCTCGTTCTCGGGATTGAAGACAGCCGTTCGTACCTATCTGGATGGGTTCCCGGTCGAACAACAGACCGAAGAAGTCAAAGCCGACCTTGCGGCATCCTTCCAGCGCGCAGTTGGCGACACCCTGATTGATCGTGCGCGCAATGCCGTTTTTGAATTCATGCGCGACTATCCGACCGGCAAGACGCTGGTTCTGGCGGGCGGGGTTGCCGCGAACAAATATCTGCGTGGTCGATTGACGGAATTAACGGATCAGGCGGGTATGCAGCTTGTTGCGCCGCCGCTTGATCTTTGCACAGACAATGCCGCGATGATTGCCTGGGCCGGGTTGGAGCGTTTCCGTCTGGGCGAACGCGATGATCTTGATTTCAAGCCGCGTCCGCGCTGGCCACTTGATCCCGAAGCACCCAAACGTCCGGGTGCCGGGGTAAAGGCTTAAACTTCGTCTGCTGACTGCTCATCGACTTCACCTTTTGCCGGAACAAAGATCATGAAAAAGCGCATTACAGTTGTTGGTGGCGGTGCCTGGGGAACGGCCCTTGCGATGCAGGCGGTGCGTGCGGGCGAAGATGTCGAGCTGATCTTGCGCAATGGCGACCTGGCAGACCGTATCAACAAGACCGGTGAAAACGATTTGTATCTTCCCGGTGTCGCATTGCCCGGCGCACTCCGCGCGACCACAAATTATGATGGCCTGCGCGATTCTGATGCGGTTTTGCTGGTCACACCGGCACAGCATTTGCGCGAAACCCTGACCAAACTGGCAGCCCATTGGACAGATGGTCTTTCAGCCGTGATTTGCTGCAAGGGTATTGAAAAGCAAACCGGTGCCCTGATGGCGCAGGTGGTAAAGGAAACCCTTGGTGATGTGCCCGTTGCGGTTCTTTCAGGTCCAACCTTTGCGCAGGAAGTTGCCGCTGGTTTGCCAGCCGCCATTACGCTTGCCTGTGAGGATCGCGTTGTTGGCAAACGGTTGGTTGATCTGATCGGAACCCCGGAATTTCGTCCGTATTTCAGCACCGATGTTGCGGGTGTCGAGGTTGCCGGTGCGATCAAAAACGTGCTGGCGATTGCAAGTGGCGTTGTTGCTGGATTGAAGTTGGGCGATAATGCGCGTGCGGCCCTGATTACCCGTGGGATTGCTGAAATGTCGCGTTTGGCTGTTGCCATGGGTGGGCGGGTTGAAACCATGTTGGGCTTGGCCGGGCTTGGTGATTTGACCCTGACCTGCACGGGGACATTGTCACGTAACTACACATTCGGTTTTGCCCTTGGCGAAGGACGTAAAGCGCAGGATATCCTTGCAGAGCGTCGATCTGTCACCGAAGGTGTGCACACCGCAGCATCAATTACGGCGGTTGCCGCGAAATATGGTGTTGAGATGCCGATTTGTGCCGCTGTTGATCAGGTTGCCAATCATGGGGCTGACCTTCGCAGCACAATCAGTGCGCTTTTGCAGCGGCCGTTCCGCGATGAGCTTGAAAACGCCGACTGATTTTCCGCATCGCAGATTAATCCGGCGTCGGTTCGGCTTGAGAATGGCTTTGCCATCTGTCACTTTATGGCCATTGATCTCATAAAGTAGCAGGAAACGTTCCATGCATTTCTATATCCGTTGTGTTGATAAACCGGGGCATCTTGATGTCCGCAAAGCCAACCGTGATGACCATCTTGCTTATATCAAAGGCGGTTTTGCTGATCGTATTGTGGCGGCGGGTCCGACCCTTGATCCCGACATGGAAGGCATGAACGGTTCTGTCTTCATTATCGAATTTGATAAGATCGAAGATGCCCGCGAATTTGCCGCCAATGACCCCTATGCCAAGGCAGGTCTTTTTGAATCTGTTGTGATCCGCCCGTTCAAGAAGGTCTTCTGATCCATGGCATATTGGCTGGTCAAAACCGAACCGGGAAGCTGGTCGTGGGACGACCAGGTCAAGAAAGATGTCGAAGGCTGGGATGGTGTTCGTAACCATCAGGCCGCCAAGAACTTGCGCACCATGAAGATCGGTGACAAGGCGTTCTTTTATCACTCGG
Organism: Thalassospira sp.; assembly: GCF_048059015.1. Lineage (GTDB taxonomy): Bacteria > Pseudomonadota > Alphaproteobacteria > Rhodospirillales > Thalassospiraceae > Thalassospira. Next base: position 37,162 of record NZ_JBLLNT010000002.1, on the reverse strand, counting down.
TAAACGAAAAACGCATTGTCGGGATTGTTGAAGTGGTGCGCGAATTCTATCCCGATCCAAGTGATGCGACCGGCAAGTTTGTGCAGGTTGATTTCAAGACCGTCAAACCGTTGAAATCACCCGTGACCCTTGCCGATATCAAGGCAGACCCGCGCTTTGCCGAACTTTCTCTGCTGAAGCAATCGCGACTGTCTGTGATGCCAATCGATGATGCATCCTGGTCGGCGATCTGCGAGATGGGCGGTGTTACCCCATGAGTGATCTGCCAGAAGCTGGGACAGTTCTGTGTGCCCTGTCTGATCTTGATGCTACCGGGGCCAAGGGCTTGAACCTTGGCGGGACGGGCATCTTTGTCGTGCGAAACGGCGATGATGTTTTTGGCTATGTGAACAGCTGCCCGCATATCGGGGTGCCACTTGATATGGAGCCAGATGAATTCATCAGCGACTTTGGTCATGAAATCATCTGCTCCACGCATGGTGCACGGTTTCGCATTGAAGACGGGGAATGTGTTTCTGGCCCTTGCACGGGGCAGGCGCTTGAACCCGTTGCAGTTAAGGTTCAGGACCAGAATGTTGTTCTGGCCTGAAGCTCTTTCAAACTGATTTGGGTATAACCCTCAAAACGACGGCGGCTCAGGCCGCCGTTTTTGCCAGCATCTCGTCGATACGTTTGGTGATGACATCAAGCTGATCAGGTTCGGACAGGCGATGATCGCCATCTTTGATCAGATCAACCCGGACATCATTGCTCACCAAAGCCTCGGTCAGGCGGATGGCGGTTTGCCATGGGACATCGGGGTCCTGCATGCCTTGGACCAAGCGAACCGGGCAGGAAAGCTCAAGCGGGTTGCGCAGAAGCAACTGATTGCGGCCATCTTCGATCAGGGCACGGGTGATGGTATAGGGATCATCGCCATATTCGGTCGGCTCGATCAGCGCGCCTTCGTTCATGATGGTTTTCTTCTGATCTTCGCTAAATTGCGCCCACATCAGGTCTTCGGTAAAATCCGGTGCGGCGGCAATGCCGACCAGTCCTTTGATGCGTTCCTTGCGGGCAAGGGCGGTCAAAAGCATGATCCAGCCACCCATCGATGACCCAACCAAAATCTGTGGTCCGATGGTGATTTCATCAAGAACTGCAATGGCATCAGCGGCCCATTGGCCGATCGTGCCATCGGCAAATTTACCCGACGATTGTCCGTGACCCGAATAATCAAAGCGGGTATAAGCCACCCCCTGCCGAATGCAGTGCGCTTCAAGATGGGTTGCCTTGGTTCCGGTCATGTCGGACATGAAACCGCCAAGGAAAATAACGCCCGGTCGATTGGGTGCCTGTACGTCAGATGACTTGCCCGGCGTGTGATGGTATGCGATTTTTAAACCGTCAGGCCGGTTGAGATATTCGGGCTTTTCAAGCTGTGGCGTCGGCATGTCATGTGTCATCCGGGATGTTTGTCCTAGGGTGTTGATGGTTGGAGTTGCATGAGCGCGTCAGAAGTTATGACAGAAACAGTCTATCGATCAGAGCCCCAAGCGCAAGGCGGGGACTATCGACCTGCCGTAATTTTGCAAGTTCTGCCAGAACTTGATGCCGGCGGTGTCGAACGTGGCACGGTCGATATTGCGCGCGCGATTGTTGATGGTGGTGGCAAGGCACTTGTCGCATCCCAAGGTGGCCGGCTTGAGCGTGAGCTCGCCCGATTTGGTGCCAAACACATCAATCTGCCGCTTAAATCCAAGAACATCTTTGTCATGCGCCGCAATGTTGATGCGCTGGTCAAGCTGATCAAGGAAGAAGGTGTGGATATCATTCACGCCCGTTCACGCGCACCGGCCTGGAGTGCCTATTTCGCTGCGCGCAAGGCCGGAATTCCGTTTGTTACGACCTTCCACGGCACCTATTCCGGTTACACCAACCCGTTCAAGCGTCGCTATAACGCGATCATGACCATGGGTGATCAGGTGATTGCAATCTCCAAGCACATCGCCAATCACATCAACAAATATTACAAGGTTGAACCTGATCGCCTCAACATCGTCCCGCGCGGCACCAATGTTGATCTGTTCAATCCGGAAAATGTAAGTCAGGAACGCCTGATTGCGCTGTCCAACCTGTGGCGCCTTAATGGTGAAGAATATGTCATTATGATGCCAGGGCGTATTACCCGTTGGAAAGGACATAGTTTCCTGATCAAGGCGCTTCCAGCTGTGTTGACCGAGCTTGCTCATCGCAATGTTCGCTGTCTGATTGTTGGGGCTGATCAAGGGCGGACAGGTTATCGCGAGGAGATTTTGCAACTGACCCGTAAACTCGGGTTGGAAGATGTCGTTCACATTGTTGATCATTGCAACGACATGCCAGCTGCCTACATGCTGGCAGATGTTGTGGCATGTCCTTCAATTGAGCCTGAGGCTTTCGGACGTATTCCTTCTGAAGCACAAGCAATGGGGCGTCCTGTGGTGTCAACGGCTCATGGCGGTGCAATGGAAACCGTGTTGCCGGGCGAAACGGGTTGGCTCGTTAGCCCAGATGAAGTTGAGCAGCTCTCGCGCGCCCTTATTCAGGTCCTTAGCCTTACGCCTGAGAAGCGAGCGAAACTGGCCGAAAAAGGTCGCCGACACGTGATTGATGAATACTCGCTTGAGCAGATGGCTGAGCGGACTTTGAATGTTTACGCGAAAGCCCTAAAGCGCGTCATCAGGAACGCAGCATGAGCAATCAGGATATGGAAAAACAGGATGCCGGGGTGACCATCACGGCAGAAAATGATGCTGCGCAACCGGTTGCCGATGCGCGTGAGCGCATCCTTGTGATCAAGTTGTCAGCCCTTGGTGACGTGATCCTTGCCATGGGGCCGTTTGCTGCCATTCGTGCTGCCCATCCCGATGCGCATATCACGGTTCTGACCACCCGGCCTTATGTCGATTTGATCAAAGCCAGTGGATATTTTGACTCGATTGCGATTGATCGTCGCCCGAAGCTGACCCAGCCACGTGAGGTGCTGGCACTGCGCCGCTTTTTGCGCAATGGCGGATTTGATCGGGTTTATGACCTTCAAACGTCGGATCGTAGTGGCTTTTACTACAAGCTGTTTTGGCCGAGTCCCAAGCCTGAGTGGTCGGGTATTGCGCGCGGGTGTTCGCACCCGCATGCCAATCCGCAGCGTGACTCGATGCATTCGATTGATCGTACAGCTGAGCAGCTTTTTGATGCCGGCATCAAGGACGTTCCGCTGCCCCAAATTACAGGGCCGGATATTGATCTTGAACGCTTTGGCATTCGAAGCCCGTTTGTCCTGATTTGTCCAGGTGGGGCGCCACATCGTCCTGCCAAGCGGTGGCCTGCTGAACGATTTGGGTTGTTGGCCAAGAAACTTGCCGATTATCGCCTGACACCGGTTCTGATCGGAACCGACAAGGAAGGGGATGTTTTGGGCAAAATCGATCAGATGTGCCCCAAAGCGCGCAACCTGATGGGCCGGACCGGATTTCTTGAAATCGCGTCGCTTGCGGCACGGTCGGTTTTGGCGATCGGCAATGATACCGGGCCGATGCATATTGCCGCTGCGGCTGGTGCGCCATCGATTGTGCTGTTTTCGCGGGAATCAGATCCGAAGCTCAGCGCACCACGCGGGCTGAGCAAGAATGCAGTCAGTATTGTGCGCGAGAGCGATTTGCGCCAACTGACCGTAAATCGGGTGATGGATGAAGTACGCTTGCGTCTTAATCTGACCGATTAAATTGCGTCGTTGTGGCTATTGTGTCGCAGATGTGATCAGACGCGCGGAAAATGGCGCTTTGTCAGTGTCGTAATTGCCTAAAAACATTGCTTTCTGAACGCACGCGGATATGCTAGGTCAGGTCCGGAGGAAAGCACTGCGTTATGGAGCAGTGTATTTCTTCGTTTCTGTTTCTGACCGATTTGTTTGATTACCATAGGAGATTATCCATAGCACGACCACGCAAACCGATGCAGCCGACCAAGGAAGGTCCGCGCGTCAATGAGGATATCAAAGCCCGTTCTATCTGTGTTGTCGACGCTGAAGGCAATATGTCGGAACCGATGACGGTGCGTGAAGGCATTGAAATGGCAGCGGAAGCTGGACTCGATCTTGTCGAAGTCGCTCCAAATGCCGAGCCGCCTGTGTGTAAGCTGATCGACTACGGCAAGTTCAAATACGAACAAAGCAAGAAGCAGAACGAAGCCAAAAAGAAACAGAAGGTTATCGAGGTCAAGGAGATCAAACTCCGTCCGAACATCGATACCCATGACTACAATGTCAAACTGCGTGCCGCGCAGAAGTTTCTTGGCGGCGGTGACAAGGTGAAAGTCACGTTGCGCTTCCGCGGACGTGAGATGGCTCACCAGGACCTTGGTCTTGGCATGCTCCAGCGCTTCTCGGGGATCTTGAAGATCTCGCAAAGCCGGAAATGATGCCAAAGATGGAAGGCCGTGTTATGATTATGGTGCTGGCGCCGCGTTAAGACGCGGCGTTTTGCCGTTTTACCCCAAGGTCCAAGCCAAAGAGGGAATGCCATGCCAGCAGGAAATGATCTTCTGATCGTTGGTGTCGATGACGATCCCAAAAGTCTGGTTTTGCTGAAACGAATCGTCGAAAGCGGCGGTTTCACGTTTCAGGGTGTTTCCTCTGGCAAGGACCTTCTCAAGCTTCTGAAAACCAAGCGTCCGCGCATCATTCTGATGGATATCATGATGCCCGACATGAACGGTTTTGAGACAGCCTTGAATGTCCGGACCTATTTCCCTGATCTTGCATGCGCGATCATTTTTGTGACCGCGCGCCAAGGCGAAGAAGACCTTCGCGGCGGTGTTGCTGCGGGTGGCAATGACTTTGTTCTCAAGCCGATCAATCGGGAAAAGCTTATGAGCCGAATCGAGAAATGGATCGGCCGGGCACACACGATCAAAACCGCGGTTTGATCAGCTCCCAAGGCGACCAATGATTTAGGTGAAGACTGGTTGTTGCGTTGGCAGCCACTGGCATTGTTGTGTTTGATCTAGTCGAGCAAGCGCACAATCGGGTCGATATAAAGTGAGAACAGCGAAAAGGTGAAAACCCCGATGGCTGTGGTCACCAACACAATTGATGAGCTGCGCACGATATAGCGATCATAGGTCGTTGCGACGACAAAGACGTTGCCTGCGGTTGGCAGGGCCGCGAGCAGCAGAACAGCTTTTGCCTCAAGCCCGCTAACAGTCCCGACAAAATAAAAACCCACAAACACCGCAAGCGGGTGGATAACAAGTTTGGCGAGCGACATGGCGGCAAGCTCGGCACGCTTTTCGGCAATCGGGCGGCCGACCAATGCAACGCCAATGGCAAATAGGGCGGCTGGTCCGGCACTTTGGCCAAGTAGCTCCAACAGATAATCAAATCCTTTTGGCCAGCTGATATTAAGGCTACTTGCGATCACACCGGCAATAATCGCTAGAACAACCGGGTTGGTCAGGGCACCACGAATGATCTTGCCCGCCGGATTCGCGCCATTTGCGTGTTTGGCACCTTCAAGCAGCAAAAGCGAAAGTGACAGCATCACAATCAGATCAAAGGCCAGTGCCACGATCAGGGGCACAATTGCTGTGGGCCCAAGCAACCCAATGATCAGCGGCAATCCCATAAAGCCGACATTGGACATGGTCCCGGCAAAGGAAAACAATGTCTGACTGGTCGGATCAAGATCAAAGAGCTTGGCGGCAATCAGCCGCGTGGCGCCATAAACAATCAATGTTGCCCCGCCATAGGCAATCATGATGTCAGGTTGCCAAATCTCAGCGGGGGTTCTGGTCGCAAGGGCGCGAAATAAAAGGGCAGGCAAGGCAAAGTAAAAGACAAAGCCATTGATGCCGCGCATGCCATCAGGGGACACAATCTTGAATTTACCGCCAATCCAGCCCAAAGCGATCAGGGCAAAGAATGGCAGGATGATCGATGTGATTTGCGACATTTGTTCAGTCAGATAGCTGAAATCAGGATGCGGGGCCAAGCAGCGTTGCGTCAGGCAAAGGCACAATGGCGGGTCAGAGCCGCAAAAAGCAAGGGGAAAGGCACGAATTGGCCCTTGAAAAAGGCAATCTCGGAGTCTATAACCACCCGTCCCCAAAACAGGTGGTGAGGCTGGAAGGCTCTTTATGATCCTTCAGGGCATGCCCAGCCGCCGAAGGGGATTTCGTTTTCATTGCTTATGCAAGGATAGAAAAATGCCCAAGATGAAGACTAAATCGAGTGCGAAAAAACGCTTTCGCCTGACTGCAAGCGGGAAGGTCCGTCACAACGTGGCAAACAAGCGCCACCTTCTGACTGCGAAACCGACCAAGATGAAGCGCCAGGCTCGTGGCACGGAGATCCTCTGTGACGCAGATGCCCGCATCGTCAAAAAATTCCTGCCGTACGGTTAAGGTTGAAGGAGAGTTAAATGGCTCGTGTAAAAGGGGGCGTGTCTTCACACGCTCGTCACCGCAAGGTTATTAAGGCTGCCAAGGGTTACCGCGGTCGCCGCAACAATACTTTCCGCACCGCCGTTCAGGCTGTGGAAAAAGGTCTGCAGTATGCATACCGCGATCGTCGCGTTAAGAAACGCCAGTTCCGCTCGCTCTGGATCCAGCGTATCAACGCTGGCGCACGTGAGAACGGTCTGAGCTACTCCCAGTTCATGAACGGCCTCAAAAAGGCTGGTGTTGAGCTGGACCGTAAAGTTCTTGCCGACATCGCAGTGCGTGAGCCGGAAGCTTTCAAAGCTCTGGTCACCCAGGCGCAGGCTGCACTCGGCTAATAAACCTTTGTTAAAAGGTTTAATCGGCACTTGCCTGATTTGATCGGGGGCGGCCATATTGGCCGTCCCCTTTCTTTTTGTAATTTTTAAACCCAAGCCAAAGCGTCGGAAGTTATGGAAAACATCGAAGCATTGCGCGAAGAGGTTCTGGCGGAAGTCGAAAAGGCAGTTGATCTCGCTGCTCTTGAAGATGTCCGCATCAGCGCCCTTGGCAAGAAAGGCCGCATTACCGGTCTTATGAAAAACCTTGGCAAGATGGACCCGGATCAGCGTCGTGAATTTGGTCAGACACTGAACGCGGTCAAAGACCAGGTCGCAGGCGCAATCGACACCCGTAAAACGGCCCTTGAAGATGCGGCTCTTGAAGCACGCCTTTCGGGCGAACGGATCGACGTCACCCTGTCGTCACGCCCGGACGAAACTGCGGGTCGTATTCACCCGATCAGCCAGACGATTGACGAAATTGTCTCGATCTTTGGCGAGATGGGCTTTGCCCTGGCCGAAGGTCCGGACGTCGAAGACGACTTCCATAACTTTACTGCGCTTAACATTCCGCCGGAACATCCCGCGCGTGAAATGCAGGACACCTTCTATCTGCCTGAACAGGAAGACGGTTCGCGCCTTGTGCTGCGTACCCATACGTCGCCTGTGCAGATCAGAACGATGCAGAGCAAAGCCCCGCCGATCCGCATCATTGCGCCGGGTCGCACCTATCGTTCCGATAGCGATATGACCCATACGCCGATGTTCCATCAGGTCGAAGGTCTGGTGATCGACAAGAAAACCCATATGGGTCATCTGAAGGGTTGCCTGCTTGAGTTCGTGAAAACCTATTTCGAACTTGATGATGTGCCTGTGCGCTATCGTCCAAGCTTCTTCCCGTTCACCGAACCGAGTGCCGAAATGGATATCGGTTGTTCGCGCAAAGGCGGCGAGCTGAAAATTGGTGAAGGCGACGACTGGCTTGAAATTCTTGGCTGCGGCATGGTTCATCCGCGCGTTTTGGCCGCGTGCGGCCTTGACCCGGAAGAATATCAGGGCTTTGCCTTTGGCATGGGGATTGAGCGTATCGCCATGTTGAAATACGGCATTCCTGATCTTCGCACCTTCTTCGATACCGATCTGCGCTGGCTGAAGCATTATGGCTTCGTGCCGCTGGATGTACCGAACATGGTAAGGGGCTGAGATCATGAAATTCACACTGAATTGGCTAAAACAGCACCTTGATACCGATGCATCGATCGAGGTGGTTGCCGAAAAACTGACCGATATCGGTCTTGAAATCGAAGACGTCACTGATCGTGCGGCGGCCCTTGCTGACATCCGTGTCGCCCATATCATCGAGGCCGGCCAGCATCCTGATGCCGACCGCCTGAAGCTGTGCCGTGTTAATACCGGCGATAAGATCATTCAGGTCGTTTGTGGCGCACCGAATGCCCGTACGGGTCTTAAGGTCGCACTCGCTCAGCCAGGTGCGATCATTCCGATTGATGGTTCCAAGCTGAAGCCGGGCAAAATCCGTGGCATCGAAAGCCAGGGCATGATGTGCTCCACCCGTGAGCTGTGCCTGGGCGAAGATCATGACGGCATCATCGAGCTGCCAGAAGACGCTGAGATCGGTGCGCCGGTTGCATCCGTTCTTGGTGCTGATGATCCGATCATTGAAATCGGTCTGACCCCGAACCGCCCGGATTGCACCGGTGTACGTGGTATTGCACGCGATCTTGCAGCCGCCGGTATCGGTACGCTTAAGGCTGACCCGCGTCAGGAAGCAGTTTCCGGTTCGTTTGACAGCCCGATTGGTGTTGGCATCAGCTCTGATATCGCATCCAACAATGCGGTTCCGGCATTCTATGGCCGCTATATCCGTGGCGTTAAGAATGGCGAAAGCCCGGATTGGCTGAAAGCCCGTCTTGAGGCGATTGGCCTGCGTCCGATTTCGGCACTGGTGGATATCACCAACCTTGTGACCCACGATCTTGGTCGTCCGCTGCATGTGTTTGACGCAGATAAACTGTCTGGCGACATCAATGTGCGTTATGCGACCAATGGCGAGAAGCTCGCAGCCCTTGATAACAAGGAATATGAGCTGTCTGACACCATGGTTGTGATTGCCGATCAGGCAAAAGCACTTGGTATTGGTGGCATCATCGGTGGTGATGAAACCGGCTGCCTTGAAGAAACGACCAATGTGTTTGTTGAGTGCGCGCTGTTCGATCCGATCAGTGTTGCCAAGACTGGCCGTAAACTTCAGATCAATTCCGATGCCCGTTACCGTTTCGAACGCGGCGTTGATCCGCAGTCTGTTGCCTGGGGCATGGAAGTTGCCACCCACCTGATCACCGAGCTCTGTGGTGGTGAAGTTTCCAACGTCGTTAAGGCTGGCGAAGTTCCGAACCCGCGTAATGCCTTTGATCTGCGCATTGACCGTATTCTGGAACTGGGTGGCGTTGCTGTTGATGCCGACCGTGCGATTGAAATCCTGAAATCGCTTGGTTTCGAAGTCAGCGGTTCGACACCGGTTATCACTGCTGTTGCTCCGACCTGGCGTCCGGACATCATTGGCGAAGCCGATCTTGTCGAAGAAGTCCTGCGTATCGTTGGTTACGACAAAATCCCGACGGTTCCGTTGGAGCGTGAAACCAGCCTGCCGGTTCCGGCCCTGTCGCCGATGCAAAAGCGCGTTGGTCTGACCCGGCGTGTTCTGGCGTCGCGCGGTCTCTATGAAACCGTGACCTGGTCATTTACCGACTCTCGTTGGGCAAAACTGTTTGGTGAGCTTAAGGATGGCCTGTTCCTGGCAAACCCGATCAGCTCCGATCTTGATATCATGCGCCCGAACGCGCTGATTAACATGATCGCAGCAGCCGGTCGTAATCAGGCACGCGGTTTTTCTGATCTGGCGCTGTTTGAAGTCGGACCGGAATTCTTTGGTGATCAGCCGGGCGATCAGCGCTTGGTCGCAGCTGGCCTGCGTGCCGGTTCGACGACCGAGCGCAGCTGGACCGGCTCGCGCCGCGATGTTGATGTGTTTGATGTCAAAGCCGATGCCGAAGCCCTGTTTGATGCCCTTGGCACCAATGCGGCAAACCTTCAGATCAATACCGAAGGTGCGCCAAGCTGGTATCATCCGGGTCGTTCGGCTGCTGTTCAGCTCGGTCCGAAAAACGTTCTTGGCTATTTCGGTGAACTGCACCCCAAAGTGCTCAAGGCGCTTGGGGTGAAAGGCCGCGTTGTTGCCTTTGAACTGTTTGTCGAAAACGTCCCGATGCCGAAGAAAAAGGGTACCGGTCGTCCGGCCCTGAACGCTTCAAGCTTCCAATCTGTTGAACGCGACTTTGCCTTCCTGCTTGATGTGGATGTCAAAGCCGAAGCGATCATCAAGGCTGCACGCACGGCCGACCGCAACCTGATCAGTGAAGTCACGATCTTTGATCTTTATGCCGGTAAGGGCATTGAAGATGGCAAGAAGTCGTTGGCATTCTCGATCACGTTGCAGCCGACCAAGGCAACCCTGACCGAAGAAGAAATCGACACGGTCTGCAAAAAGGTTGTCGCTGCTGTGGAAAAAGCAACAGGTGGTACTCAGCGCGCGTAATCGCGACGGGTTATAACCATCAACGAAAACGGGCTGCCCATGATTTGGGTGGCCCGTTTTTCTTTTTAATACGGATTAGGAACTGGTGTGGTCCACGGCAATGCCGGGACAAAATTACCGACCCGGGCGTTTACGCATAATGGCATATTCATCTTCGTCCAGGTCAAGTGCGACCAAATCCGGCCCATTGGAAAAGATATGCCATTCCATATCGGTGTCATCGCATTCAATGCTCAGCTGATCAGCCATGCTGTTCCAGACACAACGTTCGCGATCGTCATCCGCTTCAAGGCGGCCTTCGCCATTATCGTAAAGACGCATGACCAGAAGCTGCTCATCCTCATCAATTGAATAGACAGCATAAGTTTCGTTCACGAAACGATAGTTGATTTCTGCACCATCAAGCCTGCGCCAGCCACGTGGCAGGGGCTCGCCCGGTTCATGTTCAGCAAAGAAGAAGGCAAGCTTTTGCATGTGGCTGTCATTCATGGTCCGCATGTCCGAACCACAGGCCGCAAGGCCGGTCAGGCCCAGCATCACCAGAAAATTCCTGATCAAACGCAGTGACAGGTTAGGTTTATTGAACATGCAGTGCTCCATCGACGCGACGAGGCAGCTTTTTCCCCGCTGCCAATTCCTGTCGATATCAGAAGCAATATGCTTGCCACATCGCCGATGGCTTTCGGGCTTTAATCCGGGCGATGGACACGCAAGGTAAAGATGATGGTCGTTCCCGGATCGCTGATCGGGCGGCTGGTATCAAGCCAGATGCGACCACCATGCTGTTCAACGATTTTGCGACATAACGACAGGCCAAGGCCGGTACCGGAAAACTCATCCTTATGCAGGCGTTGGAACAGACGGAAAATGCGCTGCGCATGTTCAGGATGAATACCAATCCCGTTATCGCGAATGGCAAAGCGCCAATAATCACTTATGACCGGGTCGGGTTCGACAGTGATTTCGATATGTGGCGGGACACCCTGGCGGCGGTATTTGATCGCGTTAGACAGAAGGTTCTGGAACAAACGCGATAGCGCGATGCGATCCCCCATCACGGTTGGCAGATCATTATGGGTAATGGTTGCCTGTTCTTGGCTAATGACGGCTTTAAGGTCTGCCTGGGCCTCATTGAGGACCTGATTGCAGTCAATCTCGCTGAAATCCTCATTGGTGCCGGTCTTGGCATATTCCAAAAGATGGCTGATCAGCTTGTGCATGCGTTTTGCGCCATCAACCGCATAATCAATGTATTCGTCGGCTTCCTGATCAAGTGTGCCGCCATAGCGCCGTTTTAGAAGCTGGGTATAGCTTGCCACCATGCGCAGCGGTTGTTGCAAATCGTGGGATGCCACATAGGCAAACTGTTCAAGATCTTCGTTGCTGCGTTTGAGCTGATCCAACGTATCGCGCAGTTTGTTGGCATTTTCGACAAACTCGCTGACATCGCGTGCGCTGCCAAAAATCATGCCGTCAAACGGGCCAATCCCGTGCCATGCCAGCCAATGAACATTGTCCTTGCGGTCGCGCACGCGAAGGATTGATTTTCCGTCACCAACGGTCTGTGATCCTGCTCTTGGCCGGAACGCGGTCATGGCAGCTTGTTGATCTTCGGGTTCGAACAGCTTGAAGAACGGCTTGTCGATCAGATCATGCAAATGCAGGCCAACGAGCTCCTCAAGGGCCGGGCTGAAACCACGCAGAATGCCTTCTTCATCAACTGCAATGGCTGGTTCGGGCGTGTGGCGCAAATAGGTTTCAAACGGATGGCAAAGTTCCTGTTGGGCAGCGGTTTCCAGCAAAAGAACCGAGATGAAATCTTGTTCATCCTCGGCATATCGGTGCGCCATCAGGTAGAAACGCTGCATATGATTGGCGCTTGTCTTGATATCGACCATTGCCCCGACACGGGCATCGGGCCAGACATTGTCGATCAACGGGCCATGCAGTTTTTTGCGCGATGCCGGCGACAGGCGATCAATCAGACCAGCGATGGTCGCATCGACCTTTTCATCAAGCGGGCCGAGGATTTCCGGCCAGTTAAGCTGTGTGGACAATTGCCCGTTTTGTGAATCCACCGGCCAGCTGATCACAGCACATCCGCATTCCGACAGGGTGTTTTCTGTGTCGCTGAAATGTTCGGCCAGATGGGCTGCGCGCATATGTTGGCGCTTCAGTCGCTGCCAAAGCCAGACGGCCAATCCGCACATTATGACCATCGCCATGATGAACATCAGTGCATGAAGGATAAACGCTTCGCGCCAGTTATCCATCAGCACGCTGCGCGGGGTAAAGGCGACAACGACCCGATCAATTTGCGGCAGCTTGCTATAGGCCATGATCATGACCTGGCCACCATGAACGCAAAGGAGCGAATCACGTTCGGTCTTCGTGGTGTTGATATAATCGCCCAGATCGCCGATCAGATGCGGGGGGATGAAGCCCTTTACCTGATTGAGATCCCCGTTCAGGACGCCAACCGTAATCCCGGAATCGGCTTCGACAATTTTTTGAAGATCAATGTCTTCGTGAAGCAGCAACATCGAGCCAAGCCGATAGGCGGTGGCTTCAAGTTGGGTACTGGCATGTTCAACTGCGCTGTCATAAAGCGTCTTCTGGATAAAGAAGAAGGAAAACAGCAGCACGAACACACCGGTAAGGGTCAATGCCGCAAGCCGTTTGCGCAGTTTTACAAGGCTGCGCCGTGACAGGGATGGCTCGATGGATGTCATGAACATGCGTGTGGCGGTCCCTGTCAGGGTTGTTTGGGTTTTGCTGATCTAAAACCTATGTTCTTTTCGCCAAGTTGAAAAGGAGGCAAACCGATGAATTCAAGGGTGGATATGTCCAAAAAGTCTTTATCGACATTGATTTGACGGCACGGTCAGACGGGGAATGTCCCATTGCTTGTCAGCCATGTGAATTCGTCGCGGCCCAAACACAACACAACGCTTCTAATTCCGGACAAAAACCCCTATAAACCGGCTGGTGATTGATCCGGAAAATCCGTTATCGGCTTTCCGAGTGATGCGATAATCACACAAGGCGGGTTTTCCTGTTTATGCCAGTCCGTTCGACGGATGTGATCTGACCCAGAGTCGCTGCCATAACATGGTGTGCTGACCGGGATGGACCGCAACAGGGAAGTTTTGCAGTTTGTGGGAAAATATCGACCGGTAATCGGCGATCACGGACTTAGAGACACATGTGCCACGCGGCGAAATGCCAGCCAATTTTAGTGCCAGAAGCAGCCAAAAATGACTGACCTTAAGAACATTCGTAACTTTTCGATCATTGCGCATATCGACCACGGTAAATCCACCCTGGCCGATCGTTTGATCCAGTTGACCGGCGGTCTTACCGAACGTGAAATGGCCGATCAGGTTCTCGATTCGATGGATATCGAACGTGAACGTGGCATCACGATCAAATCACAGGCCGTGCGTTTGAAATATGTTGCCAAGGATGGGCAAGAATATACGCTCAACCTGATGGATACGCCGGGCCACGTTGACTTTGCCTATGAAGTGTCGCGCTCGCTTGCTGCGTGCGAAGGATCGCTTCTGGTGGTTGATGCCGCACAGGGCGTTGAAGCACAGACGCTTGCCAACGTTTATCAGGCAATTGATAACAATCACGAAATCGTTCCGGTCCTGAACAAGGTCGACCTTCCGGCAGCAGAGCCTGATCAGGTCAAGGAACAGATCGAAGAAGTGATTGGCATCGATGCGTCTGATGCCGTGATGATCTCAGCCAAAACCGGTCTGGGCGTGCCTGATGTGCTTGAGGCACTGGTGCATCGTCTTCCTGCACCGACTGGCGATGCGACCGCACCGCTTGAAGTTCTTCTGGTTGATAGCTGGTATGACACCTATCTCGGTGTGATGATTCTTGTGCGCGTGAAGGAAGGTACCCTTAAGAAGGGCCAGAAAGTTCGCTTCATGAACGCCAAGGTCACCCATCAGATCGAACGCGTTGGCGTCTTTACGCCAAAACCGCTCGCGCTTGATGAACTTGGTCCGGGTGAAGTCGGCTTTATCAATTGCGGTATGAAAACCGTTGCCGAATGCGAAGTCGGTGACACGATTACCGAAGAAAAACGCCCATGCGCCAAGCCACTGGCTGGTTTTAAGCCGTCCATCCCGGTTGTGTTCTGTGGCATTTTCCCGGTTGATACCAGCGAATATGAAGTGCTGCGTGATGCGCTTGAAAAGCTGCATCTCAATGACGCATCGTTCCAGTTCGAACCGGAAAACTCGACCGCACTTGGTCTTGGCTTCCGTTGTGGTTTCCTCGGTCTTCTGCATCTTGAGATCATTCAGGAACGTCTCGAGCGTGAGTTCGAACTTGATCTGATCACAACCGCACCGTCGGTGTCTTACAAGATCACCATGAGCAAGGGCGAAGAAATCCTGCTGCATAACCCGGCAGATTTCCCTGATGTCACCAAGATCAAGGCGATTGAAGAGCCGTGGATCAAGGCATCGATCATGGTGCCGGACGAATATCTTGGCGGTATTCTGACCCTTTGCACCGAACGTCGTGGTGTTCAGCTTGACCTGACCTATGTCGGTAACCGTGCGATGGCTGTTTACAAGCTGCCGCTCAACGAAGTCGTCTTTGACTTCTATGACCGTCTGAAATCCATTTCGCGCGGCTATGCGAGCTTCGATTACGAGATCGCGGGCTATGATGAAAGCGATCTGGTGAAGGTTTCCATCCTTGTGAACGAAGAGCCGGTCGATGCGCTGGCACTGATGGTTCACCGTTCGGCGGCTGAATATCGTGGTCGTGAGATCTGTAAGCGTCTGAAAGACCTGATCCCGCGTCAGATGTTCCGCATCGCCATTCAGGCTGCCATCGGTGGCAAGGTGATTGCCCGTGAAACCGTATCGGCCCTTCGTAAGGACGTGACGGCAAAATGTTATGGCGGTGACGTTTCGCGTAAACGTAAGCTTCTTGAAAAACAGAAGGCCGGTAAGAAAAAGATGCGTCAATTCGGCAAGGTCGAAATTCCGCAGTCGGCCTTTATCAACGCGCTCAAGATGGGCGACGAGAAGTAAGCCGAAATTACGATTTCGAAACAAAGGCTGTATCACATTGGTGATGCAGCCTTTTTTCTTTGCTGCTTTAAGGCGATCTCATGCTGGGGTATGGATGGGACAAGCCCAACCCGTATCACAGGAGCCAGATGATGGATCTCGACCAGCTTGCCAAACAGGAAGACATTTTGGTGTTTGATCGCTTTGACGAAGACACCGCCTGGGCAATCGGCTCCAAACTGGTTGGTGTGGCGCAGGCGCAAAGCGCACCTGTGGCAATCAATATCCGGACGTCGGATCGCACATTGTTCCACGCATCCCTTCCCGGTGCCAAACCGGCGAATGACGCGTGGGCACGACGCAAAAGCAATCTGGTGCTGCGGGAACATGAAAGTTCAATGCGTTTCGGATTGGCCTTGAAATCCAAGGGCAAGACGCTGGCCGATCACGGAATTGATTTCGCCGACTTTGCCGATCATGGCGGCAGTTTCCCGATCCGGGTTGCCGGTGTCGGTGTGATTGGTGCGATTACCGTATCGGGTCTAGCGTCCCACGAAGATCACGGCATGATCGTTGGCGTGCTGGCCGAGCATCTTGGTGTCTCGGTCTAAGATAACTTAGTCGTTATGCTCGATATCCGGGTCAATCCCGGCGAAGCTTTCAAGGGCGGTGCTCATCCAAAGATGTATGCGGGCCTTGAACGGGCGTGGATCATCAAAGCTTCCAAGGCGGAAATCAATTTCGCTGTCCTTAGCACCATTGCGCCAGGTCAGGCTTGATCCGCATTTCGGGCAGAAGCCGCGAAATTTGCCCGGCGAGCTTTCATAATCGGTCGGTTTGCCATCCCAGGTCACTGCACTGGTCGGAAAACAAACAAAGCTTGATACGCCCGAGCCACTGTCCTTGCGGCACATGCCACAATGGCAGTGATTGCCGCCAATCGGATCACCAGAAGCAACAAAGCGCACCGCGCCACAAAGACATCCACCGGAATGGATTTGGGAATTCGTGGTCATGGTGCGCTTTCCTGAAATGGTGGCTGAAACTGGCTTCGATTATTCGTTCGGAACGCCCGTGGTGGTCGAATATTCGAAGTGGAATTCCTTGTCCGGGAACAGATAGGAACGGGCCGCGTGGATCGCGCTGGCACCTTCGGCAAAGCCCGACAGGATCAGTTTCAGTTTATGTTCGTAGGTTGCGATATCGCCAATGGCGAAGATGCCCGGGACCGAAGTCTGCATGGTCGCCTGGGTTACACCGATATGGTTCTTCTCAAGGTTAAGACCCCAATCGGCAATCGGACCAAGTTCCATGGCAAGGCCAAAGAACGGCAGCAGATGATCTGCTTCAAGCTCAAGCTCTTCGCCCTTAAGCGTTGCCACAACCACGTGCGACAGCTGACCATTTTCGCCCTTAAGGCCCTTAAGCTGATAGGGGATGACCATTTCGATCTTGCCGGCTTCTGCCAATGCCTGAAGCTTTGCGCTGCTATCGGGGGCTGCGCGAAATTTCGGGCGACGGTGCACCACCATCACTTTTTCTGCGACATCATGAAGTGACAGCGCCCAGTCGACAGCAAATCACCACCACCGGCAATCACTACTTTCTTGCCAGCAAAATCAGCGCGGCGTTTGACGTAATACTGAACGCCACCCGAACCTTCGTAATCTTCAAGGCCATCCATCGGCGGCTTGTTCGGGCCAAAAGCTCCGCAACCAGCAGCAATGACAACTGCACCGGCATCGATCACGGTGCCCGTAGTGGTTTCAAGCATGAAGCGGCCATCATCACGCTTTTCAAGCTTGGTGACCTGTTGACCCAGGTGATAGGTCGGCTCAAACGGTTCGGCCTGTTTTGCCAACTGATCAATCAGGTCCTGACCGGCGATCTGCGGATGGGCCGGGATATCAAAGATCGGCTTTTCCGGATAAAGCGCACTGCACTGGCCGCCAACCATATCAAGCGCATCGATCACGTGTGATTTAAGCCCCAGCATACCGGCTTCGAAAACCGCAAAAAGCCCGACCGGGCCTGCGCCAATAATGGCAATATCTGTGCTGTGTGATGCGTCTGACATACTCAATCCATCCAAATAGTATCGAATTTGGGTAGGGTCCGTACCCTAGGCCCGGCGATGTGCGGGAAATCTGTTATTCGCGAAATAGCATCTGGGGGCATTAATCGCAATGTAAACCGGGCAAAATTGCCGTGTTTGGTTTGTTTTGATGTGTGCCTGCATGTGATTTCGTAAAATCGTTGCGAAGCGCCGCGTTGTACCCCTACAACAGAACAAACAGATACCACTCTTTCGACGGACATTATGAGCAAGACAGTCACTGTCAGTGATCAAAACGGGACCGAGGCCCTTGCGGCCAAACTTGCCGCTGTTGCCAAGGCGGGCGACGTTATTTTGATGCATGGAACGTTGGGTATGGGCAAAAGCGCATTTTGCCGTGCCTTCATCCGCGCCATTGCCAATAACCCGCATGAAGAAGTCCCAAGTCCGACCTTTACGCTCGTACAGATTTACGAACTTGATCCGCTGCCGGTCTGGCATTTTGATCTGTACCGTTTGTCTGATCCCGAAGAAGTCCACGAGCTTGATATCGAAGACGCCTTTGCCGATGCCGTCAGTCTGATTGAATGGCCTGATCGGTTGGAATATCTGACACCGGACAACCGTTTGGACATTCATATCGAACCCGGATCAAATCCGGATGCACGTGTATTTTTGCTGAAGCCACAAGGCGATGACTGGACCGCGCGCATTGAAGGGCTTGATGTAGTGGCTTTGGCAGGGGATGGCAAATGAGCCGCGCAAACCCTGATCAGGAACGCCGGAATTTTGAACGTCAGGACTTCCTGGTGGCGTGCGGCTGGCAAAATGCGCAGGTATCGCCACTGGTTGATGACGCATCAGCCCGCAAATATTTCCGTCTTGAACGTCGTCATGACACAGCCCTTTTGATGGATTTCCCGCCAAGTGCGATCCATGTCGATCCGCATGGCATTTATGATGATCCCGAACGCCCGGCATCAGTCGCGCCGGTTTTGCACACAACGGAATTGTTTGAGCGTGCAGGATGGCGGGTACCGGAAATTCAGGCGTCTGATGAAAAGCGCGGCTTGGTCCTGATTGAAGATTTTGGCGATATAACCTTTACCGAAGCACTTCAGGCCGGTGCCATGATGGATGGTACGGGGCAAGACGGGCTTTATTTGCGTGCGGTCGAGCAGCTAATCACCTTGCATCGTTTCTGTGATGGCGGTGGTATGGATGGTTCGGGCCTTGTGCAGTATGAGCCCGAAAACTTCCGCCGTATGCTGGCCAGTTTTAAAATTGATTATCTGCCGCTGATCATTGCCGATGATGCCAAGCGCATGGCTGCAATCACGGCGTTTGATCAATTACTTGATGATGTCTTGCCGCTGTGTTGGCAGGCGGGTGAGGTGATCATTCACCGGGATTATCATGTCGATAACCTGATGCTGGTCGAAAATGGCGATGGCGGCGATGATTGCGGCATCATTGATTTTCAGGACGCAGCTATTGCCACGCGCCCCTATGATCTGGCGTCGCTGTTGCGCGATGTGCGTCATGATATCGGTACTGATCTGGAAACCCGGATGAAGCAGTTTTACCTGGCAGCCTTTCCAGATATTGATCGTTCTGATTTCGAAACATCCTATGTCGCGACGTCGATGGTGCGCAATTTCCGTATTCTGGGTCGCTTTGGCTGGCTTGCGATCAAGGCGGGCAAAACGCGGTATTTTGACTTTATTCCAAGATGTTGGGAGCTTATCCTGCGCGGTGCGGCCACTGATTTGCCAGTGCTTCAGGATTGGGTTGATTCCCATATCCCGCTTTCCGCCCGTGTCGCCCCAAGTCTTACCAACCCCGCATCGCATGAGGCAGAGCAATGACCGGAAAAACCGCCAATATGCAAAAGGCGCAGGCGATGGTTCTCGCGGCCGGTCTTGGCAAACGGATGCGTCCGATCACTGATACCATGCCAAAGCCATTGGTGTCGGTTGCAGGCAAGCCGATGCTTGATCATGTGCTTGATAAACTGGCATCGGCCGGGTTTGATCAGGCGGTGGTCAACAGCCACTATCTGGGTCAGCAGATCATTGATCATGTGGCCCAACGCGCGGCGCCCAAAGTCCTGACCTCGCCCGAAATGGACCTGCTAGAGACCGGCGGTGGGGTGAAAAACGCCCTGTCGCTTTTGGATCAGGACGCCATCCTGATTGCGAATGCGGATGTGTTTTGGACCGAAGGTCGCGATGCACTGTTTGATCGACTGACCAGTGCCTTTGATCCGGAGCATATGGACGCGCTTTTGGCGATCTATCCGGTCGCGGATGGCTATGGTTATGACGGGGCGGGTGATTTCTTCTGGCAAGTCGATGGCAGGCTGAAACGCCGAGGCGATGCGCCAAGCGCGCCCTATTTCTTTACCGGTGTTCAAGTGCTTTCGCCGCGTTTGTTTGAAGGAACGCCAGACGGGGCCTTTTCGCTTAATGTTGTTTATGATAAGGCGCTGGCAGCGGGGCGCTGTTATGGTCTGGTCCATGATGGCGGGCATTTCCATATCGGTACACCCGATGCCCTTTTGGCGTCTGAGCCGGTGATTGCCAAGGCGCTAGAGATTGAACGCGCCAAACAAGCCACGTCACAGTCCGGGGGCAATTAATGGCGGACCTGTTTGATTACATGGACGCACCCGAATATGACGACGGCCCGTTCGCCGATTACGGCGCGCTGCCTGAAAACCTGTATTTCATTCCGCCGGGCGAGGCCTTTGCCAATCTGATCGCCAAGCAGCTGATGGCCGAAACCGTCGAGCAACCTGATCAATTGCCCGATTACGTTTTGATGGTGCCCAACCGTCGATCCGCCAAAGTAATGCGCGATGCGTTTTTACGTCAGTCAAATGGCGCGGTAACGCTTCTGCCTACCATTCGCCCGCTGGGCGAGGCAGATGAAGATGAATTGGCGATCTATGGCGCCGGTGGGGAGCAGGCAGCACTTGATCTTCCGCCATCCATTCCGGACTTGCAACGAAATCTGCTTTTGACCCGGTTGATCATGAACCGGCCCGATCACCGCGGCGAAAAGCCAACCGCTGATCAGGCCGCGCGCCTTGCAGGTGAATTGGCGCGGTTCCTTGATCAGGTGCAGACGGAAAACTGCGCCTTTGACGATCTCGAAGGTTTGGTGCCAGAAGAATTCGCCGAACATTGGCAGCTGACACTCGAATTCCTGCAAATCCTGACCCTGCATTGGCCGGGTATTCTGGCCTCCCAGGATGTCAGTGACCGGGCGATGCGGCGTAATGCCCTGATCAAGGCGCAGATCGAACTTTGGGAAGTCAATCCGCCGCAAACACCGGTTCTGATTGTCGGGTCCACCGGGCCGTTTCCGGCACTGCGCGACTTGATGAAGGCTGTTCTTGCCATGCCCAAGGGGCGTGTGGTTCTGCCCGGCCTGATGAAGGGGCTTAATCACGAAGACTGGGCTGCGATTGCTGATGATGCTGCCCATCCGCAGCATTTACTTGGCAAGACGCTTAATCACATTGGCCGTCATGCCGACAGTGTCTTGCCATGGCCAGCCATTGGTATGGATGATGACGCCACCATTGAACGCCGCCGTCTGGCCCGCGAAGCCCTGCGCCCGGCCAAAACCACCCATCATTGGCGTCACATCACCGGATTTGCGCCATCGGTTATGGATGGCGTGTTGCGCATTGATTGTTCCGGCGCACGTGAAGAAGCAACCACGATTGCGTTGATGATGCGTGAGGCCCTTGAGCACCCCGGAAAAACCTGTGCGCTGGTGACGCCAGATCGCGGTCTTGCGCGCCGCGTTGCGACCGAACTTCGCCGTTGGGAAGTTGAAATTGACAATTCAGCGGGTATTCCGTTGCATGACACGGCACCGGCGATCTACCTGCGCCTTGTTGTCCGTGCAGTGCAGGAACAGTTTGCCCCGGTTCCGTTACTTGAACTGTTAAAGCATCCACTGTCGGCTGCTGGCCTGCCGCCGGAGACCTTCCGCGTTTTGACCCGGCTTCTTGAACAAAATGTTTTGCGGGGTGCGCGTCCAGGGCCCGGGTTGGATGGTTTGCAAACCGCCCTTGATGGTTGGCGCGATGAGGTGATTGATCGACTGACATCCAGCGGGTCTGATAACGCGACGGCCCGGATCGATCGCACCCGCGATGATCATGCGCGTTTGACCGATCTTATCGAACGGTTTGCCGCCTGTCTGGATGCACTATCGGATCTGAATGCGGATACCACACTTGCGCCGGTTCATGCACTGCGCTGCCACATCACCGCCGCCGAGGCCTTGGCAGCCAGTGATACCCAATCGGGGGCTGATCGCCTGTGGCGCGGTGAAGCGGGTGAGGCCTTGGCTGATTTCGTTCATGAATTGCTGAATGCCTTGGGCGAATTCACACCGATGCCGGGCAATCGGTATGGTGCGTTTTTGGATGCCCTGATGGCCGACCGCGCAGTCCGCCCGCGCTATGGCAAGCATCCGCGCCTGTTTATCTGGGGCACCGTCGAAGCGCAGATGCAGCAGGCCGATCTGACCATTTTGGGTGGTTTGAACGAAGGTGTCTGGCCGCCCGAAGCCGGGGCTGACCCGTGGATGAGCCGCCCGATGCGGCGCAATTTTGGTCTGCCGGCCCCCGAACACCGGGTGGGGCAATCGGCCCATGATTTCCAGCAGCTGTTTTGTTCGCCAGATGTGGTCATGACCCGTGCTTTGCGTATCGAAGGTACGCCGACCGTGCCTTCACGCTGGTTGTTACGGATTGAAAACATTCTTCGGAAATCGGGCGTTCCAATGGAGAAGCCTGAAGCAACCGAATGGCGCGCTCTTGCCGAAACCCTTGATGAGCCGTCTGAGAATATGCGCATCAAAATCGGCCGTCCCGCACCAAAACCGCCGGTATCGGCCCGACCTGATCGCTTGTCGGTCACCCAGATCGAAACATGGATGCGCGATCCCTATGCGATATATGCCCGCCATATCCTTGGCCTGCGCAAGCTTGATGGGGTGGACGAAGACCCGGGTGCGGCTGATTACGGTAACCTGATCCATGATGCCCTTGATCAGTTCATTGCCCGCCATCCAGATCATTTGCCACCTGATGGTGAACATGAATTGCTGATCATTGGGCGCGAAGTGTTTAAGCCGTTGGCTGCACGGCCGGGCCTTTGGGCATTTTGGTGGCCGCGGTTTGAACGGATTGCCAAATGGTTCATCCAGACCGAAGCCGCACGGCGCGACGCAGTTCGCAAATCCTATACCGAGCAGGCCGGAACCCTTGATACCAGCAGCGGTTTTCAGGTCTATGCCCGTGCTGACCGGATTGATCAGCTGCGCGATGGCGGGATTGCCATCATTGACTATAAAACCGGCGCACCACCCAGTCAGGGTGATGTTGCCCATGGCTTCGCCCCGCAATTACCGCTTGAAGCCGCCATTGCTGAAAAGGGCGGATTTGGCGATGTGCCAGCAGGGCCGCCTGCCAGCATGGCATTCTGGAAACTCTCGGGCGGTGATCCGGCGGGTGAGATTGTTGAAATCAATACAGGCCGGATGAAAACCACCCCGGCGGAACTCGCCCATGCAGCCGTTGACGGGGTCAATGGATTGGCCGCAGCCTTTGCTGATCCGGCGACACCGTATCTGAGTGTTCCGCATCCTGATCATGCGCCGAAATATTCCGATTATGTCCATCTGGCGCGCCTGCGCGAATGGATGGGCAGCGAGGACGTTGATGATGCTGCGGATGGCGATAGCAGGGAAGGGGAAGCGTCATGAGCGGAATGCGCGGAACTGATCCCAATATCCTGCAACGCAATGCGTCTGATCCGAATGCATCGGTTTGGGTGTCTGCATCGGCCGGGGCCGGTAAGACCAAGGTTCTGTCTGATCGCGTATTGCGTTTGATGCTGTCTGGCACCGAGCCACATCGCATTCTGTGTCTGACCTTTACCAAGGCAGCCGCGGCCGAAATGGCCAACCGTGTTAATGAACGGCTTGGTCGTTGGGCAACCATGGAAGACCGCGAATTGCATGATGATCTGGCCAATCTGGCCGGGACATCGCCCAGTTCCGATGAAACCATGCGCGCACGCCAATTGTTTGCCCGGGTTCTTGATGCGCCGGGCGGGATGAAAATCCAGACGATCCACGCATTTTGTCAGTCGCTGTTGCGCCGTTTCCCGCTTGAAGCCGGACTTGCCCCGCATTTCGAGATTATGGATGACCGCACGGCGGCCGAAACCATGGCCGATGTGCAAGAAGAGGTCCTTGCCTTTGCCCGCACCGGCCGGGACGAAGATCTGGCCAAGGCCCTTTCAGTTGTCACCGGTCAGGTTCGCGAAGGTGCCTTTGGCGAGGTCATGAGCGAGCTTGCCCGTGAACGCGGACGCCTGAAACGCATGCTGGCCAACCTTGGCGGTGCGCATCGCATGCGTGATGCGGTTTATAGCGCGCTTGGTGTACCGGTTGGTTTGGATGAGGAAACCATTCTGACCAAGGCGCTTTCGGATGCTGCCTTTGACCGCGATGGTCTTTTGCGTGGTCTTGCCGCGCTTGAAGCTGGAACCAAGACCGATATTGCCCGCGTTCCGGCATTGGCCCAGTTCCTTGAAAAGACGACGGTCGCAGACCGATTGGCAGTGTTTAATGATTATCGCAGCGTGTTCTTTACGACCGCAGGTGAACCGCGCGCCAAGCTGATCACCAAGGGCGCGGCGGAAAACCACCCGATGGGGGCAGATGCGCTTGAACAGGAATGCGCGCGTCTGGTTGAGGTTGATCGACAGCGCAAGGCCGCCGCCATGGCCGGTGCGACGTCGGCCCTGATTACCATCGGCAATGCGATGCTGGACCGCTATGCCACGAAAAAGGCCCTGCATGCGCGCCTTGATTACGATGACCTGATCCTGACCAGCTTGCAGCTTTTGCAACGCCAGGCCGGGATTGCCGGTTGGGTTCTGTTCAAGCTCGACGAAGGGCTTGATCATGTCCTGATTGACGAGGCGCAGGATACCAACCCCGAACAGTGGGAAGTGGTTCGTATTCTGGCCGAAGAATTCTTTATTGATGCTGGTCGGCATGCCGATAAGCCGCGCACAATCTTCGCCGTTGGCGATGCGAAACAATCGATCTATAGCTTCCAGCGTGCCGATCCGGAAAAGTTTGCCGAAATGCGAAGCTACTTCCGCGAACGGGCAAAGGAAATTGCCGCTGACTGGCGCGAAGTGCCAATGAACATATCGTTCCGCTCGACTGATGCGGTGCTTGGAACGGTGGATCGCGTCTTTGCCGGACCGGTTGCCAAGCAAGGTGTCGGCGATGATGGCGCAGATGTTCTCCATAGCCCGTTTCGCGTTGGTCAGGCCGGGCGGATCGAACTTTGGCCGGCGGTGGAGCCGCAGGAACGTGCCCCCGAAGACCCCTGGACGCCACCAACCCGGATTGTGCGTCTGGAAGACCCAGAAATCAGGTTAGCCCGCGTCATTGCCGGGCGCATCCGCCATGCGATTGATGAAAAGGAAACCCTGACATCGCGTGGCCGTCCGGTCCGTGCGGGGGATTTCATGATCCTTGTGCGCCGTCGTACGGCCTTTGTCGATGAAGTCGTTAAGGCGCTGAAAGAACGCAATGTTCCGGTTGCCGGTGTTGACCGTATGCAGATCACCGATCAGCTGGCCGTGATGGATCTGGTGGCGTTTGGTCGGTTCTTGCTGATGCCCGAAGATGACCTAACACTGGCCGAGGTGCTTAAAAGTCCGTTGATCGGGCTTGATGATGATCAGCTGTTTGACATTGCCCATAACCGGCCCAGAACCCTTTGGCATGCGCTGCGTGAAAGGGCAGGAACGGTCGAGGATGGTTCGATCTTTGCACGTGCCTATGCGTTTCTGTTCAAGTGGTTGGGCCGGGTTGATTACGAACGCCCGTTTGAACTGTATGCCGAACTTTTGGGCGGGCGGGGCGATGACGCACGTGGCGTTCGGGCACGTTTGGTTGGCCGTCTTGGGATTGAGGCCAACGACCCGATTGATGAATTCCTGAACCTTGCCATGGGCTATGAGGCCGATCACGCCCCAACGCTTCAGGGCTTCTTGCATTGGTTGATGGCGGGTGACGCCGAGATCAAGCGTGACCTTGAACAAAGCGGACGTGATGAAGTCCGCATCATGACCGTGCATGGGGCAAAGGGCCTGCAGGCCCCGATCGTGTTCCTGCCAGACACCATGCAGGTTCCGACACAGGCGCCGAACCTGTTTTGGCAGGAAGACAAAAACCTGATGTTCTGGTTGCCGCGTGTGGCACTGGAAACCGATATTGTGTCGCGCCTGCGTGATGCGAATGCTGTTAAGCGCGATCAGGAATATAACCGCCTTCTTTATGTCGCACTGACCCGCGCAGAAGATCGGCTTTATATTTGTGGCTGGCAGGGCAGGCGTAAGGCGCCGGAGCATTGCTGGTACAATCTGTGCCAACAGGCGATGGAAGGTTGCGCCAAACCTGTCCAGATTGATCTTGGTGCCTATTCCGGGTCAGGCTGGGACGGGGAGGGCTGGATTTGGGAAACGGATCAGTCAGAAGCCCCAAAACCAGACAGGATTGATAATGTTTCAGATGCGCAACAATCATTAAAACGCAGCCTGATCCGTGCGATTGCGCCCGAAGAAGCCTTTCCGCCCAAGCCATTGGCGCCAAGCCGTCCGCTTGAAGAAGAACCGGCTGTCCAGTCACCATTGGGCGGGGATCAGGGCCAAAGCTTTAAACGCGGTATTCTGATCCATAAGCTTTTGGAATTGCTGCCGGATTTACCAGATCACGCACGCCGTGCGGCGGCTGAACGGTTCCTGGGGCAACCTGTCCATGCGCTTGAGCCCGATATTCAGGCCGAGATCGCCGATGAAACGCTTGGCATCTTTGATCATCCCGATTTCGCGCCGGTTTTCGCGCCAGGATCACGTGCCGAAGTGCCGTTGGTTGGCATTGTTGGCGGGGATGTGGTTTCCGCCCAGATCGACCGGCTTGTGGTGCGCGATGACGAGGTGATGATTGTCGATTACAAAACCAATCGTCCACCGCCGCGTGATGTAGAAGGTACGCCAAAGGCCTATCGTCGGCAGATGTCGATTTATCGGGCCGCACTGGCGCAAATGTATCCGGGCAAAAAGGTCAGATGTTTCATCCTCTGGACCAACGGGCCGTGGATGGTGGAGCTTCCCGAACATATTTTGACGTTTGGCTAATGTAACCAACTCTGCAGAAGACATGGCTTGGCGCGGGGGACATGGCCGCTGCTCCTCCAATGCGCTTGACGTTTGCGTCAGTGCTGCCTACCTTGGCCTCATACAGCGGATCGAGGTTTGCGGGTTATCCCCCTTGCCTCGTAACAACTAGGATCTGAAAGTATGACCACGATTAAAGTTTCCGACGGTTCGTTCGATACCGACGTTCTGGGTTCCAACGACCCGGTTCTGGTCGATTTCTGGGCTGAATGGTGCGGTCCGTGTAAGCAGATTGCGCCTTATCTCGATGAGATCGCTGGTGAACTGGGCGGCAAGCTCAAGATCGCCAAGGTGAATATCGACGAAAACCCGAACACCCCGGCGAAATACGGTGTTCGTGGCATCCCGACCCTGATGATCTTCAAGGGCGGCGAAGTCGCTGCGATGAAAGTCGGCGCACTTCCGAAAAGCGCACTTGTTGACTGGATCAACCAGTCGATCTGATCATTAGATCAATGAATTTAAAAAGGCGGGCTGTTTTCAGCCCGCCTTTTTCTTTGTGCCGTTTGATGTGAAATCAGGCGGCGCGAATGTCTTCAAGGAAGCGCTTGATTTGCGTCAGAAGCGCCTGAGACTTGTCGCTCAGGCTGTTGGACGCGGTCAGCACTTCGCCCGATGCACGGCGTTCTTCTTCGGCCAATTCACGAAGGCCGACAACGTTTTGGGCAACATCCTTGGTACCAGATGCCGCTTCGGCGACATTACGTGCGATTTCACCGGTTGCAGCGTCCTGTTCGCTAACAGCTGCCGCAATGCCACCGGCAACTTCATTAAGCTCCTTCATACGCGCGGAAAGATGCTCAATCGCGCCAAGGGCACCCTGGGTGCTGTCCTGAATGCCATTGATGTGACCTGCGATGTCTTCGGTCGCACGCGTGGTCTGGTTGGCGAGGTTTTTGACCTCGGCTGCGACCACGGCGAAACCTTTGCCGGCTTCACCAGCACGCGCTGCCTCGATCGTTGCGTTAAGAGCCAGAAGGTTGGTCTGCTCGGCGATCGACTGAATAAGCTCGACCACTTCACCGATTTTGTCCGAGGCATTGGCAAGTTCAGCAAAGATTGCGCTGGCATCATCGGCTTCGCCGGCACCGGCCTGCGCGATGTCAGAGCTGCGGGCGACCTGGGCGGTGATTTCATCGATTGCGGATGCCAGCTGTTCAGCAGCAGATGCCACCGTATCAACGTTGGTTGCTGCCTGTTCAGTCGCGGCGGCCACATTGGCGGCCTGACTGG
Organism: Thalassospira sp.; assembly: GCF_048059015.1. Taxonomy (GTDB): domain Bacteria; phylum Pseudomonadota; class Alphaproteobacteria; order Rhodospirillales; family Thalassospiraceae; genus Thalassospira. The sequence continues at coordinate 9,149 of NZ_JBLLNT010000002.1, read as the reverse complement.
TCGTCTGATCGGACTGGGCTGCCATGCCGGTTGCGGTGCTGCGCAGCTGATCAAGGGCCGCATTCACAACGGTCAGGTTGCTTTCGACTTCCTGCTCGAACACAGCAATGCGTGCATCGATATTTTTCGCACGTTTGAGCTGGGCTGCGTTGGCGGCTTCCTGTTCCTTGGCAAGGCGGTCGGCCTCTTTGCGGTTGGTGCGGAACACCTCAAGCGCACGGGCCAGATCACCGATCTCGTCTTTGCGGTCATCCGCATCGGTTTTAACTGACGTATCGCCATCTGCCAGACGCGACAGGGCTGCGGTGATTTCACGCATCGGTACGGTGGTGCTGCGTTCAACTGCAAGGCCAAGACCACCAATAACAACCATAATACCGATCAGGGTGATGATGTCGGTGGTGGCACTTTTCCAAAAGGCTGCTTCAACGTCATCGGTATAGATGCCAGTCGCAACAATCAGGTTCCAGCCATCAACCAAGCGGCCATAAGCAAGCTTCGGTGCATTTTCCTTGGTGTTGGGATGGGGCCAGACATAGGTGACATAACCACTGCCGGACTGGGCAACAATTTTGGCCAGGTCAGCAATCGGTGTTACGCCATTGGGATCCTTGACGGCCGTCGCACTTTTGCCTTCAAGCTGTGGGGCGAGCGGATGCATGACAAGCGTGCCATTGCGTTCGGTTACGAACACATAGTTGTTGCCGTCATAACGCTGCGCTGAAACGGCCTTAAGGGCGCGTTCCTTGGCTTCTGCGTCCGAGAATTCGCCTGCTTTGGCGCGTTCTGCGAAATCTTCAATGATGCTTGCCGACTGGTCGACGACATAGCGCAGCGTGACCTTGCGGTCATTGAGCATCGTGTTGTGTAGCGAAAAGAGATTGATGACAGCCGACGCACCCAACGCGATCGCCACCAATATCATCACACCGCGCAACTTCCACGCGAAGGAATAGTCTGAAAGCCTCATCTGGCACCCACTTTATGATTGGTTGTTATAACGCGCCGTTTCGGACGCGTTATTTAGAACTAGTCAGTTATTGGCAATAATGCGCCATAGCGCGACGGATGCCCTGATCTATGCCAAAAGTATGCGCCGAAATATAATTAAGTATATGAGAAATCTTCGGTTTTACTTATGTTCAGCGTGAAATTGAACGGACAGGTTTAATTGAAGATATTAAAAAACCTCCGCAGATATTGCGGAGGTTTTTTTGTTGCGATTCGTTCGCGACTAGAAGGATCGGACGGTGTCCTTAATACTCGTATGGCGTGCCGTCCATGTTCTCCATCAGCACTTCGCGCTTCCCAACATGGTTGGCAGCGGAAACGACTCCGTTTTCTTCCATCTGTTCGATGATGCGTGCCGCGCGGTTATATCCGATGGACAGTTTGCGCTGGATGAAGCTGGTTGATGCCTTCTTCTCTCGAAGGACAATGCCGACGGCCTGATTATAAAGATCATCATCCAATTCGCCACCACCCGCAGCCCCGGCATTACCACCAGCCATATAGGCCGCTACTGGATCTTCTTCGGGTTCTTCGGTAACGGTTTCAAGATATGCCGGATCGCCCTGATCGCGCAGATGCTTGACGATGCTTTCGACTTCTTCGTCTGAAACGAACGGGCCGTGGACACGCTGCAAACGGCCGCCCTGGCCCATATAAAGCATGTCACCTTGGCCAAGCAGCTGTTCTGCGCCCATCTCGCCCAAAATGGTACGAGAATCGATTTTCGAGGTCACGGAATAGGAAATACGCGTCGGGAAGTTCGCCTTGATCGTACCGGTGATGACATCTACCGACGGACGCTGTGTTGCCATGATCAGGTGCAGACCGGCCGCACGGGCCATCTGCGCCAGGCGCTGGATCGATGCTTCAACATCCTTGCCCGCAACCAGCATAAGGTCGGCCATTTCGTCGACGATGACGACGATAAATGGCAGCGGTTCCATCGGCAGTTCCTGATCCTCAAAGATCGGTTTGCCGGTTTCCGGATCAAAGCCGGTCTGAACACGACGGGTAAGCTGTTCACCCTTGGCGGCGGCTTCCTTGATGCGCTTGTTATAACCCGCGATATTACGAACACCGACCTGGCTCATGGCGCGATAACGGTCTTCCATCTCGCGCACAGCCCATTTCAGGGCGACAACTGCCTTATGCGGGTCGGTCACGACCGGGGTTAGAAGATGCGGGATACCGTCATAGATCGACAGTTCAAGCATCTTTGGATCGATCATGATGAAGCGGCATTCTTCAGGCTTCAGGCGATAAAGCAGCGACAGGATCATCGCATTCACACCAACGGATTTACCCGAACCGGTGGTACCCGCGATCAGCAAGTGCGGCATCTTTGCCAGATCGGCAATAACCGGGGTTCCGCCGATATCCTTGCCAAGGCTCATATTCAGTTTACCGCTGTTCTTTTCGAAATCGCTGGAGGCCAGGATTTCATGCAGGTGAACAGTTTCGCGACGCGCATTGGGAAGCTCGATCCCGATGACGTTACGGCCCGGAACAACGGCAACACGCGCGGCAATCGCACTCATGGAACGTGCAATATCATCGGCAAGACCAATGACGCGGGATGATTTCACGCCCGCTGCGGGTTCAAGCTCATACAGGGTAACAACCGGGCCCGGACGGACCTGAACGATTTCACCCTTAACACCGAAGTCTTGCAGAACGGTCTCAAGCAGGCGCGCATTTTGCGCCAGTGCTTCCTGATCGATCTGGGTGGCGTCGGCTGGATCTGGCTCATGAAGCAGATCAAGTGGCGGGAAGCGATATTCATCCGATCCCAGATCAAACGATGCTTGGCGTTGTGCGGCGGCCTTTTGGCTTGGTTGCAGTTTGGCGGCAGGGGCGGCAACGATATGGACCGGCGGTTCATTGTCATGATGATGGTCTTCGACATCATCATAATCATCGCCGTCATCATCTGGGTCCATCTGCGGTTCCGAACGACGGGTGGAAATGGCCGTACCAAGCTTGGCCTTGCCTTTATCAAGGGACGGTTCCTGCCGCGAACCCGGTGCGCGCTTGGCGACCGGCTCATCATTGCTGCCGGTCGGGATGATGGCACGGATGCCAGCTATGATCTTGCCACCCGCGAAGGACAGCACATTACCAAGACGTTCCCAGTCGGAAAGCGAATAGGCCATGCAGAAGATCGTCAGAACCAGACCAAGGATCATGGCGGCAAGTGCGATCAGCGCACGTGCGCCGGGAACACCGATCATGGCAAAGCCTGCCTGAAGCTTGCCCAGCAACAAATCACCGGCAAAACCACCCAGACCAACCGTAAGCGGCCAATGCATACCCGGCTGAACTGCTGCTGCCGAGGTCGCAACCAGCAAAAGGGCCAGTGGCAGGACAAGGAAACGCGCCCACATCCAGCTAAACGGTTTGACCGCAATCAGGCGCAAACCCCAGCCAACCAGAAGAACCGTAATCAGGGCCGATGCCAGACCAAGGGTGCGCAACATCAAATCCGCGCCATAGGCACCAACAACGCCAAGCGGGTTAAAGATCACACCGCGATCAGTTGCATGGTTAAAGGACGGATCGCCGGGATGAAAACCGATCAGCATGATGAACAGGGTAATGGCCAGACATACAAGGCCAAGCCCGCAAATCCGTAAACCGCTCCGCTTAAGCAGTGTCACAAGACTGCCGGGCATGAAGGCGGTTCCAAGAGTGTTCGACTGACTGCTCATCTGGGTATCCGTTCTGTTTAAGTCCTGCTGGGTGATGATGCCGCGTTGCTGAAAGCTTAGCTTTCAAGCGCCTTGGCAATGCGGGTCAACCCGTCCCGTGTGGTTTCAAGATCGTGTACCAGGGCAATGCGGATAAACTGCTTGCCCGGATTGTTGCCATTGGCATCAGTAATCGAAAGATAACTACCCGGAATGACCTTTACCCCGGCTTCCTTCCAGATCTTTTTGGTCGCAGCTTCATCATCGCCAACATCAAGCCACAGGAAGAACCCGCCCGGCGGACGATAAAAGCCAAACCGGTTGCCAAAGACGTCTTCGGCGATGTCGATTTTGGCGCGATAAAGATCGCGGTTTTCTTCGGCATGCGCATCATCGTTCCAAAGGGCGGTTGATGCGGCCATGACCGGCATGGGAATGGTTGCGGAGCAGTAGCTTCGCAATGCTGTGAAGCGTTTTACGATTTTGGCATCGCCCGCGACGAAGCCCGAGCGCAGACCCGGTGCGCTGGAGCGTTTTGAAAGGCTGTGGAAGACAAGGACATTGTCCATGTTGCCGCCCTGTGCTGCGCAAATCTCAAGCGCGCCAACCGGGGCCTTTTTGTCATAGATGTCGGCATAACATTCATCCATGGCGAGCACGAAGTCATGCTTGCGCGCAAGACCAATGATGCGTTCCAGATAATCGCGCGACGCAATGGCACCTTGCGGATTGGCAGGCGAACACAGGAAAAACAACCGACAAGCATCTAATGTTTCGGTGTCGATCTGATCAAGGTCAGGCAAGAAGTTGGTCTCGGGACCAGCTGCCAGCGGCACCATTTCTGCGTCATTCAGAACAGCAGCACCACAATAGACCTGATAAAACGGGTTCGGCAGAAGGACCTTGGGTTTCGGGCCCGGTTGATCCTGCGGGATAACGGTGGTTGCGATCAGATAAAGTGCTTCGCGCGTGCCAGCGACCGGAAGGACATGATCATCACGGTTGATCATATCGGTCGGCAGGTTATAGCGGCGATCAAGCCAGTTTTTAATCGCGTCGCGCAGTTCCGGTGTGCCTGATCCCGGCGGGTATTTGTGCCAAAGACTTGCATGTTTAACCATCGCCTCGGTGATCATCGCAGGCGGTTCGTGCTGCGGTTCACCGATCGACATAACCAGCGGCGATTGACCGGGTTTAATACCGTCAAGCAAGGCTGCCAGTCGCGGGAACGGATAGGCAGGCAATTGATCAAGGCGTTCGTTAAACATGGTCGTCGTCATTCCAGCTTGGTCTGTGCGCCGCAAGCAAACGGCGCCGTTATGCAGAATATGGGTAAATTCCCCTGACTTTACCCCTATGCCAAAAGTGCAAAGAAAGATTTAAGAGGAGAGGGGATTTAACGCAAAAAGCCCGGAAAGACGCGCTTTCCGGGCTTTAAGTATTGTGGTGGCAGCTATTGGGTGCAGCGCTTAGCTGGCGCGAAGGTCATCCTCTGGATAGGCGCCGATCTTGTAAATCGACACATCCGCACCATCAAACTCGTCTTCTTCTGACAGGCGAATGCCGATGGTTTTCTTGAGCGCGCCATAGACGACAAAGCCAACTACGGTGGCAAAAACAACGCCAATCAACGATCCGGCCAGCTGTGCAGTGAACGAAACACCACCCATCCCGCCAAGGGCCTCAAGGCCAAAGATGCCACAGGCGATACCGCCCATAAGGCCACACATTCCGTGCAGCGGCCAGACGCCAAGAACGTCATCGATCTTCCATTTTGCCTGACACTGGTTAAAGCCCCAAACAAACAGCGCACCGGCAAGACCACCGGTCACAAGCGCGCCCAGCGGATGCATCACATCAGACCCGGCACAGACGGCAACCAGACCGGCAAGGGCGCCGTTATGCACAAAGCCCGGATCGTTTCGACCTGTTAACAAGGCAGTTAGAATGCCGCCAACCATCGCCATCAGCGAGTTAACAGCGACTAGTCCGGTAATGCCACTCACCGACTGTGCTGACATGACGTTAAAGCCGAACCAACCGACACACAGCACCCAAGATCCAAGCGCCAGGAAAGGAATGTTTGAAGGCGGAATACCAATCAGACCGCCGGTTTTGGTGTAGCGGCCGCGACGGACACCCAGACTGACAACAGCGCCAAGGGCGATCCAGCCACCAACGGCGTGAACAACGATGGAGCCGGCGAAATCATGGAAAGGCGCGCCAAAATTGGCTTCGATCATGTCCTGGAAGCCGAAATTATTGTTCCAGACCATGCCTTCAAACAGCGGATAGAAGATACCGACCAGAATGGCGGTGGCGAACAGCTGCGGATAGAAGCGCGCGCGTTCGGCAATGCCGCCGGAAATGATGGCCGGGATTGCTGCTGCAAAGGTCAGAAGGAAGAAGAATTTGACCAGATCATAACCGCTTGCGGCAAAGCCTGAGCCGTTTTCCGGTGTGATCTGACCGCTGAGAACGCCAGCATTGGCAAAGAAATCAACGCCATACGCAACACTGTAGCCGACGAAGAAATAGGCAATCGTCGAAACAGCGAAATCAACAATGATCTTAACAAGCGCGTTGACCTGGTTCTTTTTGCGAACCGTGCCGACTTCAAGAAAGGCAAAACCGGCATGCATTGCGAGCACCATAATAGCGCCCATCAGGACGAAAAATACGTCCGAGGCAGTCTGGAAAGCCTCCATAAGGCGTCCCCCTGTTCAAATAGCGTTTCCTCTCGGTCCGGTCTTGTCGGGGCAGCCGGACTCTGGTTCGGGGCAGCCAAGATCAATTTTCGTGCCAATGCTGAAAATTTGCACAGCAAGGGTCATCAGACCAAGGCGGTTGCTCGATATTTGGGGTGTCGGGGATGGAGGGGGATTTTGGGGGGCAAAAGGCGCTTTGCCTTCCAAGTGACCAAAACGCTGCCCAAAAAGGCAGCATAGACACAAAAAGCCCGCCAAGGATAAATCCAGGGCGGGCCAGTTGGTCTGACAGGCTGGGTATCGGGCGAACCCGATACCCGTCAGGAAATCAAATCGCTTAGAAGCGCTGGGAACCCTTACCGAATTCCGGGTAAGCTTCCAGGCCAAGTTCGGTTGCATCTGCACCGTTGGCTTCGTCTTCTTCCGAGAGACGGATGCCGATGGTGAACTTCAGCACCAGCCAGACGATAGCCGAGGTAACGATGGTGAATGCACCCATTGCAACGATACCGGTCAGCTGTACGCCGAACGATGCACCGTCATTGGTGAGCGGAACCGCAAGGGTGCCCCAGATACCAGCAACAAGGTGAACAGAAACCGCGCCAACGACGTCGTCGATTTTCAGTTTGTCGAGCAGCGGAACTGCAACAACAACCAGAACACCGCCGATTGCGCCGATGATGATGGCAGAACCGATGGTCGGGGTGTCCGGACCAGCAGTGATCGAGACCAGACCAGCCAGCGCACCGTTAAGTGCCATGGTGAGGTCGACCTTTTTGTAAAGGATCTGGGTCAGGATTGCTGCGGCAACAACACCACCAGCAGCAGCCATCGAAGTGTTGCCATAGATGTTGGCAATCGCGATAACGTCAGCGCCCGAGCCCATAGCAAGCTGCGAACCACCGTTGAAGCCGAACCAGCCGAGCCACAGAACGAAGGTGCCAAGCGTTGCGAGCGGCAGGTTCGAACCTGGCATCGGATGAACCGAACCGTCTTCGCCGTACTTGCCTTTACGTGCGCCAAGGATAATCGCGCCGGTCAGAGCAGCCCACCCGCCGACCGAGTGAACGATGGTCGAACCAGCGAAGTCAGCGAAGCCCATTTCAGAGAGCCAGCCGCCACCCCAGGTCCAGGAACCGGTGATCGGATAGAGAACGCCGGTAAGAACCACGACGAAGATCATGAACGGCCACAGTTTGACGCGCTCGGCAACGGTACCCGATACGATCGAAGCTGCGGTTGCAACGAACACCATCTGGAAGAACCAGTCAGAAGTTGCGGAATAGCCGCCCGAGAAGTCACCAGCAAGTGCTGCGGAGTCATCTGCGCTCCAGATGGAGAGCGAGCCGATCCAACCAGATACATCCATGTACATCAGGTTATAACCGATGAGGTAGTACATGATGCCTGCTACAGAGAAGAGCGAGATGTTCTTGAGCAGGATGGTCGATACGTTCTTGGTGCGAACCAGGCCAAATTCCAGCATGGCAAAGCCAGCTGCCATCCACATGACCAGTGCGCCGCTGAACAGGAAGCTAAAGCTGTTCAGGATGTATTGAGTCTCGGCCGAGACGCCTGCGTCCTGAGCAAAGGCCGGAGAAGCGATTGCAAGAAGGGCGGTAGCTGCAACAGCAGCAAGGCCGGTTTTCTTCATAGGAATGTTCATAATGTCTCCCCTTGTCTCTGGACTTACAGGGCGTCGTCGCCGGTTTCACCAGTACGGATACGGACCGCCTGGCTCACATCAAGAACGAAAATCTTACCGTCCCCGATTTTCCCGGTTTGAGCAGTTTTGGTGATGGCTTCGACAACCTGATCAACCAGATTATCCGTGATGGCGACTTCCAGCTTCACCTTCGGCAGGAAGCTGACCATGTATTCAGCACCACGATAGATTTCGGTCTGACCTTTCTGACGGCCAAAACCTTTAACTTCAGTGACCGTCAAACCCTGAACGCCCAGTGCGCTAAGCGCCTCGCGGACTTCGTCCAGTTTGAACGGTTTAATGACAGCAGTAACAAGTTTCATAATATTGCGACCTCCCGGCATATCCGTTGAGTACCAACGTGGTAATCACGATTTCGCAGTCGCACTCTCCAAACCAAGAATCGTGCCAAACTCAAAATAAATCTGTTAAATAATTGAAATATAATAGAAAAATAATTGTGCGCGTAGGTTGAGCAGAAAAATTGCTGTAGAATAGCGGGATTAAATATGCACAGAATCTGATGCTGTTTAAAAAATGTGCATATTTTTTAATCAAAGAAATACAACATCAAAAACCTGTTGTAGCTCAAGGCGATGCGGCTGCTTCATATCAAGGTATAGTGCGGGGTATCGGTTTGTGGCGGCCCGACTTACCCGCAGAATTGCGCGGTCAGATGACAGTTTTATGCGCGCTTTGACCATGTGGTGCCAAATGCATCACATCGGATATTTCAAATTGCGCGGATCACTGATCGGTGCGGGTTGTGGCCGCGTACTTGGCAGGGTAAACATGGCGATGCCTGATTGCGCATGACCATATATATTGCGTCAGGTCAACGCGGTGATCGGCCAATCGGATTAAACGGTTGGCATCGGCCAGAGCTTTTGAGACAGGAATTCGCGACATGCAGGATCAGCAGGCACTTCATACCGATGTCATCATTTTGGGCGGTGGTTTGAATGGGGCCGCCATGGCGCTGGCACTCGCCCATGGGGGTGTGAAGTCTGTCGTGATTGATTATGCCGATCCGAAAAC
>NZ_JBLLNT010000001.1:0-132018 GCF_048059015.1 Thalassospira sp. | reverse complement strand
CCGAGGTCCCAACGGCACATTAGTAACTGCCCGGCAGCACCACGCTTCTCGGAACCTATGAGGCATTATGGACTGCCGTCTCGATCATGTGCTTTGCCTCGCTCGAATCGCCCCATCTATCAATCTGCACCCATTTTTCCCCTTCGAGGTCTTTGTAGTGCTCAAAAAAGTGGGCTATTTGATCAAGGGTAATCTGCGGTAAGTCACTCACTTCTTTCACATCTTCATAGCGGCGAGTCAAAGCAGCTGACGGTACGGAAATGATTTTTTCATCTTGTCCTGCTTCATCCTTCATGATTAACACACCGATTGGTCGACAGTTAATTACCGCTCCAGGGGTGATGGCTCGAGTGCTTGCCACCAGAACATCAATAGGGTCGCCGTCGTCTGAAAGAGTATGTGGGACAAAACCATAGTTACCCGGGTATCGCATCGACGTATAGAGGAAGCGGTCAACAAAGAGCGCGCCTGATGCCTTATCCATCTCATACTTAATCGGTTCACCACCCACCGGGACCTCTATGACAACGTTGATGTCTTCCGGTACGTTTTGGCCGACTTTCACGGCTTCTAGGTTCAATGTAATCTCCTCATCTGTTACTGATAGTCAGCTCGTTCGTAATCTGATTAACAACGTCGCTAACGGAACGCATCGCATCCACGGAGAATGTTCCATAGCGCAAGTAGAGCGCTCGCCTTTCTTCAAACATCGGCATCAAACCAGAACTCAGATCCGCTGCAATACCGCGCTGTGAGAAGTCACCAAGTCTTTCGAGCATAGTTTCATAGTCGATTTCGAGAAACACGATGGCACTAGAGTTCGACAGGTACTTCATGGCGTCGTCGTCATATACAGCGGATCCACCAGTGGCAATGACTTGCCCACATAGAGTTAGCTGCTGTATGCAATCTGCCTCAGCTTGACGTAAAGCATCGATCCCACGTTCGCTTAGGTACGTCTGAAGTGAACATCCAATGCTCGTCTGCAGCTCAATGTCGGTGTCTACGAACGGCCGCGCCAGTACCTTGGCAAGCTGGACGCCAACCGTGGACTTTCCAGAGCCCGGTAGACCAATCAGAGTAACGCCATTTTTTCCACTATCGAACGCAACCACTACGTTGGAGCAGAACGACTATTCTGTTCTTCTCGAATCGCTCGTAAGTTTTCTTCATGTACTTCGCGATCGATCTTGTAAAAGCCCAAACACCAAATCATGACCATCCACAAAGTGAATAACGTGGGTGCATACAACGCGCCTAAGGTAAACAAAGATTCCTCTGGCACGTTACCGGGCATCACACCTGCGGGGAACTGAGCGATTGAGAGAATAATCGTCGCTGTCACGATGCCCACGCCCTGCACAAGCTTTCGCGTAAACGTGATCGCTGAAAAAAAGACACCTTCAGACCGTCGCTTTGTTTGCCGTTCTGAGTCTTCAACCAGATCGGCAATCATGGCAGCCATCAGTGTTTGAAAGCCAATAATCAAACCCCAATCAAAAATCGTAATGGTCAGAATGATTGGGAATAGCGAGTCACTACCATTCTCAGGCATGATCCCAAGCAAGCGGAGCACGACAGCAAGTGGCGCCACAGTGAACGCCAATATGCCCACAACGATAGCGCCCTTTTTCTTCCCAAGTCGCCGAGAAACCAATGGCGCGATCATCGCGCCTAAACCAGCCGACACGACCAATGAGATCGAGAGCAGGCTGATTTGTTGATTCGAAAATTCCCAGAAATAGGAGTTGATGTAGAAATTCAACCCAGCGCTAACGCCTGTGGCGACTGATCCAAACAACGCGGATAGGAAAAGCGCCAGAAAGGATCTCGTGGCTAACGTCTGAAAAAGATCTCCATACACCCGCTTCAAGGTGAACGGTGTTTTCGTCGGCGGCTGTTTCAGCCGAGGAATGAAGCTATGCGTACCCAACGCCGAAATCATGATGGCAAGAAACATAAAGAGCGACGCGACCAACCCCATACGATTGAAGCCATCGACGTTGAACATGCCATTGGCAATTTCTTCTGTTGGCACCAATAGAAATGCAAGCGCAAACGAGCCCATCAACGCACCACCGGCCCAACCGAAGAAGTACCGATAACTCAGCATGCTCGTTCGGTCGTCGTAATCATCCGTCATCTCTGCCACAAGTGCAGAACTAGGCACCTCATACATGGTGATGAGAAGGCGAACGAACACTGCGAGGGAGGCGATGTAGACAAACGCGAGCGCACCGTCAAGCTCGGCGGGCGGATTCCAAATAAAGAAATAGGAAACGGACACTGGCACCGCAGCGAAATACATAAACGGATGACGCCTCCCCCAGCGGGAGTGCAGGTTATCCGAGAAGTAGCCAACCAACGGATCAGACAACGCATCGAATACCAGCGCGGTTGTCAGCGCGGCGCCAACAATGGCAGCGTCATATCCCAAGACTTGGCTATAAAACAACAGGAAGAAATAGTCGAAACCATTATTCTTGATGCCATACGCAACCGCACCAAAGCCATACGAAGCTTTCGTGTGAAATGGGACGCTAGACTGTTCCGTCACGAAAGCGCGGCGCGTGCAAAACAGATTCGATATCCGTCCCTGTCTTTAACGCAAAAATCGACAGCACCCCAAACGTGCTCTGTTGGCGGATAAACAAAGTCCGCACCTGCCGCTTCATATTCCTTATACAGCGCATCAAAATCACTCACCCAGATATATGCGCTGATCCGTTCGCCTTCTAATTCCATGTGTGAAACTGGATGCTTTTCTTCTCCGGCCACCAGATGTATCTCAGTCTTATCCCGGGACAAGCTTGCAAACGACGTCTCGTGGCGAAGCGTCGTCTCAAACCCGAGAACGGACTCGTAGTAATCAATCGACGTATCAATGTCGTTCACGACAAGTTGTGTCAAAGCAGGACTAAACATCATCAGCTCCTATACGCGAGTTAAGACGCAACGTTGTAACCCAGCAAGGCTTTCGTTTCCAAAAACTCTTCCAAGCCCCACTTCCCGAACTCGCGACCATTACCGGATTGTTTGTATCCGCCAAATGGTGCACCCGGATCAACGCCAGCACCGTTCAGATGGACATTGCCTGCTCGAATCTTTCGCCCAACTTCAGCCGCATGCTCGAGGTCGCCACTAGAAACATACGCGGCAAGCCCATACACCGTATCGTTGGCAATCTCCACGGCGTCATCTTCATCACCATAAGGAATGAGCGACAGTACAGGACCGAAGATTTCTTCTTGAGCAATCGTCATGTCGTTACTCACATCCGAGAAGATGGTTGGTTTTACGAAGTAACCTCGATTTAAACCATCTGGGCGACCTACCCCACCCGTTTGAAGGGTGGCCCCTTCATCGATCCCCTTTTGAATGAGCGCCTGAACTTTTTCAAATTGAGTCTCAGAGACCAGGGGCCCAATCTGCGTTTCTTTATCGCCTGGATCTCCCACTTTGATTTGTTCAGCCGTCGCCTTCGCGATCGCTGCGGCTTCTTCCATCCGATTTGCGGGAACAAGCATGCGCGTAGGCGCGTTACACGATTGTCCTGTATTCATGCAGATGCCAAACGTGTCGCGTGCGATCACTTCTGGAAAGGAAGCATCATCAAGAATCACATTAGGCGACTTACCACCGAGCTCCTGCGCGATACGTTTTACGGTCACCGCCGATTCTTGTGCCACGGATATGCCTGCACGCGTAGATCCCGTAAACGACATCATGTCGATGTCCGGATGGGAGGACATCGCAACACCAACGTTGGGGCCGTCTCCATGAACAAGGTTAAATACTCCAGCCGGAACACCGGCTTCGTGTAGAACCTCAGTAAATAAAATGGCGTTTAGTGGCGCTATCTCAGAAGGCTTTAGCACCATGGTGCAACCCGCAGCGATCGCTGGGCCCACCTTGGCGGCAATCTGATTGAGCGGCCAGTTCCATGGCGTGATGAGGCCACATACCCCAATGGGTTCGCGGACGATCTTGGCAGACCCAGAATCTTCTTCCCATGTGAAGTTCTTAAGCGCGCTAAGCGCATGCATTAGATGCCCTAGACCGGACGGTGCTTGAGCTGCGTTGGCAAGTCCTATCGGCGCGCCCATCTCTTGTGAAACAATCCCTGCAATGTCGCCCATACGAGCCTTGTAGCACTCGATAATCCTACTCAGAATGTCGGATCGCTCTTCCACTGTTGTTTGTGAAAAAGACTTGAACGCGTCCTTCGCGGCAGAAACGGCCCTATCAACATCTGCCTTGGTCCCCATTGCAATCTGAGCAATCGGCTCTTCAGTGGCGGGATTGATGACGTCCAACGTCTCTGAGCCTGAAGGGGCCACCCATTCGCCATCGATATAGAATTTGTTGGTGTTGTTCATTTTACGTCTAACCTCTCGTTAACTAAACAAACTGTGCCAATTTCGGCTCAGTCAATCTCGAATTCAATATTGCCCAAAGCCCCAAAATCCGCTTTGTAAAACCCACGCTCCCCAGGCACAACCGTACCGCAAGCACCAGTGAGTAGGAGAGTATCTCCACTCGTCTCGAATCCACGAGACAAAGCTTCATTCCACATCCAAGGCACGGACTTCTCAGGCCCACCAATAGCATCAGTCATTGCTGCGGTGTTGACTGTTTCACCGTTAAGCGACAGGTGCGCACTTGCATCTTCATATGAAGGCGCCCAGTTTAAAAAGTCACCAACAATGAACTTATCCGCACCCAAATTTGTAACTACAAGATTACTAGCCGACATGTCTTCTGCCCGCGCGAACTGAACAAGGACAATCTCAATCGCAGGCGCAATGGCTTTAGGTGTGCCATGCTCATCCACAATGACTGCCAACTCGCACTCCAACTTTCGACCGGGAACATACGGAAGACTGGCAGCGGCATCATGCTGAGAGCTGGCATATAAGCTCGCAATCAGCGCGTGCTCAAGTCCAAAATATCCTTGTGCAGCTTTAGCCGTCACGCCAGCTTTGATGCCATCGGTTCCCTCGGGTGAACGCAAAGCTGTGATCTCATGTTGTACTCGATAGGCTTCGGCTAGATCGAGTTGGATGTTTATCTCAGGAATCGGAGAATGCGCACGGATCGCTTCGGCTATATCTCCTTTCAACCCTTCGGAAAGACCAACACTGCTCACATGATTCTCCTCGTCACGTTCCGAACATTTCGTCTTCTTTGAGAGCCTCGCGTAACTCATCGGCTACCTCATATGTATGCTCTACTAACGATTCTCCATTAGCGACTATTCTCGGGTCGTAGTTGTACCCAATATACAAACTCTGATTGTATGTAGTAACAGTGACCGCCAATCCCAGATTTCCGCTCAATACCATTAAAGGTACTTGCTGACGGATTTCACACCCCTCAACGAACTGAGGTACTTGGACACCAGGCACGTTTGTACAAACAAAGTTAATACCAAAATTCGGTTGCTGGAATCCTGTTACCGGCTGCTGCACTGGAGACGGATTTGCAGCTGCAAATGAAGACCAATCAAACTGAGTTCCAACAAGCTGTGATGCCGCAAAGGCCACCGGAGAAAGGCCACCCATCATCTCACCGACCAGCGCGAGCGCCTGGGCGTTACCATTATCTTTTTGATTCAGCATCTCGGCGATTACCGTATCAAGCCGTTTTAATGCGCCCATCGGAGACGCTGGAAGATACGGATAGAGGGCAGAGATACGATTCCCCAAACTTCCTTTTTCATCTTCGGTACGAACATTGACTGGGCACATTAATCTAAAGTGTTGTCCATCCACCTGCTCATCAATCGACTTCAAATAACGCGCGACTGCTTCTGTCACGATAGCCAGCGCAATATCGTTAACAGTTCCACCCAGTTCCCGGAGTTTTCTGATATCCGAAAACTCGAATTCAGCAAAACGGAGTTTTCTCTTTGGACCGACTGGCGTCATGTTAAATGAAGGCGTTATTGCCGGTTTGGAGACAAACTCCGACATTATCTGACTGGCTTTGGTCAGCTCAGCTTGCGTGTCAGAATCTGGAAGTTGAGGTGGTTCGGACCATACTTTGTAGTATGCGGCCATGCTTTCGCTCAAGAGCTGGGCAGCACTGGGGGCATCCTCAACCTCAAGAACTTGTGCGTCAGGAATATCCGCCGGTTCAGCCGAGAAATCGAATAACGTCATAGCGATTTCCACTGCGGAAGCACCATCGAGCAAGCAGTGGTGCGCAGAGTGGAGCAAGATAGTCACATCTTTGAGCCCGTGTATGACTTCAATCCGCCATAAAGGCCGAGCCCGATCTAGGAGTGGTTCGTTGAGTTCAGTCGCAAAATCCAGCGCATCCTGGAGAGAACTACCTTCAGGTAATCTATGCTCACGAATATGATTCGCATAATCGAAGTCAGGATCGTCCACCCATCGAGGATGATCCATGTTGAAGGGTACAAAAAGCAGCTTGCGTCTAAATGCAGGAAGTAAGTGTGCCCGCCGTTCTAGTCGAAGGCGCATATCTTCTGCAGTGAAATGACCATCCACTACACATACGTTAGCGAGATGTTGTGGAGTACTGGCAGTCTCCATGTAGATAAACGCAGCATCTGTTGGGGAAAGTTTCATCCGATGCCCGCTCTATCATTGCTTGCCGCTAGAAAACATGGATTCCCATTCGGGTGTGCCCGGCTGAGCTTTCCACTGCTTGCTCTCAGCGAGAACCGACAAGCCTTCGGATACTGCCGGACGCACCTTGATTACCTGATACCAACGATTAACGTTTGGATATTCAGCTAAGTCTTGACCATGTAGCTTCCTAGTTCGAATCCAGGGAAACGTAGCCACGTCAGCTATCGAGTATTCGCCCGCCAAGTACTCGACCGTCTCAAGTCGCTTATCAAGTACTTGATAAAGACGCGCAGCCTCGTCAGTGTATCGCTGAATTGCATAGTCAATTGGCTCTGGTGCGTATTCCCTGAAGTGATGTGCCTGCCCTAGCATCGGACCCAGTCCACCCATTTGAAACATCAGCCACTGCAGCGTTTCGAGTCGAACGACGGGATCCTGCGACAATAGTTGGCCAGTTTTTTCCGCCAAATAGATGAGGATGGCACCAGACTCAAACATCGCGATAGGCTCGCCACCGGGCCCTTCATGATCAACGATCGCCGGTACTTTATTGTTGGGGCTAATCGCTAGGTACTCCGGTTTGAATTGATCTCCCGCCGTGATGTCTACAGGCACCACATTCCCTAGCAGGCCTACTTCGGCCAACATAATGGACGCTTTGTATCCATTGGGTGTTGGCCAGAAGTAGAGATCAATCACGGCAGGAGACCTTTTCTAGCTAGCCAACGATCTTGAAGTGCGCGGGTCGATCCAACAGCAAACCGGGATTCATGATCCAGTTAGGATCTACCTCATTTTTAGCTGCTGCCATCATATTCCGAACAATCGGATCAACTTCCTTATCAAACCAAGGTCGGAAGCTCCTGCCTACAGCATGGTGGTGAGTAATGGTTGCACCAAGCTCTGAGATAGCATCTGAAGCCACATCTGAAAGCGCTTGATAGTCTTCCAAGCTTCGATCAAGTGTGGAGGGTGCTACTACAGAATAGTAAGGGGCAGGACCATCAGGATACAAGAATGAGAATCGTCGACATACTACACCGCCACCCGTGATGTCCTTCTGAGCTTGCCGCATGCGCTTAAGGATTTCAGTATCGACTGCCTCAAACTTATCCCAGGTGTATGCAGTTTCAAACGTGAAGCTAACAATCCCCATCGCTGCACGGGTATGCATAAGACGAGGCAGATATCGGAACTGATCTCGCCAGTTACCTTGAGCACCACTACGGCTTGATTCCAGTGCGTTATCTTTGGATCCAGCCTTTGATTGCACTTTACCGCCATGGTCCTGACAGATTTCAACTGCTCGCTCTAACCATGCATCCACGGAGTGGTCAGCTGATTCGAAGCCAAGCATCAGCATGGAATGTTTACCATCACCTGCGCCATAGAATCGCGCATCTTGTTCGTCAAGGTATCGGCAGTTGGCTGGGTACAAACCAGCTTGCGTGATTTGACGAATAGCCTCAGCACCACCATAGAAAGTATCGAACGCGATGGACGCGTTTGCTCTAAACGCAACCCGTCCTTGCAGCTTCATCCAGGCCTCAGTGATGATACCCAATGTGCCTTCTGAACCAATGAAATAACGATCAGGGTCAGGACCGGCACCCGAGCCTGGCAAGCGACGGTTTTGCACCGTGCCTGACGGTGTGACAACACGTAGAGTTTCGACCATGTCATCAATGTGTGTGAGATTGGTCGCGTAGTGACCCGAAGATCGAGTAGCAATCCACCCACCCAACGATGAAAATTCCCACGACTGAGGAATGTGTCGGAGAGTCAAGCCATGTGGCTTGAGCTGGTCCTCTAATGAGGGGCCGAGCGTGCCTGCTTGAATTAACGCCGTGCGAGAAACAGGATCGACTTCTAAAACCTTGTTCATATTCCCAAGGTCAATACAAACAGATCCTGCGTACTCTCCATCCTCAGGCGGGCTGAAGCCATCGGTCACACTCGATCCGCCGCCGAATGGGATGGCGGCGTAGTTATTCTCACCACACCAGTCAAACAGCGACGAAATTTCGTTTTCATCTGCAGGATAAGCCACCACATCAGGGGGATTTTCAAAGTCCCGATTGTAGATTCGTGTCATGTCCTTAAAGCTCTTGCCATAGGTGTGCATGACACGATCCCACTTATCGCCTGTTACAAAGTACGACAGAGAATCTGGAATCTTAATCCTCGACTTTGGCAGTTCGAGTTCATCGATTGTGGGGTCAGACAATACTTCAGGGGTTTCGATACCCAGTCTTTCGCCCACACGTTCGGCCATCTTCTTGACCTCGGCAGGTGTAATCTCTTCTCCTTCATAGCCCCAGCTGTAAAACTTTCTGGGCTTTCCGTAATAACCTCTCTGTTCTGGCATCTTTATCCCCTGTTGTTAGGCGTTAACGAATTCTTACGCTGAGCTGCAACCTTTCACAGGGCGACTCAGAGCAATTCTTGACATTTTCGATCAGCAACGAGCCTCACCTCTTAAGCTTCTATGCCAAGCTCATCGAGATGCGCTTGACGAAGTACCCGTTTGTCTATTTTTCCCGAAGCAATTCGAGGCAAAGCATCCGTTGTGGTTTTGACATAGTGTGGGATCTTGAACTTTGCTAAACGTGCTTCTAAGAACTCGCGAAGCGCGCTTTCTTCCAACACACTTTTCGAAAAGATAGTCGCGCCGACGTTCTCACCGAGGCGTTCATCGGGTACTCCGTACACGCTTACTTCGACGACGTCAGGATGATCGAGTAAAGCATCTTCTACTTCACCGCAGCCGATGTTTTCACCACCACGGATGATTAACTGCTTGATGCGATCCACGATGAATAGATATCCATCTTCATCAATGTAGGCCACATCGCCCGTTCTAAACCAATCACCCATGAAAGAGTCTTCATTCGCGTCTGGTCGATTCCAATAGCCATGAATGACAGATGTGCCACGGACCAACAGTTCGCCGCGCTCGTTTGCTGGGAGAAAATTGTCCTCCGTATCTACCACGGCAATTTCCAACATAACCGAAACGCGCCCAGAACTTTGGGGGTGTTCCAGATAGTCTTCCGCATAAATACCGGTACCGATTGAATTTGTTTCGGTCATACCCCATCCGGTGGTCGGCGTGGCGTTTTTAAACTGCTTATCGATACCTTCGACCTGAGACGTGGCCCTTGGCGCACCGCCGCCGCCTACGGATCTTAAACTCGCCAAATCCCGCCCTAGCTCACGCGCCTTATCCGTGAGGTCTCCTGTCATCGCAGGTGTCGCTACAACGACGGTCACCTGTTCTTTTTCGATCACATCACAAGCTACTTCAGGGTCCCATTTGTACATGCATAGAACTCGTCGCTGCGTTCGGTAGGAAGACAGCAACACAGCCAACAAGCCATTTACGTGAAATAG
The DNA here is from genome assembly GCF_048059015.1 of Thalassospira sp. Lineage (GTDB taxonomy): Bacteria > Pseudomonadota > Alphaproteobacteria > Rhodospirillales > Thalassospiraceae > Thalassospira. The sequence goes on along the minus strand of NZ_JBLLNT010000001.1, from coordinate 122,026 downwards.
GGGCATCCCAAGAAGCGTTCCTTGGTTTTTGACCGGTGCACCCGGCTGTACGCCCGCACGTTTTTTTGCCGCAGCTATCGCTGCATAGTCTGTTTCCCACGAAAGGAGCGCCGCAATAATGTTCCGGTGTGTTGAGACAGACCCTTTTGGATAACCTGTCGATCCAGACGTAAACAATATGACGGCATCATCATCTGAGGCGATGCTTGCTTCAGGCATTGATTCGTTCCCGTTTAGCAAGTCAGTAATCGGCACAACACCGGGGTAGTCGTTTTGACATCGAACAGAAATGATTGGCAGAGAAACCGAAGGAGAAATCCGCTGAATACGCTCGATTCTCTCCTCGTCGGCAAGAACCAAAGAGATGCCGGTATGCTCCAAAGCGTACTTAATCTCGTCCGCTTCCCACCACGCATTGATGGCTACAGCGATAGCGCCAAGAGACGTGATAGCAGTAAAGGCAAGAGACCACTCAGGATAATTCCGCATCGCTATGGCGACCCTGTCTCCAGGCTTCACATCAAAGTCAGCTTTAAGACGATGCGCTAGACTCGAAGCCCTTTGATAGGCCTCTGTGAACGTATATCGCTCATCTTCGTATACAAGGAATTCACCGTCGGTTAGGTTTTGTTCGTAAAGCTCTCGCAAGGTTTGTGGTCCATTCACAAACCACTTTCTTGGCTTGCCGTGCACCATGACCTCTTGAACTTCCCAAGGCCGTCCTTCCGCGGTGACTATGGCTATTGCTTCATCCCGGTCAATCACGTCCAACCCTCCCTAATTTCCAAAAGTACATTGGTAACAGTCGGAGGGGAGACGCGAACAGGACATATTCGCTGAATAGTTGACCTATACGTTCACAGTAACTTTGCTTTCTTAATCGAACATGATGACTTGCCGTGCCTCTTCACCGGTCTTCATCGCCTCAAAAGCCTCGTTAACATCTTCTAGCTTTATGTGCCGGGAAATCATGTCGTCCAGGTGGAGCTTTCCATTTAAATAAAACTCTACAAAGCGAGGCATATCAATTCGAAACCGATTAGATCCCATCATGCAGCCCTGCAGCTTCCGTTCCCACAATAGGTCGGGACCATCTAGCTCGAGTTTGGAACCAACAGGGAGCATTCCGGTTATCGTTGCGGTTCCTCCCATACGCAGCATCTTGAACGCTTGCGCTGCGGTTACAGGTAGTCCAATGGCTTCAAAACTATAGTCAACGCCACCTTTTGTAAGCTCAATGACTTCCTTCACCGCGTCGCTGGAGCTGGCGTTGATCGTGTGTGTCGCACCCACCTTTCGCGCCATATCCAGTTTATTGTCCAAACGGTCGATCGCAATAATCATCCCTGCTCCGGCAATTGCAGCACCATTAACAGCAGCCAAGCCAACGCCCCCACACCCGATAACCGCTACGGTTGAACCCGGTTCAACACCAGCGGTATGGAAAACTGCACCCATGCCTGTCGTTGTAGAGCAACCAATAAGCGCAGCACGATCCATCGGCATGTCTTCTCGCACCTTTACCAGCGCGTGCTCATGCACGAGCATTAATTCTGCAAAGGACGATAGATTCAAATATTGATTAATTGGCTTATCACCTTGAAATAGCCGAGGCGCTTCGTCCGCCTCCCTCGCAACTTCAGGACTCTGGCACAAAGAAAGGTGCCCGGTTAAACAGTGATTGCAATGTCCGCAAAAAGCAGACAGACAGGTAATTACGTGATCGCCCTTTTTTACGTACGAAACATCTGAACCCACCTCTTCCACCACACCCGCACTCTCATGACCAAGGATCGTTGGCAGAGGAAAGGGCCAGGATCCGTCGAGAAAGTGTAAATCCGTATGACAAACCCCAGCAGCCACCGGACGAACAAGAACTTCCCTAGGTCCAGGTTTTGATATCTCAACATCTTCGATTTCAATTGGAGTGTTGTGCTCTCTTAGTACGGCCGCTTTCACGATGTCTCTCCGATAGTTTCTTAAGACGCGACAGCCTCTGCCTCCGAGGAGGATCCGTACATGATTAATTCAGCTTATTGTTGACATTTTCGTTCACATTCCTTCCCATCTGCTGAATACTGGTAAGCATTGCGCTAGTTCAGAAATCAGACTGAAAGTATGCGAACCCTTAAAAACGATTGAACGGAAATTGCTCGGGTAACCAAATATGTAGAACGCTTATGCTTGATAAGAACGCTAAACGGGATGCAGCAGCCCTACGAATACTGTTAGACGTCGCCAAAGACCAACGCATCAGCCCTGAGTCCATTCTTGTTGACACGGAACTCAACGAGGACAATGTCTACTCGCATCAGGCCGAAATTGAGGTCTGGCAAGAGTTGCGAGCTATCGAAAACCTTCGTGAAATCGATGCACCTCTATCTCTCGCCCTCCAATCAGCCAGTCGATTACATATCACCACGCTCGGAACTTTGGGCTATGCCATGCTCTCAAGTTTCGATATTCGCTCAGCGCTCGAGATAGCAGCTAAGTTTCACTCGATTTCTCTTTGGCTTTGCGATGTAACAACCGGAGCTCGGGGTAACGTCGTTGAGTTTTTTGTTCTACCCCACACCCTTCCCGAATCATGTCGAGATTTTTGTTCGATTCGCGGCGTCGCCTCACTCAAAGTCTGGGTGTCCGAGTTATTAGGGCGAAACATCGCCCCCTTGTCAGTCCAGCTTCGAACTCCCAAGCCCCAAGACTCAGATCTCTACGATTCATTCTTCGACACTAAGATTGAGTACGGTGCCGAGGTATACAAAATATCATTCGAGCGACCTCTGTTTAGAGAGCCACTAAAGCTGGCGGACCCATGGAATCGTCAACGATCGGAGGAAGAACTGAAGGCAATAAAATCACGAAGGGAGGCGACATTTGCAAATCAGGTGCGTGAGCTAATTCTGATTGATCCAAAAAAGAACCAATCTGAAGACACTGTAGCTCGATCACTCAAGATATCCGGTAGCACTTTGCGCCGACGGCTCAAGGAGGAAGGCACGACATTTCGCGAAGTACGGGCCGAAACGCTACATTCATTGGCACGCGTTATGTTGATCGGTTCTCCAAGGAACATCGACGAAATAGCTGACCAGCTAGGCTATTCAGAGGCGGCAAGCTTTGTACGCTCATTCCGCCGAATTGAAGGCATGGCACCGGGTGCATGGCGGAAAGCCGAACGAGAGCAACACTAAACACCGAAAGATTCTGAACGAAAATGTCAATCATTGACTTGGCATGTCATGTCATTGGAGCAACCCATGCCAAAAAATAGGGTCAATTTGGGTAATTGGGCCTTGGGATCGATGGCAACAGACAACTCTACCAAATCCGCAGAACATAACTTCGACTATGTAATTGTCGGGGGTGGTTCGGCAGGCTGTACTATAGCCAGTCGTCTCTCCGAGTCGGGACAATACAATGTTTGCTTGTTGGAGGCTGGCGGCACACACAAATCGCCACTTGTGACAATCCCTTTTAATCTCGCAGTTACTGTTTCCCGAGGCGTTAAGAACTGGAATTTCGAAACGACCCCACAAGTTGGATTAAACGGCAGGAAAGGATTTCAACCTCGAGGAAAAGCCCTTGGTGGATCGTCTTCAATTAACGCAATGATCTACATTCGCGGCGTCAAAGAAGACTATGACAGCTGGGCTGCATTAGGAAACAATGGGTGGTCCTATGACGAGGTTCTACCCTACTTCAAAAAAGCCGAAGACCACGTTGCCGGAGAAACCGACATACACGGAGTTGGTGGTCCGCTCACGGTTTCTCCTGTACGCAGTCCCAACCCTCTTAACGATGTTTTTATTCGAGCTGCGGAAGAGGCTCAGATTCCTCTAAACACTGACTTCAACACTGGATCCCAAGAAGGCGCCGGTTACTATGAGCTCACTCAACGCAACGGTGAGCGATGTTCCGCGGCACGCGCGTACTTAGACCCAGCCGAAGGAAGGAAGAACCTTACTGTGTTACAAAACGCCTACGTTGAACGCGTCATTTTGGAAGGCAAGAAAGCGACAGGCGTGCAGGCCTCCATAGGAAACAAATCGCAGCGTATAAACGCCGCTCGAGAAGTCATTGTTTGCGCTGGCGCGCTTCAAAGCCCTCAGGTTCTTCTACTTTCAGGTATTGGTGCTCCGGATAAGTTAACCCCGCACGGTATTTCCGTCGCTCACAATCTCCCCGGTGTCGGTGAAAATCTGCACGATCACCCGGACTACGCTCTTCTTTACAAAACAAGTTCATCAGACGCCATTGGTGCGAATACCCGATCCGGATTGAAAATCATGTGGGATTCAATCCAGTACAAACTCAGAAGGCGTGGCATGTTGACCACAAACTTCAATGAGTCTGGGGCCTTCTTCTATACCGATCGATCTGAGCCCTCTCCGGATATTCAGCTTCACTTCGCGATCTCCATCGTTGATAGCCACGGTAGAAAAATTCATCGCTACCACGGCTATACCTGCCATGTATGCGTCTTGCGTCCTAAGAGTCGAGGCAATCTGACGTTAACGAACTCTGATCCACAAACACATCCTCAGATCGATCCCGCTATCCTCGCCCATGACGATGACATGGAGACAATGCTCAAGGGAGTGATGAAAGCGCAGCAAATCATGGAAGGCCCCGCCTTTGATTCGATCCGTGGAGAGCCCTTATATGGCTCAGGATTGAAGGATCGCGATGAGCTTATTGAAGATATCCGCAATCGAGCGGACACAATCTACCATCCAGTTGGTACCTGTAAGATGGGACAAGACGACATGGCGGTTGTCGACGAGCAGCTTAAGGTTAAAGGTCTAGATGGTCTCCGAGTCGCAGATGCATCGATCATGCCTATCGTCATCTCAGGTAATACAAACGCCCCTTCCATCATGATTGGAGAAAAATGCGCTGCGATGATCTTGGAAGAAGCCCGCGCCGGACAAAATCCGCTCAGCCTCGCTAGTTAGTGATATCGCATCTCTCATCCGCGCTCCGAAGGGGTTTGAGCGAATATGTCAATTATTGGGCATAGCGATCATACAAATCACGCTACGGCTGCCAAACAATGGCCAATCCTGGGGAAATTGGCTGTGATGCAATGGCGGAAACGACACCTTCGAATGCGCTGAGTTTCGACTACGTTGTTGTCGGGGGTGGCTCAGCTGGATGTACGATCGCGAGCCGCCTATCAGAATCAGGTGAGCACACTGTGTGTTTGCTTGAAGCAGGTGATTCTCACACGTCTCCCCTCATCACTGTTCCTTTCAATGTTGCGCTAACGATTTCTCGTGGCTTTAAAAACTGGAATTTCGAGACCACCCCACAGAAAGGCCTTAATGGCCGGCAGGGCTTTCAACCAAGGGGTAAGGCACTTGGAGGCTCTTCCTCGATCAATGGAATGATCTACATCAGAGGTGTGCCTGAAGACTACGACGCTTGGGCTGATTTAGGAAATACGGGCTGGGCGTGGAAAGATGTGTTTCCCTACTTCAAAAAGTCTGAAGACCATGTCGCCGGAGAGACCGAGGACCACGGAGTTGGCGGTCCACTCACCGTCTCACCAGTGAGGAGCCCAAACCCTCTAAACGACATCTTTATTCGAGCAGCCGAAGAAGCACAGATACCCCGTAATGACGATTTCAACTCGGGGTCTCAGGAGGGTGTCGGCTATTACGAACTGACGCAGAGAAATGGCGAACGATGCACAGCCGCACACGCCTATCTCGATCCCGCATTGGGTCGCAAAAACCTGACCGTCATACAAGAAGCCTACGTTGAGAAAGTAACCATCGCAGGCAAACGTGCGACCGGCATTCAAGCACTGATCAAAGGTCAACGGAAAGCGATTCGAGCCAACCGTGAAGTCATCGTATCTGCGGGTGCCTTACAAAGCCCGCAAGTGTTACTACTCTCTGGCATCGGTTCACCCGACAAACTAACCCCGCACGGTATCGAGGTTCGACACGAGCTGGCCGGCGTCGGCGAGAATCTGCATGACCACCCGGACTACACGCTCTTATACAAGAGTACTTCTCATCATGCGATCGGAGCGAATACCAGATCGGGCATCAAGATCATGTGGGACACGTTGCAGTACCGATTGCGCAGACGAGGGATGCTCACAACAAACTTCAATGAGTCTGGTGCTTTCTTTTACACCGACAGATCAGAACCTTCGCCTGACGTACAACTACACTTTGCCCTATCAATCGTGGATAGCCATGGCAGAAAAATTCATCGCTATCCAGGGTATACCTGTCACGTCTGTGTACTTCGGCCAAAAAGCCGAGGCAATTTGACGCTCACGGACTCCAATCCACTCACTGCACCACAAATCGATCCGGCCATACTGGCAGACGATCGTGACATGGAAGTGATGCTGAACGGCGTTTTGAAAGCACAACAGATCATGGAAGGCCCAGCATTTGAAAAGGTGCTAGCAGAACCGCTTTACGAATCAGGTTCGCACGATCTCGATGTTCTGCGCGAAGACATTCGTAATCGCGCGGACACCATCTATCACCCTGTAGGCACATGCAAGATGGGACAGGATGACATGGCAGTTGTCGATGAACGCTTGAAAGTCCATGGCCTTGAAGGACTAAGGGTCGCAGACGCCTCCATCATGCCGATGGTCATTTCCGGCAATACGAATGCACCCTCAATCATGATCGGTGAGAAGTGTGCCGCAATGATCCTTGAGGATCTCGCCCAGTGAGTCTCGAAATCGTTTTGCAGTGGGCGGGACCAATCGGAATTCTTGCCATCGTAGGCGCGGTCGGGCTTGCCGGTTGGTGGCGCCCCGAGACCATCCCGAATTGGTCGTTTGCCGCAGAACGATTCATCACCGATTTTCCAGAGCACGAGTCTGTGTTCGGAACCGTCTCCACAGATGGTCGTGTTGCGTTACTAGAGCTAAAGAAAGACAAAGCCAAATCAATGGGCTTTGTCGTTGTCACAGGAGATAAGTGGGCAACGCGCCTGCTTCAACCTGACATCAGCCACATCACGCGCTGTGAAACGGGACTGAAGCTCACAATGGATGACTTCACTATGCCAACTGTGAAGATCAAGCTAGAACGCGATATTGCAGATCGGTGGTATGCAGCATTCAACCAACTAGAGGTGACATCCAATGGATCAGCTGCCTGAACTCGCACCAACCCACCTAGCCGTTCCCGTCTTCATCGCCGTAATGCTACTCGAACTTGTTATTGGCCGAGTCTACGGCAATGCAAAATTCGAAATACGCGACACAGGGCTTAATCTCTTCACAAGCTTTGTCGCTGGTACTGAGCGTGTACTTTCAGGAGTCTTATATGCCTTTGTTCTAATGTACTTTTATCAGTATCGGGTATTCGATTTTGAATTTAGCTGGCTGCTCGTGGCGATCGTGTTTGTTGCTGATGATTTGATTTACTACATCAAACACCGTATCGAGCATACCGTGCGATGGGCGTGGGCAAGCCATGTCGTCCATCACTCAAGCCAACATTTCAATACGTCAGTTGCGCTACGCCAGACTTGGACATATGCGTTGACAGGCTTGATCTTGCTATATGTACCACTTGTTTTAATCGGCGTTCATCCTGCGCTGTTAGGGTTTTGTGCCGGAGTTAATCTCGTCTATCAGTTTTTTCTTCACACCGAAACAATCAAGCGATTGCCCCGCTGGTACGAAGCCATCATGAACACACCTAGCCACCATCGAGTTCATCATGCCACCAATCCCAAGTACCTTGATGCAAACTATGCGGGTACATTCATCATTTGGGACAAGCTCTTCGGCACATTCGTTCCGGAAGATGATAACGAACCTTGTCGATATGGCATTGTTAAAAACCTACACACATTCAATGTGGTTCGCGTTGCCTTTCATGAATGGGCAAGTATCGCAAAAGACGTAGTCAGACCGGGTCTTTCATTGCGACAGCGGTTGAACTATATGTTCAAACCACCGGGCTGGAGTCATGATGGTTCGAGAGAAACCAGCAAGATGATCAAAGCAAGGCATGTTCGCCTTAACCCTACCTCCGCTGGGGGACCGGGGCTGCCGGATGTCTCGGACGTTCAAACCGAGCCTAAGCTGGCCACTGCATCGTAGATGTAAACTAGGGGATAAGCAGATGAGCACGCTGATCGAATCCGATGAAGACGTTTCTGCGAATGACCTTGCGCTGATCTATCAGGATACGATCGGCGGTCCTATCCGTGCTCTACGAGCCATCGTTGCTCAATTTGGGTTCATCAACGACAACCACATCTCTAACGTGGCGAACGTATTTAACCTTAGCCGCGCAGAGGTGCGCGGCATCGTCAGTTTCTAAGCAGACCTACGCACAAGTCCGCCAGCCAAACACATAGTCCGTATCTGTCAGGGCGAAGCTTGCCAATCCGTCGGAAGTCGTGGCTTAACGGCCGATTTTATGGCGAAAAGCCAGGCGCTCAACCAATCAAAAGGCCCCGACTATGTCGAACACGAACCTGTGGTCTGCCTCGGACTGTGTCCTCGGGGTCCGGTCGCCATGATTAACGACGAACTGGTGGCACATTGCTCAGACGCGAATTCTATCCTCGAAAGGCTTGAGCAATGACGGAAGTATCTCGCGCCTACGTTTCTATGGATTCAATCGCAATTGCCTTGGGTGCGAATGACATCGTAGATGCACTCGAAGCTCGAGACGTCGAGGTTGTACGCACTGGTTCACGCGGATTGTCTTGGGCCGAACCATGCATAGAAATCGAAACCCTGCTCGGTGAGCGATTGTTATATGCAAACGTGACCACAGAGGCGATAAATACCGGTGATTCAGCATTTGCGGGACTTGAACCTTTGGATCTCGTGGATCAACTCATCGGGGATCAGACTCGACTCGTATTCTCCAACAGCGGACTAATTGACCCACTGTCCCTAGATCAATATCGCTCGCAAGGCGGATTCCAACCTACTCGCTTCTCACCACAGGACATCATCAAAGAAATCGAGCTATCTGGCCTGCGTGGGCGCGGTGGTGCAGGTTTTCCAGCACACATCAAATGGTCCACCGTCGCTAACACTCCAGGGGATCAGAAGTGGATTGTATGCAACGCCGACGAAGGCGACTCTGGCACCTTCGCTGACAGGATGCTAATGGAAGGTGACCCATACCGTCTGATAGAAGGGATGATCATTGCCGGTCAGGCGACCGGCGCAAGCCGTGGCGTAATCTATTTACGCTCAGAATACCCAGTCGCTGCTGCCGTGCTAGAGCGCGCCTTAGACAACGCGCGGGCGAATTCGGTAATTGGTCACAATACGCCGTTCGACATCGATCTCTTTATTGGTGCAGGTGCATACATCTGTGGTGAAGAGTCTTCTTTACTGGAAAGCCTTGAAGGAAAGCGCGGCGAAGTTCGCGCAAAACCTCCCATTCCTGCGATCGCGGGGCTCTACGGACAACCCACGCTTGTTCACAACGTCATTACGTTGGCCTCTGTCCCTTGGATCGTTCAGCATGGGGGCGAAGCTTATGCCGAGTTTGGCGTGGGCCCATCAACCGGCACGATGCCTTTCCAAATCAGTGGGAATGTCGCTCGTGGTGGCTTGTTTGAATTTCCATTTGGCATAACGATCCGTGACCTTATCGATCGTGTCGGTGGCACCCAGTCGGGTCGGCCGGTAAAGACCGTACAGATCGGCGGACCGCTCGGGGCGTACTTGTCTCCCGACGAGTTCGATACGCCGCTCACCTACGAAGCGATTGCGCAGCTTGGTGCTGGTGTGGGGCATGGTGGCATTGTCCTTTTTGATGACACTGTCAATTTGGCGGAACAAGCACGATACGCCTTCGAGTTTTGTACCGAGGAGTCTTGCGGCAAATGCACACCTTGTCGAGTTGGTGCCGTTAGGGGCGAGGAGCTCATGCGCGAAACGATGCAAGGATCTGGGGATCTTGACCTGTTGTCCGAACTCTGCGACCTCATGGAACACGCAAGCCTATGCCAGATGGGCGGCATGACGCCTATCCCGGTTCGTAGCGCCCTCAGCAGATTCCCTGATGATTTCCAACCCATTGAGGTGACGTAACTATGCGATTGAAAGAAATGGATCACGGCACGCCGCCTTCAACCGCAACGCAAAACGTTCGCGCATTGATCAATGGCCAGTCCGTGGAGGTGCCAGAAGGCACTTCCATTATGCGCGCCGCATCAGAAGCAGGCGTCTCCATCCCAAAATTATGTGCCACCGATAGCTTAAATGCGTTCGGATCTTGTCGCTTATGTTTGGTCGAGATTGAAGGTCGCCGGGGTTTCACCGCGTCTTGCACGCAACCGCTCGAAGAAGGAATGTCGGTGCGTACTGAGTCGCAAGGGATCGCCAAACTCCGCAAGGGGGTCATGGAACTGTATATCTCCGATCACCCTTTGGATTGCCTGACTTGCGCAGACAACGGTGATTGTGAATTGCAGGATATGGCAGGCGTCGTGGGTTTACGGGATGTTCGCTATCACGATCCTTCTAACCATCTAGATGCACCCAAAGATGAATCAAACCCCTATTTCACCTTTGATCCCTCAAAATGCATTGTCTGTTCTCGGTGTGTTCGCGCATGCGAGGAAGTACAAGGCACTTTCGCACTGACGGTTGAAGGACGCGGCTTCGACTCTAAAATCTCGACCGGCGGGCAAGACTTTTTCTCATCAGAGTGCGTCTCTTGCGGCGCCTGCGTTCAAGCCTGCCCGACCGCTACGTTGATGGAGAAATCCGTCATCGATCATGGCGTCCCTGATCGGACCGTTGTGACAACCTGTGCCTATTGCGGCGTCGGGTGCTCATTCAAAGCGGAACTCAAAGGCGATGAAGTCATACGCATGGTGCCTTACAAGGACGGTGACGCAAATCACGGTCACTCCTGCGTAAAAGGGAGATTCGCATGGGGATACGCCAACCACGCCGAACGCATCACCAAGCCCATGATTCGTGACGACATTGCAGATCCATGGCGCCAGGTGGAATGGGACGAAGCCATCGCTTTCGCTGCCAACCGAATGAAAGCTATTCAACAAGAGCACGGCCGGTTCTCGATCGGAGGTATTACTTCCTCTCGATGCACGAACGAAGAAGTCTGGGTCGTACAAAAACTAGTTCGTACCGCCTTTGGTAACAACAACGTGGACACGTGTGCGAGGGTTTGCCACTCGCCAACGGGCTACGGGTTGAAACAGACATTCGGTACATCGGCCGGTACACAACACTTTGATTCTGTCGCAGACGCTGATCTTGTAATGGTCATCGGCGCGAATCCAACGGAAGCACACCCCGTATTTGCATCGCAAATGAAACGCCGACTGCGAGAAGGGGCAAGACTGATCGTCGTTGACCCCAGAACCATCGATCTCGTTAGGTCACCGCATATCCAAGCGGATTATCATCTGCCCCTTAAGCCAGGTACGAATGTTCAGCTCATGAATGCGTTCGCTCATGTGGTGGTAACTGAATCGTTAATGGACAAGGATTTCGTAGAAGGCCGCTGCGACCTCGAATCATTTAAAGACTGGGAGTCTTTCGCTAAGCGACCTGAGCATGCGCCAGAATCAATTGCAGACGACATTGGTGTCGACGCTAGAAGTATTCGAGCAGCAGCAAGGCTCTATGCCAGTGCATCCAATGCTGCCATTTACTATGGTCTTGGTGTCACTGAACACAGCCAAGGTTCGACCATGGTCATGGCGATGGCGAATCTAGCCATGGCGACTGGAAACATTGGCCGGTCGGGTGTCGGCGTTAACCCGCTCCGCGGTCAAAACAATGTGCAAGGCTCTTGCGACATGGGTTCTTTTCCGCATGAGTTGGCTGGCTATCGACCCGTCAGCGACGAATCCACTCGCGCTACGTTTTCAAACCATTGGAACGTGAAACTACACGATAAACCGGGATTCAGAATCCCTAATATGTTGGACGAAGCCTGTGCCGGTAACTTTCGAGGTATCTACATTCAGGGCGAAGATATCGCTCAATCTGATCCAAACACAAAACACGTTGAGTCCGCACTGCGGGCAATGGATTGCGTGATCGTCCAAGACCTCTTCCTAAACGAAACGGCAAAGTTCGCACATGTGTTCCTCCCAGGCACCTCGTTTCTAGAAAAGGACGGCACCTTTGTTAATGCCGAACGTCGAATAAATCGAGTCCGACCGGTAATGCAGCCACAAACAGGCCTGTCTGAATGGGAAGTTACACAGTCGCTCGCCAATGCAATGGGCTACCCCATGCGCTACGAAAGTTCGGCCGAGATACTCGAGGAAATCGCGAGCCTTACACCCACGTTCGGTGGCGTCTCTTTCGAGTTCTTGGACGAAATCGGGAGCGTGCAATGGCCCTGCAATGATGACTCACCTGCAGGAACTCCAATCATGCACGTCGATGAATTTGTTCGCGGTAAGGGCCTATTCGTCTTGACCGATTACCAACCCACCGAGGAACGAGCAAACCGAAAGTTCCCGCTCCTTTTGACGACAGGAAGGATCTTGAGCCAATACAACGTCGGCGCTCAAACTCGCAGAACCGACAACCTTGCGTGGCTGGCAGAAGACGTACTAGAGATTCACCCCTCTGATGCTGAGCTACGTGGGATTCGAACTGGCGATTGGACCAGTATTAGCAGCCGAGTGGGCGAAATTTCACTGAAAGCAAAGATCAGTGAAAGGGTCGCTCCGGGTGTGGTCTATACAACATTCCATCACCCAGAAACTGGCACGAACGTCATTACCACTGAGCTCTCTGATTGGGCAACCAACTGTCCTGAGTACAAAGTTACCGCCGTCCAAGTTCAACCGGCCAATCACTTGTCTGAGTGGCAGAAGGATCACCAAAGCGCGCACACACAGCAATGGGATCTACTCCCAGTGACAGAAAAGCATGACTGACGAACGCGAAATTCCAATTCGTGAGGCGGACAGTGGCGTCACACGAGTATCGATAGAGAAAATCTCATCAGCCGGATCTATCAGCGAGCAGGATCAAGTCTGCGTTGAAGAGCCGTTAGAGATAAGAGTGAGTTTCGGAGATGAGGGAGAAGAACTAACACTCTCAATCACGATGCGCACCCCAGGAGACGACCTAGATCTAGCTGTTGGATTCCTGCACGGTGAGGGCATTGTCCACGGACGAGAAGACGTCACTACAGTCGAACACTGTGGACCACCCAGCCCCGACAAAGGGTTCAAAAATGTCGTGAAAGTCAGCCTTGGTCCAAATGCTTCACTCAATCCTGATTTACTGGATCGCCACTTCTACACCACGTCGAGCTGTGGTGTCTGCGGCAAAACATCACTCGATGCCGTAAACATCAAGATTCCGGAGCAAAGCCAAAGCAACTTTCAGATCTCGGCTCAAGCGTTACACAAACTTCCATCAGAGGTGCGCCTTTTGCAGTCAGCTTTCCTCCAAACAGGCGGTTGTCACGCTGCTGCCCTGTTTGAGCAGAACGGACAGGTCAAGCTGGTCCGTGAGGACGTCGGGCGCCATAACGCTGTCGATAAGGTCGTGGGTGCTAACGTTAGGTCGAGTCTCTCCGTACTAAATAGCTCAGGGCTTTTCCTAAGTGGCAGGGCAAGCTTTGAGCTCATTCAGAAAGCTGCTCTGGCTAGAATTCCACTTGTTTGTGCCGTCGGCCCTCCTTCCAACCTAGCAATAGAACTGGCTGAACAAGAACAAATCACACTCGTAGGATTCCTCGGCGAATCCAGACTCAATGTCTACTGCCATCCTGAACGGGTGACATCTGCATGAAATTCTGAACAAGTACCTGCCAACAATGACTCGACTCAGCCAATGCCATAACTTTCATGATTTTCGCTCTCTAGCCAAGTCCCGACTGCCCTCACCTATCTTCCACTATATTGATGGCGCAGCAGACGACGAAGTCTCATACCAAAGAAACACAAAGTCGTTCGAGGAATGCGATCTCATACCTAACGTTCTGGCCGGTGTTGAAGACGTCGACCTTTCGGTCGAAGTCATGGGGCAAAAGTTAGACCTACCCATCTATTGTGCACCGACAGCACTACAGCGGCTCTTTCACCATGAAGGCGAGCGCGCCGTCGCAAAAGCTGCGGCTCGCTATGGGACGATGTTTGGCGTTTCATCGCTTGCGACTGTCACCGTTGAAGAGATCGCTGCCATTACGAACACTCCAAAGATGTTCCAGTTTTACTTTCACAAAGATCGCGGCCTCAACGATGCCCTTCTGGAGAGGGCGAAAGCGGCAAAATTTGATGTACTCGCGCTGACCGTCGACACCATTACCGGCGGCAATCGCGAACGAGATCTAAGAACCGGATTTACCTCACCACCCAGACTCAGCATGTCGTCCTTATTGAGTTTTGCGACTCATCCAAGCTGGGCATGGAATTTCTTCACAAAGGAAAAGTTCGACATGCCACACCTATCTGGACATGTCAGCGAAGGCACAAATCTCGCGGTGTCAGTAGGCGACTACTTCTCGAGCATGCTCGACCAATCTATGAATTGGAACGATGCAGAAAAGTTGTGCGCGCAATGGGGCGGGCAGTTTGCGCTTAAAGGAGTCATGAGTGTTGAAGATGCCAAACGCGCCGTCGACATCGGTTGCACCGGCATCATGGTATCCAATCACGGCGGTCGTCAGTTGGACGGCAGCCGAAGCCCGTTCGATCAACTCGCTGAGATCGTGGATGCCGTCGGTGATCAGATCGACGTTATCTGCGAGGGCGGAATTCAAAGAGGGACGCACGTTCTTAAGGCGCTATCGGTAGGTGCAAAAGCGTGTTCGGGTGGTCGTATGTATCTCTATGCCTTGGCGGGAGCAGGTCAAGCTGGGGTCGAGCGGGCGCTCGGAAATCTGCGCACCGAACTAGAGCGCGACATGAAGCTGATGGGTGTCACAGAACTCAGTCAACTGAATCGCGACAACATACGGTTCCGTAATCGAGGCGGTTAACAAACAAAGATCAACAGATAAAAGAGAAGTTGAGGCCAACTATCGCTTGAGGGGAGACAAGATGACAGACCACACCACGGGAGACGGCATTATCCCACCTAGAGATGCTGCAGACAGGGGGTTAAAAAGGATCGTAACGGGCGGCGGTGCATTTGACACTCGGAACTACACGGTCAAAGACCTCAGAGATCTGAAGGGAAAAAGGAAGCTGACTGAAACCCTTCCTTTCACACCTGAAGAAGCTCGAGCCGCAGAACAAGCAGGTATCGATACCATGAAGGTTCGGTTTGATCCTAAAAAGCCAGAGAGTGCCATAGAAATCCGCCGGGCGGCGCCTAACACGTTCATGTCTTTTTCTGTCGCACTGACTGCTGCAGCAAATGAAACGGAAGCTGTTCGGCTCGGTTATGACGCCATGAACATCGGTGCCGACGGCATCATGTGCCAATGGAGCCCTCCCTTAATCAGAGCTGCGACAGACGCTGGCATTCCTGTGGAAGGGCACGCTGGGATGGTGCCTCGCAGGAGTACCTGGACGGGTGGTCTTAGAGCTGTCGGCAAGACCATAGATGAAGCCCTTTGGGTTTATGAACAGATCAAGATAATCGAAGAAGCTGGCGCTTGGGCCGTTGAAGTAGAACTCATTCCAGAACAACTTCTCGAAGAAATTTCTAAACGAACATCGCTCGTTACATCATCAATTGGTGCTGGTAGTGGCGGAGACATTCAGTTTCTATTCGCGGACGATATCTTGGGAAACCATGCCCCACCCTATCCGCGTCACTCAAAGCAATATCGCGACCTACATGCTATGCAGATCGCCATGCAGGAAGAACGGGTGGGCGCGTTCAAAGACTACATCGAAGATGTCACAAGTGGGTCGTTTCCCACGCCAAAGCATGTGATTAGCTCACCCGATGGGCTGATCGATGAGTTCGTCTCAAAAATTGAGACCTAACTAAACCCGTGAACAAAAACTGTTACGTCATCAAGGAGACAACATGATCGATACCCGCGCTGCTGTCGCGTTTAAAGCTGGAGAGCCCCTTAGCATTGAAACCGTTCAACTTGAAGGTCCCAGAGCGGGAGAAGTGGTCGTCGAGGTTTGGTTTGGCCCCGGTTTAGTGAACAGTTTCGTTTAGAGTCATTTGCTCATATTTGAGTGGACTCATCCTGCCTGCCGACCCATGGGGCCGACGTCGATTGTAGAAGCGTTCGATGTAATCGAACACATCCATTCTTGCTTCAGCTCGGGTGCGGTATCGGCGGCGATACACCCGTTCCCGCTTTAGAAGCCCGAACCAACTCTCCATAGCTGCATTGTCGTAACAGTTGCCTGTGCCACTCATCGAACATTCAATGCCATGGTCATCCAACAAAGAACGGAAGTCATCACTGGCATATTGGCTGCCACGGTCAGAGTGATGCATGAGATCACTCCCAGGCTTCCTTTGCCAGATCGCCATCATCATGGCACTGATCACGAGGTCCCGGTTCAGCCTCTCACTCATCGACCAGCCGACGATGGCTTTCGAGTACAGATCCATCACTGCGGCCAGATAAAGCCAGCCCTCGCCGGTACGGATATACGTGATGTCGGCGACCCAGCGCTGATTGGGCTTTTCAGCAGTGAACTCCCGATCCAGCTGGTTGGGAGCGACGCGGAAGCCATGATTCGACTGCGTGGTGACTCGATAGCGCTTCTTTGGACAACCCTTCAAGCCCAGCTCCTGCATAAGCCTGGCGATCCTCCTGCGGCCAATGTGGAAGCCCAAATCCAGGAAGCCGTCTCTTACCTTGCGGCTGCCATAGACACCATCAGACTCCTCGTAGATCTCGACGACCTTTTTCTTGTACCGCCGATCATCCATCGAGCGTTGGCTGGGCGGTCGGCGCAGCCAGGCATAGAAGCCGCCGGGTTTGACATGGAGTAGGCGGCACATCATGGCTACAGGCAATTCATCGCGGTGATCCGCTATGCACTGATACTTCACTTCGTTTCCTTGGCGAAGTATGCCGCCGCGCTTTTTAAAAAATCCCGTTCCTTTTTGACCTGAGCGAGTTCCCGACGCAGACGCATTAGCTCTTCATCCCGGGCAACACCCTGGCCAACAAATGCTTTGTTGCCATGTCGAGTGTTTTCCCGTTTCCAGCGGCTCAGAATATTGGGCCTGATGCCCAGATCGCGAGCCACCCCGGCAACTGTTTGGCCGGGTTGGCTCGCTAGCTCAACCGCTTCCCGTTTGAACTCAGGCGAGTACTTTCTTCTCGTTCCCATAAACACCTCCCACGCCATTATGGCGCTTAACTAAGGTGTTCACTATTCCGGGGCCAAACCAGTTAAAGCAACCGGGATTTGCCATACGGATGCATTCACTCTTTCCGGGGATGACCCCGAAGGTGTCTTTCCAGCAATCCTTGGTCATGAAGGCGCAGGCGTTGTCGTCGAAGTCGGCGAGGGGGTACACAGTCTCAAGGCGGGAGATCATGTCATCCCACTCTATACACCCGAATGCCGACAATGTGAGTACTGCGTCAGTGGAAAAACAAACCTGTGCCAAGCGATTAGGGTTACCCAAGGACAAGGGCTAATGCCGGATGGTAGTAGCCGTTTCTCCTTAGCGGGCGAACCCATCTATCACTACATGGGCACATCCACGTTCTCGAACTTCACCGTAGTACCTGAAATCGCTCTAGCAAAGATCCGTGAGGACGCACCTTTTGACAAGGTCTGCTACATCGGTTGTGGCGTCACCACGGGGATCGGCGCAGTAATTAACACAGCGAAGGTTGAGCCAGGTGCGAACTGCGTCGTGTTCGGCTTAGGTGGGATTGGTCTAAATGTCATTCAGGGCCTTCGTCTTGTGGGAGCGAACCGCATAATCGGCGTTGACCTCAACGAATCTAAGCGTAGCTTAGCTGAATCGTTTGGAATGACTGACTTCGTTAATCCTAGCGAGCTTGACGATGACTTGATTCCATACCTTGTTGAGTTAACCAATGGAGGAGCCGATTACTCCTTTGAATGCGTCGGTAACGTCGAATTGATGAGACAAGCTTTGGAGTGTTGTCACAAAGGATGGGGCGAGAGCATCATCATTGGGGTTGCAGGTGCCGGACAAGAAATCTCAACTCGGCCGTTTCAGCTTGTCACTGGGCGTGTTTGGCGCGGAACAGCATTTGGGGGCGCTAAGGGCAGAACACAAGTCCCTCAAATCGTGGATTGGTATATGGATGGAAAAATAAACATCGATGATCTCATTACACACAAACTTTCTCTTGAAGATATCAACAAAGGCTTCGACCTAATGCACTCAGGTGAAAGTATCCGGGCTGTTGTTGAGTACTGATCATGGAATTAGTAGAAGAACACCATTGTTTTGATGGGAAACAAGCCACCTACACCCATGATAGTCATGAAACTGGGACAGTGATGCGATTCTCTCTTTTTCTCCCTCCAAGAGAGTCACCACCATTACTGGTTTATCTGGCGGGATTAACGTGCACAGAGGAAACGGCAACAATAAAACTTGGAGCACAGCGCAGAGCATCCGAATTAGGGCTTGCTCTTCTTATGCCTGACACGAGCCCGCGCGGGTTAGATCTACCTGACGAGCACGACGATTGGGACTTTGGCAGTGGCGCTGGATTCTACATCGATGCTATGCAACCGCCATGGTCGAATCACTACAGAATGCAAAGCTACGTTGTACGTGAGTTGCTCCCTGCCGTCTCAACCAAATTTGCCATAGAAAACGATTTAGTCGGCATCTGGGGCCACAGTATGGGTGGCCATGGCGCACTGACGCTCGCTCTAAAGTACCCTGAAGTTTTCAAGAGCGTTTCCGCATTCGCCCCTATTTGTTCACCAACCAATTGCCCTTGGGGTCAAAAGGCATTCAGCCGATATCTTGGAACCGACCAAACGGTTTGGGCGAACCACGACGCTGTTGAGCTGATTAAGAAGGGTTATAAGTGTCCACCTATGCTAATTGACCAAGGAGAGGCTGACCCTTTCCTTACCGAGCAACTCGGACTGGACCTATTGCAGAAGGCTGTTGAGACAACTGGTCAATCTGCAACGATTAGGCTTCACCCAAGTTACGACCACGGTTACTTTTTTATCCAGAGCTTTGTCGATGATCATCTTGACCACCATGCTCGATACTTGATCAAGTAGTGGACTCTTGGCTGCATTATGAATCAACAGAATGCCAGAAGGGGAAATTCTGAGCGTTTGAAATTACAACAAAAATGAAATAACTGAGGGGAGACCATGCCAAAACTGACCATCAAGGAACTTAGGGAACTCAAAGGTAAGCGGAAGATTGCCATGTGCAGTTCATTCGACTTTTTCAATGCAAGAGCGTGCGAGGCCGCTGGCATGGATGCAGTTGGTACTGCAGGTTCATTCGTAAACTACTTTGTTCGCGGAAGGCCTGCTGCTAACGATGACACCATGGAAGATGCGCTCATGGCACTCGAAGGCGTGCGTAATGGTGCTCCAAACACATTTATCTTCATGTTGCCGCCCTTTGCTGACGAGTTTAATGGGATCGATCAGAGCTTGAAAATGGGCGCAACTTTGCTCGGGGCAGGTGCCGACGCCATACGAATTCAGGGCGCGACGGACACTAAGTTAAAGAAAATGACAGCCATGACCGACGAAGGCATACCGGTAGGAGGTCACTTAGGCTTGATGCCCAGGTTTACAACTTGGATAGGCGGATTTAAATGCCAAGGGAAAAAAGCTGCAGACGCGATCCAAATCTTCAAAGATGCAAAGCGAGTAGAAGAGGCTGGTGCCAATTGGATAGAGCTAGAATGTGTACCGTACAAAGTCGCCGCAGAAATCACAAAGCGGGTAGGGATACCAATTATTGGTATAGGGAGCGGACCAGACTGCGACGGTGAAGTCCAAGTCCATCTCGACACGCTAGGTCTCCAGACCTTTCATATTCCAAAACACTCAAAGGTGTACATGGAATTCCATAAACAATCGGTTGAGCACTTAACGACCTACAAAAATGAAGTACTGAATGGTGAGTTCCCAACGAACAAGTATGGATTCACTATCAAGGATGAGGAGTACGAAAAGTTCTTAGATGGGATTGAGTGAGATCTAGTGTTCAATATGAGCCATACACAATCACGCCGCATCAGTTGGATTTGAAGCTAATTACGCCGTTGTTAGCAGTGAGGTAAATCGCACAATATGGGAAGCCCTGACGAACTTGAGCTAATAGCGCTCTACATAGGAAACTGTATGACAGCTTTTAGCGTCTACCTTTCCGTCACGTTCGCATACCTAACCGCTTCATATTTCACAGGCAACAAAATGAATTTGTTCCAAGCGGCTACGCTTACCGGTCTATACATATTTGCGGCGCTGAGTTGCGTGGGTACGCTTGCGGTCAATCTTCTCATCTTGTCAGAATTAGAATCTGCAGTTTCAAATACAGCCCAATTGCACTTGATCATCAACGCAGATGCTTGGAACGCCTACATGTGTAGCGTTATGACTATTGGAATTGTCGTCAGTGTGTATTTCTTAGTGAACGTTCGCGGCAAGCTTTCCACATAATTCGTGAATCTTCACTCAGAGGGTCAGCAGCAAATGAGGCAGACCTCTCAACTCTGCTAAGAGTAGGCTGGAGTTTGGACGACAAGTAGCGCGAGCATCAGCAAAAAAGCTGGTGCGAGAATATGGTGCACTGCTTCTTTTCGGACACTGACGCCTAGAATGCACACCATGATGCCAAAAAGGGCTCCAAACTGAGCTTCGCCTAGCGTCCCCCAGGGCGTCTGACCAATAACCCAGTCAAAAACAAAGGCGTTCACGCCGAACGCCATTAAGAGGGAAAAGTACGCTTTCCTCACCTCATGAAAGTGTTCACGAAAAGACTGCACCTCTTCTGGCAAAGGGGTCGTTAACAACCTTGCCATGATCGTGGTGATTGCTGGGTTTATCATGGCGTAAAAAAGAATGGGGCCCGTCCATTCTATTGGCTGAACTCGCCAGAGGTACGTCCAAACATAAACTATTAGCGTAAACGTCGAGACGAGCCAAATGTAGTGTGGGAAATACCTTCTACCCACGGACATGGAAGGTATCAACGATCTTAGGATATCCGTAGTCGCAAAAGCGAAAATCAAGGAGATTGCTATAGAAACGTATTCAAAGTATGTCATCGCAGGGTGGCAGAGCGGTTGTAGTGAATTTTTTTAGATCAGTTGATGGTGATCCTATGTAGCTCCCGACGATAACCCTCGTACCCACCACTCGCTCTATGAAGAACACTTCGGTTATCCCACATTAACAAGTTGTGGTTTTCCCATCTGTGTGTAAACACAAATTCTTCTCTGTCTTGCCAGGCGAGTAATTGATCGAGTAGAGGTTTCGACTCCTCGTCGGTAAATCCTACAAAGCCGACAATATATCGATAGGAAGTGCCGAAGATACCGAGTTTGCCAGATTCAGGGTGCGGCCTGATCAACGGATGAGTTTGCCTTGCATATGCGGTGTCCGACGGACGGATGTCCATACTGCCTCTTCGCTTCTCGTCCCCGTATGTACCATCTGGCGCATAACCAAGTGCAGCTGAGTGAATGGCTACCTTGTCTTCAAGCTGCGACCTTAAGTCGGAAGGCATTCGTTCTAGGGCTAGATGATTGTTTACGAAAAGTGTATCCCCGCCTACTGGTGGGATATCAATCCCGTAGAGAAAGGTGGCTGCGGGAGGCTCAGGTTGGTAACTCCAATCTGAATGCCAGATCTCGCCAAAGATAGGCTGAGTCTCATCCGCTTCTCGCCGAATTGCTGCGATATGTTCACGGCCTTCAATTGGTCCGAAGAAACCATCATCCCCGTACTCACCGAAATAGAGCGCTACTCGCTCGAGTTGGTCGTCATCCAGCACCTGATCTCTGAACGACAATACATGGTGTTCCAGCCATGCTGCACGAATCTGAGCCACTTCGTCTGTCGAAAGAGGCGCAGCTAAATCGACACCAGTGACCTCAGCCCCGCAAGATTCACCACTTGGAACAACTGAGATCGTCATACGGCGTAACTCCTCTAGTACACCGTCACTCGGTGAAGTTCTCGACGATAGCCTTCAAATCCGCCCGTCGCTTTGTGAATCACACTGCGATTGTCCCACATAACAAGCATGTCCTTTTCCCACTTGTGGACATACATGAATTCTTCCCGAGATTGCCAGCGGTTAAGCTCCTTAATCAAAGGCATAGCCTCGTCGTCGCTAAGTCCTTCAAACCCCACAATATAGGATATGCCACTGAGGAACCCTTGTCGGCCCGTTTCCGGATGCTTCGGCGCTACCGGGTGGGTGTGACGCATGTGTTCCGCTTCAGCAGACGGGCGAATGTCCATAGCACCATTCTTACTTGTGTCCCCATACGCACCTTTTAGGGAATAGCCTTTCGCAGGCGAGTGGATGGCTTGAAGACCCTCAAACCGCGCCCGCATGTCGTCGGGCATAGATTCATAGGACAGGTGTTGATTTGAAAAGTGGGTGTCGCCGCCATGTGGCGGGATATCGAGTGAATAAAGTACTGTGCCACTTGGAGGACTCGGCATAAAACTCCAGTCAGAATGCCAATATTCCGCGAAGATGGGGTTTGTATCTTCTGCTTCGCGTTTCACAGCCGCAATGTACTTTCGACCCGGTATCGGGTTAAAGAATGGATCTTCAGCTAGCTCACCAAATTGCCGAGAAAACCGTTCGAGCTGATCACCATCAAGCTTCTGATTAGGAAACGCGAGGACATGATGCTCTAACCAAGCGGCACGAATCTCACTTACCTCATCAGGAGATAGCGGTTGAGAAAGATCAACGCCGGTCACATACGCGCCACAAGCCTGATCTGTGGGTTCTACATTGATTGCAGCCATCGCACTTCTACCATTAATTTAATGCGGCTATTTTAATACCCTCCCCACTTCCATCAAGGTGATATTGTGCCATTTTACAAGTGGATCTATGCCACAATGGCTCCATGCCAAAGACCATTGTCCACCACACTGAATTGCCATCGCTTGAGAAATACGGGCTACGCGCTCTTTTCGATGAACTCGCTTCGCACGGCATTTCAAAGAACGATCTACTCAAAGACACGGGCATTGACCATGCAACCAGCGATCTCAACTATCACGAGCGAGTCGCCCTTCTTAGATCAGCTTATGCGCATGCCAAAGACCCAAAATCGGCGCTACATGCTGGGCAGCGGCAAGAAATCGAAAACTATGGTGCCTATGGCTACGCCCTCGCAACAAGTGAAACGCTGCAAGATGCATGGCGACTGGGCGGAGAGTTTTTCTCCATGTCAGGATCAGTGTTCCGGATTTCGTTGGACATCGATGGCAGAACTGGCGTATGGCGATCCCACAACCCACAATCTCTTGGCGACATGCTTCCGTTTGTCGCAGAGTTTTGGAGAAGCTCTCAAACCCGAGTTTTCTCGTTGATTCTTGGCCGTCAGTTTCCATCCACCTATATGACCTTTCCTTATCCAGCACCGCGACACGCCAGCCTATATAAGAAAATTTTTGGGTGCCCTATCACTTTCAATAGCGACGCTATGGAATGGGCGTTCGACGCCAGAGTCCTAGACGAACCTTGTGCCCATGCCGATCCCGCAACCGCAAGGTTATGCGAAACATACTGCGACCAGTTTGTTAAGAGCAGTGGTGGTAAAAGCGCTTTCCAAAAGGAGGTGCTAAGGGCTTGCGCGCGCAGTCTCGAATCGGGGTCCTTCGACGCGATCTCAGTGGCGCAATCGCTGAATCTTTCAACCCGTACGTTCTATCGAAAGCTCAAGGACGAAGGCATTAGCTATCAAACGCTTTCTGACAATATTCGGAAATCCGTAGCAGTTGAGTATCTAAGAAATACCAATATGCGCATTGAAGAGATCGCGTCTCGTTGCGGGTACCAAGACATCTCCAACTTCCGCAAAGCGTTTAGGCGATGGACGGGGCGCTCACCTTCATCCTACAGATGATTGCCCGCCCCCTTATCTAAATTGCCGCTTCTGCGGTGACCTGCGCAATACTCGGATGATCCGAAAGCCTTTGCAGCAAAGCAACGAGCTCTGGGCTGTCCTTCATAAGTTCAACACCAGCCACTTCAGCCAAGCGCGTCGCCAGCCCAAGACAAAAGAATACATAGAAGTCCGCAATACTAAGCTCACTGCCACACGCATAGGGGTCACAAACCGCTAGACGATTTACGGCTTTCATCCCTTTAACCAAATCGCGACTTACTTCTTTTTTGGTCTCGTCACTCACCGGCTTATTAAACAACAACTCAGGCAAACAACGCCGAGCAACCAGTTCAACATCGAGCTTTAGGTGACACACGAGTTCCATGGCCTTCGCAGCCGCAAAAGAATCTTTCGGCAACAGGCCAGGGACTAACTGCTCCAGATAATTGAAGATGGCGATGGATTCCGAAAGAAACTGACCGTCTACCTCGATTGACGGCATCTTACCCATTGGCGATCGCGCCAAGTAGTCTTCCTCTTGTGACGGTGGCGCCTTCACCTCTTCAAAGTCAATACCTTTCTCGATCAGTAGCGCTTTCGTCAGACCGTAGTAGTTACTCATTCGGAGGCCGTAGAGCTTAATCATCATTATTCCTTAGTTTTGTTCGTGTGTTTTGTTAGTAGCAAGGTGCTGTTACCAGTTTTCTTTGAATGGACGCACATCCAATTCATGGGTCCACGCGGATCGGGGTTGGTTGTGAAGCCACCAGAATGCATCCGCAATCGCTTCAGGATCTAGCGCACCGTCTTCACCAAGTTGATCCAGGTATTCTGCAAATCGTCCGCGTACTTGCTCACCATTGATGACGCCATCAACGACAACATGCGCCACGTGCACTCCCTGCGGACCAAATTCTCGTGCAAGCGCTTGCGCCAGGTTGCGTAATCCTGCCTTCGAAGAAGCAAAGTGCGAAAACATAGGCCGGCCCCTTAGCGACGCTGATGCGCCGGTAAACAACAATGACCCTTCCCCCTGCTCAGCCAGGATCGGTAGCGCGAGCTTAGCGACGAGAAAACCACCCATACATCCGACTCGCCAATACTGCTCAAATTCTTCAGGACTCAGCTTGCTGAAGGGAATCGGATGATTGTTACCGGCATTGAATATCACGCAGTCAAGCGGCTGATTTAGATTGCTTACATGCTCGAAGAGCGCTTCCAATTCATCTTGTGAGGTCACGTCCGCCTTAAAAGCCTCAGCTCTGCCGCCATCAGAAGCAACAGCCTCCGCTGTTGCTCGAACCTTTTCTTCGGTGCGACCAGACACGACCACATGGCGACCTTCAGCTGCAAAGCGCTTTGCTAGGGCACCACCAACACCGTCCGGCGTCCCAGCCCCCAAAATCAATACTGTTTTAGTCATATAGTCTCCTAATCAAACGCGATGAATCACGCCACTACCAACGCTCACGATAAGTACGGATATCCAACTCATGCGTCCAGCATGTCGGAGGTTGTTGGGACAGATACCAATAGGCCTCTGCGAGCGCTTGCGCGTCGATGAAGCGATCTCGATCCAGCTCATTGATGTCTACATCGCTACGTTCCCGGTACAGACGACCAATATCCTCAGAAAATATGGCGCCATTGATCATCACATGAGCGACATGAATCTTATCCGGAGCGAGTTCTTTTGCCGCAGATTGGGCAATAGAACGCAAACCAAATTTGCCACTAGAGAAAGCCGTCAATCCTTCTTTTCCCCGTATACTAGACGTCGCGCCTGAAATGATGATCGTGCCGCGCTGACGGGGTTTCATCACTTTGGCAGACTCTCGAACAGCTAAGAATCCGCCGAAACAACACAGCTCCCAAACTTTGCTAAAAAGCTTCCCGGTCGTATCCTCCAATAGCGCTTGGGTATTTGCACCACCGTTATATACGCAGACTTCTATCGCGCCGATCTTGCGTTCCACCTCTTCGAATAAGGCCGAGACACTGTCTTCATCTCGAACATCTGCACTGAGCGCCGTCAGACGGCAACCTTGCGCTTCTAGTGCCTCTATCTGAGGCAGAGACTTTTCGGCTTCACGACGCACGATGATCGTGTGATAACCACCTACAGCAAATCGCTCAACGATTGCGGCACCAATCCCGTCACCGGCTGCAAGAATCAGAGCGACATCTTTTGATTCACTCACGGTCGCGCTTATCCTAATCGCTCTTCGATATCGCGCAGCGTTTCCTTACCAAAGTACATGTCACCTTCAATAAAGAACGTTGGCGAGCCAAAGGCACCACGGTTTACTGCTTCATCTGTCGTAGCAATCAATGCACCCTTTACATCGGGATCCTGCACACCATTAACTATATCGTCAGTAGGAAGCGAGCTTTCATTCAGCGTCTGAACCACAACCTCTGGGTCGTCCATCTTCTTCCCACTAGCCCACATTGCAGTAAACATGGCATCGACGTAATCACGATAGAAATCTTTATCTCGCGCGTAGGTTGCGCCACGCATGATCATCAACGTATTCACAGGGAAGTGTGGATTTCTCTCAAACGTCTCCACTGGATATCGAGCAAGCCACCGTTCAGTTTCTAAGTGCATATAGGCAGCTTTATTCGGAATGTTCTGCAGCGATACAGCGGGGGACACATTGTTGGTCGCTTTAAAAATGCCGCCTAAAAGAATTGGGATGTACTCAAACTCAACATCGTGGCGAGCCTCAATTTCGGGGATCACACAATGGCTCAAATACGCATTCGGACTCCCAAAGTCGTATAGAAATTCAATCTTGGTAGTCATACCGGTTTCCTATCTGTGATTCCACCAAGCCAAATCGGAGAAGGAGCGAAGGTCCAGTTCGTGTGTCCATGCAGACCGATGCTGTTGTGAAACATGGTAGTAAGTCTCAGCCATCTTTTCTGGCAGCATTAAACCGTCATGTTCTTGACCACGTTCCTCGCGTAACTTCTGGAACGCTTCCTCTCCCAACATTTTTCCTAAGGTATCAGGCGCATCAACTGCTCCATCTACTAGAATATGGGCGACGTGAATTCCGTTCGGCGCATATTCTGCATTAAGCGTCTGGCACAACATTCGACGCCCTCCCATCGCGGCTGCGTGTGAATGCTGCCCTGCATTACCGCGTACAGCTGCGGTGGCTGAGGTGACCAAAAACGTACCACCACCACGCTCTTCCATCCTTGGGAACAATTCTTTCGCAATTCGGAACAGCGCAAACGTCGCCATGCGCCACCCTAACTCGAAGTGCTTGTAACTCAGTTCCTCAAGCGGACGATTCCCGATTTGCGCACCGAGGTTAAAGAGCACAACCTCAATCGGTCCAATCTCTTCTTCAACAAGTCGAATTCGCTCTTCAAGTGCACCCTCATCGATCGCGTTCAACAAATAACCTGTAGCTTCTCCGCCGTCAGCTTGTATGTCGGCAACAAGCTTTTGGAGTCCTTCTTCATCACTACGACGACAAAGGACTGAATGGTATCCCTCCGCGGCGAATTTCTTACCGACAGTTCCTCCAATCCCGGCTCCCGCGCCGATTACTAAACACACTGGTTTCATTTCAGTCTCCCTAGTTGTCTTATGCCTTACTGTTTAACAATGCCTTGATCGAGCAACTGCACTCGCTCTGCTTCTGAGTAACCCAAGCTTGTTAAGATCCCATCGGTTTGCTGTCCTAATGTTGGTGCTGGCCCTTGAATCTCACTGGGTGTCTTACTAAAACGGGCTGCAGGTGCGGCTTGACGAACCTCACCAAATCCTTCGTGCTCAACACGCGATATCGACTCGCTGGCGAGAATTTGATCGTTGTACATGAGTTCCATGCGCTTTAGGAGCGGTGCGCTGGGCACTTCATGCTCACGCATCCGTCCTAAGATCTCGTCTCTAGGCCACTTCGCAATTTCTTCACCGGTAATGCGTTTACGTTCGTCGCCATTGATACCGCGACCACGAGCCGTGGCAAATCGTTCATCCTCAATTAGGTCCTCTCGATCGAGCGCGCGACACATCCCTGCCCACTCTTTGTCCGAAATAGCCCCTGCTGTGATGTAGCCATCTTGGGCTTCAAAAACTAAATCCATCGAAGCTGCTACGGACGAGGGATCCCATTCATTGTCCGCAAAGGTCAACCCACCCATCGCTTCTGGCCAGAAGAAAGACAGCATTGCATCTAACATCGAGAGCTTTATGTCTTGGCCTTCCCCAGTCCGTTCGCGATGATAGAGAGCACTGGAAATCGCCTGCGCCGCTGTCAGCGATGCGACTTTGTCTGCCACAATCACACGAAACATGGTTGGCTTACCCGTCTGTCGATCGGATTGAATATCCGTCGCGCCTGACAATGCTTGTATTACAGGATCGTAAACCCTCTGGTCCGCATATGGCCCAGAATCGCCAAAACCACTGATCGACACATAGATGATCTTGTCGTTTGCGGCTCGAATGTCCTCATCACTAAAGCCCATACGAGCCATCGCACCCGGCCTAAAATTCTGAATGAGTACATCTGCTTCCTTGATCAAGCGCCAAAGAATCTCTTTGCCTGCCTCTGCCTTAAGGTCAACCGCAATGGACTGCTTTCCACGATTACAAGAATAAAACGTCGGCGGCGTACCGATCTGTGATGGTCCCAAGAACCGCATCTGCTCACCGCGAAGTGGTTCGACCTTTATGACCGTCGCACCTTGGTCAGCCAACATACCAGCAGCCACTGGTCCAGAAACCATACTGGTGAGATCCACCACCTTAACGTTGTTCAATGCTCCCATGTTGGCGTTCCTATGATTGTTTGTAATTAATGGAAATTGCGCGTCGATACGCGGGTCGCTCGCTGAGTCGAGATTTATATGACATTAATCCATCAGGCAACTCGAAACCGTAGGCCTTGGCCCAATCCAAGCAAGACATCAGAACAATATCGGCGAGCCCCAATCGATCTCCCAAAACAAATTCTGATTTCTGGATGTGTTGATCGACAACTGCGAAGTGTTTCTCAGCGTACGTCTTGGCTGAGGACACTGCTGCCGGTGCCTCACCATAAATTGACTTTAAGTCGCCATGACGACGCATCACATAGAGACTGGTTTCATCCAGTTCACCGTATAGGTAGCAGACCCATTCATCTTCTTTCGCGCGTGCTTCAATACAATCTGGAGCGGAAAGTGTTGCCCAGCTGCCATAGCGCTCGATGAGATAGCGGCTGATTGCGATGCTTTCCGACAAACGAACATGGCCGTCTTTGAAGTAAGGCACCTTTTGTTTCGGGTTAAGGGTGGTGTATTCCAGAGTTTGGGTTTCTCCGGTCCTCGGTCCGATGGGTAAGAGCTCGTAATCCAACCCTAATTCCTCCGCCACCCAGATGGGGCGAAACGTACGCGTGGTACCCGCCCCCCAAATCTGCATGCGTGACTCGTCAACCATGAACACTCCTAACGTATCGCTCTCTATTTACAGCGATCCTACGAACCATACGGATGGAAATGAAATGAATTGATTTGGGTGGTTCGCTAAACTTTTGGAATAGTTGGTAAAGGAGCCGCCCGTGATTGATATCTCAGACATTACAATGGTCGAATCAATTTGTGTAATGGGCAGCCTCACGAAAGCGGCTGATGAACTGCACATCTCGCAGCCTACGCTCACCAAGCGTCTCGCCCGGTTAGAGACTCAACTCGGCGCCACTTTGTTCCATCGAGGTTCAAAGGGGCTCACGCCAACACCTATTGCTCTCTACTTAATAGAAAGCGCGAGTCCGATGAAGAGCCAGATCGCCGGTATAGAGCGTCATGTTGAACGTATCCTGATGCACGACCAAGGCGAACTGCGTATCGGGGTCGGACCAATTATTGAACAGGTGCTCCTACCGGACGTTTTGATCCGACTCAGGCAACACACGGGCAATGTGCGCGTATCCGTACTCACCGAACACGCTACAGTGTTGATCGACCAGTTGAAGTCGGGGCATCTCGATGTCATTGCTGGTCCTTTCGGGACCGAGGCGGGCACACTTGAGGAGGATGGCATCCAGTCCATCGACCTTATTCAAGAACGGACGATCAACGTCGTTCGCAAGAAACACCCGATCCTGAAGGCTAATGAACCTAACTTCTTCGACTACCCCTACGCATCACCACCTCTACAGGGTACGATGGCAACGTCCATTGAGCGTTCGTCAGATCGCCCTCGCCTCGTTTCTGATAACTACACTCTTCTGAAGAAAGTCGCCCTTAGCACGGACTACATATGCGGCGGTCCACGCGAAGTGTTTCGTACAGAATTAGATTCGGGAAGCCTTAGAGAAGTGCTTGGGCTCCCTTGTGCTGAATGGCGCAGTGCCTGCCTATTCAAAACGGAAGCGAAAGAGACACCACTGGTGAAACTCTTTTTGGAAACCTTACAATTCTGCCGTGACGCCTACCTGAACCGATAGCAAGTTCTCGAGGAAAGTCTTACAAATGTTTGAGTAAACAAACGGGTCTCGCAGTAGCACCATGGTAGCGAGATATATGTAAGTTAGTAGGTAATAACCCAGAGGGTCCTTTTAAATGGTAGCTAGGGGGAGACTTGAACTCCCGACCTCAGGATTATGAATCCTGAGCTTCGAGCAAACTTTCGGGAGGTAGACATTGGCTGTTTACTAAACCGGGAGATGTGCCCGACGCTGAATTACATTGTTCGTTGTCTGAGTGTGTTTTATCAGCTGGCACCCGTAAAGTGCCCTTCAACTCTAGCCATTCTATTTTTTAAAGATATATATCCGTAAGCTAAACCTCTCGCAAACGCAAGAACCGGTTTAAGCAAAGCCGAGCGCGTAATTCGCAAACATGTGAGGCAACGCAGCCAATAATGCCAGCCTATCGCTCTTTCCATTTATCAGTAAAATCGCTGACCGAGAAGGAAGCGAACTAATCAGAAGGCCAACACTTCCGAGCGGCCCGCGGATCTATTAAGGACACGGACATGTCGACACTCTCATCCAGACTGAATGGAAAACACATCCTCGTAGTGGACCCAGTCGATCCCATCACGCGGCAGGTCTGTACACGTTTTCGCAACGAAGGCGCGCACGTGATCGCTTTGACTTTCAACAAATCCGAATCGACAGCCATCGAGGGTGTCGACATTCATGAGATCGACCTAGGCGATGAGCATTCGCTAAAAGCCTTGGCAGACGCCATCACACCCCTGCACGCTATGTTCATCAACACCGCCCAGCATATCGAAATCGGTACCTTGTTGGCCTGCGATCCCGATAATTGGACAACGATGTTCTCGCGTATAGTTCATACCGCGTTTCATATCATACGTACGTTCTTACCCACCTTGATCTATTCTGGAGGCGGTGCCGTCACCTTGGTCAGTTCCATCGCCGGTCACACCGTCGGCATCCAAAATCGATGTGCTTTCAGCGCCGCAAACGCATCACTGGTTGGATTGTCGAAGTCCATCGCCGTTGACTACGGCGCACACGGTATTAGATGCAATACCATCTGCCCTGGCGTCATCGAGACACCCAATACGAGAAAACAATTTGATGCCACGGGGGATGCGGAGGGTGCGCGCCGCGCCGCCACAGCAAGACAGATGCTCGGTCGATTCGGCACCATCGACGAATTGGCGCACCTTGCGGTCTATCTCGCCAGTGATGAATCCAATTTCACCACCGGACAAACACTCGTCATGGACGGCGGCTACGGATCTCCGAGATAACTAGGTTTAACCGGTCTGGTTTCCGGCGGCGTGGACAAATCGAGTCAGTCCATGTTGTTGGATTGCTTGTGCGGCTGCCTGCATCTGCGGATCCAATTCTTCGGTCGGGATGGCTTTCAACGCCGCGTAGATGACCAAACCCATAATCGCTTGAACGCGTTCTAGACTCTCCAATTCCCGTACATTCACCGCTCGATTGTTCCGCAATGCACAGTCAACGAGTCGGTATGCGCCCAATAAATCGTGCTCTCCATCATGTATCACTGCACGTTTCAGCGCTCGATCAACCTCTTTGCTTTCGATCATCTTTTCTCTGTGTTGCTCCGTTAACGGAGCATTATTTCCACGTCCGACTGCCAAAATCTAGCTCCATCTTCGGAGCACTTTGTGAATGTAGTTGGGCCGCAAGTTAAAGCCATTCGTCTATCCAAAGGAATGACACAGGATGTCATTACCGCAAAATGTAACCTGCTCGACTGGTCGATCAGCCGTGGCACCTACGCCAAAATTGAGTCCCAAAGTCGGCGAGTGACAGACGGTGAAGTGGTCAAACTGGCCAAAGCCCTAGACGTTTCGATCACCAAACTTTTTCCATCCGACTAATCGACAACACACCTCGCACGCGTCAACGTTCCGATCCGTCCACCAATCCTCGGGTATTGTGGTCGCTGTAGACCTGGTGATAGCCATCCCAAGCACTCCTGCCACAATCAAACAAGCGATTATGGAACGGTGTTGAACTCTCAAGACGCGTACGCTCACAATCGCCAAACACGTACCGCACCGTATTTTCAAACCCCCGCGCAAATCGCGAAGGCTCATCTCGAACAATCACGTTCATGAGTAGGCGCCCATCCGTTTTCAGTCGAGTTCGAATCAACTCAAAGAACTGGTACGTCAGTAGATGATCCGGCACCGAAGTCCGATGACTAAAGACATCCACGACCACCACATCAAATCGCGCCGAAGTCTGTGCTAACCAAGCCCGCGCATCAGTCGCACTGAAGCGTTCATCGTCGACAGGGTTCTGCAAAAACACCTCGGCCATGTCCGGCAAATGCGCATCTACATCCACAAAGTGCCAGGTGACATTTAAGTCACGCCCTTGGCCTAAGGTAAATCCCCCCGCACCCAACACCAGAACTTGTAACGGCTCCCCAGAGGTTGACAGGCTCTCAAGGCGATCCTCCATCCATTCGATGTATCCATGTCCCCGACCGTCCACGTCCGACCGGCTGGCGTTCTGGCCGTTAACGACCAGGAAACGGGAATCCTCTGCCGGTACCACATAGTAGTTTGCATAGGCTGTGGTGCGTAGGAACGACAAATGTTCATAGAGGACCCCGACGAACGCCGTGCTAAAGGCCAGGAAAATCACTGACCCTTTTTGCACACGATCCAAACTCGACATCCAAACACACAAGCACACCAGGGCTGTCATAAACGCGAGCGCAACCGCCATGCCAAAGTAGTACATGATCACGAGTGTGGTCAGCAAGCCACCGACCACATTGCCAACGGTGCTCACATAAAACGTATCCCCCGCCTTGGCAGCAGCCCCCTCGCCCGCTTTGAAGTTCACAAGTAAGACCACAAATTGACCCAGGAGATACACCACCGGACTCAAACACAACAGACAATAAAGCGTGGCCACCACCAGCGGCGGTAAGTGCAGGGCATATCCGATGTTGAAAAACCCTTCGACAAAGGGATAGCTAAAAAACACCGGTAGACTCAAACACAACCCCATCAGATTGCGATTGATGTGATGACTCGGTTGTGCACTGCGTCCACCCGCCCAATAACCGATGGCCAAGGCTGCCAGAAACACGGTGATCACAATACTGGTCACGTTGATCGAACTGCCGACGAAGGGGACCAGTTGGCGCATCACGAGGAGTTGAAGGGAGATACTGATCACCCCTTCGACCAACAATAACACATTGGGGTGAGCGACCCCTCGCGCCGCAGCGACCCCTGCCTTCGACGTGCGCATGGTCCGATCACATTCTGTTATCACGGCATCCACGTGCGTATTCATGCAGACCACCGCTCTTGCACAAGCCCCGGCGCCTGCTCAGGGACAGATTGCCCGTGAATCTCGCGAAATCGCGCCCGTCCAACCTCAATCTCTGCGGCAGTTAACGCCGCTCGATACCAATGAAAGTGCCCCTTGGCACAGTGTACGAGATACCCCCACGTCAGATCGGTCGAGGTTTTAGAACCGCCGTACGCCCACCAGGGTTGTTTAAAGACATAGTCACCACCACACACGCCGCAGCGTACCTCAAAGCACCACTTATTTATATTGTTAGTTTCTGTCATAACACAGAAACCCAGTATTTTTGTTGATATATCTAAAACGATGTGCCACCGTACACAGGCTTATTTCCGAGTTAATCGGATCGCAGCTTGCTGCATAAGCACGTTGTTTAACACGACCTATCAGGGCTTTTGCCCTCGATGGGACGTGTGCTCTGACGGGTCGATCATCACTTAGGAGATCGACATGTCTGATAACCAATCGAGCTATCTGGAGGTGTTTGTCGTTGACGAACTCATTGCAGAAGGGCAGCTGGAAAAACGGAAGGCACATACCAAAGTGGGTATTGCCATTCCTCGAGATCGGGGTGAGGGCTTTCATGTCCACATTACCAACGGGGTATCCGTTTCCGGTCCATTGGTGATCTTGCCTCCGCAGGCGCACCCTCGTGAAAGCGAAACCCGCGCTGTAAGTCGGAAACGTTAGAGCCGCAACATCTAGGGGAGTTTTACTCCCCTTCTTTTTAACCCACATGGTCCACCGCCCAGGCCACCGTTCGATCGACATAGTCGGCCGCTCGACAACCTCGACGCTCGTGTATGGCGCTCGAACGCAGCATGGCATCCGCCACATCTGCGGGCGCGTAACCTTGAGTGAGCATTCGGCGTGCGGCCGCAGCGTCCGCTCGACTGAGATCGGTGTCCGCTCCATATTGTTGGCAAATGTAAGCCACCGCATTCTCAAAGAACGATCTCGGGTCTTCTAACCCCACGCGCTTACTGCGCTTGAGGTAACGATTCCGGACTTGTGCCCGACTGGCACGCCGTTTTTGCAGGAGCGTCCGGGCCGCATCCACCAACGCCTCTGGATGTTCTGCCCTCAAACCGCTGGCTTCTGTCAGACGGACGAAAGGAAACAGGCCGTTGTCCTGTTTGTGTTTTGGTTTTACGTTCGTAAAGCCCACTGCGCGGCCTGGCTGTCTAAAGGATTTCGCCCGTAAGTCCGCATCATATCGGGTGGCCAGCACCTCACCGATGCCCGTCACCAGTTCATGCGGGATCGGAGACTCGGCAATGCGAACCCAAGCCTGGAAATTGTTAGGGCTACTTTCAACCACACATAGCGCCCCAAGACCATCTGCGCGCATGGATTCAACCCCAGCTTCCGATAAATCATCGACCAGCACGATCGGCTCTCGCGCTTCAGGACGTAAATAAATGTGCCACTCGTTAGCATTGCGATGTTTCAACCAGCCCAAACGCGACAAGGCATGGGACGCCGACCATAAGTGTCGCTCTGCCCGCCCAGAGTTGGCATCCACCAAGCAAAACTCATACCGACTCACACCCAGCGCCGTGAGTTGCTGGCTTAAGAAGTAACGGGTCAGATCCGTCTGTGCCATCGTTGTGTACTCCTTACACCGACCCCAACGTGTGATCTGGATCACACCATCGAGTACCTCGATGGGCCTCATGTGCGGTTTTTGCCTCCCGTGATACTATGAAGAGGCAATAACGCGACGGAGGCCCGTCATGTCGTTTCGAAATTGGTTGGCAGATTTTCTGGAAGCGCTGGGTGGCGCGGCGCAAAAAGAGTTGGATGCATCGTCCGAGAACGCTACCGGCGATGAAGAATTGTTTGTGGGTCACCATGAGGGCACGCGTTTGGACAAATTGGAGCCCCACTTCGAGCCTCATGGGATCGACATTGCGGACCCGCCCCCGCATTTGCGCGACTAAGTTCATTTCTTAACCGCCCGCAGTCCACGAGCCGCACCCTTGCTGGCAACAGTCGTCGCCGCACTACCCACCATACTTCCGCCAGCCTGCATCGCTTGGGTTGAAGCGCCGCCGATCGATCCCATTGCCTGGGTCGCACCACCACCAATGTAGACGCCTGTCCACGCTACGGCGGAAATCCAAAACACAGGGAACGCGAGATAGAGCAAGCGTTGGGACCACACCACAATTGTTTGCTGAATGGGGTTGTAGATCGGTTCAAAGCCACCATCTAAGAGCGCCGTGATGATGTGGTTGTCGATCCAGAATGCGAGACCCCACAACACATAAAAGAAGTGCAACCCAAAGAACACCACCGTAAAGGTCATGAGCTTCTGCAAGCGATAGAGCGAAAACACCATCAAAAACGGGAGCACCGAGACAAACACCAATAGGATGAGGGAAAGGAAAATCGTAGAGCCTTCCCTGGCCGCAACACCCGCGGCAATGTGACCCGGTGCACTGATCAACGTCCCTAATCCCGCCATGGCATTCGTACCCATGTCCGCGACCAAGTCACCTGTCGCGAGATCAAACGAACGAAACATGCCGAGTCCATCCTGACGGTTAGCCCGATAGACCTCACCAAAAGCAGGTTCATACGACACCGCATGGTTGTTAAAGCCCGACACATTCGATTGCGTGTTCTTAATCGCTAGAAATTTTCTTAAGAGCACATCTTCGCGTTGCGCTTGATTCAGTGCGGGATAAAATAAGCGAATCAACGCATTGGGTGACGATACGTACTCTTCACGGGTCTCTTGATCGATTGAGGCGTACAGTCGCGTACGCAACCCATTCGCCGCACTCCCCCACCATTGATCACACGTCGGGTGACCGCCATCGGCTTGTTCAAATTCATACCCGGCATCGCGTACCGGATCAAACGCCCAACCGGGACGGGCTTTCTTGGAGTAAAACGTGGGGTAGTACGCCGCTGTGTTGACAAAGTAACTCGACCCCAGATAGCCAATGGAGTCGAGCTCCGGTTGCGTGAGCACCCCTTGATCCAATCGGTAGAACTGAGACACCGAGGGCATGTAGCAATCCATCATGAACTCGTTGAGCTCTTTCTGCAGACGCGGATCCTCAATGTGGTCATTCTCTAGCCGCAGTTCTACCGCCGCCACATCCCCCGTACAGGGAATACCAGCAATACTGGCCGACACCACCGATTTCGTGAGGACGTGGACAAATCCCCACCAAATGGGAATACGCCCTTGGCGCCCACTGAGGGTCTGTAAGGTTTCATCAAACGTGGTGTTGGTATTGGCCCCACTCACCACACCGGGTTCACCGTTGGCGATCGCATCTCGTACCGCGCAATCGAGTTGCGGTCGGACGTACTGCAT
The DNA here is from genome assembly GCF_048059015.1 of Thalassospira sp. Classification (GTDB taxonomy): domain Bacteria; phylum Pseudomonadota; class Alphaproteobacteria; order Rhodospirillales; family Thalassospiraceae; genus Thalassospira. The sequence continues at coordinate 84,941 of NZ_JBLLNT010000001.1, read as the reverse complement.
CTCGGCCAAGTTAACCGAGCTAAACGGTACTGCGGCGAGAAACAACACGGCAATGGCCAAGACGATGTCCGTTTCAGACTTTTTCAACGACTGAACGGCCGCACTGCCTTCGTCGTCACCGGCTCGACGGCTACTTACTACGTTGGTAAAGAGGATGATGAGAAAGGGGATGTAGACAATGCCGGAGTCGGCCAACACTCGCCAAAAAGCGTCGTACACGATCCACCCAAAGAGCGTGGTGACAAACTCAAAATAGCTGGAGACACCCACTAGCTTGGCCCCCCTGCCACAACACTCCACAAGCGCCCCAGCACATTCTGTATTAAGAGCAACTCAATGGCTAAGAAGACGCCCAGAAAGAAGTGGCGGCGCTTCATCAAGTAGTCACGTGGCGCCGCTCGATCTTGATACAGCCATCGACAAATGTGCGCCCAATACATCCACACCACACCAATCACCGCTAATCGCAGCACCATAAGCCCCATCGCATAGTTGGCGAGCACCGATTGCGCACCGAACACGAACTCTGCATTCGGCAACACGAGCGCAAACAGCATAATGAGCAACCCCACAAACATAAGCGCCCAGACAAATCGACGCAGCCAGCGCCCCGAACGAGTCTGTCGTGTCATCAGCGATTGCGGTTCGACCATGACTAGTTCGTCGCTCCTTCCCGAATGTCATTGCTGGGCAAGCGCTCGATCACTGGCGATTGTTGACGAACCCGTGCCCGCGCCAGCAGCTGCACCGTGGTGTTAGATGCCAGCAATCGGTTCACCTCTAACTCAAACACCATGTTTTCGATTTCCGTGTTGAGTTCATCGACCGACGCCGTCAGCGAGGCGAGCGCGATTTCATTGTTTGCGATGTTGGGTTCTTTCATGCCCGCGAGCATCGCGCGCCTGACCATCATGGCGCGCTCCATCGTGCGGCTCATCGCAAGCTCTGCAGACAATCGTTCGATGATGGGACCTGGTCGGTCTTCCTGTCGGATGGCTTCGATCACTTCACGGGTCAGCACAAACCCCTCACCGCCAGCAAACGCATCCAACGTGGCCTGATTCGGGTTGGTGCCTGCGGTGACGACCGGGGTTAACGCATTCAAAATCACTTGCCGTTCTTGATCGTACTTGCGTTGTAAACCCATCCCGGCGCGTGTTGTCATTTTGGCGCAACCCTGACAGGTCTGAATCTGGGTTTCCCCAATCACGTCCACCAACCATGCCGCCATGAGCGGCGGGGACGTCCAGGTTTCGCAGATGCGCGCACCAGCACACACGCCATCGGGTATCGCACTCACATCATCGGCGGCCCGCCCCAAAATTAAGTTCATACCCGCCACCGATGTATCGGCGTGCAAATCAATCGCCCCTTGTCCAGCACCGCCAGCCTGCGATCCGGCCACCCATGTCACGCCGTTATCTAGACCCGCCGTCTCGGCATTGTCCTTGGCTTCCAGAATGTCGGTCCCCGCATTGGACTCGGCCCGCCACCACTGCGCTTCTGCTAATCCCGCCCAACCTTCCTGTTCAACGGTATCGCCCATCTTTTCGACAATGTTCTCGCAGGAGACTTCGGCTAAATGAAACTCTTCGGAGGCCTGCAGCATGCCATTTTGCAACAGATCATAGAGTGCAGGGTTCAGTCGCTGAATGACCAACGCTGGCAGCGAGGCCACCACCCCTGACGCCGCATTGATGATGTTCGACATCATGTTCTGAAAGGCACCGGTCACCCCATTTAACTGATTCTGAATGCTGGTGTTGATGTCAAAGTTCCCGCAGGTCAGATCCGCATTCCAGCTAACCCCAGCACCCACCGTGAGCGTCTGCGCCCGATTCGTCGGTCCGGACCCGATCGGCACCCCACCACCCAATCGATACAAGAGTTCGGTATCCGCCCATGATCGCTCACTGGCCAACACACATAACAAAATTATCAACACAATCTTGGAAAATTTCATGCTACTCCCCAAAATGAAAAATCAGTGAGGCGCCCTCTCGCTCACAACAGCGATAGGGCCGCCACAAATTGAACGCATAGCCGGTGTTCTGAGAGAGCCGGTTGGAAAACGGATCGAACGGGCCTGACGCTTGGTCTCCTTGGTCGGCAAACACACGACATGAGGTCGCTTGCGCGGCTGGAATCAACTGCTGCCAAAGATGGGTATCCGCATCACCTTCAATGACCTCACCCGGCGGCCATTGGCCCGCACGACCCCGATTGAGCATCGGCCAGTACACATGCGGTTGTAGACGACGCGTGACGATATCGGCTGCCCGTTGCGCGGCCACCGCACCCGCTTTGTAGTCATGCCCCGTGTGCACAAATCCAACTCTGGGATACACCGGGCCCCAAGTGGACCCACCTAACAAACCCGACCGCACGTAACGCAAGATATGACGCAAGGTCCATGGGGTTTCGATCAACGGCGAACGCCAATTGGGATCCAGCGTGCTTAGAAAATATGGCTGATAAGGCGTGGTCGTTGGATTGCAGAAGTAACCCGTCTGCTGGAGTGCCTCGATCCAAGCCGTGCCAGGGGATCCAATGACATCGACATTTTTAAACCGCAGGGCGGTTTCATTGATGACCGTGGCACCTTCGGAATTTGTACCACCATCCTGGGCGAGCGGATTGGGCGATGCATAGCCCCGGGTTTCTATCCACGGACTGCCACCGGTGACGTGATAGGCGGTGACCACCGCATCTGGGATGTTGTGCCGAATTTTGACCGACCAATCAAAGTCACACCCAAACGGGGTACAGGTCATCCACAAACACGCGCCCACCGGACGATACTGAAGACACAAAAAGTTGGCGCTCTGTGTCAGTATCTGGGGTCCACTGGTGGTCTCCCCCAGTGGTATGGCGGCCTGCACGACAGAACTCATCAACCAGACAAGTAGTCCACCGAACACTTTCATCGGGCTTCCACCCAAGCCAGCGCCCGATCAATATCGGTGACCCCATAGATCAGATAACGATCGTTGACCAACACGGCAGGCAGTCGTTGAATATTGTGCATCCAGGCTTCTGACACGCCCTCCAAGGCGTGTTGCACGGCGGTAAATCGGTCTCGCCAGGTTTCATCATTCAGTCGGCGCATCACTTCTGCGTGCGCACGTTGCGGATCCTTCGGCAAGTTTTCACCCAATGCAGCCAACGACCCGACCGTCGCATCCAGTTCATACACCTGCGACGCTCGCTGGCTCGGGTCCTGAATAGGAAAGGCGCTTGTGGTAAACACCACCACGTCCTCGATCGACTCGGACCAAACAGATTCAGCGACAAGCACTATGGACACACACACCACGATCAGACCTAACCCCTTCATGCGATCCCCCGAGCGACATCAATCGAGGCAGCGACACGATGGGCGGCTTCCACTTCGGATAAGCCATCGGACTCCATCAGCCCAAGACGTTCTGCCTTTTCATGCTTTTCTGTCATCGCCAGCGCTAGAATGAGAGAGGGTGGCACTGCGCGAAACAACACATCGAGATTCTTCGCCAAAACGACACCTTCCGTATACTGACGGTCTGCTTTAGAGGCGGATCGGAGCATTTCCATTTGTTCATCGGTGAGCTGTTTAAACCGCTGGATTTGATCGACCTCCTCCTTGGGCATCACCAAACACACCCACCACTCAATCATGTTGAGGAGCTTTTTCGCCGAACCGGGAAAGTCATCCAGATTTTGCGTGGCCAACCACAGCCATGCCCCGAGTTTGCGCCACATCTTCACGATCTTGACGAGATAAGGAGAGAGCAACGGATTCGTCGTAATCACATGCGCCTCGTCAATGGTGACCACAATCTCCCTGGCCGTGTGTTGGTCTCGTTCCGCGATGTTGTTAATGGTGTTGAGCAAGGAGATCACCGCGATGGCCAAATGCGCTTCATAGCCTTCCCGTGCAAAATGCGCCAAGTCAATCAGGGTCACGTCGGCCTCCGGCCAGACTTCCCCAGGACGGTTAAACACGGCGCCGGAAAACCCATCACAAAAAAGCCCAATGGCATCGCCCATATCACGGATACGCTGGCGCGCTTCGTGCGGCCGAATTTCATCTTGTGCGATCTCATAAAAGGCTTCACGGACATGCGTTGTCAGCACCACTTCATCCTTGGCGGCCGCCTTGCGCGCCCCTAAAAGAATGGCATCCCGAATAACCCGTCGATCTGCACGACGTAAGAGCGCGGCTTCTCGTTCTTCCCCCCCGGTGATCATCAGCGTGGCGATGATTTCCATTTCACCCAGAATGTCACGTTCCACATCCTCATCGTCATCGGTGTCGTTGTCGGATTCCGCCGCATCAGATAGCTCAAAATCATCCTCTGACCGGTTCAGTAACTGTGCGGCATCCGCAAACGTGGGTAGTGGCGGTGCCGAACCCGGTTTCATCGAAGCCTCAGTAACCGTCAAGCCACACGACCGAAACCAATCCGCGAGTAAGCCAAACGAGTTTCCGGCTTCTATAATGAACAGGCGCGGACGGCGCGTGGCCATCACGTGACTCAATATCCCCACCAGTGATGCAGACTTCCCAGCACCCGTCGGGCCAATCAACATCATGTGGGCGTTCTTAACTCGATCTTCTTTGTTTAACGGATCGAAGATCAGCGGTTCACCGCCTCGATTGAATTGACAAATCCCGGGGTGCCCAGTGCCGATCGAGCGACCCATCAAGGCACTCATATTGGCGATGTGCTCAACCCACATCAGCTGCGTGTTACGCCAACCTTCGGCTCGATCGTGGTTGGGGTTGTAGTTCATCGGCAGATAGACCAACCATCGATCTAAGGCGCGCACGTCATCCTGGGGTGCAATCGCTCGATAGCCATACCGCAACAGAACAGCTCGCGCTTCGTTCGTCTGTTGATTAAGTTCGCGTAAGGATCGCCCGCGAATGTAAAACGCATAACTTGCGCGATACATCTTGTGCCGATCCCCCATGATTTGTTTTGTGGTTTCACAATCTTCGCGGGTGCGTGTCGCCTCGACTGAGTCCCCTTTCGCCGCCCGACCCACCTGCTCAATGTGAGCCTCGACAGAATCTTGTGGCACCACCACAACCGTGGAGACCATGACAGTCCCCTCCGGCATCTGATCCATCATGGTATGAATCGCATCTCCCGTACGCACTTCCGCGGTCGTATGCCCAATGCGCGGTCGTTTACGTATGCCCTCCACGGCGATGCACCGACTCACCGTCTGGTCAAAACACCAGGCACTCGCCGCCTGATCGGAGCGGGGATGCGAGAACAACATGGACTCCGCAAACTCATCGCCAAACGGAAGTCCCCCGTCTTCTGTCTCTACCAAATTCGAAAAGGCGATGGGATCCGTGATCGATTGATCGGTGTAGGCGTTGAACCATCGTGTCATCCAGCGGTGAAACTCAGCCCCGGTCAGACGACGGTGGCGAATCCCTAACGGACCTACCGCGTTAAAGTACTTTTCACAGACCTCGTTTAGGGCTTCAAGCGGGGTGATTTCCGCTTCAAATTCCGCCGGACGCCAATTGGCCGGATAACGTCGATAGATAACGATATAGGTCCGTTGTTTTCGTCCCGACCACATTTCATGGGTCACCACCCGATCCTCGAACAGCCCATCCGGGCGGCATACCCCTTCGTAGTGACGTCGAAACACATCCATATACGCTTGGGTATAGGGCGTCTCACGAAGGTTGGGTTTGATGTAGGCCTCGACCTCGTCCACAAATGCAGACAAGTCCAGTTCATCGAATGTGTAGGTCTGAATCACCCACGGGGCACTGTCGTGTTCATCAAAGACATCACCGAGCGCTTCCGCCAAACCATTGCGGACATCCACCAGAAACTCTTCGGTACGGCCTTCAGTGCCGCGGGCTTGCACATCGAACACTGCGCCCACCGACCGACCATCCTCGAGCAAAATGGCGCGCTCACCTTCCAATGCCTCTACCCAAGGCAACAGATCCACAAACGATCGATCCGGCCGGTATAAGTGTCGACTTACCGATCGAGGCGCGCCTTTTCTTTTCGTCCGTGGCGCCGGTTCCAGAATCACCACATCGTCCAAGTCAACCGCGGAATCAGATGTACGTCGGTTCAGGCGAAAGGCATCTAAAATCGAGAAAGATTGTTCTGCCATCGTTACGGTACCAACGGTTCGGTCGATTCACCGGGGAGCGCGTACTGTACTTTCTGATACAACGGAATCACCGTGGCGTAGCCGGGAATCGGAACCTCCTGTTTCGTGGCCAAGTGCGGATAGATGTAGATCCCAATGTCTGGGTTCGGCAATCTCGGAAACAGATTGCGCACCTCGTTCTCGGCGGTGCGGTTGTAATCCACATAGAGTGGCGGCGGTTGTGTGCCCACCACTTTTTCACCGAGCGGGGCATCGCTCAGTAGCGCTGCTTCATCGACTACCAGACCCATTCCTTCCGCACGCTGCTGACACGATCGACGCGCTTCCCGCGTCTCCAAGCCTCGACACAACGTCTCGACCCGCTCATCTGGGTTCACTGCTTTCTCATCCAACCCCGCCGCACCATAGTAGATGTCGACCATCTTCTTACCATCCGTGGGGAGCGGGCTGCCGTTGCTGCCAGTCTGAGCACAGCCAAGTAGTAGGCCTGCCACCATCACGACGCCCAGTCCCTTCATCCAGTTAATCCAATTCACGAAACGCTCCTCTCTGAAAAAAACCTGCGTGATGCGTTTTTCGACCCACTTCGTTGTAGTCAATGCGCAACTCCTCTGTGACATGAATGGCCACCTTGGCCCCCGGTTCGACATAGATCGCATCAAACTCCAACGCTTGACGGTCTCTAATCCATTGCGCTGCTTCGAGGGCGGCGCCCGCTAACGTTTCATCCAACACGAACTCACTCTTATCGCCGGTCACAATGGTGGTCCCACCGACCCCGATGCCGCCGACAGAGTTGAGCGTGGTGGTTGTTTCTGCAGCGGCGGCCGCTCGAGCCGCTGCACCAGCCGCCACCGCACCCACGCGTTGCACTAAATATTTCCGCGCGTTACTGATCTTTTTCCCCACCACGCACGGGTTGCCGACATCATCCGACAATTCCCCAATCTTCAAATCTGGCGTGTTGGTCGCCCCATCACGGATGTCCTTAGGTTCTGGAATTGTCGTGATGCGCCCGTCTGGAAAAACAAACGTCATCGAAAATACATCCCCTGACACACACCCGAGCGTCCAATCACCCACGGCTTTGCCGCTGACCACGGCATATGCAAATTCGGGTACCTCTTGGCCATTCGCAATGAGGTTGTCGCGGCCAATGAGCACCTTGAAGGTGTATGGGTCCACCACGTTGTCGCCCACCGGGACTCGGCCGATCAACGCGGTAAAGGCGGTCGCGCCGACCAACGTAGAATTTTTCGCGATCGTATACGCGGGTGTCAGATATTCATCCGCGCTACCTCCGCCACCCAAAGATGACAAAGAGGAAGGCACCGACGACTCATCAGACCAGGGCACGTTAAAGCGTCCTGCTGTAGACGCACTGTCTTCCCCGCCCCCGTCTAACGGCGACAACCAGGTGATCCCTGATGTATCAATAACGGGGACGGTTGCGGAATTCACCACGTGGGACTGGGTCCGTGCTTGATCCAACAAGCGCTGCATCTCATTGCGCGTCGTCACCAATTCCGCCTGCTGATCACGCGCGAGCGTATTGGTGAGCCCCCGCACATCGCTGCTCAAACGTTGCCAAATCGTGTCCTGCATATTGAGCAGCGCGGCGTTGTCTGCGCGTAACTGCTCATTCACCGTCGCAAGTTCCTCATAGCGTCGGTTTTGCTCACGTACATTCGACACTAATGTGCGAACGACATCCTCTGGGGTATCTCCTTCTACGCCGATCGCGGCCAATGTCTCTTCGTCTAACGGTTGACCGCCCACGCGCGCCGCCGGCTCACTCGAGGGAACCGCCTCACCGGCGTCTCGATTGAACACCCAAACCATGATGACGCCGAGAATGACCACCCCGACAATCACTTTGATGATGATGTTTGACGGCATAATCGCTCCTATAAGTCCACAACCGCTGAAAACGGTTTGTCCGTCACGATGTAGACCCGAGTGCGATCCCCCGTTTCACCCCGCGGGGCCAAAGTCGGTCGAACCATCGCGCTGGCAATAAAGTGGTGGGATGCCCCATTCATGGGTTTACGTACAGTGTGCTGCAACCGGCTCGGATCAATCACGATGGCGTCTGCGGTACGATTGTGAATCTCGATCGTGGTGACATATAAATCGGTCCCCGACCAACCACTGACCGCGAACATATCGACCTTGGGCGCGTCGGGGTGGTTGTACAGCCGACTGAGTTCTGAGGTCACCAAGACGTCCAAATGCCGGACGCCAGCGACGGGCTCGACGACCCTTTGTGGCGAATGGTCGACCTGGGCGGCGTAACGAATGAGATCAAACATCGTTGCCGACTGCCGATTTGGCGTGGCGGCTTGACGACTGACCACCGGCTCATCTGCGACGGCGTTCAGGGACGCGGTGACCACACGCAGCGGCTCCACGGACTTCGGTGGCTGTTGTCGGGTAATCGCTCGCACATCAAACAGCACAAACTCACCGCTTTCGTGCAGTCGTATCTGTACCCGATGCGTCTCAAACGGCTGTAGCGCGGTCCAATACGCGGTATTACCGACAAATAAGTGACGGAATACATCAGGGCTCGCCATCGCCCCGCTGACCCCGACATCCGCCGCACCCTCGAATTGCACCATCTGCTCGACACCGACGGTCAATTCCACTTCGATCGCCGTTTTGTCCCAAGACACCGTTTGAATGGCCCAGGTGACTTGGCTCGACACCAACGCGCCCACGACCACGCACCATCGAAATCCCCTCATAACACTTGCTCCTGCCCCTCGCTTAACTCAATCGCCATCGGGGTATCTGCCAAGCAGTCCAGGGCCATCCCAAACGCATTGTGTTCTGGATCAATGTTGTAACGGACCACGCTCAACGGATAATTCACCGCGCGCGTTTTGATCGGCTCCCCCAACATCGTTTCTTCGATCAATAAATCCAAATACACTCGCCAACTGCCATTGCCCAGCGGTACGACCCGCTCCGGGCTAAATCCTCGGCCTGGTATTTCCCAGACGGCTCGCTCTCGTCCATTCAGTTCTCGGCGCTGTCGACGGGTCGAAAAATCATCGAGGCGATCTTGAAAACACCCCGGTGTCAGGTAATGACGCAGCATATGAATACGGTCTTCATAATCGGTCTCACCATCCTTCGGCCATCGGTACAGCTGCTGCCAAATGTAGTAAGCAAAGGCATACACATTGGACTGCCCCGCTTCATCCACGCGCAACACGGCGCCGTGGCTGAGATCTGGCGGCACATGAATGCGCAGTTGGCTGGGTGCCAACATCCAGCCCACACCCATAACGACGGCCAGTCCAAATCCAATAAATACAGCTGCCCATAGGGCGCGAATCGTTTCGTTCTTACCGGCCAACAAATTTTCGTATTTCGTACTCATCGTTTTGTCCTCCGCACATCCCAGCTGCGGCTTTCTCTAATCATGGTTTTGCTTTTTAAGCCCGCATCTTCAAAAAACGCGGTAATCGCGAGCACATGAAATCCTTGCGGTTTCCCACGCTTGAGGACACGCAGCTTGCGCCCCATCCACCACATACTGGCTAACGCCAAGACTACACCTGCCGCAATCCCCAAGATCGCTTGTCCTAACAAGGCCGCTAACACCAAACACACCGGCAACCAAAAACAGACGGACACCACGGCGCCTAAGCGGAGCTCCGAATCGGTCATTCCAATAAAGATCACCGGCTCTTGATTGAGTCGGTCTGGAATGAATTCGATTTCGGAGCTCACGCCAACAGACCTAAAGCACCGTCGCTGCTTGTGCCATCAGGAAGATGATGAACACCAACAACAACACCCCGACCACCGACTGCATACCCAGCGCACCCCAGGTCGCACGACCATCTGAGATTTCCGAGTACGTTCCGATGACGTTTTTTGACACGACAAAAAACAGCACCGCAGCCACCGCCAATCCACCGAAGATGGCAATGTCGAACGCATAGTTCTGTAGCAGCGTGATGAAGTTTCCCCCACCATCACCGCGTGAGGGCGGTGCCGTTGTCGGCAATGCAGCAAACGAGGTCTGGTAGATGCCCAGGAGCGCGAATGCTCCTGCGAATCGACGAATCAGACGTTGTTTCATGTTGAACTCCTTTTGAGTCATGGTTAGTAACTTACGATCAGCATCGTGATGAGCATGACAAACAGGGCACGAAGTACCTGGCTGCCTGCATCCATCCCCTCGGACACACCTGCCCCCCACGCCCTGTAAGCATTGAGTACCACCCAGGCAAACCACATCATGGCTAACACCACGACTGTGGCACTGATGAGTGCGATGGAATCTGTGTGGTCAAACTGCGCAGACCCGGCATTGGCCGACTGAAACGCACTGCGCTGTTCACTGAACATTTCGTTGTCGGCCGCCCAGGTGGGTGTGAAACACCCAATGCCGAGTAATAGGGTCCACAGCGCTGCTCTCTTCGCCGCTCCCTTCATAGATACTTCTTAAAACTGGCGGTGACGATTAGGAGATTGACGCCAAACAAAACGGCGCACGGCAAAATGATGAAATTGGGATGCATCGAAATCGGGACGGTGAGATAGACAAACCACGCCACCAGCAACGCCTTTGGCGCAAAACGTTTGGCAATGTGATATACCCCGCCAAACTCGCGCCCACCACTCCAACGACGAATGTCACGCATGGACAACCCCGTCGTTACCCCCACGATGGCGAACAGCACAAAGACCGGGAGGGAAAAGGTTAAAATGCCCACCCGAATAAAGAACAGCTGCACCATATTCATGACCGCCATGAAATAGGGCTGAAACCCGATCTGCTGCGCCAACCACGCCAATCCTCGTTCGAGGTGCGTCCAGACCATGACGTAGTAGTAGGCCTGACCGGCCACCCATGTGATCAGTTCGGCGGGGTCGCTACCAAACGCGGCCTCCCGAAAATCTGCGTGTAGGTAGGTGACCTCTTGAATCACCATTGCTTCAGAATGCGTCGCGGACGGCTGGTCATACACAAACGCCATGCCGATCCATTCCATCAGTATCGAGACACACAGCGACAGAAGCAGAAATCCCAGCAAGCGCATCGGCCAAGCGCGACGGCGAGGTGCGCCCTCATGCGTATGAGCATTGGCGGGATGTTGGTCGGCGAGCGTAGCCACAACTAGCTCACCCCCTCGCGGGCACTGCCGTCCGCCATCCACCAATGACTGCTGGTGCGATACCGCTCCTCCATGTCCTCGGTAATGCGTTCAAACGCGGTATGAAAGGAGCCGGTCCGCGGCTGTGCCGGTAATGGCAAACGAAGCTTATATAAGGTGCCACCTTCCAACAGCGCGAAGGCCTGCCCTTTCGGCAGGCGCACCACATCATGCGCTTCCACCATTGGGGTACGACTCGAGGTGATTCGATCCTCATGCCGCGAAGTGAAATCGATATCTGTGTTGGGGTCGCTGGAATCGTTGTAGCCCGCAATCAATGTAATGTCATGCACACTCACTTCGGGCAACTGATCGGTCAAAATTGACGCCGTCTCGATGTCCTTGACCCGAAACATGATGAGGTTGTTGAAGTTACCCGCCACTTGCTTCGCTTTTGCATCCGAGCCAATCCCCGCGTGGATATCCGCATAGGTTTGGGAGTACGCCGTGATTTGTAGGTTGGCCGCACCCCCTTTATTAATCATGGGAATAAACTCATCGCCCATAAGTTCGGCAAATTCGTCCAGGTGCACGACGATCGGCTGCTGGTGATCGTCGTGTTCGGCCCGAAAGCCATGTCCATCGCCATGCTTGTATCGTTCCCCGGCATAGGACACGAGGTCGGCAAACATTGAATTGCCGACCGCAGAGGCCACCGCAGAATCCGTCAGCGCATCCAGACCGATATAGACCACGCTCGATTGATTGACGACTTGCCGCCAGTCGAAGATGGGACGAGGATCTTCCAGATCCAAATAGTCCGGACTTAAAAGTTCTGCAGCGCGCCCCGTCGTCAGCTTTTCTAAGAGCGGCAACAGAGACGCGACAATCTTGTCGAAATAGGATTTTTCGTACTTAAAGGCAGAACGCAGTCCTTCTAACACGTCATCCGTGCGTCCCGTTTCTGCAATGAGGCTTTCAAACGCGATCAGCCGTTTGGGGCGTCCCTGCAAAAACCGCGGTTGCCGCTCGGGATTGACCGTGGCCTCAATATCCGCGACACGCACTAGAGATGCTTCATCGTTGTCGAAAAACGCCTCGGCATAACGCACAAAGAGATCATCAATGTTGGTGACGTGTCGAAGGATGGTCCGATAATCGGGTCGTTGGCCTAAGGCAACCACCGCCTTAGCGACGATGTTAGTGAACCGCCAGACAAACTCGCGGAACACCGCGCTTTGGCCCTCGCCGCTCAGTTGAGAGGACACCCGTGTCGACACTTCCGTGATGCGATTGAATTGACCCACGCCGTTGTAACGGGACGAAATTTCTGGATAACCGAGATGGAAGAGTTGAAAGTCCCCCACCCGCCCACTCAACTCACAGGCGGTATAGACACTGCGCAACAGATCTGCATCGCCTTTCGGATCAATAACAATCACCGTTTCACCGCGACGAATGTCCTGGGTCACCATGACTTCCAGTGCACGCGTTTTGCCGACCCGCGTGGTACCCAAGACCAACGTATGGCCTGTCCGGTCCGCCAATGGCATATGAAGGTCCGACTCGCGCAGTTCCACACCGTGCAAATGGGGGGTGCCGCCCACTGCAGGCAGTGGTCGAACAGGATTCAGCCAATGGTCCCAAGACGTCAGTTTGAAAAGCCAGGTGTCTTGCCATTGCGGTTCGTTCGCGCGCACCCACCGCCATAAGGCGTTGGGTTGTACGAATCGGCGAAACTTGGACCGCCGCGTGTCGTGTAACCGTTGCGTGTGGCGCTCACCCCAAGCAAAGCCTCGACCCAGATACAACCATCGTTTACTGATTGGAATGCGCTTCGGGGTCATGCCGAAATGGGGTAACCGACGCAAATTCCGTTGGTAGCGAACAATGTGCAGGCCTTTGCCGATCCACCAACCGCCAAAGAGCAACAAACAAACCCCGGCACCCACCCCCACACTTGGCGTGATCATGAAATATTGTGGTCCCAGCGCCGCCATGACGCCGCAGCCCATGGCGACCACACCACACATCAACTCCACCGGTGGACGCAGCAAGGCTTCAATCGGATGCGATTGAATCATGGGGCCACCAACAATGCGGGATAACTGGACAAGCCATAGGCTTCGGCCATGGCATCCCCTACCCCAATGTCCAACAGCAGTCCGTGAGACAAAAGTTCAGCCCGCAATCGGACAAAGGCCTCTGGATCTTCGGCAGCGACCACCACACCCACGGCACCACGCGCTTTCAGTTGCGGGAACTGTTGTGTCAGCCATCCGAGCGATTGGGCATCCATTCCGATCACATAGAGCGTCTGTGTAAGCCCCGCCACCGTGATTTCCACAGGCGCCCCGGGTTTTAAAGTCGTTCGAAGTGGGAAAAGATCTCGCTCGCTCAACTGCATCTGACTGATGTCCGGCGCGACCCATTGCGCTTGCGCGCGCGCGAGCGCGGCTTCTTTTTCTGCGACGGCGTCATTGATCTTCTTAAGGTAGGGGGTACTTGAGATGGTTTGGCCCGAGTCGAACAACACAAGCAGGTCATTTGGTGGACCACCCTGATGACTCCCCCAGGCGGGCACCGCGAGCATCCACAGCCCCCATACCCAAGGCCTCACGATTCCGACCCCGACCAGAGCGTCACCACGCGATCGGCATATCGATTGGCGGCGGCCACATGCTTAGGTGCATCTGACCGACGATGGTATTTACCGATGGCCCAATGCCAGGACCCTTTTGAATCTGGGTGATCGAAGAGCTCACGGAGAATCTTGCAGCCCGTGACCAAGTTAAACACCGGATCGGTGACCAGCCATGGTGAGATCAATCGATGGAATTGCCATCGCCAATTGAGTTGCATGGGACCAATATCGACCCCTTCCCCGGCTTGCAGCGCCTGCATGAGCGCCGTGAATTGGGCTTCACGCGATTCAAAATAACGAGCTTCCCCGGCGACATTCAAAGTCCATGGCCAAGGCTGCACCGAACCGGCGACCCAACGACCACTTTCAACTCGAGCGACGGCATACAGGAGCCCCGCCGGTACACGGCAATAGTCACTCACCTGGCCAATCAATCGCGACACAGACTCTGCCGCGACGTTGCGCGCCATGAGTAACAAGCATGCCAACACGACTAGTCGAGCGATCGCCACTGGCCATCCCCCTGTAAGACAAACGTCTGTGGCACCGCACCGGTGTAATCGTGTCCGTGGTTGAGCGTAATGCGGCCCTGCACGGTCGCTTCCACCGGGACGCCGCGCGCGGTGGCCCACCGTGTGAGTACTTGACCGTCGCCGCCGGTGTCTCGGACGAAAAAATCGACCGGTGGATGCTGCCCCTGGGTGGCTTTGGCAATAAATGCGCGCACAACGTCGTCGCAGGCCGAGCAGTTCGAGTCCACCACGATGCCATAGCGCTGTACTTGGCCTTGTTCGAGCAAGGCCTTGATCGCATCCTGACGTGGATGGACCTGGGCGATTGGGTTGATTCGGTTGTGCTGAGGATAGTTGCGCGCCCACGCCGCGGTCACCGCTCGCTGGAAGGCCAGCTCCCCTTCCACGCGTTCGAATTCCCGCGCAACATACAGGTCAGCAAAGTGACGCCGCTCTTGCGCCGTCTTGGCATGTGCCCCCAATACCAACAAGGGATCTGCGTTGGGTGTCCAAAGACCGCGCACGCCAGACATCAGTTCTTGATATCGACGCCACTGCGGTTCCGTCAGCTGCCATTGTCGAGCCTGCGGAGAGAGATCCTGAAAGGCATGCTCCGTGCGCGTCGACTCGCGCAACTCCTGACCCAGCGCAGACACCGCCGTTAACGATACAACCAATAGAAGGAATCTACGTCCGCTCACCCGAGTGAACTCCGATCCATGCGCCGGGGTCGCAAGACGGTGGCCGATTTCGCAGTCTTTTCAGCCACCCAAACCGGCACGCCCCCTCGGTCATCAAAAATAGCCGTACATTCGTCGTCCTGAAACCAACCGCTACAGCGCCACTTTGTGCGCTTGAGCGATTGAATCAGTTGGAGGGGTCGAGCACAGCGGGGGCAGTCATAGTGCGACAGCGGCGCGCCGTTATGATCGTCCGCGACATAGCCGCACCGAGGATTGTTTGAACACACCCAGCTTTTGCTGCCGAAGGGTGCTTGGAGGCTCGTCGTACGCCACAACGAACCCGTTTCGCAATTCGGGCACGCTGGCGCCTGTTGCAATACACCCAATCCCTTCCTCATGTCGAACACCCCAAAAATGGCGAGGGTCGATCACGTTACAACACATTCGCAAAATTAAAGGTTACAAACCGTCAACACGATTTTTACGCCTAGGTTTACGTTAAAATTCAATGAGATAGCCTATGAACTACGGACCCGCTGGGCGTTAAAACGCAGTTTTTTGGGCGGTTGTAGGAGATTGTCCCTAGCGCAGAACTGCACATTGCTAGGATAATCAGTCACTTAGTGGTGTTCGTAAAGCGCCAAAAGATTGACTAATCGTCTAATTTTCACGGACTATTTACGTATATTTTACGTTTATTTTGCGATATATCCTAACCGCACTAAGATCCCTTGTAAAACATCTAAATCGTCGAAGTAATCGATCACGACTTTGCCACCGGCAAGCCGGAACGGCGAGCCAATCAACTCTGTCATTTCCGCCTGTAACCGGCGCGTGTCTGGGTCGTCTGTGGATTCGCTCGCTTCAGGGGCATTCGCTTCACGCAACCCTTTCGCCCGTTGTTCGGTGGCACGCACCGATAACCGTTCCACCTCAACGTCGTGCACGAGCTGGCGTTGCCCTGCTTCAGGCACAGACACCAAGGCCCGTGCATGACCGCCACTCAATCGACCGGACCGAACTTTGTCCTGGATCCAAACCGGCAAGAGCAACAGTCGCAAGGCATGCGCAACATAGCTTCGACTCAGGCCCAGCCGTCGCGCCAGTTGACTGACCCCCCCGTGACTGGTCTCGCCCTGATCGGCCAGTTCCGCCGCAAATTCCTCGGCCTCAAGCATCGGATTGCGACGACCATCGGTGTAGTGCAAGGCCACAATGCGACGGATGCGAGACTCTGGAAAATCGTCTCGCACCACCACCGGCACTTCCGTCAGGCCGACTCGACCCGCCGCAACCCAAACCTGGGGGTCACTGAGGATTTCGTACCGGCCTGCGTGCGTGGATCGAACCACCAGCGGGACGACGACCCCAACCTGTCGCACGCTGGCTAGAAGCTCGCGACTGGGCGTTAATGTCACGCCGTCCGGGCGAGCGGCGCTGACCACCAGCCGCTCTAGACCCATCTTTTGTACTTGGGGCTCTGGCATTGTCTAAATATGTGTCACGTGACACGTATTCTACCGCGCACCGCCTCATCTGTCGCCCCGGCGC
Source organism: Thalassospira sp. (assembly GCF_048059015.1). Lineage (GTDB taxonomy): Bacteria > Pseudomonadota > Alphaproteobacteria > Rhodospirillales > Thalassospiraceae > Thalassospira. Next base: position 68,299 of record NZ_JBLLNT010000001.1, on the reverse strand, counting down.
CCTTCAGCTGCCTAAATACACGGCCACCACTTCTAAGCGCTCATGGCCAAGCTCTCGAGAGATTTGTAAACGGGCTTGGCGATCTTCGTCCACCATCGGACCCGCCAATGTGCGACGGCGCGGTCCGCCAACGGCCGGACACGACCACCCGGTCAGGGTTTGGTACCGGTCTTGTGCATAGGCATGACGTAAACCATGCATGCGGCTCAACCCCACCGCACTGGTGTTGGCTTCGTAGATCCGCAGCTGCTGCACATAGGTTCGATCTGGCGCAATGAGCGAGCCTCGCCCGGCCAACAAGCGGGCTTCGTCCAAGACTGTACGCTGTTGTGCATTGACCACAGGGACGTCACGCGCCTTACCGCCTTTTGTCCAGGTTTCCTTCAGACACACCACATTGCCTCGATCGGCATAGGTCGGCTGAAACTTGATGGCTTCTTCTCGACGAAACCCGAACGCTTCTTGAAGGCGCAATGACATCGCCACATAGGGGTCGCGAACCTGGTGGACGATCGCGCCCAAACGCCGACTTTTGTCGTCATTGGTGACGTAAGTGCGCTTCATAATACCGTACGCTTCGTTGTCCTTTCGGACCACACCCGGTTTGCCCACCTTCTCTGCCCACCATCGAATGTGCGCCATCCGGTTCTTGATGGTGCCAATGGAGAGCTCTTGCTCTTGCCACTGCCGCACCAATGCTTCGACATGTTTGCTCTTCAAACCGCGCGCTTTGAGACCACGATAACCAAGATCATGCAGTTCATTGGCGGCCTGCGCCAAAATACGACTGCGGGCGTCGCGCGTGGCATACGACCCATCCCGGTTCTTTTGGTTGAGTTTCATCAACTCAAAATTCAATGCTCGCATGAACATTCACCGCACCCGAACAATCGTTCGGGTCTGTCTGTGCATTGGTCCACCTTCGTCGTCCTGTCGTCGTCGAAGGCACTCCGTTCACCTGTTCGTTCCGTTGTTGGCCGGAGTCATCTGTGGGCATAACTGCGGTCAGTGTTTATAGCCGATTCGCAAGCAAGCTTGTCGAACCCGTCCCCGAAGGCACGTTACGGCTACAGCGTTTTATGTCGCCGGTCTTCCGGCAACAACGACATATCCTGTGGGTAGCGGTCGTTGCTTTGTCAGCCAACACCCTAGGGTTTGGCGGAACGTGCACGGTGACGTGCAATGTCAGTTACGCCTGACGACGTGGCATTTGTTGCTCCTTTCTCAACGCCAGATGAATGCACGTTGAGCGCCCATGAGGCACTCAACCCCATGGGCAGATTCACAACTGCCGCCCAACCGTGATCGGACATGCAGAGCATGGATGCAATGGGAGTGATCCCGATGTAGGTCAGACCTACGACGCACCGCTCTGCGCCTCATGCTGTCGAGTCAGCTCAATGGACGCTCTCCCATTGCCCGCGCGCAAATTGCGCGCGAAAGGCAGCTATCAGCAGCAGTCAGCGGTCGCGAGCCTAGCACATTGCTTTTTGGGTGTCACCTAACGATCACTCTAAGAAATAGCTGATAGCCTTTTATTTACAGGCGGATGCCCGCCTGTCACTACTTATTTTCGCTACGCGAACGCAGTGACAGGCGATCGTAAAGCGATCTTATTTTCTTTGATAACCATGGTTATCAAAAGCACCGGAATTGCTCAGCATGGCGACGCACAACAGGTCACAATGGCCCTCGCTCCAGCCTCGGGCATCGACTATCTGGCACGCTTGATATCCGTGGGTATCAAGATCGCACGCGCGCGTTGCATAAAATCCTGGCTCCCTTGGTAAAGTATCTGCAAATCCGTAGGTACCTTGGGCAGGCGCCCAAACAGGAGAACTTGCTCCAATTAATTCCTGGAGTATTCGCAGACACGGCGCATGAGTGATATCTAGGGTGCGGCAGCTGAGGATTAGAATAAGGTGCAGCTCCTAAGCCTGAAAAGCTTCTGATAACCATGGTTATCAAATCCGGGATGAAGGGGGTAGAGACACCAGGTTTGCCAGTTTGATTACCACGGTTATCAAACCCCAGCGACCGGCCCGCTTCATCTTGATAACCATGGTTATCAGAGTCCGAAAAGACGGTATGGGGTGGCTCAGACCTCTATCCGTCCCACGCGAATTCACCACGCACAATCGCCTGCTCTACCGTTTCCCAAACCACCGCCACCGACAGATCCGTGTATTCCGCTGTGCGCAGTAACGCTTCACATTGGTGCAGTGCGCTCTGACGTTCATCCAGCGGGTGTACGCGCATATGCTGACCCACCAGATCCAACAACACCAGGTCTTGATCAGGGCGACACGTGGACTGTCGAATGGCTGGGCGACCCACGGTCGATTCAATATTGAGCAACTTGCGACGATTGGACACATCTTGCTTGGTCAAACCAAAAAATGGTTCAGCAATCTTTGGGTTGCACCGGCTTGCAATAAACGCGCTATGACCTCTTCCGCTTGCTGAAACAAACACGCTTGTCGACTAAATTCCGTGAGCGCGTCAAGATCGATGTCTAGACTCCGAACGATTTTCGGCATGCGCCTAGGCGATGCCATGCCTTGTGCAGGTATTTGATGGATTAATCGCATGGTTTCGACATCCACCCCCAGATCTTCGAGGATATCCGTACGGCCATTGCGCACACATCGATTCAGAAAAAGTAGGGTGTCGAGTTGAAAATCCGCACCATCCGCCATTATTACCTCCCTAGCTTGCGCATGACCCTCGCATACGCAATACATGGTTTGGGGCAGGGACGTGTGTCCATAGCCCCGCACCGGTCCCTAAAATCAACCCTCGAACGGTTTTACCGTTTAGATTCGCTGTAAATAAGTTGTGGCCCTCGACCACGCGATGGAGCCCCAGCCGCGCCACTTGGTTTTGGATTCGTTTCGCTGGTTCACCTTCGATCTGCGCAAACTGCTCGAACAGGACCGGTACGACCAGAAACGCCTCTCCACCGGGTAACGTGTGCACCAGGCTGCTCGGTTCATTCACGGTTAAGTGCCCCGCTTCGAGCTCAGCCCGCAGCCACGCGACAAAGCGCCAGCCTTTGGCTTTGCGCGCGTTCACCGGCATCTGATTGGGTTTCACTGCAGAAGCCGCCGCCACGGGCGCCGGTGCTCGTAACGTGCTCAGACGTGACTCTGCCAGCTCGATCAGTGCCCTGATCTCACTGTCCCCATCACCGTCACAAAATCGCTGTAGTTCTTCATAGGCCACCGGTTCATCCAGAATCCACCGGCACGACGTGTCACAGAGTAGGGTGTCCAAGCCCCAATCCAGCAGCGGTTTACCCACCGAATCCATGTCGCGCACACGATACAACACCAAGGCGAAGGCCACGACGAACGTCATTAATTCGGACAATCGGGTGGCTTCTTCGGTAGCAATACGTCGGGGAAGGATCTGGCTTTGACGAACACGCATGGTTGCACGCGTCGAAGTCATTAATTCGGTATTGAATGTCTCGGTATCAACCGCGGGATCGCGGTCGACGACACTCGTAGTTCGAGTCCATAAATCTACGTAAGTCGAATCAAATTCCGATCGGGGGAGTGCGGTCAGTTTCCACACATCATGCAGAGGGTCGTGCTCAGGGCGAGCCCGATCGATCTCAGTGTCTTGTTGGCTCCCCCACCAGCTCATTATCCATCTCGGATGTGATCCTCTCCGAGCTCCCCCTATTGATGTCCCTATTTTTTAATATGTTGATCCAATGCCTTCATGATGTCTGTAAGCAATTGCGTACGTTCGTCCGCAGATTGCTCGTACGGTTTCACGGTCAGTGACACGTTACCCGCATCGTCGTGTTCTAACAAAACGACGTTGTTGCGCCCTACTTTCCTCAAGACATCTTTTTGTTTCTTACGTTGTCTTCGACCCTTGGTCGGTGGAATCAGTTCACGCTGCAAGGTGCCTGCAGTCACCTCAACGCCGTCTTGGACGATTCGCCTCGCTGCCTCACGCATGGAGCGCTGCGTCTGCGGATCTTTTAACCCAGCGGCTAACGCGCTGGCCGTGCGGACGCTGACATCCGGTAGGAGCGGCATCACAACGGGCGTGAGCCAGTCATAGTCAAAGATGGCTGTGGTGCTCATCAAACGATTGATATACGGCTGGGAGACGTTCAGGGAGGCGGCCAGGTCTCGTTGACTCCGATACACCCCATCTTTCAGTAAGCGCGCGTAAATCACCGCGTTTTCGAGCTCGCTGACATCTTCAGACTCTGCGTTTTCCGTGTGCATGAGTTCCATGCACTCAATATCGGGTGTATCCGCTGGGACCACTTTAGCCTTGAACTGGAGACCGTTCGCCAAGCAGGCTTGTGAACGTCGGTAGCCAAAGATGATTTCGCCATCAATGCCCGCCTCGCCGTCTACGCGACGCACTAAGCCAAGCGTGTGTTGCCCATGTTTTTTGATCGAGGCTTCCAGCATGCGTTGCTCATCACGTTCTAACCACCCGGCTGACCGGTTGTGGTATTTCCACTGACGCAATCGCGCCACGTCGAATTCTGTGTACTTATGCGTTTTCATGACCCCCAATTGCGTGCCATGCGTGGCCACATCCACGGTGGGGATGGCAATTGATGCGCGGGTCTCAGCGGGCTTTTCTTTGGCTTTCGATTCTTGTTCGGCGAGGCGCTCACTCAGCGATGGACTCATAGCAGTACTCCCCGCTCACGTAACGACTCGTGCCGACTGGGCCAGGTCTTGCAAATTTCCACCTCAATCTCACCCAACACCGCGTTGAGCATGCCGAGGACACGTGAATCCGGTTTCGACTGATCAAACACGGTCTGAAAATACGACGCGGTATCCGGAATGGCACTGGCGTACAAGAAGGGCTTAGCCAGCAAGAAATTGCCAAATTTGTCCTGCATGATATTCAGAAAGTCGAGCATCTTGGATTTGGTGCGATCCACCTTAGACGGCATCACCTTCAGAAATTCATAGCGTTTCCCGGGCGCGATCCCGGTCATCACTTTTGAGACCATCTGCAGGTATTGGCTCGTGGAGGAGAAATCGTAGATGGCCGGTGGGGCAGGGACCACCACCGCGTTGGCGGCCACTAAAATGTTAATCGACATCATGCTCAGATTCGGAGCACTGTCCATCAAGACCACATCGTATCGATCTTGGACCGTGACGATGGCATCTTCGACCAAATGATAAAACGCGTCGCGCTCGGCTGTGTCTGCCCGCGCGACAGCATCATAGATCGCAAAATCCACTTCATTTAGCGCCAAACAACTGGGCACCAAGTCGATGCCATCGAAGTAGGTCGGAATGATGGCATAGTCCAGGGAGTCTTCCTCGCCATGCAGGGCAGGGGAGAGCGTATGCCGCTCGGAAAACTCATGATCCGGCACATAGCCAAAAGATTGTGTGGCAGAGGCCTGGGGGTCACAATCCACCACCAGCACCCGATAGCCCTTTTCAGCCAGATACTGAGCGATATAGACCGTGGTCACCGACTTCGCCACCCCACCCTTAAACGATTGCACGGCCAGCCGTACAGGGGCTTCGTCTACCCGCCGACCGGGACGTGCATCCAGCGCATCACGGATTTGGTTCACCTGCGTTAAGGTGTAACCGAGCGGACGATGTGTTTCCGGGTCGAGGTCTTGCTCCAATCCTAAATCATCGATGGCTTTGGTGATCTTGGTGCGCGAAAAGCCCACCATTTCGGCCACTTTGCGCGCACGATAGTGCTTCATGAGGCGCTTTTCGCTGTTGGGGGTCATGCCCAAAGAACGTAGGGCACTGAGGGTATCTTGACAGCGATCGACCAGGTCATTGAGTTCGTCTAAACCCACCCCATTTTGCTGGTACACTGCATTGTCAATTACGGGTTCGTCATGAAACTCCGTAGATTCGGCCATGGCCCCATCCTGTCATCGTTTCCGTGCGGCCATAAATATACCATTTTTTCGCCGAAGTCTACATTTTTTGGTTTTTTTGTATTTTGACTCCCAAAAATGGTTTTTGTCGGTCGATTTTTATCTGACTGGCCTCCTCTGCGGCTGCGTTTGTTTTCTTGTTATAAAACTAACTATATTATTAAGGGGTGGAATCACCACTGACGAGCGCCCAATACTGTCAAAAAAAGGGGAGGGGAGGGCGCCTCTCCGAAAAGAGACCCCCTCCGAACGACTATGTTGATAGCCCCAATTGAAACAGACCGTAAAAAACGAGCCCAATCACCAGTGAACCGGTAACGAGGCCCGAATAAAACGTCAGATCCGCCAACCAGCCTCCATCTTTGATGTGTCGATCCATTCATCTGCTCCTTACGGACCCAAGAGTGCGTTAAGGACCGTGACCACGGTGGCGGATAATCCGCCCACCGCAATCATGACCTTAGCCACCTCCAATCGATAACGCTTTCGCATCAACGCCGTTTCAGCTTCGATCTGCTTGATCTCCGCCACCAGCTTTCGATTGGCAAGCCATGCGGCTCGTTGTTTAAGCGAGCGGGCACGGCTTGTGGGTTTATGCGTGCTCATGCCGCACCGCCTGAGATTTAATGACCATCGTTCGATGACCATCCCCGACACAATCGCCAGCACTCAACGGCGACGCTGCTTCTGTGGCATGACCGAGTGAGAGGACCACCAGCGGCGTTGGCGTGAGATCGAAACGAACACACAACCCAATCGCCTCGCGACCCATCGAGTTTTCGAACGTTGCCGAAAACTCAACTTGATTCAAGTCACGCTCATAGCGCGCACAGGACGCGACTGCTTCTGCAGCACGCTGGAGGAGCGTTGGGTGATCGACTTGACCCCCCATGCTGCGAATCTGCAAGTCCACGTCCGAACTCACAATCGTTCTGCACGTCCATTGGACGGCAACAAAGTCTTCTAGATTACTCATGGTTTGCTCCTTTCGGTGAAACCGCTGAGTAATCACAACCCCCACTGGGAGTATGAATCCCAGCGGGGTTAGACAAGTGGACCCTGTTTCCAGGAGGGCTCGGCAAGACCCAATGTCCGTTGTACCGATATGCTGATAAATCAGCGGTGCCTTAAATGCTGCCAGGGCAGCGATGCAGGATGTCCCGCTCAATAAAGCCACGTCAGTCTACACCGTCACCTCACCCGGTTGGCCCCCTAAACGGTCCTTATCCAGCAGACCATAAACAGTCGGACCCAGATTCAACTGACCCACTTTGGCTTTCTCCACCATGCCACGGAAATAACCACCGGGTTTCTTAATCTCGCTGCGTTTGGCCATGACAATGGCGACCGCTGTTGAAGCCGCGGCCACACCGATAGTGTCCACCGCATCGCGCCAAGCATCATCGGAAATACCCGTCAATTTCCTCAGCCGGGTTCCGGCATGGACGACGTCATCCCACGTCGCCGCCCGATCCTTAGGCCCGAGCTCATTCATCCACTCGGATAAACCGATCACCATTTGCGGTTTGATTTGGTATTTCACCAAGGTGTCCTCCACCGTATCCGTGATGGCGTCGGGAGGAGGGGAGCTACTACTCGCTGGTTCCACCTCGCTACCACTTATTTGGTTAACTTCTTTACGAGAATCTACGGTATCTAATTCATTAGATTTAAGATCGGTTGTAGTTGTATTAAGGGTGCAATCTTCTGCACCCTGAGATGCATGTTCTTGTTCATCATCTAAATGATCGAGTGCTGCCACTTGCTCGAGAAAGTACGCCTCCGCATCTGCCTTTAGGTGTTCAAGACGGTCAACCAGAGGGCGTAACAACGACAAATCCCGCTGCCGGTGCGTACCTGCGATCAAGCGTTCATTCTGCTCGCCCATACGCGTCCACTCCGCCACATCTAAGCCAATCTCTAAGGCGGTTGCGATAATCTGGCGCGTGGCTTTGAGCGCGATCGTACGACGCCGTTTAAGCGCTTGTCGCTCCCGCCGCACTTGTTTGATGTCGTCTGCCACACCCTGCCATTCCCCTTGTCGTAGCGCGAGCGGAGATAGATCGAAGCCGTAAGCCACCTTAATGTGACCATCGGGTCCACGATGACCATAGCGACGCCCCTGTGGGCTGTCTCGCATGACCACAACACCCGCATCTTCCAATTCACGTCGCGCGTACTGAATGCTCCTCAGGCTTTTACCCAGCGCATCTTGCAGGAAATCATTTGACGGCCATACGATCGGCCGCCGCCCTTCTTCCCAATCGCACTCTTTAGAAAAGGCCATGAGTTGATCGATCAACAACATGGCATTGTCGGATAACCCCAATGCTGGAGCGGCTTGTTTAAACGTCGCCAAGAGCGCGCCTTTGCGCGTACCGCCGATGCCATCAAAAGTGTCAGCCTGGACTGACATGAGTTGCGCCACACTCGACATGCCGCGCAGTCCGGAGGGACGCGTTGGGTCCCCAATGGTGATATCCGTCATGGATGTTCCCCTCTGGTACAGGGGATCACAGGCAATAGAACACCAGGCAAATGTGCGCTACCACGCTTGCAGAATAGGTGTCCGTCCTCTAGCATTAGCTCAGATAAAGCAGTGCTTACCGGCCTTGCTAATCTAGGGTCGCTTCGGTGATCCCTGAACACCGCGTCGCTACACGCGGTGTTCGCATTTTTGGATCCTGAAAAATCAGGGCTTCAATACAATCTGGCTCGCCATACCTCCTTCTTCGACGATTAACCTGGTTACACCTAAGACGCTTTGCGCCGCTGGGGCACAACCGTCTCTCCCGTCACGTGGACTTTGACGTTGTCAAAACCCAGTGATTGTACGAATCGCAACATGGTCATCGCATCGCCAAACCATTTTGGTTTAACGTCACGTGCCCCCAAGATGAGTTCACGTCGGCCATCCTCATAGACCACCTGGAGATTCCAGCCATGAGACATGACCGCTGGCACGGCCTCGCAATACACCAATTCACCTTTGGCTTGTGCGCGTATTGCAGCGGCTTTATCCATACACCATCATCCAGGGTACTGGCTCATCGCGGATCCTGACAAAATCCTACTATTTCTGCAAGCCGTTTACACGCAAATATCGAAGGAAATATCTATTAAAAACAGTTACTTATGATCTTTCGTCGTGCAGTTCGTCGCCGCCTAACGACCACTTATACGACATAAATCCACGTATTTTCGCAACCCTTCGTCGTGCGTCTTGTCGCCTCTTGTCGACCAAAACGATGTGATGCAGGTCGACCCTGACAGCGCCACGCGTTGCGTCTTAAGTCGTCAGTGAGGACAGCCTCGTCGTCCCGGTTGTCGTGATCTTCGTCGAAGCAGTAGGCGTGAACCTCGGGGTCGACGTTCCTTCGGCCGTTGAATCTTGCTGTCCAACACCGTGACCCGGTCTGCTCACCCGTCAAGGCTCGTGTAGTCCGTCGGGGGCCCCCAACTCCCGGCCCGCGCAATCGCCCTGACCGGCTCTCATCCCGAGCCCTTGGGATGGCCATCAACAACTGCCCGAGAGGATCTGATGTCTGCCCCTTCACACCCAAGTCATAGCCGAATCACACAACACCTCATCGCACTGATCGAAGCCGGTGCAACACTGGCGGACTGCCCCTGGTATCGAGATGGCGTCTCACACCGTCCCATCAACGCACACACCCACGCCCGATATAGTGGCATCAACGTCCTCACCTTGTGGGCGGCGGCCGATGAATTCGGTTACAGCAGTGGCCAGTGGGCAACCTATAAACAGTGGCAAACCCTCGGCGCCCAAGTCCAGCGGGGTGAAAGTGGCGTACCGATCCTCTTCTATAAACCCATCGAACGCGCATCCACTGAAGACGCGGAAGAACGCGACCGCTTCATGATTGCCCGAACCAGTCGTGTCTTTGCCGCTGAACAAGTCGAGGGATACACGCTCCCCCAAGCCCCCACAGCAACCTCATTTACCCCAATTGACCGCGTTGAATCTCTACTGAATGAAACCCAAGCCCAGGTCGAACATCGAGGTGACCGAGCCTTCTACAACCGCACGCAGGACCTCATCGTCATGCCCGAACAGACGCGCTTTTTCGACCAAGAGAGCTACTACGCGGTGAAGTTACATGAATTCGTACACTGGACCGGTGCAGCACATCGGTGCGATCGTGACATCACCAGCTACGCCATCGAAGAACTCGTCGCAGAGCTGGGCGCGGCGTTCTTATGCGCCGATCTCGATATCACATTGACGCCACGCGAAGATCACGCCGGTTATCTGGCCAGCTGGCTCCACTGTCTCACCGCAGATCCCACTGCACTCTCCCGTGCAGCCTCACTGGCCTCACGGGCGGCCGCCTACATTTGCGACTTCGAACCAAAAACGTCTCAACCTTAAGGGACCGTTTCCGCCCCGAGACAGTACCTTAATATAGGGTAGGGCGGCTTTATGACTGCTACTGAGCACCAGTCTCGTCGGCAGCACCCCTCAAAATCGTCCAAACCCAATCACACGGTTTCTACGAATTCGCTAGGTGCGCGGTGTACCAAACCTATACTCGACCGGGCTTATACCGCTGATTGTCAGCATCGTTGTTTACGCAACATATAGGCACGTCGATAACATCGGCATGGTCAAACGGACATAGACTGACCATCTACCTGGCAACAGGCGTCCATCTACCCAATGGGGAACTTCGTCCCCTTGGGGCCGGTGTTTTCCTTCATCCTGCTTAGGAGAATTGAAAATGACGAACAGAGGAATCAACAAAGTCACCTTAATCGGTAACCTCGGGGGCGACCCAGAGACCCGTTACACAGGCGCCGGTAAACCGGTCACTCAACTGTCCATCGCCACCAGCGACCGCTGGCGTGATGCACAAACCGGTGACCTCAAAGAACGAGTCGAATGGCATCAAGTGGTCATGTTCGACAAGCTGGCGGAAATTGCTGGTGAGTATTTGAGCAAAGGCTCGCGGGTGTACATTGAAGGTGCGAACCGCACGTCCTCTTGGGAACAAGATGGCATCAAACGATTTCGCACGCAGGTGTATGCCAACGAGTTGCAAATGCTCGACGGTAAACCCCGCAACGCTGATGCCAGTGACGAACCGGTAAGCGAATCCCCTCCCGTTGCCGCTGACATGGAAGACGATATTCCGTTTTAGCGACGGGCCTGCCTCTGCGCACGCCTCACGCAACTGTTGAGCGCGATCGGATCGCGCCTCGTTCTTATCGGGTCACTTCGGTGACCCGATCCTTTTTCAGATCATCTAAATCGTAAGCCAACGTGGGCACCCATTAGAGGCTTTACCGTAGCCAACGGATCGCCTGCAAAACACCCGCCACCGTCTGAGCGGAACGTGCGCCTTTGGCGTTGATCCTTGACGGAAACAACAGACAAGCTACCCACGACTTAGTTTTGTCGTTAGACCCTTAGTCTACAAACGGCACTTAATGAAGGGCTCACTTTCTGAATGCGAATCGCCGAAACGCTGTAAACGACCCTTGGCAGACGTTTTTAAAAAAAGTTCACCTTGATATGCAACAACAATGTTGCATAATGAGTTATGAGCATTCCAATTGATCCTCACCTCAGTAAAGTGTTCCGCGCTCTTGGCGATGACACTCGTTTGTTGATCCTAGATGAACTCAGGAAGCGCAACGATCAAACGTTGTTCGAACTCTGTGCTCGTCTTTTCGAAGAACATGAAGTGACCCTAACTAGGCAGGCTATTACGCGCCACCTGACCACTCTGGAACAAGCAGAACTCATACAAACAGCTTGGCGAGGACGCACGAAAATTCATTCTTTTGCGGCGTCCGTACTGACAGGTGCGATCAGTCCTTGGCTCGAACCATTCTTTGAAGGAGACACAAAATGAAAATGTACATGAAGAACATCCCCGTAAATGATCAAGCAGTAGGACTAGCGTTTTACACGGAGAAGCTTGGCTTCAACGTCAAACATGATATTCCCCTTGGAGAGCACCGGTGGTTAACCGTCACATCGCCAGAAGAGCCTGATGGCGTAGAGCTAGGCTTGGAGCCGAGTGTCCATCCTGCGACCATTGCATACAAGGAAGCTCTAGTTGCCGATGGTATCCCAATCAGCGCATTCCAAGTGGACGACATCGAAGCCGAAGTTAGGCGGTTGGAGTCCCTTGATGTTTCATTTATTCAGCCGCCCGTCAAAGCAGGTGGAGCTATCATGGCCGTCTTCGACGATACATGCGGAAACCTAATTCAACTGATAGAACTCGTAGAATAGATGTCCGTTTGTGGCCGATAGCTGCCGGTGAGCGTGTTACGGAATGATCAAATATCATTGGCGAATCACGTTATAGGTCCTCAATGTGTCCTGTTAATCCCTTAGACGAAATATCAGCACGGGGCGCCGGACTCGACTTAGATGAACATCTAGCCAGACAGGCACTCAACGAATCACTCTCCGCGGCGATTGAAGAAATCATTTTCGAGCCAATCAGCCAATGGCCCAGCCTTGAATTCAAATGGGATTTATCCATCGAAGGACGGGAGTTTTCCTTCGATCCACCAACTTTTCTACCGAGCGACGATCCTTTTAAAGCAAGGAAAGAATGGTTGCATAGTTTGACCGAGCTCAAGCTTGGGTTCGTATTGCTTGAACATCTCGATCCACTGTTATCCTCTTTCTGTTACACCGATATTGCCACCGAACTTTGGACTACTGGCAATGCGCACAAGTTGGCTCGCGTCATCGCACACGTCGCTGCAGGGCAGGCCATGTCCCCCATCGTGATTACGCCTAACAGATCCGGTGAAATCTCATTTGTCGGGGGGCATCACCGCTATCGAGCGTGTAAGGCAACGACACAAACGGTCATACCATTTTATTGTTATCCGGATGATTCAGATCTCTTGAGCCAGTTGCTCGAGATCGATTGGTCGTGATCGACAACGCGTGTACAAACCACGAACGTCGGGTGTGTGTCTATCGTATCCCAGCAGCCATCAACCCATTCACAAACCCATCGGCTACCGAGGATTCGGTGCACACCTCTTGGTAGCCTCGATGAAACGCCTCGAGTGTGAGCTCCGGGACCAACGATTGGGCATCTGACCAGGCCTTTTGTGCGGTTTCATTTTCACCGAGAAATCCCAACACGTTTGCGATATTGACGTGCGCGAAATAATTGGTGGGGTTTTCTGCCAAATCCCGCTCGGCGTAAGTCAGCGCTTCTTCATAGCGCCCCTGCAACATATGTAGGTTGCCCAAGAGCGCCCTGGGTCGCAGTTCACCCGGACCCGTCGACAGCTCTGGATCCAGCCCATCCACGATGGTCTGACAGTGTTGGATCGCCTGATCCAATTCACCATGCCACATTAGCACACTGACCAACAACGTGTCAGGCACCCGCGTCATGTCATACACCCGCATGACAATTTTACGCGCCATCTCAGACTTGCCCACGGCGGCATATCCGCCAGCGCAGTTACGCAACACAACCACATCAAAAGGGCTGCCGGCCAAGGCAATGTCCGCATGCTTGAGCCCCAGAGCAAAATCAGCCTTGGGCTCCGCAGCATAGCCTCGCCCCACACCGACAAACAGAACCATCGCTAAGAATGCATGGGCCCGCGGATAGTCTGGGTCCACAGCTAAGGCGTCCATGACTAACGAGCGCTGTAAGTCGCGTGATTCGCGATCCACGACGATCACCTGCTGGGCTTTGACCAACAAACTCCACGCATCCAGTTGACTGGGTGGGGTGTGACGTATCCGCTCACGCTCGGCAAACCCCAAGCGATTCTTAATCGCTTGAGAGATCGCCTCGGCTACTTCGTCTTGAACCTCAAAGATATCCGCCAGCGCCCGCTCGTATTTCTGCGACCACAAGTTGAGTCCATCATCGACCCCAACCAATCGGACCGACACCCTGAGCATATCTTTCAGTCGTCGAATGGAGCCTTCCACCACATAGTTCACACCCAACGCCTGACCCACTTCTTTCACATCCATCAACGTGGTTTTTAAGGCCACACTGGAATGCCGAGAGGCCACGCGCCAACTGGCGCTTTGACTCAGCAAGTTGATCAACTCATCCGTCATGCCATCCGCCAGGACATCATCGTCGCTCGCGGCTGACAAATTCGCAAAGGGGAGTACACCAATGGCAGGCAGCACCGCTTTGCGGCTGAAGCCAGAACTCTGATGTGTAGGCAGACTCGTAAGGCCCACATCTAAGTCTTTAACGAGTTCATTCAAGGCGGGGGAGGGCTCCACGGATAATTTTGTGCCGAGAATCGTTTGTGCTTGGCGAAAAACCCGCATGGCTTGCACCGGGTCACCCGCCTGGCGATGTAGTGCCACCAACTCTCGATACAACTGTTCGGATGTATCGTCGAGTCGTAGCGCACACTGAAGCGTGTCGATCGCCCCGTCCGCGTGACCGTCTTGCTTTTGTTGGTCGGCCTGCGCACACAGGCGAGCAATCAGGTCGGCGTGCACCTGGGCACGTTCCGTCGTCATCCACGCTTCAAATGCGGGCGCATTCACCGAAAAGCCCTCCAACCAAGGTCCGCGAATGACCTCATTCCGTGACGCGGCGAGCGAAGTCCCCAACTGCACATCCACCGCAACCATTTCAGCATCTAAATAGGGGAGGCGTCCTTGAGATTTGAGCACCCCTTCTGGCAACGCACGACGAATGGTCGCGAGGGCTTGCCGTAAGCTCGCCCGGGCGGCGCTCAATTCGTCCCCGCTCCACAACAAATTCGCCAAGATATCGCGATCCATAGGCTCCCCTAAGTGGTAGGCGAGGTAGGCCACGATGGCTTGGTTCTTTTTGCCCTTTAGGGTGTGTTCTATCGGCGCATCACCAACGTAAAACTCACCCATCAAGCGAATTAGGGTTGTCATTGCTGTTTTTTGCGTTTTTTTTACGCTGTGAGCGTGAAAATATCGCCTTCAGCGAGGATTGTCGACCGCCGAGTGATCCGTGTCTTCAGATAAGGTCATATCGTCTAACACCGTACTGACCCGCATCGGTCCATCACTCCCTTGCCGCGCGGTTGATGTTGACGCATGACCGGCCGCAGCGTCTTGACCGGTCACATCCGCGTCTGCTGTCTCGTCTGTGTTCGTGTCTACGCTCAGGTCACCGGCTGCCTCTTCTGTATTCTCTGATTCAGGTAGCGGTTCGCGTTGGGGTCGTGTGCCATCGCCCAACACTTCCCGCTGCTTTTCCGCCTCAATCCGATTGAGCAAATAGACCAGACACTCATGCAAGCGATCTTGGAATAGAGGTGGGACGGTAAAGGTCTCGACGTCGACCGCCTCCCCTAAGTGCTCGCCGAGTTCAGACGCCACTGCGCGCCACCCGGCCAATGCATACGCTTCGTCTATCTCTAGGCGTGTACACAGGCGATCTTGATCCGCACCATCCAAAACAAAACGGGCGACTTCATAGATTTTTCGCTGCTCAGACATCCCCATCCGTGCACCATATCATCAAGCCATAGCCGGTATCGAATCAGACCCTGGCCTGTGCGTCCGCGATATCGAAGAGAAGCCTTCGTGAATCGAGCTTGATATCCTTATCGCTATGGCTAAGAGAAAACTCGGTCGAGACTTAACGGCACTGCTATCCGGATCGCCCAGCCCAAGCGATACCGCTGACGTCGCTCAGATCCCCGTGGCCGCGATCGAACCGAATCCCTTTCAACCCCGACGTGACTTTGATCCGGATGCGATGGAGACGCTCGTGCACTCCATTCAGCAACATGGTCTCTTGCAGCCGATCGTTGTGCGGCCCCATGGCACCGGCTATCAATTAATTGCCGGTGAACGTCGCTGGCGCGCAGCCAGCACGGTCCAATTGGACACAGTACCGGCACTCATCAAGTCGATTTCAGATCAAGAAGCCTCTGCATTGGCATTGATTGAAAATATCCAACGGGAGGATTTAGGGGTCCTCGAAGAAGTCGACGGTTTGGCTCGGCTACGCGACGAATTTGGTTTGTCTCAACAAGCCATCGCCGACATCGTGGGGCGTTCGCGAGCGGCTGTGGCGAATTTACTGCGACTCCAACAGCTCTCCGAGCACGCCAAGACCTTGTTAGCTCAACGGCTGATCGAGATGGGGCACGCACGCGCACTTTTGCCGTTATCCTCAGATCAACAAGATCTCGTCGCTCAGCAGGTCGTGGATCAAGGCCTATCCGTTCGCGCCGTCGAATCACTCGCCAACCGGATACAACATCCACAACCGGTTAAGCCCCCTAAGACCAAACCGAGCTTAAGTGATCGCCAGCGACAGAGCGTCGTCATCAGCAACATCAATGACCAACGCACAGATGTCACCATCAGCTGCACCTCACCCGAAGAACTCAAAGCGGTCCTTCAGCTGTTGGGGATTCGTCCCAATGGCGAAGACTCGACAACGACGGTTCAGCAGGACCAAGGGGCGTCCCCGCACTAGCGCGGGCGGGCTCGACGCCGTTCGCTAGACGCTCATCCATCCTGGACGGCTCACGCCGCACCTCTGATCCCTGACGCGACCCTAAGGGCGCTGCCCTCGCGCGCTGCAACCGAGTCCACTTCGCCGCCCCTACACCCGTTCGATTCTCGCTGCGCTGCGAGTCGCATGCGGCTTTGGTCGCGCTCAATTGCAGCTTGCTACCCCGGTCTGACTTGCGACGCGGCGCAGGCGCTTGGCGGGGCAAAGCACCGCGAGCGTCAATCCACAATCCATCCGCGAGGAATCTCACTATGAAAGAACCCATCCAGGCCACCGTCGAACTGTCAGAGGCGGTCGAAATTCCGTGGCACCAACTAAAGAAAGGCTCCGCCAACGTGCGCACCGTCAAACCCAACAACGAAGCGGACGCCGCGTTAATCGCCAACATCGCTGACATCGGCGTATTAGAAAATCTGATCGTTTCCCCTCTAGATGACGAAGGAACTGCCTTCGGGGTCCATGCCGGTGGTCGCCGCTGGAGTGCCATCGGCGAAAATGTAAGACAAGGTGTCTTGCCAGACTCTTACCCCGTGCCGTGCCGCATCCAAACCGGCGGCAGCCTGATCGCCGTGTCCCTCGCTGAAAATTTGCACGCGCCCATGCATCCTGCCGATGAATTTCAGGCCTTTGACGCCATGCGCCAAGAGGGGGCCGATGTGCCTGCCATAGCGGCGCGCTTCGGATTGCCGGAACCGCGCGTCAAGCAACGCCTCAAGCTCGGCCAAGTCGCCAAACGCATCCTCAACGCCTACCGCGCCGAAACCATCGACCTACAAACCGTCATGGCCTTCACGCTAGCGTCTAGCCAAAAAGAGCAATTGCGAGTGTTCAAGGAATTGGGCCATCAATGCTATGCCTATCGTGTGAGACAAGCCTTTACGGGTGATGCTTCCATCGCCTCCGATGATCGATTGGTCAAGTACATCGGCCTCTCCGCTTATCAAGCGGCTGGGGGGAGTTTGGTCACGGACCTCTTCGCTGAACACGATCACCTGTCCGATCGCGGTTTGGTGGAACAACTGGCACTCTCGAAACTGGAAAAAGTCGCCGCACGGATCAAATCCAAAGAAGGGTGGGGCGAGGTCCGCTGCACAACCGACCCCTACTTTCCTGCACATGAATTTCACCATGTCGAACCCGAACCCGTCGATCTCCCCGCTGAACTCACGGAGCGTCTGCAAACCCTGATCGACACACAACACCAACTGCACGACAGCTGTGAAGCGGGGTGGACGGATGACGCCGAAGCACAAGATGAGGCGTTGACCGATGCTATCGATGCATTGGAAGCTGAGATCGATGCGTACCGCACCTACACCGACGCACAAAAAGCACAGGGCATTTGTTTCATCACCATCAGTAACGCCGGTAAAACTCAAATCGCACGAGGTTACCTGTCACGGTCCGCGCATAAACGCACCGAACACAACGACGGCGCGAGCGAAACACCCAACACGACACTGCCCCAAGCACTCATTACTGATCTCGGGGCGCACCGCCAACAAGCCGCACAAGCCGCCCTTCTGGACGACCCCAACTTGGCGAGTGATCTCTTGCTCTATACGCTGTGTCACGATGTCTTGCAGCTCGGCTGGCAGCACAAAGCGTTACGGCTGAGCGTGGACGTCGCCAGCCCTATGGGGTCGGGTTTCGAAGACACGACACCCGACCTGCACCTGAAAAAAATACGCAGCAAACTGCCGACAGAATGGATGACCATCGAGCGTCCCGGAGAACGCTTCGCCGCTCTGCGTAAGCTCACGCCCAAACGCAAACAAGCCCTCCTAACGTATTGTGTGTCTGTCTCATTCACTACAGGGGTCGCTAGTGATGACACGGTCGCCGAGGCCGCACTCACGGACCTGGCCCCAGATTATGCATCCTATTGGCGACCGACCGGGGAGGGCTACTTTAAGCGCCTCAAACACGCAGCGCTCATCACGCTTGGCACCGAGCTATTCGGTGAAGAATGGTATACCGAGCACGAACACGATAAAAAAGGAGCCCTCGTCGAATGGTTCCATCGATTCTTCGTCGGCCCACTACCCAAAGATATCAGTCCCGAACTCAAACAGCTTCGCACCCAATGGGTACCGAGAGAGTTCATTCAGACTTAAGCCTCAACCCATCTGCACGATCGGGGCCACGTAATCGCCCCGATCGCTGTCGAGTCGCGCTCACCCGTCAAATTTGGTGAGGTCATAAAATGAAAACGCCGTCTGTTCGAGCGTCCTCATGCGAAGCTCAACGGCGACATACTAGGCAAAAGCGCGTGTCAAAATCTCCGGGGATCGCAGATGGGTATCCACCAGATACGGGGCCGGCGCACCACCAAGGCGTTGCTCGAGCAGACTGATGGCGTGGGCGGCCGCATAACACCCCACAAATGGCGCCCCCACGGCACGCGTCGCAAGGGTGGTCACACCACATTGTTCAGCACCACCAGCCAGCAAGTGCTGATAAGCACTAGCCTGCTGGGTGGTTAAATCGACTTGTAACGGTGAAGCCCACACTTCGGTGGCCTGGACCGGCCCAGGGAATGTCCTGATCCGGATCCCTTGAAAGTCCTGGACACCCGCGCCCAAACCACCATCGATCACAAACTCAAAACCAACGTGCTCGATCCCTCGACGCGCGGACGGGTTGTCAACACCAACCAATGCGGTCATTGATTCGGCTTGGTCGACCGATTGATGCCCAGTGAATCGATCAGGATGTGTCAGCACTGAAAAGCCATGGCCAGACAACCAATCGCCGACCACCTGCGTTTTCTGACAACCCACGTCGTCCGCGTTCACCAAGACCGAGGTGGAAACGTTCGACCACTCAACCACATCGTCATCTTGAAGATGCAGGGTGCCGGTCTCGTAACTCGATTGGGCTAACGTCCAGGCATAGGCTTGGCCCAGGTGCCCGAGGCCAAGTAACCAAAGATCAGGTAACGGCTGAGCAGGCTCGGTGGGGACAGGCGTGAACGGTGCGTCATTCAGTTGAAGCGTTTGGGTCACGGATCGACGACCGGCATAGGGATGATCTCTCCGCATCAGCGCAAAGGCTTCTGCTACCGCAAGTGCACCGGCCGCAATCAAGGCCGTGGGGTGGGCGGCCTGCGAGGGCCGGGAACGATCGAGCCCAAACTGCCAGCCCTCTGCCCAAGGGTGTATAACACCGGCATCCTGACCGTCCGGCGACAACGAGATCACAGGCCAGTTGTACCGCGCGGCGCACGACGCCATTTCAGCAGGGTCATACGCCGTGGTGCAGACATAGGGTTCGAGCAATGGCTGTAGAGCGTCGCTGGGCGCCCCCGGTGATCGAACGGCGATATTGCCTGCAAATGTGCGCGCTGCGCAGTTCAGGATCGTCTGCAACATCGGGTTGGACTCCTCGGCTCGCCCATCACTGTCCGGCAATTCAATGACCACGCCGTAGGTGGCAAACAAGTCGCGTGCCTCTGCAAACGTCCGTGCCATGCCGCTGTCCACCAGGATCTTCTCTGTACGATGTAACTCATTTGCATTCATGATGTGACGTGCATCCATTGACGGTTTGCCGTGCCGGTGTATGAGGCCCATTGGTGGCTCCCTTTGTAAATGTTAATACTGATGTCGGTCACGTCGATGTCGCCTTGGGCGTAATCCGGCACGATCAACGCCACGTGTCCGGGTGTGGCGATCATGGGATAGGCGCGGTCCGTGACGCTCTGATGCGCGCCGCAAGGATGCGTGTGCACATCGGCCACGGCGCGCAAGTCACGCTCGCGACAGATCTGCCACAAACGGACGAACGCATCGGATTCGAGGGTGATGTAGTCAGCTTGTCCAACCTGGTCCGACAGGACGTGGTACGCCACCCAGTCTTTGATCCGCAACGCATTGCGCGTCTGTGTCCCGAGCAGGAACGCACCGGCTTCTCGGACCCCATCACTTTGGGTCCTCAACATGGACAATAACGACGACCACGTTGATCGGCTCATCTCAAGCCGCTTCATCGATCAACTCGTGACTCTGCAGGACCTCGTGGACGGCTTCGAGATATTGGGTGATGCCGCGCTTGGGGTCCCAAATCAGACTAGGGTGCTCATGTAGCCAATTACCGTGTCCAGCAATGGCGGTGCGATCACACGGCAGGTAGAGCGCAGTGCCGGACTGCCAACGGGGATTAAAGACCAGTGAGACACGCCCCCCCTTTGGCCAGGCGTTTTGGCTTAACGGTTGACGACGTGCCTGATCCCAAGGTACGGCCGTGGGCGGCTGATTGGGATAACCACTGCAATCGATCTTTAAGCCCACGCGTCGCCCGTCTCGGGCGGTAATGCTGACAAATAAATGCGGCCACTCAAGGGTGTGATACGTCCAGCGACGTTGGCAACCCGCAATAAAGCGACCTTCGGATAGATGGCGCCGGAGCACCGCCTCGTCAGGTTGTGCCCCATTAATGCGGGGTGACGGCACCAGGTCAAACTTGAGCCCGCAGTCTTGCGTAAGCGTACCAATGTGGATGTCTTCGTCCGGACGCTGATCAGACCCTTCGACCTGCAGCATGAGTTCCGCGGCATCAGAGACCGAGATGGACAGCAAGCGAGCGGCCCATCGTTTCACACGCCGGATGGTGGTTCCTGGCCGAAAGTCTCGCTGAATTTGGTGACCTGCGTAGCAGACCGTCACGCTGAGGTGTCGCCGGCGGTGGAGGTGAAGGCGCATTCCGGCGGCGATCTCCGCTAGCGCATCGAGACCTTCAACATCATCACGGTCTTCTAAATACAAACCATAAGCGGTGTCGTGGCCGACCAGACTGAGGCAGCGGTCGAAGAGGGTCGCCGGTGTGACGTGAGGGTCAAGGTCGAGCACCTCAATCGACTCAAAGGCTTCGGATTGGACAAAAACATATTGGTTCACCGTGTGATTCCTTTTGTGTTGCTGGGCACGCGTCCCGGTCCTTACTCAACCGAATCGAGCGCAACAAAAAAGAAAATCAGGTCGGCATCGCAGGGCAAATGGTGAGGTACGGACAGTAGTTGCACTGGGTACCGGGCGTCGGTGCGCGATCCCCTTGCGTGAGCCGTTGCATCGCCTTATACGCGTTGGTCTCTTCGATCCGCTTGTTGGGTTCGACGACGGCGGTTTTGTACGTGAGTAAATCGTGCACCATAATGTTGGGCCGGCTGGCCATGCCGAAGAGGAGTGCCTTGAATAGGCGGTCTTCATCGACGGTCCCGCGCGACGAAAAACGCAGTAGATGCAGGTCTGAGACGGGACCTTGGGTCTGCAACAGTGTCGGCAACTCAACTGGAACACCCATTAACTCGGCAGTGACTTGCGTCGGTTGGCCATTGATCTGATTCAGTAAGTGTTGTGCGTTATCCAGAATGCTGCGCGCGTCTTCCCACAGCATCGGATCGTCGTCATAAGGGGGTAGGTGCCGTTCGGACCAGTGCTGTGCGAGCAGCGTCATGTGATCCAGGCTGGGATCAGCAGACAGATCGTCGACCGCCGCCATGAGTGCAAAACGGGCGCGAACCGTCGGATTGAGGTCCCGTTCGAGGGGTAACTTAAGGGCGTAACGATACCAGTGTTGGCGTGGACAACGTATGTAGGTGCGCAGCGCGGCAAAACTAATTGAGATCGTTTGCTGCCCGCCGGTCGCGGGTTTTGGTCGAAAAGTAACAGGCGTCTCAACGGTGCGAGTCTTAAGGATGTGCTGCGTGGCACGTAGTTGGGTGGGGCGACTTTTGTCGTTGAATCGCCCTAACTCATACAAACGCAACGTCTGTTCTGCGCGTGACACGGCCACATAAAGCAGGTTATTCCGTTCAATGGCCTGCTCGTATTCAAACTCGGCTTGCGTGCTGCGCAGGGCCTCTGGCGGTACCCACGCGTGGATCGGTGACGGAGGTGGCCAGGTCGGTAATTTACGGTCGTAAGCCTCATCCAAATAGGCAAGATGAACATGGGGGAATTCGAGCCCTTTAGCGGCGTGCACCGTCATCAGCTGCACCGCATTTAAGTGTTGGGCTTCCGGCGGCAACTCGCGGCTTGTGTATGTTTCGTCCAGCTGCAGGCGAAGTTGTAGACGCATGAGGTAGCGAAAGAGCGTTGGCTGTTTTCGATCGCCATCTCCATCAAAGACGGATTGGACAAATTGCCAGATGGCCAACCGCGCCACCGTGGCCTCATGGTTGTCGCCCGCGAGGTCCTGCAGACCCAGGGGGTGTTCAAGCAGGACGTCACACAGCACGACCCAAGGATTGGAAAACGCGTTGTGACCGGCTAATGCGGCAACAAGCTGCTGACGATCGGATTCGACCGCTGGCTGCTCGACCGGGCGATGGAGCCAACGTCCCCGTTGAAAGGACAGGTCTCCCTGTGCATCTGCCATCAATTGACGGATATCGGACAAACTCATCTTAAGTCCAAAAAACGCCTTCAGCCCAACGAGGGTGCGCGGTTGTCGTTCCACCAACAGCTGGAATAGACACAACAGCCGCTTAACGGCAGCATGCTGTGTGAGCTCACCCAGATAGAGTATGGGGATTTGATTCTCCGTGAGCACCTGAGCTACCGCGTTGATCTTGGGTGCACTCCGACTCAGCACGGCGTGATCTGAATAGGGCACACCGTTCTTGTGTGACTGTTGGATCTCGTCTGCGATAGCTTGACCCAGCCCCGGTTGATCGCCGGTGCAGATGATCATCTCGGGCAAGGGGCCATGCTTGTCTTTGGGTTCGGGGTCAACACTGTCTAGGGGTAATGTGGGTTCTAGCACGTGTTGTTCACCACACACCCGAGTCACGTCTATGATTTCTTGGGTGCTGCGTCGATTGTAGCGCAGCGGATATTTCTGAATCTGTTGGCCCTCAGCATTCGGCCGATGCTCGTCCTCAAAACGCGTCAGGCTTTTTATAGAGGCGCCACGCCAATGATAGATGGCCTGGCGGACATCGCCGACCACCCATAACGAACGGGCCGACTTGGCGAGCGCCTTCACAAGCTCGACCATGCCGTGGTTCACGTCCTGGTACTCGTCCACCAAAATATATTCGTAGTGGTTGGCCAGTTCGCTGTAGCGCATACGATCTTGTTGGATGGCGCGTGTCGGCACGGTGATCAGGTCGACAAAGTCCACATATTTATGGTCGCGGAGCACCAACTCGTACGCCTCGTAGAGTGTGAGAAGATCTTCCCTTGCATCCTGCAGGTCGGCGTCCACTGACGGTTCGTTTAAGAGATAGGTGCGGTAGTCATCGACGCTGACCAATTCTTCCTTGAGCCGAGAGATCGCCTTCAATGTGTCCACGATCCATAGGGTGGGATCTTCAATACGGAGATGTTGACGGAGTGGGATGTGCGGCAGTTGTTGGCTGAGCAACAGCACCTGATTGAGCTTGTCGGCAAGTTGAATATCGTGGGGGAGGTCGAACACATCGTGGTACTTGCGGAGAAATTCCAAACCAAAGTTATGAAACGTGCCCGCCCAGATGTGGTTGGCCTGCTGGATACCCGCACTGCGCAACCGTTCAACCAGTTCGTATGCGGCCTTGTTGGTGAAGGTGAGGACCAATATTTTGGACGGGTCCGCCCCTTCTGACTCTATGAGGTGGCGGACACGATGGATCAACGTCGTCGTTTTGCCTGTGCCGGGTCCGGCCACCACGTTCACAAAGCGTTCGTGCGCGGTACTGGCGTTGCGCTGATCCGGCGTGGGTGGGTATAGGGGCTTTGACGCTGCAGGTAGCGGTGGGGGCAGCAAGACCGCATCAAGCATTTGTTGCCGTA
This sequence comes from Thalassospira sp., assembly GCF_048059015.1. Taxonomy (GTDB): domain Bacteria; phylum Pseudomonadota; class Alphaproteobacteria; order Rhodospirillales; family Thalassospiraceae; genus Thalassospira. The sequence continues at coordinate 44,120 of NZ_JBLLNT010000001.1, read as the reverse complement.
CCAGGTTAACGGGCAAGGTGTACTGGGTCGCCAGTAGACGGGGCCCCTGCCCTTGTCCGTGCGCAAGGGCGCACAGATGTCGAGGCGCGAGGAGCTCCCGTGCAAAGACATTTTTGATCAGTTCGTTACGTTCCCGTGTGCCATAGGCTTCGACCTGCGCGATACTCTGACTCTGTCCTTGCAGGTCCGACAGCTGCACACTGGCCGTCGGTGCGGCGTGCGTGGGGTCGTCTAAGTACCAATGTCCCAATTCGTGCGCAACCACTGCCGCCTGGTCGGCGAGGGGCAGGTCGCGTCGGATGTAGATGAATTGCTCATCGCGACGCAAACAACCATCCCCCTTGCCCAGTTCAGACGCGCCGGGGGCCACGGCTTGCACGCCAATGTCGAGCCGTTGTTCAACCCACTCGAGAAATCTGTCAGCCGCCACAAATGTATCTGGGTCGTTGCGGAGTAAGTCTTCGCGAACAGATAACGCGCGTTGTCGCGCATGCTGAAATGGGTCCAATTAGTCATCCTCAGCCATTTGCAGCAGTCGTGTGGTCTCTTCTGTACTGAGCTCCAGACTGTGCACGGCGTCTACCCAGGAGGTCGGTTCGACGGTGACTTGGGGTTGTTCGCGGGTGGCCTTGAAGGCCGGGACCACGGACGCTGCAAATCGTTGCTCGAATACGGCGCGCAGTACCATCGCAGGCGCGTCAAAATAGGTTTCTAAGGCGGACAAGACGCGCACGGGTGCTTGGGTGCGACCGACCAGGACGCCATTGAGCAGGTTAACGTGCTCACCTAATCCAATCTGTCGGGCGATGTCTCGAACTTGGGGTCCTTTGACGGCAGTGAGTTGGGCGTCCACCGCTTCAAGTACCGGGCTAGGCTGGCTTTGTAGTAAGTTTTGCGCGAACGTCAAGGTCCGCGCACCGATCTGACGCCTCTCGCTTTCTAATCGCGAGCCATGGGAGATCGCCCGATGGACAATGTCCTCGGTGTACTCTGGATAACGTTGTAGCAATGCACGCCAGTCCTCCGAAGACGGATCGGGGTGGTCGTCTAAGAATGACCTGAATATGTGTTCCACTTGGGTTGGATTCATGCGGGTTTCCTTTGGTCCAATGCAACAGCCTGCTGGGCGAGCTTGTGGTACTTCTTGACCGTTGGGATGGAGTGGCCCATACGAACGGCCACGTCCTGCCACTTCAGCTCAGCCACTTCACGTAAAAAGTAGGCCGCCTGCTCTTTGTCAGAGAGTTCGGAGAGGCGCAACCAAGCATGCTGCACGCGCTCCTGGTGGATGGCACGCGCTTCGGGTGAGGTGCCGTTTTCATCCGCGACACCCTCTATAAACGGGGGTTCGGATTCATCGTCTATGAAGGCATCCATGGTGGGATAGCGCTGAGCCTCTTTCTCCAGTTGCCGTCGCCATTCTTTGAGGCGATCTTGAATAAACTGCCAGAAATAGACTTCGCAATTACTGATCTCCGACCCTTCTAAAATCAGATGCCAAATCTTCTGGATGCCGTCCTCAAAGAGTTCGCTGTCACGCTGGTTTAAGAAGCGCCACCAGATGGGTTTCTTCATGGTCGGAGTTGAAGTTACCCCGATTTACTGGACACGTGGTTAAGCACTTTTCTGCTCGAACATCATTGGAATTTGATGCCCGATCGCAGAATGCTTCCTTTTTCGGTTGTAGTAAACCTCAATATATTCGAACACAGCCGACTTGGCAGCTGATCGAGTCCGGTATCGTTGACGATGCACGTGTTCAACTTTCAGAGTGTGAAAGAAGCTCTCCATTCCAGCGTTGTCATAACAATTCGCTCGACGGCCCATACTACAACGCAATTCCTTCTCATTGATTAACCGCTGGTAAGCCTTCGCACAGTATTGACTACCGCGATCCGAATGGATGATGGTGCCTTTGGGGAAGCCTCGTCTGAACAGCGCCATTGTCAACGCGTCAATGACCAACTGCTGGGTCATGCGCTTGCTCATCGACCAGCCCACAATCGCACGGGAGTACAAATCCATTACCACAGCCAGATATAGCCAGCCCTCATCTGTCCAGATATAGCTGATGTCGCTGACCCACTTCTGGTTCGGCGCAGTAGCTGTGAAATCCTGATCCAGAAGGTCCGGCGCCACAGGTTTGTCGTGGTTCGAATCCGTCGTGACTTTGAATTTCTTGGCCTGGATGCCGCGTAATCCCAGCTTTTTCATGCGTCTGGCCACCCGATTCTTGCCGCAGGTAAAGCCTTGGTCGTGGAGCTCATCTGCAATCCTGGGCGCACCATAGCGCTGCTTGTGTTCGGCAAAAATTCTTCGAATTTCAGCGTCCAGGACACGATTTGAGATCATTCGTGCGCTATCTGGGCGGTTCAGCCAATCGTAGTAGCCGCTACGAGCGACTTGCAGCACTCGACACATGAGGTTTACCGGCCAGGCCTTCTTATGCGATTCGATAAATCGATACCTCATGGTTTTTCCTGCACGAAGAAGGCCGTCGCTTTTTTTAAGACGTCTTTCTCCATCTTCAAACGACGATTTTCAGCTTCCAATTCCTTGATTCGTCTCTGATCTGGCGTCAACTGCCCAGAACCCTGAAAGGCACTGTCTCCCAATTCTAATTCGCGCTTCCAACGCCCCACCAAACTCCCACGCACGCCCAAACTTCGGCCCGCTTCGGCGCAGGTGTAGCCTTGATCAACCACCAAGCTTACCGCTTCCTGTTTAAACTCCTGAGAGTAAAATTTCCTTTTCGACATGTAACACCTCGTTTTCTGTCGTCATTGTATGACGCTTAACTGGGTGTCCAAAATTTCGGGGTAAGATCAGAGTAACCACATCGACGATGCGTGTGTTCAGGACCTCGACCATACGGTCAAACAGATCAGGCGCGGTGTACGCGCGATATCGAGATCTGACGAGCGTGCACAGTACCTCAGATGGAATATACCCATGGGTGCGGTGGTCAGCGACGTCCAGGCCCTCGTCTAGATTGATCCGATCGGCCTGGATGTCATCGAGTAGGGCTTGATGTCTAGCTTGGCGTTGTCTCATTTACATCCTCTGTATGTGTGATGGTATCACCGGTGGTCTCCTATGCCGGGGGTTAAGGACTAACCGAAACGAACAGGCGAAAAAAGAAAAAAAACCAAGATCCAGGTAAGCTCGGACCTGGGCGGGATGCCCATAGCTTCGGGCGTAAACGCCAGACCCTCGCGGCTGACGTTGGTTTTTCGATAAATGGGTCTCATTTCGGTTAATAGATGGATACGACTGAATAGGGGAAGACCCTGGCTTGGTTCGCAAAACAAAATAGTCCAGCAACGGCGTGGCAAACCGAGAAACGTGGTTTGGACACCGTGGTCTTCGTGCATGGGATTTTGGGGCACAACACGGAGACCTGGGGCAAGTTCCCATCGCTGATCGCCAGCGACCCCGAGTTACCTGAGCTCGATATTCTCTGCTGGGGCTACCGTTCGGGCGTCATCCCCGGATCGTATCAAGCGGTCGGCATCGAAGGACAAGCGTTGATGTCAGATCTGCGCCTGTTCTTCAAAACCGGAGAACGACTCTATCTCGCCGCGCACAGTATGGGTGGCATTGTGGCCCTAAGGGGGATCGTCGATACCATCCAATCAAAGATGCACGTCAATCACCCGCTGACGGACATCGCGTGTTTGAATTTGCATGCCACCCCGCAGCAGGGATCGATGGCAGCGAACGTCATCGGCTGGCCGCTTCGACTCACCGGGATCTACTGGGTTATGCGGTCGTTTCTGCCGGTCCAGCAATTGTGGATATTGCGCAAAGGGGCCTATCTGAAGGCTTTGGCTGCCGATGTGAAAGAACACTTCGGCGGCGCGCAACCGTCGACCAATATGAAGATCTACGCGGTGGCGGGTAAGTATGACTTCTGGGTAAGCATGCCCTCCGCGCAAGGCCATCTGAACACCAGCGAGTACTATCCTGTCCAGGGCGGACATCAGTCGATGAAACGCCCGGAAGATCACCTAGATCCGCGCTACCTCGCCTTTAAGGTGAATCTCGAAGCCCACGTCGCAGAATCGTTGACGACATTGTGTCGGGCCATTAAATCGGCCAGTACACCAGAGGCGCGGCGGCCTTTGTGGCAGCGGTTTGATGCGCACTATCACAAGATGATCGCGCGATGTGCGGAAACATGTTTTGGCGATCGGCTACTGTCTGACCGGGACATTCGAGAAGTGGCGTTGGCCTTTGTCGATATGGGATCACGTGGCGGGCTCACGCCCCAGCAAATCTTCAACGCGGTGGTCACCGACATTACTTATAAAGATGACCCCCGGCTATTGGACGATCCCTCATGAGCGCGCCCGAAGAAGAAACGTACACGACGTGGCGGCATGATCCCAAAGACCTCGACGCTTTTGGAGAATGGTATCAGTTGGTGTATCGACGGCTGTTCTATTTTGCCGCTCAATATGTGGTGCCGGACGACGCGGACGACTTGGTGCAAAACGCTCTGGTTCGATTCATGTCAGGTGATTATGTTGAAAAAGTCGACAATTCTCGGCGTGCCGTGAGTTATATCACTCAGATGATGCGCTCGGAGGCATGGAATGCCCGTCGTCGACACCATATTGCCAGCATGGAGACGCTTGGCGACGCGGAGGTGCCTTCAGGCGAACCGACGCTAGAAGAGATGACCGCAGCCAGCAAAGCCTGGGAGAGCGTCGCGGAAGCACTTTCGGAGGACGAAAAACACGTGCTTAGACTGTTGACGTTAGGGATGGGTAATCGAGAAATCGCCAATGTGCTGGGTCAAAGTTACTCTGCCGTGAGTTCTAGAATTTATAAATTACGCAGAAAAATCAAAGACTTAGGGATTATTTAATTTTTACGGCGAAACTTTGATCGTTCGCGAGTTATCTAGCGTAGAGACAACAGGATACGTAATCATGGCTTGGTATGACGACATTGTAGACAACCCCGAAGCGGTGGAGGCCGACATTGCTGCCGGTCGTGGGATATCGCCTGAGGCGCTCGATGCACGTCGCACAGCCATCCATGACATGGCGCGTGATCCTGCACATCTTTCTTTAAATCAATTGATAGCGTTCCATCGCGATGATGTTTTGACGGCGGCGGCACGCGATCATTTGGATGGGTGTGGTTATTGTCAACAACTCTCAGCGCGGTTTGCACAACCTGCGGTAGATGAGGAGGTCGATCGCATGAAAGATCTCCTCACACAACTCGAGGTGATGGGTGGCGGTGAAGTTCGTTCAGCACGGGACAGCGCTATCTCTTGGTCGGATCCTTGGCGCTTGAGTACGGTCGGTTTCGGCTTGTTGGCTGCATTTGCGCTCGGCTTGTTAGGCTTCAATGGCGCCGAGACAAAGGCCTCGTTAAGTCCCGAACTCGCCAGAGAATTAACCGCGATCGAGGAGCGATTGGCGGTGCGTGAAGCCGGTCTGGATGAGCGTGCGCCCTACCGATTAGCCGCCATGGCGCTCTCAGTCGATGACGCGGCGACATGGCAGGTGACCCAAACATCCAACGATCGCGGCGTGCCCTCGGTGCTATTGGAGATGGTGCCTTCAGAGGTCGAAGGTGTGTTGGTGGCCGATGCTGCTGGATCAGTGGGTTGGATTAACTCGGAGCAGGAGTGTTCGACCGAGCCACGTTTAATGCATGCGGCTCGACAACCGACATGTCACCTTTCTAAGGGCGTCACTGTACGATTGCTGCAGGCGGACTTGTTCGCAAATACAGCGCTAGAAGCGCCACCGACAGAGTGAGAGCGTCGCTCATGAATCGTTCGACCGCAGAGGACTTCGTTGAGGACATTATTGAGTCGGAAAATCCCTCTGTGATTGTGGTATCCAGGCGATTATTCAAGGCGTTGTTGCCGGGTGAGTCTCCGACGAGTTCGATCGGCTACGGCGGCGTGCAGATCGAGTCCGATAGTGCGTTCGACACGTTTGAATACGTGTGTGATCCGGACTAACGGCTAAGCACGAAGGCAACGCACTGCAGAGGCACGCGCCACCCAATCGCCCATGCCGCTAGCTTGATACAACGAAGAGGGGCTGAAATGGCTTACATCAAACATCCCTGGCAAAAAAGTTTCCGAGCCATCCCCAAACATATCCGAGCGAAAATCGATGCCATCGATTCCCCCCTCATTACCGTTGCCACGAACAAGAAAATAGCCAAACAAGACCTGAGCGAGGGTGTGTATGCGCACCTGGATATCCGCCTCAACACAGACGGGACCGTAGCATTTCGCCGCAGCGTGCTGCCCATTCCTCAGGCTGGAAAATATAGCACCTACAACATTCACGGCAGGGAAATCGTCCGACGGGACCTTCCTAAGGTGACGAAGACGTTCTCATGGGAAACGCCGAACTTTGGGGATGGCAGCACTTATGGCTACCACACCCACTCCCACGATCGGGAGGTGTATCAACGGACCTATTTCGAGCCACGATTCTTAGAGCTGTCGGTGGATCTGATTTCAGAAAGCGATCGTTCGGCAGCGATGACGTTTCAGGTCGGGCACACGATCGATGTTGGAAGCGCTGACTACGAAGGCGATCTGCTCTTCTGCCTCAACTTACTACAAGAGAATGTCGGTGCGGTCGATGTGTACCCCAGCGATGTATCGCGAGACGACTACCTCCAAACCATCGGACTCGATTGGGAAATATTCCCACCAGGGGAGCGCGGTGCGCTGATTGCCGCAATTCGGAGTCAGACCCGTAGCAACACCGACAGTGATGTCGCTGAATCTCGAATCGAGCTCTTTAGCCAATTGAATCCCGAGCACTTTCTTAAGGGGACCGGCCGATATACCAGCTATGTAGGCGCCAAATTTTTTGATGATCTCGTGGTGTTCGAGAACATAACCTATGGCAATGCACTCTATGTACTCTATGAAAACTGGGAAGTGCTGTCTCAACGTTCCCGCCTAGAACTGCTCGCGGGGACCAGCGAACAATATGATCGCTTTGTGCACACTGATGGATGGCAGGATAGGTTCATGGATCACATCCGCCGCGAAATCAACTTAAGAGAATCCTAACCAGGAATAAATCGATATGGCCACAACCTGCTATTTTGAAGAGATCGTTAAGGACCAGGTCGGAAAATCTGAAATGAGCCTAGAAATTGGACGATCATCCTTCTACGAAGAAGACAGTGTGTACATTCGAGTCGATGATCGCACTGTGATCATGGATCGCACCACCACCCAGCGATTTTGTGAAGCCGTTCAATCGGTCAGGCACTATCACGGTTTCTTGAACTGACTGGCGCCTCGAATTTTTATCGGCACCCAGTTGGAACTATCGCTCAACGTGTTTTCAGAATCGAGAAGTAACTGTTTCTGTCCTAACGCTTTGTAAAGCCACGCAGTAGTGAGCGCCTGCTTTCGACCCGAAAGGTTTGGGATGCTCTGCACGACTACGATGAGCATTCCAGTTAAACGCGGGGATTCAAACGGCTTGGACGGTAAGCGTTCAGTGAACGGCGTGTTGTTTAGCTGGGTTTGTTGAGCTGGCGGCTAAGCATTTCCGGATCGATGTTCCAGGGCAGCAGTGTAGCGGTTTCGTCGTTGCTTATTCGGGGCAACTCAGCGAACACGTACTTCAGGTAGGCGTAGTCGTTCAAGCCATTGGCTTTGGCCGTCTCGATCAGAGAGTACAGATTGGCACTGGCTTTGACCCCGCCCTGGCTATCAGAGAACAACCAGTTTTTCCGTCCGAGCGCGAAGGGTCGGATGGCGTTCTCAACACCGTTGTTGTCGATCGAGACTCGGCCGTCTCCTAGGTAGATCCCTAACCGCGGCCATTGCCCCTGGGTGTACTGGATCGCCTTGCCGAGATACGTGGTACTCGGCACCGATTGTTTGTCCAACCACGCTTTGAACTTGTTGAGTACGGGCACAGCTTCGTTCTGTCGGTTTCTTTGCCGAGTCTCAGGGTCTTTGTCTTTGAGTCGGCGCTCCAACTGATACAGCTTGCTGATAAACGCCAGCGCCTGGTTCACCCGGTTGCCTTTGTTCTGATCCGCTTTGGGTAGAGCTTTCTTGGCCTCCATGAACTTGCGCCGTACATGCGCCCAACATCCCACGCCGATGATGTCGTCTTGAGTCAAGATGGCGTTGTAACCGGCATAGCCGTCCGTTTGCAGATAGCCTTGATAGTTGTCTAGCAGTTGCTTTGGCACCCCTTGTGCGCGTGTTGGATCGTAGTGGTATACGATCCCCTGATGGTCCGGCGGTCCGCCCTTCATCACCCACATATAACTCTTACTGCGGGCCACTTTGCCGGGCTCCTTTAAGACCTGCACCGGCGTTTCATCCATCTGCATCACATCGTAGCCTCTGATGTGCTCGGTCAGCGCTTCGATCAAAGGCTCGATCAACTCACCCACCTTGATCATGTGACGGGCCAGCGTATTTCTGGGTAAATCGATGCCCAGGCGCTCGAACTGCTTCGATTGGCGATAGAGGGGTAACCCATCAGCATACTTGGCCACTGCAACATGGGCCAGTAACCCGGGGCTCGCCACACTCTTCGGGATCGGTTGAACTGGCATGGGCACCGTTTTGATCGATTCATCGCACTTCGGGCAACTGTAGGTGGGTCGATGGTGCTCTAAGATGTAGACCTGAGCCGGGATCACATCGATCTGTTCACTGACCTTCTCACCGATGATCCGCATCTCGCATCCGCAAGGACAGCACTTATCCGACTCATCTAACTTGTGGGTGACAACCACACGGGGCAGGTCTTTGGGTAGCGGCTTGCGCTTCGGACGCCGTTTACTGTGCGCGGCAACCTCAACGACGTCTGCATCCGTCTCATCCGCAGTATCGTCTACCGCTTCTTTAAATGCTTCTGCCTCATCAAAGAGGTTGGCTTGGAGATCGCCTGCCTCAGTACTCGCACCAAAGCGTCTGGCACGATCAACGCGGCGTTCTTCTTCATACTTGGCGAGTTGTAGCTCGGCCTCTTTGAGTGCGGCTAGATAGACTGCTTGTTGCTCGATTACGAGGTCTTTTAAAGCCTCGATATCATCCGGTAACGTTTGGCGAGCCAGTGTTTCCATGACTCGCCATTATACGTGCGCTTTTATGTTATCGCATCAAAAGATAGCACTTCGTTGGGAGGGAATCGGAAGATATCGTAGCCACCAATCAGCCAGTTGAGCTGATCACCCGACAACTTGAGTACATCGGACGCGTGCGCCACCGGCCAGATGAACCGAGCCTTCTCTAGGCGCTTCAACCATAAACAGAAGCCATCACCATCCCAGTACAACACCTTCACCCGATTACGAGCGCTGTTGGTAAATACATACAGTGCAGGCTTAAACACATCCGACTGCATCGACTCACTCACCAACACGACCAGGCCATTGATCTGTTTACGGAAATCGACCGGCGCACGATGCAGATACACCACGATATCCACCGGCCAGATCGTCAGATGGCGGGCCGCTTGACTCACAGACGCGTGGCTCACAAACGTGCAAGCCGTTCCAGAAGGCCTGGCGCTGTCACATCCGGCAACCCCAGACGCACACCATTCGGCAGCATCACCTGAACGCCAGGGCTGTACTGTGCTTGGGCTGTTTGCGTCGTCACCCTGACAAAGCCAGATGCTGCTTGCTCAACTTCGCCACCGTGATCGCGCCACCACGATTTGTACACGTACAGCTTCTTCACTTCGAGATCGTGCAGCCTTGCGTACTCCGCCGCTGTGCCGTCGAACGACTGCAGCGCTTCCAGATGGGATTTCCAATACAGCTGATTCTTCGTCAGTGCCATGCCTGTCTCCTTTATCGAAACAGACTGTTCTACACAATCAAATCTAGCATCGGTACACGTCGTTCGCAGAGCGCTTACCTTGGACGGACAGACGCAGCGACAAAAAGCCAGCCAGCCAGCCGAAATATTGAAGGCGGGCACCGCTTGGCCCTAAGGAGTTTGACCTGTGTGTCACTGTGACCATTTAGGGGAATAGCGCTGGCTGTTTTTCAATGATGACGACGCTCATCCACGTCGAATCTAACATCACCCGAACACTGGCATCGCGACTTCTTGAAATCGTTTGCTGTGCGCCTCGTTGTTCTTAAACGCGTCAAGTGCATCAGTATCTTCGCGAGCCATCCGCCAAGCATTGAACAGCAACTGCTCAATGTTGCGGCGAAGCTCCTTAAATGTATTGTTAGACCAGTAGCGTCGACGCCACGCGAACACCAGCAATTCTTCGTGCGGTTTTTGGGTGGCCGGTGTCAACTTACCAATTCGTTCGGCATACATTGCCTGAGTGGATGCCATCACAACGTGATCACCTTCGTTGAGGGGAAACGGGGCTTGTGCTGACTCGGGGCCGACAATGTGAGCCTTGATCTTGCTGTGGTCCTCCGAGTAGCGCGTGGCCACCAAGTGAGCGCCGGTGTTCTCAAGGGCCACAATTCTCACCTCTCCAGAATCCGGCATTCGTCCTTTGACCAGGATGGGTAACAGGAGCGTCCCCGCAGGTCGGCTAACGTGATACCCGTGGCGCAAGCCGTAACCATCACCAGTCGCCATATAAGTCGGCAGAGAAACCAAACCCCCCGACACCATGCTATCCGGCCGGGTCATGAACTCCCGCTGCTCTAGGCCGTTATCAGAGGAGTCATCAATGATGATCTCACAGAAGTCGCAAGCATCGGTCAACCACTTTCCAGCGAGGTCGCCCGCGACACGCCAGCCACAATAGCCCGGCAGACTAGACAACACGACCTTTCTCATCTTGCACGCGTACATCAGCTCAACAATTTGAGCAATAACGGCCTCATTATCGATGGCCGGATCCAATGCCACAGTGTCATAGGGCGGCGTTACACGTTTTCGACGGTTGCGCGATCGCGTCCCGCCCCGTGACGGTTGATTCGCGGTCCGACCCGCACGGCCAGGCTCACCAGGATTCATCTTCTTCAGCAGCGGTTCGAGCTTTTCAACTTCCGCTGCAATGACGTCATCGGGTCGACCAGTCCCCAATTTCGTGTCACCCAGATCCTGATGAAGTTTCTCAACCCGCCAAGATTCGACCTTGTACGCGTGGACCCATTCAACCAGCGGGTCATAGACGTACCCTTTAACACCCCGGTAGGCCATGACGCCAAAACTTGCCGGACCTGGCTCCGACGCCGTCGCAACTACGTCTGTGAATACCGTGGCTGCGCTGCGTGCGGCCTTTTTGCGCTCTTTTGTTTGCTCTTTAATTTTTTCGTGCTTCTCACTCACACGCGTTCCCCATCCAGAAGGAAGATGTAAGCGAGATTATTACAGATGTGATGCTAAAATCTAGGTATTTATAAAATTGGTGGCGATCTTCTACATTTATCTATCAGCGGGACCGCTATGTCATTAGTGACAATAGGGCTATATTGCCTTGAAAAATATTGTGTAATAATGAAAGTTTGGTGGAATTTAGTGGGAGACTTAACCTGGGCCAGTCCCGCAATCCCCTAGCACACAGCCCGCAAGCCACAGGGACCGGCGATCAACAAGATCCGCTGCGACCATGCGACAAAGTCACCCGCGGTCCCATCACTTCAAGACGGTGGTTGAAATTTCCGCAGCTTGGAGAATACGGTTCATGACCCGATCAACCTGGCGGAGATTTGCACCTTGGATTTCTAGCGTGAAGGCGCGGCGGACCGTGTGGCCCGCGACCAGCACGCCTTCCTCTGAAGCCACACGCCGGCCTGTGCCGACAAAATCTCCACGTTTCGCGCCTGCTACGTGCATTTCGAGCTGGCGGAGTTCGATCAACCCATCGACCAGATTTCGAGCTTCCGTTCGGTCTTCGTCGAGGCGTCCCGAGTGCGACCAACACATTTGCGCGATGCCGTTATGATAGTCGTAAGCCGCATAGGAAAATCCCAGCGGGCTCCCTAACAGCCTATTCGCGAGCTGCTCGCCAATCACCAAACATCGCACCGCCTGATCGCGACCAATCAACCACGGCGAGCTGGTATCGGTGCGCCAGCCATGATCTTTGATTTTCCACAAGCCCTCAATTTTGTCTCTTAAACCGGCAACATCAACGGGCGCATCAGAGGGCGCTTCCTTGATCAGAGCCTTCTCCTCATCTGCCAAGTCCAACCGGTTGAGCGCAGTAAACGCCTGCTTACGATCTTCAACGTTGTCAGCGACACGACAAAGCAGGCGAAACGCCATATTCGCCAATGGAGACTCGGTGCCTTTAAAGATGCGCCTGGCTTCTCTTTCGACCCACCAAGCGGCCCGGCAATCGAGGCTTTCGTATTGCCAAAGGCGAAGAAAATCGCGTAGTGGGCTACAACTACTTAACGCATCAAGACTCATCGGAACTTGGTCTTTAAAGCCTGCTAACGCATCTCGCGTTTTTTCAACGAGAAAAGCGTGAAGGGCTTGCGATTGATCAAGGATTTCTGGGTCACTGATGTCTCTCGGAAGCTCATGGTGCAGGCGATATCCCTGACGTGCCTTGGGACTCTCATCAAAGGCGGTACGACGCGCTTCCGCCACTGCTTTAACCACGTCATCGAACACAGGACTGTTGACGTATGCAACCACGTCTGCGCGCTGATTTGTCCACGTAGATAAGATGGCCTGACACAAAAACAGCGTATCCGAGAAATCCGGAATGCTATCCGGCGTGTCGCCCTCAAACAGTCGCACATGGCGATCTAGGACTTCATCTTGGCCAAGATACGCTTTGATCAGATCTTGCTTATCCGGATTTGAGAACCCCTGTTCCACCACATCACCAGACACCAGTGTCGGGAGCAAGTAGGGCAGGCCGGGCAGGCGAATCTCGCGCACCGGCGCGTTGCCGCTTAATTCGACCAGCGCCAGTTTGTGATTGATGTGTTTGGCACTGAACTGCGTATATAGACGAATGATAAAGCGATACAGCTGGGCGGGTTTATTGTCGTACCGGGCATATCGTGGGTTGCGTTCCAGCTCATCCAAGCCATAAAAGCCTTCACCTTCCAGCTTGAAGCACATACTTTCTTCTCGCTTCCCGCTGGGTTCTTCCATGCAATCTGTAAAGCTGACATCACCCACAAACTGGCGCGACTTGGTGCAGTACCAGCCCACGTGCGCCCCGTCGGCTTTTCTGCGCTCCACCAGCAACGCCAGCATGATGCCCCGCCGAAAGTGCTCCATTTCGCCAACCTTACCTAGAGACGTATCCAGTCGACCGTCATCTTCGTGGTATCTGAACGAAATGCCGCGCTTACTCATGTATCACTGTACCGTTTCAAGCTGGTTTTTATGGGACGCGGCATTATAAAGATCTCCCGAACAGTCGCAACTATTTAATTACACCAGAAATCCTTTCTATTTACGTTTAACTTTTATGTATTCTTTCCGAATCACATCTCATATTTGTCCACTATCAACTTATTTAGTCAATATATTTTACATAATACTCACAAAATTTAGCTACGTACAAACCAGCTATAATTAACTAGTCTTTATCCATAACTATCGATAACCTACGTTCTCGATAGTTATTTAGAGCGTCAATTTTGCATCGATATCGGAGCCCCAAAATAAGCGATCAAAGCCATGGATGAATCCTCGGAGCTAGTGGTCACTGTACCCAGTATTCGCGTCGATTTTTCACCCATCGAAGGATCTGTGGAGCGCAACGCGCTCCAAGAAGCCGAACTGAAGGGCATCATCGACAACGCGCAGCGCTTGTTACGTAAAGCACGCTCTGAGGCCACCTGGACTGCTTACCAAAGTGATTGGCGACAATTTGAAGCCTACTGCGAAACCTACAAGCTGCCAGCGCTCCCTACGACCACGAACACCTTGATCTCATTTCTATCCAAACAAGCAGCGGACGGACTCGCACCCTCGACAATCAAGCGGCGTCTGATCAGCATTCGCGTGGTCCACAAAGGCAGCGGCTATCCACCTCCTGATGATGAACCCGCCGTCAATGAACTGATGAAAGGCATACGTCGCGACGCTCAGCGGGTCCCAAAAAAGAAAAAAGCTGCTCTGCCTGATGACATCACACGGATGGCTAACATGGTCACGGAGCAAACTCGGAAAGGCTTACGTGATCGGGCGCTCCTCCTCTTTGGCTTTGCGGGGGCGTTTCGACGTTCCGAACTCGTCGCCATCGAAATAGATCATCTGGCCTTTGCTGACGAAGGCGTCAGGGTGACGTTACCGTCTTCGAAAACCGACCAAGAGAGCCAAGGCCAGGTGGTCGCGATACCAGCCGAACCCACCTCACCCCACTGTCCTGTGCAAGCGCTCAAAGACTGGATCACCGTGAGCGAGATCACCAGTGGTGCGGTCTTTTTGCGCATGCACAAAGGAGACGCCATCGGTCAGTCTCAAATGACGCCACAAAGTGTGGCGCTCGTGGTGAAGGACCACGCAGAACGCGCCGGACTCGAACCCGCCCACTATGCGGGCCATAGCCTACGCCGAGGCTTTCTCACCTCAGCTGCACAAGAGCGCAAAAATCTCTTCAAGATGGCCGAACACTCACGCCACCGATCACTCGAAACGGTCCGCGAATACGTCGAAGATGCCGCTCGATTTGACGATCACGCCGGGAAGGGGCTACTCAGCACCGAAACCAGCCAAGAGCGGGTCGACCCTGATGAGCCGATTTAGTCAAATTCTTCTGCCTTCACGCTGACAAGAGATGCTGTGGATTTATCCAGTTATAGCGTTACTATATAAGGAAAGAAAGCGCATCAGCTCGGAGACCGACGCCATGAACGGCTTAGTGGTAGATATTAATCATCATCGAGGCATGGTGGCCATACGGACACCCCAAGGCTTCTCAATCTTTGAATTGATGGGTGAGGACCCCGTTGAACTTGGCGATGAAATCGCATGGAAAGACGACACGGCGTTGGGTGGCAATATGATCCACAACCGCACCCAGTACGAGTCGTATGAGGTGTACTTTCAGAACCATCATGTCTCGCGTGCTACCTTACGCCGACAGATGCTGTATTAGCCAATCAAACCGTTACCACAAACCTTCTAACCAAGCAGATCGGCAAAGGAATCGAAGGTCAGTTTGAAATGATGATCCGATGCCCACTCACGGTTGCGTTCATCGGCCTGATCGACCGTAACCCGCCCTTCCGAAATCATAGACACCATCAAATCTTGTCTCCGACCGATCGTTAAATCACTCGATTCCCTTCGTGCTTGCTTGGTGGCGCGACGATCATCAATAGCGGCGCCACAGCGTTGCGACACTGCATAGTCAATGGCCGAGCACTCCCCTAATCCGATCCGTCGTCTCGCCACCAATTTTGCATAGAGCGACAATTCGTCCGATGTCAAAAGCGCAACTTCTGTGACACACCCTGTGTCGAGGGCTTGAAGGTAGCGGCCGTGCTCAACGGCAAAGCTGATATCGACTTCTTCCGTCACGGCTCGATAGGCTCATTTTGCCCACCAGCTCGAATTTTTCTATCTGGTACCTGCTAGATACAAGAAGCGCTTAGCCCTCAAGTTCCTTTATAGCTTCAACGGAGGTTAACACTCGATGTGCAACCAAGGGGAAACTTTCATTGAGCGCTAATTCGTGTCCGACAGGGGAAAATGCCGCAATACCATCCGAAACCACCGTGACGTGGTAACCGAGATCAACACCGCTCCGCACTGTCGCTTCGATACAGGTATTTGAAATACATCCGCCCACTATTAGGTGGGTGATGTCACGACTCTGTAGTTGCTCGTGTAGGTTCGTCTCGGCAAAACCACTGGAGCAAGAGTGCTCACTTGACACGATATCGTCTTCTTGAGGCTCAAGGCCGCTCACATACTCGCCACCAAACTCCCCCGTTGCAAACGCCTGACTGCCAATCTGCTGGAGTTGTGCTGGCGCAGGGAAGGTTCGCTCTGAGTGGGACCCTTCGCGATATCGATGATGAGGTGCAAACGCGACCGTAGTACCCGTGCGACGCGCCACCTGCACAAGGTGCCTGAGGTTCTCAACCAACCCGTTATCTTCAGCAACGAGCCGTACCAACAACCACGCGCCCCCGTCTTCGGACATGAAGTCGTTGTAGGGATCAACCACCACCAACGCGGTTTTGGGAGCAGGTGCCATGTCAGCGGACACCGATCCATCCGCGCCGATCGTCTGTTCTGAGTTGCGAGCGGAAGCGCGAATAAACGGTCCAACGACGGCAGCAATCCCGGAAATCAACAGCGTCTTAATCGTCTGTCTTCGTGTACTCATCGTTAGCTGACCTGGTTAGTTTGCGTATCTTCGACAGCAGATCTAAACGATTCGAAGTCCAAGATGCTGTGTGCTGTGCGCGAGAAGGTATGCCTGAGGTGTTTTTTAGTGGTGTCTGAATCCGCTAAGCCTGTCACATCTTCCAGCACCGTAACGTGGAAGTCATACTGCACTGCATCTCGAACTGTAGAGTCCAACGAGACGAGCGTCAGCGGTCCGACGACAACCAATCGTTGCCACCCATTATCTTCCAACACCTTTCTTAAGTTCGTTTGGCTAAATGCACTGAACAGCGCACGCGGCGGCAGGACAACGTCACCCGCCACGGGGCTTATTGCCGATGGAAATCTCGCGCCAACTGGAGACGACAGCCGCGATTTCAACATCTGATGGCCAGCCGTGGGAAAGGCATGATTCGCACCCGGATCGTAGGGACTGTAGATCAGTCCAAAATTTTTCGAACGAGCAAACTCAACCAGCACCTTTAGGCGCTCTGCAAATGGGGGATCTTCTTGCAACAAGGCTGTTTGCGTATCCACCAACAATACCGCCGTATTCGACGCTGGATACGCTTGATACCCCTCTAACGTATTGGCTGTGTTCCAGCGAATCAACCAATTAAAGAGATCGTTCACCCATCGATCAAACATCGTCGACCATTTGCCTTAAAAAGATCTCATTCACCGTCAATGTTGAAGATTCGGATTGGCAAAGGTACCAGTTTGATCTTCACCGTCTGCCGGATTGATGCAGGTGAAATCCTTCTCAATCAGAATTTTGGTCTCTCCCTCAGCAATGGGCGAAGCGCCACGAATCGACACTTGCTGTGACCTCGCCCACTCTTGTGCAATCTCTTCCGAAATCGTGACCTCTATGGTTGAGTCAATGAACGCCGCTTGGACATCCTCTCCACTCACAGATAGACGGTACAACAGCGCCCCACCCGGCATGCTGGTCTTACCCACAACCGGTGTACCTGCCGCAATATCCGCGACCTCAGGTTCCAACAAGCGCAGACGTATCGAGTCTTCTAATAGTCGTAGCTTCATTCGTCCCTCAACTAACTCGTTGCGTTTTGGTTGGGCTTTGTCGCCGGTAAGAATTTTCTTTTCACAAAGCCATCTATCCCCGTTTCCTTAAACGTGAACAACTTGTTGGCCACCTTAGACATCAACTTGGACTTGAGCTCAAGCATGCGATGTTGGCGTGCGGTTCTCTTGGTCATGATGCTTAAAGTTCTCCGTTCAGTAGTTCGGGTTTCTCTACTTTGACGACTCGACCCGGGTACCCTTTAAAGTGTGGGATACCTTGTTCGTGGTCTAAAAACTCATCGTCATCTGAGCACAGAACCGCATCACTCGATAGAAAAGCGCCACCAAGTTCAGCTTGACCTCGAAGCTCTGGATACCACCAACCATGTGGGACACGCAGGTGACCTTCTTTCATGTTGTCTTTAACCGCAAGCTCTGCCGTTACTTGACCATAGGCGGTTTGCAGTTCTACCCAATCGCCATCGACCAACCCTTCTTTTTCAGCATCTTGAGGGTGTATGAAAATACTGGGCAGCGGACAACGTCTACGCAGTTCAGGAATGTTGCGCTGTCCCGTTTGGAAAAAGGGGTCTTCGCGGACACCCGAGAAGACGGCGTAAGGAAATTCCTCCGTGAGCGCCGGTCCCTCTCGGTAATACGGCACAGGGTCAAAGCCCAAATCTTTTAGAATCGAAGAGGACAGTTCAACTTTGCCTGAAGGTGTTGCGAAACCTGTCTTACGATATTTCCGGAACTCAGGAGTTTGCATTTCCATAAACCCGGTCTTTTCAAAATCCGCGAACGTACGCCCCGATCGTGAGAGTCGATGATCGATCACATCTTCAATGCTCTCCCAGGGGAATCGGTTCCCAAAATCGAACCGCTTCGCGAGGTCCTTCCAAAACTGGTATGTGCTACTGATGTCTTCACCGGGTTCCACGGACTTTTGCGACAACGAAAGCCGCGTGGTCCAACTCCAACTGTCCGCCACATGGTTCCGTTCGCTAAAGACATCACCCGGCATGACATAGTCCGCCAACATGGCGGTCGGCGTCATAAAGATTTCATGGGCGACTATGAGTTCTTGATTCATCATCGCCTTTAGGATCTGGTGTTGATTCGGGTAACTCATGAGCGCGTTATTACCCAAGACAAAGAACGCTTTCACCGGATAAGGATCTTCCGTGGCCATCGCGCGAAATAGGTTCGACGGGTTGGCCATGTGACACCCCATCACGATGTCCGCATATGGGAAACCCCACACCTTCTCGGTGGGTTCTTTAAGCATTTCCGCGACTCTATAGGTATATACCGGATGATCGTCGTAACCCAGCTGCTTGGCTTTTTGCTCTGCCGACAGCTCTTCATGGAGCGAGATTTCTGTCTCAGGAATATAGCTTTGGTTGAAGCCACCCAGCGTTTCTCCACCTACGACATCAAGGTTACCTGTGACGGCCCGTAGAATTGAATGCAGTCTAATCGCAGAGGTGGATGAGATCTGCATATCGGTAATCGGGGTCCAAGGGATGATCGCACCGTCAGCATTGGCATACATCCGTGCGGATTCTGCGATCAGATTTCGGTCGACGCCGGTGATTTCTTCCACGCGTTCGAGCGGATATTCATCTACGCGAGCTTTTAGCTCATCAAAGCCCACACACCAATCACGTACAAATTCTTTGTCGTACAGCTCCTCGTCAAAGATGACTTTTAGCCAACCCAAACACATCGCCGCATCAGTACCGGCACGCAGTCTGAGGTGAAGGTCCGCGACTTCAGCTTGTTCGGAGACGCGTGGATCTAGCACGATGACTTTTGCACCCCGAGCCCTAGCCGCCTCGATCTGGTTGTAGATCGGCGTCCACGAATGTTTCTTCGGGTTGTGTCCAAAGAGCACGATGCAATTCGTATTTCCGAAATCGCCCATCGGAAACCAACCGTAGGTGAGCTTGTTAACCGCCGCGGTATTGCCCGCACACAGCGCTACGCCACTCGTCCAGTTCGGTGACCCCAAGAGGTTCATGAACCGTCGATCTGTGCCATAGGTCACTTGTGTGTTCCAACCTGATGTTGAGACGGCAAAGCTCTCAGGGCCATATTGATTGACGACCTTCTTGAGCCTCTCGGCAATCTCATCCATTGCCTGCTCGTAGGAAATTTCTTCCCACTTATCCTCACCGCGCTCACCTACACGTTTGAGTGGCTTACGCAATCGATCCGGATGGTTATGGATGCTCGGAGCCGCAACGCCTTTGAAACAGATGTTGTTCGCCAGCATCGGATTATCATGCGCGATAACCCTGCTCACTTGGCCATCTTTTACTTCGGTTCTGACCTGGCAGCCAATGTCGCAAATACTGCACACCGAATATTTTGCTTCTGCACCCATAATGTTCCCTCTCCTTAATTCTGGTTTAGCACTAACGGTTCAGTTAGTGCGGATAACAAATCTTCTAGCTGCGCTCGCCCCGCCAGACCCAGCCGTTCGGCCAACTCTGTCTGGGCCGAATACCATAGTGGCGCAGCTTTCTTGAAGGCATTCATGCCTTTACGACTTAAATGAATTGTCTTACTACGGGCATCACGGCCGACCTTCATGGTTACCATGCCCATCTTCTCCAACACCTTGAGATTCCGGCCGAGCGTGCTCCGTTCCAAATCACTCGCCGCCGCAAGGTCTGTCAGCGTAGGTGCATCGAGGCTGCGTATCAGATTCATCTGTGAAAACTGCGTCACAGTCAATCCAGACGGCGCTAATACCTGATCGTAGGTCTGAGTTAGTTTGTGTGCAGCGGTGCGTACGTCGATACAAATACAGTTTTCGTTCATGCTTGAGATAGCCTAAGACACTTGTTTTCGATAGTAATCGAACGTTTCTATTTCTTCATTGGGATCCCGGTTACGCTCGACGCCATAGGGTTGTATACGACAAGCAACGCCTTTCAATTGAGGTACGCCCTGCTCGTAATCCAGATGATCATCGTCATCCGGACAAATCTGAGAGTCTGAATACTCCCACGCACCCGACAGGGAACCATCACCTTCCATGCGCTCTGGTTGCCACCAACCATGCGGTACTCGGACAATACCCTCCGGCATCCTTTCCTGGACCTCCACGCGTGCTTTCACACTGCCGTTAAGGGTGACTACCTCTGCCCAATCATCCTGCGCAAGACTCGCCGCCTCAGCATCTTTTGGCGACACAAAAAATTTGGGTTCGGGATTGCGTTTGCGTAACCGCTCCACATGACGGTGCATGGTCTGAAAATACTCATCTTCCCGTACACCAATGAACATTCTGAGCGGATAATTCGGATCATCAATGGGGTCTTCCCGCCAATACGGTAACGCATCAAACCCGAGATCATCGAGCACCGTCGAAGTAAGTTCGACTTTACCCGTCGGCGTGGCAAACCCCGTGCGTTCATATTTCTTAAAATCGAAAGGTCCGAAGTGATAATTTTGTTCGGATGAGAACTGATCAAACGTCGCGCCTAACTTTTCCAGACGATGATCGTAAACGTCCTCAATCGACGCCCATGGGAAGTGCTCGCCTAATCCCATTCGATCGGCCAGCCCTTTCCAGATGTCATACGCTCCTCGACATTCGCCCGGTGGTTGCACCACTTGTTGTGAGAATCGATAGATACAAGTCCAACCGAACCCATCTGCAAGCACAGGGCGCTCCAACCAAGAGTCACTGGGTAGGATATAGTCCGCCAACTGCGCGGATGGATTCTTGATTTGATCAAAGGCAACAATCAAATCTTGTTTCATCATCCCTTTGTAGACGAGCTGCATGTTCGGGTAGCTCATCAGGGCGTTATTCGCCATCAAGAAAAGTGCTCGCACCGGATAAGGGTCATCTTCCGCCATGGCCTGAAAGACCGCGGTTGGATGAGCCATAAAATTACCACCGATAAAGTTCACCCATTCGTGCCCCCAAACTCGCTCCGTGGGTTCTCGCAAGTACCCCATGGCTTTGTAGGTATACACCGGGTGTTTTTCAGCACCGAGCTGTAACTGCCGCTTCTCCTCTGGCAACGCATCATGCAGCTCCATCGCCACTTCTGGCACGACATCCGGATTAAATCCCTGCATCGTCTCACCGCCAGGGACATCTAAGAAACCACAAATGGCACGAAGAATGCTCTGCAGTCGAATCGCCGAGGTTGAGTTACGCTGTTGGTCAGTTATGGGCGTCCATGGAATGACCGAAGGACCTGCAGCATACATGCGAGCAGAGGCTGCGATGAGTTCGCGATCGACACCAGTAATGGCTTCCACCCGGTCAAGCGGAAACTCATCGACACGCGCTCGAAACTCTTCAAACCCATGCGTCCAGTTTGTGACAAACGCTTTGTCGTATAACTCTTCATCGAGGATCACTTTTAGCCACCCGAAGCAGAGCGCGGCGTCGGTACCCGGCTTGAGTTGCAGCCAATGATCGGCACGTTTGGCACTCTCGTTGTATCGAGGGTCGATCACAATGAGCTTCGCACCCCGATCCTGTGCTTGCAGAATGGAGTTGTAGATCGTGGTCCATGAGTGGGGTTTCGGGTCGTGACCGAACAGCACGATGCACTCCGTGTTGCCGTAGTCCGGCCACGGAAACCACCCATAGGTCAGTCGGTTGACCGCGGATGTGTTGCCCATGCACACAGCCACGCCACTGATAAAGTTCGGGGAACCAACGAGGTTCATAAAGCGACGCGCCATGCCCGAATCGTTTTGCACGATCGCGGGCGACATCGATACCGCAAACGACTCAGGTCCGTATTGATCAATGGTCGATTGAAGCCGCGACGCAATGTCATCGAGCGCCTCGTCCCAAGAGACTTCTTCCCACTCGCCTGAGCCTCGTTCGCCGACGCGCTTGAGCGGCGTCATCAGTCGCTTTTCGTCTGCAAAGATGGCTGGAGAATTGACGCCTTTGATACACAAGTCCGCATGCATCGGTCTTGGATCCGTGGCTTTGATCCGGATGTCGCCAACTTTTCCGCTCTCGGGGACCTCAGCACTCACCATGCAGTGAATATCACAGCTCGCGCACATCACCCTCTTGGCAACCATTTGTTCTCCTAATCGACGTTTAATGGACTTGTGGGTATATACCCGCTAAATTGCAAGTATATACCCATAAACTTTGGTTTGAAAACCACTTATCCCATTATCGGCGAGTTATCGCGGTGCCTATGCCGCCGCTTCGCTATAAGACGCCTCCCACGCTGCGAGCAAGTCAGTCGTATCATGCTGTGCGGGGTGGTATCCGGGCACAAACCATTCACGATACCGCAGCCTAATTTCTGCGGAGAGTCCTGTCCTAGCAAACAGAATGTCCCACGCTTCTCGCCAATCCCGTAGGCGTGTACGTGTACTGTTGTGCCGCAACATATAGAGCATCATCCGAATGATGTTCTTGAGCACCAAGGTCATCGCTCGGCGCATAGCGACATGGAGCATCTTTTCGGTGCCGCCCACAGCCTTGAAGACATCAAAGGCGACGGACTTATGCTCAAGCTCTTCAGCGCCGTGCCACTTCCAAAGCTTGGAGAGCGTCGGCGTGGCATCCTCAAACACCGTTCCGTCTTTCAGTACAGATTCGCCCATAATCGCCGTAATGTGCTCAATCGCAGCTGTACCCGCGAGCTGTTGAAGGGGCGAGAGGTGCTTGCGAGCGAACTGTAGATCCTTCGCAAAAGGATCCTCCATACGCGCCAGGTCGTATCCTCGGACTTTGCACAAGGTTTCGTTGTACCGGCGGTGTTCACGTCGATGGACACCCTCTTGCGCACAAAACCCGCGTGCCTCAGCCACCAGCGTCGGGTCCTCAAGATCATCGATATAGTGCCGAACACTATCGACAAACATCTTTTCACCGAGCGGAAAGGTCATCGACATTGCATTAAAAAAGGCCGTGGCCACTGGATTTCCAGCGACCCAATCTTGACTAAGCTCATCATCGAGTTCGAACGTCACGTTTCGAGACTGAATCGTCATCACTAACACTCCTATATTTGACTCAGGCTAGTGTAGAGTGAGATCGCCAAACCAAGGGGGTACTATCCCGTCATTATATGGGTAAAATACCGTCATCATGATGGCGCATGCATTCGAACAATTAGTGGCGGTTTTGTCGGCAGAGGGTTTGTCCCCCACCGAGGTGTTTTGCGACTACGATCTCCAAGCCGTGATGCGGGATATCGAACAGTATCCGACAGAAACACAAAACCAGCTATTCATGATCGCATTACGCGCGACACAGCAACCCGCCCTTGGTGTTCGCTTAGGTCGAGAGCTCAACGTGTGCACCCAAGGCATGTTCGGATATGCCCTTTTATCCGCAAGCACACTGGGTGAGACGCTCGATCTCTTCATTCGGTACGCCACCACCCTCTTACCGACCCTTCGTTTTACAAAGGTCATAGAGAACGATCAGGTCTGGATCTACGCCGATGCGCGCGGTCTGCCCACCGCACTGGATGCGTTTTTTAAACACTTGGTGTTCACCACCATCATTGTGACGCGGCGGTTTCTGATCGGCGATGTTCCCACTGTAGAAACGTTTGCCATCAACCACCCCCCTTCTGAAGATGATGATGCACTGGCGGCAACCTTCCAAAACATAGAATGCAACGCCGAACGCACCGCGCTGATCTTCCCGCGAATCGGCCTTGAAATCCCGGTGCAAACAGCCGACCCAATCGCTAAGCAGATTTTCAAACGCGAGTGTGACCGTGTGATGCACCAATCTCGAGCCAAAGGCATCACCTCTGCCCGCGTACAAGACGAATTGCTAGCGGCAGGCAGTGCTTATCCAAAGCTTGCCCACATGGCAGCCCGCTTATCAATGAGCGAAAGTACGTTGCGGCGACGCCTACTCGATGAGGGTTTGCGCTATCAAGACGTACTCGACGAAGTGCGTCTTAAAGTGGCGACCGAGTATCTAATACGTACGACGCTACCGGTCGCTGATATTGCCGAACTGTTAGGATTTTGCGACGCGGCGAGTTTCCGCAAAAGTTTCAACCGATGGACAGGGCGAACCCCAAACTCGTTTCGTACAACCGAGGTCCCAACGGCACATTAGTAACTGCCCGGCAGCACCACGCTTCTCGGAACCTATGAGGCATTATGGACTGCCGTCTCGATCATGTGCTTTGCCTCGCTCGAATCGCCCCATCTATCAATCTGCACCCATTTTTCCCCTTCGAGGTCTTTGTAGTGCTCAAAAAAGTGGGCTATTTGATCAAGGGTAATCTGCGGTAAGTCACTCACTTCTTTCACATCTTCATAGCGGCGAGTCAAAGCAGCTGACGGTACGGAAATGATTTTTTCATCTTGTCCTGCTTCATCCTTCATGATTAACACACCGATTGGTCGACAGTTAATTACCGCTCCAGGGGTGATGGCTCGAGTGCTTGCCACCAGAACATCAATAGGGTCGCCGTCGTCTGAAAGAGTATGTGGGACAAAACCATAGTTACCCGGGTATCGCATCGACGTATAGAGGAAGCGGTCAACAAAGAGCGCGCCTGATGCCTTATCCATCTCATACTTAATCGGTTCACCACCCACCGGGACCTCTATGACAACGTTGATGTCTTCCGGTACGTTTTGGCCGACTTTCACGGCTTCTAGGTTCAATGTAATCTCCTCATCTGTTACTGATAGTCAGCTCGTTCGTAATCTGATTAACAACGTCGCTAACGGAACGCATCGCATCCACGGAGAATGTTCCATAGCGCAAGTAGAGCGCTCGCCTTTCTTCAAACATCGGCATCAAACCAGAACTCAGATCCGCTGCAATACCGCGCTGTGAGAAGTCACCAAGTCTTTCGAGCATAGTTTCATAGTCGATTTCGAGAAACACGATGGCACTAGAGTTCGACAGGTACTTCATGGCGTCGTCGTCATATACAGCGGATCCACCAGTGGCAATGACTTGCCCACATAGAGTTAGCTGCTGTATGCAATCTGCCTCAGCTTGACGTAAAGCATCGATCCCACGTTCGCTTAGGTACGTCTGAAGTGAACATCCAATGCTCGTCTGCAGCTCAATGTCGGTGTCTACGAACGGCCGCGCCAGTACCTTGGCAAGCTGGACGCCAACCGTGGACTTTCCAGAGCCCGGTAGACCAATCAGAGTAACGCCATTTTTTCCACTATCGAACGCAACCACTACGTTGGAGCAGAACGACTATTCTGTTCTTCTCGAATCGCTCGTAAGTTTTCTTCATGTACTTCGCGATCGATCTTGTAAAAGCCCAAACACCAAATCATGACCATCCACAAAGTGAATAACGTGGGTGCATACAACGCGCCTAAGGTAAACAAAGATTCCTCTGGCACGTTACCGGGCATCACACCTGCGGGGAACTGAGCGATTGAGAGAATAATCGTCGCTGTCACGATGCCCACGCCCTGCACAAGCTTTCGCGTAAACGTGATCGCTGAAAAAAAGACACCTTCAGACCGTCGCTTTGTTTGCCGTTCTGAGTCTTCAACCAGATCGGCAATCATGGCAGCCATCAGTGTTTGAAAGCCAATAATCAAACCCCAATCAAAAATCGTAATGGTCAGAATGATTGGGAATAGCGAGTCACTACCATTCTCAGGCATGATCCCAAGCAAGCGGAGCACGACAGCAAGTGGCGCCACAGTGAACGCCAATATGCCCACAACGATAGCGCCCTTTTTCTTCCCAAGTCGCCGAGAAACCAATGGCGCGATCATCGCGCCTAAACCAGCCGACACGACCAATGAGATCGAGAGCAGGCTGATTTGTTGATTCGAAAATTCCCAGAAATAGGAGTTGATGTAGAAATTCAACCCAGCGCTAACGCCTGTGGCGACTGATCCAAACAACGCGGATAGGAAAAGCGCCAGAAAGGATCTCGTGGCTAACGTCTGAAAAAGATCTCCATACACCCGCTTCAAGGTGAACGGTGTTTTCGTCGGCGGCTGTTTCAGCCGAGGAATGAAGCTATGCGTACCCAACGCCGAAATCATGATGGCAAGAAACATAAAGAGCGACGCGACCAACCCCATACGATTGAAGCCATCGACGTTGAACATGCCATTGGCAATTTCTTCTGTTGGCACCAATAGAAATGCAAGCGCAAACGAGCCCATCAACGCACCACCGGCCCAACCGAAGAAGTACCGATAACTCAGCATGCTCGTTCGGTCGTCGTAATCATCCGTCATCTCTGCCACAAGTGCAGAACTAGGCACCTCATACATGGTGATGAGAAGGCGAACGAACACTGCGAGGGAGGCGATGTAGACAAACGCGAGCGCACCGTCAAGCTCGGCGGGCGGATTCCAAATAAAGAAATAGGAAACGGACACTGGCACCGCAGCGAAATACATAAACGGATGACGCCTCCCCCAGCGGGAGTGCAGGTTATCCGAGAAGTAGCCAACCAACGGATCAGACAACGCATCGAATACCAGCGCGGTTGTCAGCGCGGCGCCAACAATGGCAGCGTCATATCCCAAGACTTGGCTATAAAACAACAGGAAGAAATAGTCGAAACCATTATTCTTGATGCCATACGCAACCGCACCAAAGCCATACGAAGCTTTCGTGTGAAATGGGACGCTAGACTGTTCCGTCACGAAAGCGCGGCGCGTGCAAAACAGATTCGATATCCGTCCCTGTCTTTAACGCAAAAATCGACAGCACCCCAAACGTGCTCTGTTGGCGGATAAACAAAGTCCGCACCTGCCGCTTCATATTCCTTATACAGCGCATCAAAATCACTCACCCAGATATATGCGCTGATCCGTTCGCCTTCTAATTCCATGTGTGAAACTGGATGCTTTTCTTCTCCGGCCACCAGATGTATCTCAGTCTTATCCCGGGACAAGCTTGCAAACGACGTCTCGTGGCGAAGCGTCGTCTCAAACCCGAGAACGGACTCGTAGTAATCAATCGACGTATCAATGTCGTTCACGACAAGTTGTGTCAAAGCAGGACTAAACATCATCAGCTCCTATACGCGAGTTAAGACGCAACGTTGTAACCCAGCAAGGCTTTCGTTTCCAAAAACTCTTCCAAGCCCCACTTCCCGAACTCGCGACCATTACCGGATTGTTTGTATCCGCCAAATGGTGCACCCGGATCAACGCCAGCACCGTTCAGATGGACATTGCCTGCTCGAATCTTTCGCCCAACTTCAGCCGCATGCTCGAGGTCGCCACTAGAAACATACGCGGCAAGCCCATACACCGTATCGTTGGCAATCTCCACGGCGTCATCTTCATCACCATAAGGAATGAGCGACAGTACAGGACCGAAGATTTCTTCTTGAGCAATCGTCATGTCGTTACTCACATCCGAGAAGATGGTTGGTTTTACGAAGTAACCTCGATTTAAACCATCTGGGCGACCTACCCCACCCGTTTGAAGGGTGGCCCCTTCATCGATCCCCTTTTGAATGAGCGCCTGAACTTTTTCAAATTGAGTCTCAGAGACCAGGGGCCCAATCTGCGTTTCTTTATCGCCTGGATCTCCCACTTTGATTTGTTCAGCCGTCGCCTTCGCGATCGCTGCGGCTTCTTCCATCCGATTTGCGGGAACAAGCATGCGCGTAGGCGCGTTACACGATTGTCCTGTATTCATGCAGATGCCAAACGTGTCGCGTGCGATCACTTCTGGAAAGGAAGCATCATCAAGAATCACATTAGGCGACTTACCACCGAGCTCCTGCGCGATACGTTTTACGGTCACCGCCGATTCTTGTGCCACGGATATGCCTGCACGCGTAGATCCCGTAAACGACATCATGTCGATGTCCGGATGGGAGGACATCGCAACACCAACGTTGGGGCCGTCTCCATGAACAAGGTTAAATACTCCAGCCGGAACACCGGCTTCGTGTAGAACCTCAGTAAATAAAATGGCGTTTAGTGGCGCTATCTCAGAAGGCTTTAGCACCATGGTGCAACCCGCAGCGATCGCTGGGCCCACCTTGGCGGCAATCTGATTGAGCGGCCAGTTCCATGGCGTGATGAGGCCACATACCCCAATGGGTTCGCGGACGATCTTGGCAGACCCAGAATCTTCTTCCCATGTGAAGTTCTTAAGCGCGCTAAGCGCATGCATTAGATGCCCTAGACCGGACGGTGCTTGAGCTGCGTTGGCAAGTCCTATCGGCGCGCCCATCTCTTGTGAAACAATCCCTGCAATGTCGCCCATACGAGCCTTGTAGCACTCGATAATCCTACTCAGAATGTCGGATCGCTCTTCCACTGTTGTTTGTGAAAAAGACTTGAACGCGTCCTTCGCGGCAGAAACGGCCCTATCAACATCTGCCTTGGTCCCCATTGCAATCTGAGCAATCGGCTCTTCAGTGGCGGGATTGATGACGTCCAACGTCTCTGAGCCTGAAGGGGCCACCCATTCGCCATCGATATAGAATTTGTTGGTGTTGTTCATTTTACGTCTAACCTCTCGTTAACTAAACAAACTGTGCCAATTTCGGCTCAGTCAATCTCGAATTCAATATTGCCCAAAGCCCCAAAATCCGCTTTGTAAAACCCACGCTCCCCAGGCACAACCGTACCGCAAGCACCAGTGAGTAGGAGAGTATCTCCACTCGTCTCGAATCCACGAGACAAAGCTTCATTCCACATCCAAGGCACGGACTTCTCAGGCCCACCAATAGCATCAGTCATTGCTGCGGTGTTGACTGTTTCACCGTTAAGCGACAGGTGCGCACTTGCATCTTCATATGAAGGCGCCCAGTTTAAAAAGTCACCAACAATGAACTTATCCGCACCCAAATTTGTAACTACAAGATTACTAGCCGACATGTCTTCTGCCCGCGCGAACTGAACAAGGACAATCTCAATCGCAGGCGCAATGGCTTTAGGTGTGCCATGCTCATCCACAATGACTGCCAACTCGCACTCCAACTTTCGACCGGGAACATACGGAAGACTGGCAGCGGCATCATGCTGAGAGCTGGCATATAAGCTCGCAATCAGCGCGTGCTCAAGTCCAAAATATCCTTGTGCAGCTTTAGCCGTCACGCCAGCTTTGATGCCATCGGTTCCCTCGGGTGAACGCAAAGCTGTGATCTCATGTTGTACTCGATAGGCTTCGGCTAGATCGAGTTGGATGTTTATCTCAGGAATCGGAGAATGCGCACGGATCGCTTCGGCTATATCTCCTTTCAACCCTTCGGAAAGACCAACACTGCTCACATGATTCTCCTCGTCACGTTCCGAACATTTCGTCTTCTTTGAGAGCCTCGCGTAACTCATCGGCTACCTCATATGTATGCTCTACTAACGATTCTCCATTAGCGACTATTCTCGGGTCGTAGTTGTACCCAATATACAAACTCTGATTGTATGTAGTAACAGTGACCGCCAATCCCAGATTTCCGCTCAATACCATTAAAGGTACTTGCTGACGGATTTCACACCCCTCAACGAACTGAGGTACTTGGACACCAGGCACGTTTGTACAAACAAAGTTAATACCAAAATTCGGTTGCTGGAATCCTGTTACCGGCTGCTGCACTGGAGACGGATTTGCAGCTGCAAATGAAGACCAATCAAACTGAGTTCCAACAAGCTGTGATGCCGCAAAGGCCACCGGAGAAAGGCCACCCATCATCTCACCGACCAGCGCGAGCGCCTGGGCGTTACCATTATCTTTTTGATTCAGCATCTCGGCGATTACCGTATCAAGCCGTTTTAATGCGCCCATCGGAGACGCTGGAAGATACGGATAGAGGGCAGAGATACGATTCCCCAAACTTCCTTTTTCATCTTCGGTACGAACATTGACTGGGCACATTAATCTAAAGTGTTGTCCATCCACCTGCTCATCAATCGACTTCAAATAACGCGCGACTGCTTCTGTCACGATAGCCAGCGCAATATCGTTAACAGTTCCACCCAGTTCCCGGAGTTTTCTGATATCCGAAAACTCGAATTCAGCAAAACGGAGTTTTCTCTTTGGACCGACTGGCGTCATGTTAAATGAAGGCGTTATTGCCGGTTTGGAGACAAACTCCGACATTATCTGACTGGCTTTGGTCAGCTCAGCTTGCGTGTCAGAATCTGGAAGTTGAGGTGGTTCGGACCATACTTTGTAGTATGCGGCCATGCTTTCGCTCAAGAGCTGGGCAGCACTGGGGGCATCCTCAACCTCAAGAACTTGTGCGTCAGGAATATCCGCCGGTTCAGCCGAGAAATCGAATAACGTCATAGCGATTTCCACTGCGGAAGCACCATCGAGCAAGCAGTGGTGCGCAGAGTGGAGCAAGATAGTCACATCTTTGAGCCCGTGTATGACTTCAATCCGCCATAAAGGCCGAGCCCGATCTAGGAGTGGTTCGTTGAGTTCAGTCGCAAAATCCAGCGCATCCTGGAGAGAACTACCTTCAGGTAATCTATGCTCACGAATATGATTCGCATAATCGAAGTCAGGATCGTCCACCCATCGAGGATGATCCATGTTGAAGGGTACAAAAAGCAGCTTGCGTCTAAATGCAGGAAGTAAGTGTGCCCGCCGTTCTAGTCGAAGGCGCATATCTTCTGCAGTGAAATGACCATCCACTACACATACGTTAGCGAGATGTTGTGGAGTACTGGCAGTCTCCATGTAGATAAACGCAGCATCTGTTGGGGAAAGTTTCATCCGATGCCCGCTCTATCATTGCTTGCCGCTAGAAAACATGGATTCCCATTCGGGTGTGCCCGGCTGAGCTTTCCACTGCTTGCTCTCAGCGAGAACCGACAAGCCTTCGGATACTGCCGGACGCACCTTGATTACCTGATACCAACGATTAACGTTTGGATATTCAGCTAAGTCTTGACCATGTAGCTTCCTAGTTCGAATCCAGGGAAACGTAGCCACGTCAGCTATCGAGTATTCGCCCGCCAAGTACTCGACCGTCTCAAGTCGCTTATCAAGTACTTGATAAAGACGCGCAGCCTCGTCAGTGTATCGCTGAATTGCATAGTCAATTGGCTCTGGTGCGTATTCCCTGAAGTGATGTGCCTGCCCTAGCATCGGACCCAGTCCACCCATTTGAAACATCAGCCACTGCAGCGTTTCGAGTCGAACGACGGGATCCTGCGACAATAGTTGGCCAGTTTTTTCCGCCAAATAGATGAGGATGGCACCAGACTCAAACATCGCGATAGGCTCGCCACCGGGCCCTTCATGATCAACGATCGCCGGTACTTTATTGTTGGGGCTAATCGCTAGGTACTCCGGTTTGAATTGATCTCCCGCCGTGATGTCTACAGGCACCACATTCCCTAGCAGGCCTACTTCGGCCAACATAATGGACGCTTTGTATCCATTGGGTGTTGGCCAGAAGTAGAGATCAATCACGGCAGGAGACCTTTTCTAGCTAGCCAACGATCTTGAAGTGCGCGGGTCGATCCAACAGCAAACCGGGATTCATGATCCAGTTAGGATCTACCTCATTTTTAGCTGCTGCCATCATATTCCGAACAATCGGATCAACTTCCTTATCAAACCAAGGTCGGAAGCTCCTGCCTACAGCATGGTGGTGAGTAATGGTTGCACCAAGCTCTGAGATAGCATCTGAAGCCACATCTGAAAGCGCTTGATAGTCTTCCAAGCTTCGATCAAGTGTGGAGGGTGCTACTACAGAATAGTAAGGGGCAGGACCATCAGGATACAAGAATGAGAATCGTCGACATACTACACCGCCACCCGTGATGTCCTTCTGAGCTTGCCGCATGCGCTTAAGGATTTCAGTATCGACTGCCTCAAACTTATCCCAGGTGTATGCAGTTTCAAACGTGAAGCTAACAATCCCCATCGCTGCACGGGTATGCATAAGACGAGGCAGATATCGGAACTGATCTCGCCAGTTACCTTGAGCACCACTACGGCTTGATTCCAGTGCGTTATCTTTGGATCCAGCCTTTGATTGCACTTTACCGCCATGGTCCTGACAGATTTCAACTGCTCGCTCTAACCATGCATCCACGGAGTGGTCAGCTGATTCGAAGCCAAGCATCAGCATGGAATGTTTACCATCACCTGCGCCATAGAATCGCGCATCTTGTTCGTCAAGGTATCGGCAGTTGGCTGGGTACAAACCAGCTTGCGTGATTTGACGAATAGCCTCAGCACCACCATAGAAAGTATCGAACGCGATGGACGCGTTTGCTCTAAACGCAACCCGTCCTTGCAGCTTCATCCAGGCCTCAGTGATGATACCCAATGTGCCTTCTGAACCAATGAAATAACGATCAGGGTCAGGACCGGCACCCGAGCCTGGCAAGCGACGGTTTTGCACCGTGCCTGACGGTGTGACAACACGTAGAGTTTCGACCATGTCATCAATGTGTGTGAGATTGGTCGCGTAGTGACCCGAAGATCGAGTAGCAATCCACCCACCCAACGATGAAAATTCCCACGACTGAGGAATGTGTCGGAGAGTCAAGCCATGTGGCTTGAGCTGGTCCTCTAATGAGGGGCCGAGCGTGCCTGCTTGAATTAACGCCGTGCGAGAAACAGGATCGACTTCTAAAACCTTGTTCATATTCCCAAGGTCAATACAAACAGATCCTGCGTACTCTCCATCCTCAGGCGGGCTGAAGCCATCGGTCACACTCGATCCGCCGCCGAATGGGATGGCGGCGTAGTTATTCTCACCACACCAGTCAAACAGCGACGAAATTTCGTTTTCATCTGCAGGATAAGCCACCACATCAGGGGGATTTTCAAAGTCCCGATTGTAGATTCGTGTCATGTCCTTAAAGCTCTTGCCATAGGTGTGCATGACACGATCCCACTTATCGCCTGTTACAAAGTACGACAGAGAATCTGGAATCTTAATCCTCGACTTTGGCAGTTCGAGTTCATCGATTGTGGGGTCAGACAATACTTCAGGGGTTTCGATACCCAGTCTTTCGCCCACACGTTCGGCCATCTTCTTGACCTCGGCAGGTGTAATCTCTTCTCCTTCATAGCCCCAGCTGTAAAACTTTCTGGGCTTTCCGTAATAACCTCTCTGTTCTGGCATCTTTATCCCCTGTTGTTAGGCGTTAACGAATTCTTACGCTGAGCTGCAACCTTTCACAGGGCGACTCAGAGCAATTCTTGACATTTTCGATCAGCAACGAGCCTCACCTCTTAAGCTTCTATGCCAAGCTCATCGAGATGCGCTTGACGAAGTACCCGTTTGTCTATTTTTCCCGAAGCAATTCGAGGCAAAGCATCCGTTGTGGTTTTGACATAGTGTGGGATCTTGAACTTTGCTAAACGTGCTTCTAAGAACTCGCGAAGCGCGCTTTCTTCCAACACACTTTTCGAAAAGATAGTCGCGCCGACGTTCTCACCGAGGCGTTCATCGGGTACTCCGTACACGCTTACTTCGACGACGTCAGGATGATCGAGTAAAGCATCTTCTACTTCACCGCAGCCGATGTTTTCACCACCACGGATGATTAACTGCTTGATGCGATCCACGATGAATAGATATCCATCTTCATCAATGTAGGCCACATCGCCCGTTCTAAACCAATCACCCATGAAAGAGTCTTCATTCGCGTCTGGTCGATTCCAATAGCCATGAATGACAGATGTGCCACGGACCAACAGTTCGCCGCGCTCGTTTGCTGGGAGAAAATTGTCCTCCGTATCTACCACGGCAATTTCCAACATAACCGAAACGCGCCCAGAACTTTGGGGGTGTTCCAGATAGTCTTCCGCATAAATACCGGTACCGATTGAATTTGTTTCGGTCATACCCCATCCGGTGGTCGGCGTGGCGTTTTTAAACTGCTTATCGATACCTTCGACCTGAGACGTGGCCCTTGGCGCACCGCCGCCGCCTACGGATCTTAAACTCGCCAAATCCCGCCCTAGCTCACGCGCCTTATCCGTGAGGTCTCCTGTCATCGCAGGTGTCGCTACAACGACGGTCACCTGTTCTTTTTCGATCACATCACAAGCTACTTCAGGGTCCCATTTGTACATGCATAGAACTCGTCGCTGCGTTCGGTAGGAAGACAGCAACACAGCCAACAAGCCATTTACGTGAAATAGGGGCATCCCAAGAAGCGTTCCTTGGTTTTTGACCGGTGCACCCGGCTGTACGCCCGCACGTTTTTTTGCCGCAGCTATCGCTGCATAGTCTGTTTCCCACGAAAGGAGCGCCGCAATAATGTTCCGGTGTGTTGAGACAGACCCTTTTGGATAACCTGTCGATCCAGACGTAAACAATATGACGGCATCATCATCTGAGGCGATGCTTGCTTCAGGCATTGATTCGTTCCCGTTTAGCAAGTCAGTAATCGGCACAACACCGGGGTAGTCGTTTTGACATCGAACAGAAATGATTGGCAGAGAAACCGAAGGAGAAATCCGCTGAATACGCTCGATTCTCTCCTCGTCGGCAAGAACCAAAGAGATGCCGGTATGCTCCAAAGCGTACTTAATCTCGTCCGCTTCCCACCACGCATTGATGGCTACAGCGATAGCGCCAAGAGACGTGATAGCAGTAAAGGCAAGAGACCACTCAGGATAATTCCGCATCGCTATGGCGACCCTGTCTCCAGGCTTCACATCAAAGTCAGCTTTAAGACGATGCGCTAGACTCGAAGCCCTTTGATAGGCCTCTGTGAACGTATATCGCTCATCTTCGTATACAAGGAATTCACCGTCGGTTAGGTTTTGTTCGTAAAGCTCTCGCAAGGTTTGTGGTCCATTCACAAACCACTTTCTTGGCTTGCCGTGCACCATGACCTCTTGAACTTCCCAAGGCCGTCCTTCCGCGGTGACTATGGCTATTGCTTCATCCCGGTCAATCACGTCCAACCCTCCCTAATTTCCAAAAGTACATTGGTAACAGTCGGAGGGGAGACGCGAACAGGACATATTCGCTGAATAGTTGACCTATACGTTCACAGTAACTTTGCTTTCTTAATCGAACATGATGACTTGCCGTGCCTCTTCACCGGTCTTCATCGCCTCAAAAGCCTCGTTAACATCTTCTAGCTTTATGTGCCGGGAAATCATGTCGTCCAGGTGGAGCTTTCCATTTAAATAAAACTCTACAAAGCGAGGCATATCAATTCGAAACCGATTAGATCCCATCATGCAGCCCTGCAGCTTCCGTTCCCACAATAGGTCGGGACCATCTAGCTCGAGTTTGGAACCAACAGGGAGCATTCCGGTTATCGTTGCGGTTCCTCCCATACGCAGCATCTTGAACGCTTGCGCTGCGGTTACAGGTAGTCCAATGGCTTCAAAACTATAGTCAACGCCACCTTTTGTAAGCTCAATGACTTCCTTCACCGCGTCGCTGGAGCTGGCGTTGATCGTGTGTGTCGCACCCACCTTTCGCGCCATATCCAGTTTATTGTCCAAACGGTCGATCGCAATAATCATCCCTGCTCCGGCAATTGCAGCACCATTAACAGCAGCCAAGCCAACGCCCCCACACCCGATAACCGCTACGGTTGAACCCGGTTCAACACCAGCGGTATGGAAAACTGCACCCATGCCTGTCGTTGTAGAGCAACCAATAAGCGCAGCACGATCCATCGGCATGTCTTCTCGCACCTTTACCAGCGCGTGCTCATGCACGAGCATTAATTCTGCAAAGGACGATAGATTCAAATATTGATTAATTGGCTTATCACCTTGAAATAGCCGAGGCGCTTCGTCCGCCTCCCTCGCAACTTCAGGACTCTGGCACAAAGAAAGGTGCCCGGTTAAACAGTGATTGCAATGTCCGCAAAAAGCAGACAGACAGGTAATTACGTGATCGCCCTTTTTTACGTACGAAACATCTGAACCCACCTCTTCCACCACACCCGCACTCTCATGACCAAGGATCGTTGGCAGAGGAAAGGGCCAGGATCCGTCGAGAAAGTGTAAATCCGTATGACAAACCCCAGCAGCCACCGGACGAACAAGAACTTCCCTAGGTCCAGGTTTTGATATCTCAACATCTTCGATTTCAATTGGAGTGTTGTGCTCTCTTAGTACGGCCGCTTTCACGATGTCTCTCCGATAGTTTCTTAAGACGCGACAGCCTCTGCCTCCGAGGAGGATCCGTACATGATTAATTCAGCTTATTGTTGACATTTTCGTTCACATTCCTTCCCATCTGCTGAATACTGGTAAGCATTGCGCTAGTTCAGAAATCAGACTGAAAGTATGCGAACCCTTAAAAACGATTGAACGGAAATTGCTCGGGTAACCAAATATGTAGAACGCTTATGCTTGATAAGAACGCTAAACGGGATGCAGCAGCCCTACGAATACTGTTAGACGTCGCCAAAGACCAACGCATCAGCCCTGAGTCCATTCTTGTTGACACGGAACTCAACGAGGACAATGTCTACTCGCATCAGGCCGAAATTGAGGTCTGGCAAGAGTTGCGAGCTATCGAAAACCTTCGTGAAATCGATGCACCTCTATCTCTCGCCCTCCAATCAGCCAGTCGATTACATATCACCACGCTCGGAACTTTGGGCTATGCCATGCTCTCAAGTTTCGATATTCGCTCAGCGCTCGAGATAGCAGCTAAGTTTCACTCGATTTCTCTTTGGCTTTGCGATGTAACAACCGGAGCTCGGGGTAACGTCGTTGAGTTTTTTGTTCTACCCCACACCCTTCCCGAATCATGTCGAGATTTTTGTTCGATTCGCGGCGTCGCCTCACTCAAAGTCTGGGTGTCCGAGTTATTAGGGCGAAACATCGCCCCCTTGTCAGTCCAGCTTCGAACTCCCAAGCCCCAAGACTCAGATCTCTACGATTCATTCTTCGACACTAAGATTGAGTACGGTGCCGAGGTATACAAAATATCATTCGAGCGACCTCTGTTTAGAGAGCCACTAAAGCTGGCGGACCCATGGAATCGTCAACGATCGGAGGAAGAACTGAAGGCAATAAAATCACGAAGGGAGGCGACATTTGCAAATCAGGTGCGTGAGCTAATTCTGATTGATCCAAAAAAGAACCAATCTGAAGACACTGTAGCTCGATCACTCAAGATATCCGGTAGCACTTTGCGCCGACGGCTCAAGGAGGAAGGCACGACATTTCGCGAAGTACGGGCCGAAACGCTACATTCATTGGCACGCGTTATGTTGATCGGTTCTCCAAGGAACATCGACGAAATAGCTGACCAGCTAGGCTATTCAGAGGCGGCAAGCTTTGTACGCTCATTCCGCCGAATTGAAGGCATGGCACCGGGTGCATGGCGGAAAGCCGAACGAGAGCAACACTAAACACCGAAAGATTCTGAACGAAAATGTCAATCATTGACTTGGCATGTCATGTCATTGGAGCAACCCATGCCAAAAAATAGGGTCAATTTGGGTAATTGGGCCTTGGGATCGATGGCAACAGACAACTCTACCAAATCCGCAGAACATAACTTCGACTATGTAATTGTCGGGGGTGGTTCGGCAGGCTGTACTATAGCCAGTCGTCTCTCCGAGTCGGGACAATACAATGTTTGCTTGTTGGAGGCTGGCGGCACACACAAATCGCCACTTGTGACAATCCCTTTTAATCTCGCAGTTACTGTTTCCCGAGGCGTTAAGAACTGGAATTTCGAAACGACCCCACAAGTTGGATTAAACGGCAGGAAAGGATTTCAACCTCGAGGAAAAGCCCTTGGTGGATCGTCTTCAATTAACGCAATGATCTACATTCGCGGCGTCAAAGAAGACTATGACAGCTGGGCTGCATTAGGAAACAATGGGTGGTCCTATGACGAGGTTCTACCCTACTTCAAAAAAGCCGAAGACCACGTTGCCGGAGAAACCGACATACACGGAGTTGGTGGTCCGCTCACGGTTTCTCCTGTACGCAGTCCCAACCCTCTTAACGATGTTTTTATTCGAGCTGCGGAAGAGGCTCAGATTCCTCTAAACACTGACTTCAACACTGGATCCCAAGAAGGCGCCGGTTACTATGAGCTCACTCAACGCAACGGTGAGCGATGTTCCGCGGCACGCGCGTACTTAGACCCAGCCGAAGGAAGGAAGAACCTTACTGTGTTACAAAACGCCTACGTTGAACGCGTCATTTTGGAAGGCAAGAAAGCGACAGGCGTGCAGGCCTCCATAGGAAACAAATCGCAGCGTATAAACGCCGCTCGAGAAGTCATTGTTTGCGCTGGCGCGCTTCAAAGCCC
Organism: Thalassospira sp.; assembly: GCF_048059015.1. GTDB lineage: Bacteria > Pseudomonadota > Alphaproteobacteria > Rhodospirillales > Thalassospiraceae > Thalassospira. Next base: position 5,657 of record NZ_JBLLNT010000001.1, on the reverse strand, counting down.
TCAGGTTCTTCTACTTTCAGGTATTGGTGCTCCGGATAAGTTAACCCCGCACGGTATTTCCGTCGCTCACAATCTCCCCGGTGTCGGTGAAAATCTGCACGATCACCCGGACTACGCTCTTCTTTACAAAACAAGTTCATCAGACGCCATTGGTGCGAATACCCGATCCGGATTGAAAATCATGTGGGATTCAATCCAGTACAAACTCAGAAGGCGTGGCATGTTGACCACAAACTTCAATGAGTCTGGGGCCTTCTTCTATACCGATCGATCTGAGCCCTCTCCGGATATTCAGCTTCACTTCGCGATCTCCATCGTTGATAGCCACGGTAGAAAAATTCATCGCTACCACGGCTATACCTGCCATGTATGCGTCTTGCGTCCTAAGAGTCGAGGCAATCTGACGTTAACGAACTCTGATCCACAAACACATCCTCAGATCGATCCCGCTATCCTCGCCCATGACGATGACATGGAGACAATGCTCAAGGGAGTGATGAAAGCGCAGCAAATCATGGAAGGCCCCGCCTTTGATTCGATCCGTGGAGAGCCCTTATATGGCTCAGGATTGAAGGATCGCGATGAGCTTATTGAAGATATCCGCAATCGAGCGGACACAATCTACCATCCAGTTGGTACCTGTAAGATGGGACAAGACGACATGGCGGTTGTCGACGAGCAGCTTAAGGTTAAAGGTCTAGATGGTCTCCGAGTCGCAGATGCATCGATCATGCCTATCGTCATCTCAGGTAATACAAACGCCCCTTCCATCATGATTGGAGAAAAATGCGCTGCGATGATCTTGGAAGAAGCCCGCGCCGGACAAAATCCGCTCAGCCTCGCTAGTTAGTGATATCGCATCTCTCATCCGCGCTCCGAAGGGGTTTGAGCGAATATGTCAATTATTGGGCATAGCGATCATACAAATCACGCTACGGCTGCCAAACAATGGCCAATCCTGGGGAAATTGGCTGTGATGCAATGGCGGAAACGACACCTTCGAATGCGCTGAGTTTCGACTACGTTGTTGTCGGGGGTGGCTCAGCTGGATGTACGATCGCGAGCCGCCTATCAGAATCAGGTGAGCACACTGTGTGTTTGCTTGAAGCAGGTGATTCTCACACGTCTCCCCTCATCACTGTTCCTTTCAATGTTGCGCTAACGATTTCTCGTGGCTTTAAAAACTGGAATTTCGAGACCACCCCACAGAAAGGCCTTAATGGCCGGCAGGGCTTTCAACCAAGGGGTAAGGCACTTGGAGGCTCTTCCTCGATCAATGGAATGATCTACATCAGAGGTGTGCCTGAAGACTACGACGCTTGGGCTGATTTAGGAAATACGGGCTGGGCGTGGAAAGATGTGTTTCCCTACTTCAAAAAGTCTGAAGACCATGTCGCCGGAGAGACCGAGGACCACGGAGTTGGCGGTCCACTCACCGTCTCACCAGTGAGGAGCCCAAACCCTCTAAACGACATCTTTATTCGAGCAGCCGAAGAAGCACAGATACCCCGTAATGACGATTTCAACTCGGGGTCTCAGGAGGGTGTCGGCTATTACGAACTGACGCAGAGAAATGGCGAACGATGCACAGCCGCACACGCCTATCTCGATCCCGCATTGGGTCGCAAAAACCTGACCGTCATACAAGAAGCCTACGTTGAGAAAGTAACCATCGCAGGCAAACGTGCGACCGGCATTCAAGCACTGATCAAAGGTCAACGGAAAGCGATTCGAGCCAACCGTGAAGTCATCGTATCTGCGGGTGCCTTACAAAGCCCGCAAGTGTTACTACTCTCTGGCATCGGTTCACCCGACAAACTAACCCCGCACGGTATCGAGGTTCGACACGAGCTGGCCGGCGTCGGCGAGAATCTGCATGACCACCCGGACTACACGCTCTTATACAAGAGTACTTCTCATCATGCGATCGGAGCGAATACCAGATCGGGCATCAAGATCATGTGGGACACGTTGCAGTACCGATTGCGCAGACGAGGGATGCTCACAACAAACTTCAATGAGTCTGGTGCTTTCTTTTACACCGACAGATCAGAACCTTCGCCTGACGTACAACTACACTTTGCCCTATCAATCGTGGATAGCCATGGCAGAAAAATTCATCGCTATCCAGGGTATACCTGTCACGTCTGTGTACTTCGGCCAAAAAGCCGAGGCAATTTGACGCTCACGGACTCCAATCCACTCACTGCACCACAAATCGATCCGGCCATACTGGCAGACGATCGTGACATGGAAGTGATGCTGAACGGCGTTTTGAAAGCACAACAGATCATGGAAGGCCCAGCATTTGAAAAGGTGCTAGCAGAACCGCTTTACGAATCAGGTTCGCACGATCTCGATGTTCTGCGCGAAGACATTCGTAATCGCGCGGACACCATCTATCACCCTGTAGGCACATGCAAGATGGGACAGGATGACATGGCAGTTGTCGATGAACGCTTGAAAGTCCATGGCCTTGAAGGACTAAGGGTCGCAGACGCCTCCATCATGCCGATGGTCATTTCCGGCAATACGAATGCACCCTCAATCATGATCGGTGAGAAGTGTGCCGCAATGATCCTTGAGGATCTCGCCCAGTGAGTCTCGAAATCGTTTTGCAGTGGGCGGGACCAATCGGAATTCTTGCCATCGTAGGCGCGGTCGGGCTTGCCGGTTGGTGGCGCCCCGAGACCATCCCGAATTGGTCGTTTGCCGCAGAACGATTCATCACCGATTTTCCAGAGCACGAGTCTGTGTTCGGAACCGTCTCCACAGATGGTCGTGTTGCGTTACTAGAGCTAAAGAAAGACAAAGCCAAATCAATGGGCTTTGTCGTTGTCACAGGAGATAAGTGGGCAACGCGCCTGCTTCAACCTGACATCAGCCACATCACGCGCTGTGAAACGGGACTGAAGCTCACAATGGATGACTTCACTATGCCAACTGTGAAGATCAAGCTAGAACGCGATATTGCAGATCGGTGGTATGCAGCATTCAACCAACTAGAGGTGACATCCAATGGATCAGCTGCCTGAACTCGCACCAACCCACCTAGCCGTTCCCGTCTTCATCGCCGTAATGCTACTCGAACTTGTTATTGGCCGAGTCTACGGCAATGCAAAATTCGAAATACGCGACACAGGGCTTAATCTCTTCACAAGCTTTGTCGCTGGTACTGAGCGTGTACTTTCAGGAGTCTTATATGCCTTTGTTCTAATGTACTTTTATCAGTATCGGGTATTCGATTTTGAATTTAGCTGGCTGCTCGTGGCGATCGTGTTTGTTGCTGATGATTTGATTTACTACATCAAACACCGTATCGAGCATACCGTGCGATGGGCGTGGGCAAGCCATGTCGTCCATCACTCAAGCCAACATTTCAATACGTCAGTTGCGCTACGCCAGACTTGGACATATGCGTTGACAGGCTTGATCTTGCTATATGTACCACTTGTTTTAATCGGCGTTCATCCTGCGCTGTTAGGGTTTTGTGCCGGAGTTAATCTCGTCTATCAGTTTTTTCTTCACACCGAAACAATCAAGCGATTGCCCCGCTGGTACGAAGCCATCATGAACACACCTAGCCACCATCGAGTTCATCATGCCACCAATCCCAAGTACCTTGATGCAAACTATGCGGGTACATTCATCATTTGGGACAAGCTCTTCGGCACATTCGTTCCGGAAGATGATAACGAACCTTGTCGATATGGCATTGTTAAAAACCTACACACATTCAATGTGGTTCGCGTTGCCTTTCATGAATGGGCAAGTATCGCAAAAGACGTAGTCAGACCGGGTCTTTCATTGCGACAGCGGTTGAACTATATGTTCAAACCACCGGGCTGGAGTCATGATGGTTCGAGAGAAACCAGCAAGATGATCAAAGCAAGGCATGTTCGCCTTAACCCTACCTCCGCTGGGGGACCGGGGCTGCCGGATGTCTCGGACGTTCAAACCGAGCCTAAGCTGGCCACTGCATCGTAGATGTAAACTAGGGGATAAGCAGATGAGCACGCTGATCGAATCCGATGAAGACGTTTCTGCGAATGACCTTGCGCTGATCTATCAGGATACGATCGGCGGTCCTATCCGTGCTCTACGAGCCATCGTTGCTCAATTTGGGTTCATCAACGACAACCACATCTCTAACGTGGCGAACGTATTTAACCTTAGCCGCGCAGAGGTGCGCGGCATCGTCAGTTTCTAAGCAGACCTACGCACAAGTCCGCCAGCCAAACACATAGTCCGTATCTGTCAGGGCGAAGCTTGCCAATCCGTCGGAAGTCGTGGCTTAACGGCCGATTTTATGGCGAAAAGCCAGGCGCTCAACCAATCAAAAGGCCCCGACTATGTCGAACACGAACCTGTGGTCTGCCTCGGACTGTGTCCTCGGGGTCCGGTCGCCATGATTAACGACGAACTGGTGGCACATTGCTCAGACGCGAATTCTATCCTCGAAAGGCTTGAGCAATGACGGAAGTATCTCGCGCCTACGTTTCTATGGATTCAATCGCAATTGCCTTGGGTGCGAATGACATCGTAGATGCACTCGAAGCTCGAGACGTCGAGGTTGTACGCACTGGTTCACGCGGATTGTCTTGGGCCGAACCATGCATAGAAATCGAAACCCTGCTCGGTGAGCGATTGTTATATGCAAACGTGACCACAGAGGCGATAAATACCGGTGATTCAGCATTTGCGGGACTTGAACCTTTGGATCTCGTGGATCAACTCATCGGGGATCAGACTCGACTCGTATTCTCCAACAGCGGACTAATTGACCCACTGTCCCTAGATCAATATCGCTCGCAAGGCGGATTCCAACCTACTCGCTTCTCACCACAGGACATCATCAAAGAAATCGAGCTATCTGGCCTGCGTGGGCGCGGTGGTGCAGGTTTTCCAGCACACATCAAATGGTCCACCGTCGCTAACACTCCAGGGGATCAGAAGTGGATTGTATGCAACGCCGACGAAGGCGACTCTGGCACCTTCGCTGACAGGATGCTAATGGAAGGTGACCCATACCGTCTGATAGAAGGGATGATCATTGCCGGTCAGGCGACCGGCGCAAGCCGTGGCGTAATCTATTTACGCTCAGAATACCCAGTCGCTGCTGCCGTGCTAGAGCGCGCCTTAGACAACGCGCGGGCGAATTCGGTAATTGGTCACAATACGCCGTTCGACATCGATCTCTTTATTGGTGCAGGTGCATACATCTGTGGTGAAGAGTCTTCTTTACTGGAAAGCCTTGAAGGAAAGCGCGGCGAAGTTCGCGCAAAACCTCCCATTCCTGCGATCGCGGGGCTCTACGGACAACCCACGCTTGTTCACAACGTCATTACGTTGGCCTCTGTCCCTTGGATCGTTCAGCATGGGGGCGAAGCTTATGCCGAGTTTGGCGTGGGCCCATCAACCGGCACGATGCCTTTCCAAATCAGTGGGAATGTCGCTCGTGGTGGCTTGTTTGAATTTCCATTTGGCATAACGATCCGTGACCTTATCGATCGTGTCGGTGGCACCCAGTCGGGTCGGCCGGTAAAGACCGTACAGATCGGCGGACCGCTCGGGGCGTACTTGTCTCCCGACGAGTTCGATACGCCGCTCACCTACGAAGCGATTGCGCAGCTTGGTGCTGGTGTGGGGCATGGTGG